>NZ_CP114783.1:1265964-1898947 GCF_027359595.1 Prochlorococcus marinus str. MIT 0912
ACGAATTAAAAGAAGAGCTTGGAGATCTCTTATTACAAATAATTTTACATGCTCAAATAGGAAAAGAAAAAAACTTATTTGATATGGGAGATATCATTGACATAATCACAGAAAAGCTAATTCGCAGGCATCCACATGTATTTCAAAAAAAAGGAAAAGTAAGTATAAAAGAAGTGGAGTACTCATGGGAAAAAATCAAAAATAAAGAAAGACCATTAAATAACTCAAAAACTCCAATTAGTGACCGATTAAGAGTAAAGATAAGACCTCACCCTGCAACACAAGCAGCACTCATTATTTCTAAAAAAGCTTCAAAAAACGGATTCGAATGGGAAAAAAGTGATCAAATTTGGGATAAATTGTATGAAGAATTAGAAGAGTTAAAAGATGCACTAAAAAAAGACAAAACCTCTTATGCTGAAGCTGAGATAGGAGACGTATTGTTTACATTAATAAATATTGCAAGATGGCATAAAATATCTATTGAGGAAGGATTAGCAAAAACTAATAAAAGATTCTTAGAGCGGTTAAAGTACATTGAAGAAAATATAGAGGGCGAATTACATTCCCAATCAAAAAAGAAGTTAGAAAAATACTGGAAATTAGCAAAGATTAATCTCAATCATTAATATCATAATTATGAATAATCAACTAAACACAACCTTAGAATGGCTTGACGAATATCATCAAGGAGTAAGGTATGGATTACTGGGAAAATTAATACTAGAGGAGTCTAGTACTTTCCAAAAAATTACCATCTTTGAAAGCAAAAGATATGGCAAGGCACTATTACTTGATGATTGTTGGATGACAGCAGAAAAGTCTGAAAAGTATTATCACGAATGTCTTATTCATCCTGCATTATGTTCTTCCAATCAAATAGATAATATTCTAATTATTGGAGGAGGAGATGGGGGTAGTGCAAAAGAATGCTTAAAATATAAAGAGGTTAAGTCTATCGATTTAGTTGAAATCGATATAAAAGTTATTGAATTAAGTAAAAAGTATTTACCTACTATTGGAGGAAATGCATGGTCTGACTCAAGATTGCATTTACAAATCAAGAATGGAATTGATTGGGTAAAACATATAAAAGAGAATTCATATGATGTGATTATTATTGATGGCGCAGATCCTGTTGGACCGGCCAAAGGGTTATTCAGCAATTCTTTTCTCAAAGATTGCCAACGAATACTTAAACCAGGAGGGGTTTTAGCAACACAAAGTGAATCGCCAGAATCTTTTCAGGAAATTCATATAAATATTGTCAAAGTTCTTCGTGAAATTTTTGACTACGCAGATCCAATGTATGGATCTGTATCCATATACCCAAGCGGTTTGTGGAGCTGGACATTCGCATCTATGGAAAAGCCAAAATATATGTATCCAAAAAAAAGTCGCGTAGAAGAGATCTCCAAAAATTGTCAGATTTGGAGCCAACGATGGCAACAAGGTGCATTTAACACTATTCCTGCATTCATAGAAAGGGAGTTCGCAAAAACATGACCAAATCCAACCTAAAAGATCTATCACTATTTAATAACGATGGTGCAATATTTATGGCTGCGCAAAGAGGGATCGATCAATGCAGAGTGTCGCTATTAGGAGTTCCTTATGATGGAACTTGTTGCTTTAGACCTGGTGCAAGATTTGGTCCTTCTGCTGTTAGGGAAGATAGTTATGGAATTGAAACATATTGTCCGCAATTAAATTTAGATTTAGAAGATATAAAATTTGCTGATGTTGGTTCATTAGATGTTCCCATTGGAGATGCAAAGTTAACACTTGATTATATAAGAGATGCTATAGATATTTTACTTAAAAAGAATTTAAAACCTCTTATTATTGGTGGAGAGCATTCAATAACAAGTGGGGTTATTAAATCAATAGTTACTCATTATCCTGAATTAATTATGCTTCAATTAGATGCTCATGCAGACCTTAGAGATGAATGGTTAGGTAGTCAATTTAGTCATGCATGTACTATGAAAAGATGTTTAGAAATACTACCGAGCAATAAGATCTTTCAAATAGGAATAAGAAGTGGAACAAAATCAGAATTTCTTGAAATGCATAATACTAAAAGATTGATTCAACATACTTTGGGAGCGAATGCAAAATCTTTAGAAGAAGCTCTAAAAAGTTTTAAAGGAACACCAATCTATTTAACGTTTGATTTAGATTGGTTTGATCCATCAATAATGCCTGGAACAGGCACTCCCGAGCCAGGAGGCTATTTCTGGGGAGATTTTGCAGCAATAATAGATGTCATTAAATCTCATAACTTAATTGGTGCTGATGTAGTCGAATTATCTCCCAAATTAGATAACACTGGTATTAGTAGCATCCTTGCTGCAAAAGTTATACGTTCATTAATTATGTTATTGGACAAATCACCCTAAAAAAATTTGACTTTAATTCTTATCTGTAACTAATACCTTTCCAAAATCAAGTTGTTGATCAAAAGATCTTTCAGAAATCTTAGAGAGATAAGGTTCTTTTTTGATCCAATGGCCACAAGAAACAAATGAAGAAATCTCAGAATGTATTTTTATCTTTCTAAGTTTGCACCAAGAGCATGAATCAAAATGACTTGAAACACACTGATTACAGCTCATGCAAGATCTTTTTAGAGTCATCAAGTCTTAACCCAAGACTCATAGAGTAGTAAAACTTTCCGGATCGAGCCACAAAGCATTAAATTTAGTTCTAGAAATTCTTATGGGTTCACGTTTTTAAAAGTGAATTTCTTTTAACGTTCCGCAAAAAATGAAATTACTGCAAACTCCTCTTTACGAAGAATGTAAAAAATTAGGGGGTAAAATGGTCCCTTTTGCAAATTGGGAAATGCCTGTTAGTTTTTCTGGGTTAATAGAAGAACACAATGCAGTAAGAAAAAATGTTGGAATGTTCGACATATCTCATATGGGTGTTGTTCAAGTAAAAGGTAAAAATATCAAGAGCGCATTACAAAATTTAGTTCCTTCAGACGTGTTTCGAATAGGAGCTGGTGAAGCGTGTTATACAGTTTTTTTAAAAGAAAATGGAGGAATTCAAGACGATCTAATCATTTATGATCAAGGAATTTTAGAAACAAATGAAGAAAGCATACTTCTGGTTATTAATGCGGCAAGAAAAGAATCAGACATTGAATGGTTAAATTTAAATCTTTCAAAAAAAGAAATCACAATTTCCGAATTCATGCCTGAAGGTGCATTAATTGCCATCCAAGGTCCAGAATCAATTCATACATTTGAGAAAATTCTCCAAGAGCCTTTATCCGATTTGCCACGTTTTGGTCACAGAACTATTACCTCTAATCCCAATCTAATCAACTCAGAAGAATCAATTTTTATTGCGCGAACTGGGTATACAGGAGAAGAAGGTTTCGAATTTTTATCATCTCCAGAAACAGCTAAGTCCATCTGGAAGAATCTAATTGCATCGGGCGTTACTCCATGCGGGCTAGGAGCAAGAGATACTCTCCGATTAGAGGCTTCTATGCATTTATATGGCAACGATATCAACTTAGACACCACTCCCTTTGAAGCTGGCTTAGGTTGGTTAGTTCATTTAGAAATGCCTAATGATTTTATAGGTAGGAGAGCTCTAGAAAAGCAGGCCCAAGAAGGAACGCGGAAAAAACTTGTTGGTATTAAAGTCCAAGATAAAGGAATCGCAAGAAAAGGATATCCAGTTTTATACAACAGCGAAAATGTAGGGCAAGTAACTAGCGGAACTTGGTCTCCAACATTGAAAGAACCTTTAGCTCTTGCATATGTGCCTAGCGAAATTGCAAAAATAAATACTCAATTAGAAGTAGAAATTAGAGGGAAAAAACATCCTGCAATCATCGTAAAGAGGCCTTTCTACAGAAAAGGTTTTTGAGCAAGTAGAAACTGTGTCGTGCATAAAAGCCGGTCTTTGTGGGAAACTCATTATTCATGATGATTGAGAATTTCATGCGCAATAAGACTTGTGGAGAATTACGAGCTTCCGCAATTGGCGCAAATGTTCAACTATGTGGTTGGGTTGATCGAAGGAGAGATCATGGCGGAGTAATTTTTATTGATCTAAGAGACCGCTCTGGAACAATTCAAATAACAGTTGATCCAGATCAAGGTCAAGATCTTTTTAACATCGCTGAAAGTCTTAGAAATGAGACTGTACTTCACATCAATGGATTAGTAAGAGCAAGACCTGAAGAAGCTATTAATACAAAAATCCCAACCGGTGAAGTAGAAGTTTTAGCTGAAAATATAAAAATTCTGAATGCAGTTACTAGTACACTCCCATTCTCAGTTTCAATTCACGATGAAGAGAGTGTTAAAGAAGAAACAAGGCTGAGGCATAGATATTTGGATCTAAGAAGAGAGAGAATGAATAAAAATCTTCGATTGAGACATAACACAGTTAAAGCGGCTAGAAGTTTTCTTGAAAACGAAGGATTTATAGAAGTTGAAACACCTATTTTGACTCGATCAACTCCTGAAGGAGCAAGAGATTACTTAGTCCCCTCACGTGTATGCGGTGGCGAATTTTTTGCATTACCGCAATCACCACAATTATTCAAACAATTATTGATGGTTGGTGGCATTGAGCGTTACTACCAAGTTGCACGATGTTTTCGTGATGAGGATTTACGGGCAGACAGACAACCAGAATTTACTCAATTAGATATTGAAATGAGTTTTATGGAGGAAAAAGAAATAATTGCGTTAAATGAGAAATTGATTGTAAATATCTGGAAAAAAATTAAAGGGATTGATCTCCCTACTCCATTTCCAAGGATGACTTGGCAAGAGGCTATGGATCGGTTTGGAACTGACAGACCTGATACTCGATATGGAATGGAACTTGTCAACACAAGTGATTTATTTTCTAAAAGTGGATTTAAAGTGTTTTCAAATGCTATTTCTTCTGGTGGATGCGTCAAATGCATCACCATTGAGAATGGAAATAATTTGATTAGTAATGTAAGAATAAAACCAGGTGGAGATATTTTTAGCGAAGCCCAAAAGGCTGGCGCTGGCGGTCTTGCATTTATTAGAGTTAGAGAAAATGAAGAAGTCGATACTATTGGAGCCATAAAAGATAATTTAACTCCCTCTCAAATAAAAGATCTCCTATCGAAAACCGAAGCACAAGCTGGTGATCTAATCCTTTTTGGTGCAGGACCCACAAATATTGTAAATGCAACCTTAGATAGAGTTCGCCAATTTATAGCTCAAGATCTAAAAATCATTTCCGACAACGATTTAAAAACATATTGGAATTTTCTTTGGGTCACAGATTTTCCTATGTTTGAATTCAATTCTGATGAAAATCGTCTGGAAGCGATTCATCATCCTTTCTGTGCTCCGAAGCCTGAAGATATTGGTGAATCAGAAAAATTATGGAAAGATAGATTACCCAAGTCAAATGCTCAAGCGTATGATCTAGTGCTTAATGGATTAGAAATTGGTGGAGGATCTCTACGAATTCACAACTCAGAACTTCAAAAAACCGTACTAGAAGTAATTGGTATATCTAAAAATGAGGCAGAAGACCAATTCGGTTTTTTAATTGATGCACTTGCAATGGGTGCTCCTCCGCATGGTGGGATTGCATTTGGACTGGACAGAATAGTAATGCTCTTAGCCAATGAAGATTCAATTAGAGACACTATTGCTTTTCCAAAAACACAACAAGCTCGTTGTTCTATGGCTAAAGCCCCTGCAAACGTGGAAAACAAACAATTAGAAGACCTCCATATAGCTTCTACATGGATAGAACCTGATTGAATTGATAGAAATTAGCGTTAAAAACATTATCCTAAAGAGAAAATATGTAAATTTCTTGGCGTTTAGCCGGATCAAGGTAGGTTAAAGAATGATTGAAAAGTAAATGGCAAAATTTGTTTTCGTCACTGGTGGAGTAGTTTCAAGCATTGGCAAAGGAATTGTTGCCGCAAGTCTTGGCAGACTACTAAAATCAAAAGGGTACAGTGTTTCGATTTTGAAGCTTGACCCATATTTAAATGTTGATCCAGGAACGATGAGTCCTTTTCAACATGGAGAGGTTTTTGTAACTGAAGACGGTGCTGAAACTGATTTAGACCTTGGGCATTATGAGCGCTTCACAGATACTGCAATGTCAAGACTAAATAGTGTCACGACAGGTTCCATTTATCAAGCTGTAATAAATAAAGAGAGAAGAGGTGACTATGACGGAAGAACAGTTCAAGTCATCCCCCACATCACTCGTGAAATTCGCGAAAGAATTAAACGTGTAGCAGACAATAGTGGTGCAGATGTAGTGATATCAGAAATTGGAGGAACAGTTGGAGATATTGAATCTCTACCTTTTCTGGAGGCAATAAGAGAATTTAAAGGGGATGTAAAAAGAAACGATGTTGTGTATGTTCACGTCACATTATTGCCTTACATCGGTACATCTGGAGAAATAAAAACCAAGCCAACACAGCACTCAGTAAAAGAATTACGTTCAATAGGTATTCAGCCAGATGTTTTAGTCTGTCGCAGTGATAGGCCCATTAATAATGATTTAAAAAATAAAATAGGGGGTTTCTGTGGAGTTAAATCTGATGCAGTTATAGCATCTCTTGATGCTGACAGTATTTACTCAGTACCATTAGCTCTCAAAGATGAAGGACTTTGTAGGGAAATCTTAGATTGCTTGGATCTGAATGATCATGAAAGTGATTTAAAAGACTGGGAACAATTAGTCCATAAATTGCGCAATCCAGGTCCTTCTGTCAAAGTTGCATTAGTTGGCAAATATGTACAATTAAATGATGCCTACTTATCAGTAGTTGAAGCATTACGTCATGCGTGTATCTCGCAAGATGCATCTTTAAATCTTCACTGGGTCAATGCGGAAAACATCGAATCAGAGGGAGCAGAAAAACTACTTCAGGGAATGGACGCAATTGTCGTTCCTGGAGGTTTTGGTAACCGTGGGGTAAATGGAAAAATAGCTGCTATCAGATGGGCAAGAGAGCAAAGAGTTCCTTTTCTTGGACTTTGCTTAGGTATGCAATGTGCTGTCATTGAATGGGCTCGCAATTTAGCTGGTTTAGAAGATGCATCTAGCGCCGAACTAGATCCAAATTCAAAACACCCTGTAATTCATTTACTACCAGAACAACAAGATGTAGTTGATCTAGGAGGAACAATGAGATTAGGTGTATATCCTTGTAGACTTCTAAACAACACAACTGGGCAAACTTTATACAACGAAGAAGTTGTTTACGAAAGGCATAGACATCGTTATGAGTTCAATAATTCATATAGGACTCTACTTATGGAATCAGGCTATGTAATTAGTGGTACTTCACCTGATGGTCGGTTGGTAGAACTAATAGAATTAAAAAATCATCCGTTTTTTATTGCGTGTCAATATCATCCAGAATTTCTCTCTAGGCCAGGGAAACCACACCCTTTATTTAGTGGCTTGATTCAAGCGGCACAATTACGCGTACCATCCTCACCACATGAGGCATTCAATCCACAATCAAAAATTATTGAAAAAAAATCTCTGGAACAGCAATAAATGGAAGCCTCTCTACCAGTAGTGGAATGTTTTCATTCTCTACAAGGAGAAGGAGAACATGCTGGTAGAAGCGCTTACTTCATTAGATTAGCTAGTTGTAAAGTTGGATGTCCTTGGTGTGATACGAAAAATTCATGGAATTCCGAACATCATCCACAAAAAAGTTTAATAGATTTATCAATTAGCACAGCTAAAGCCCAAAAAGAAGGTGCAGCTTTTGTTGTAATCACTGGGGGTGAGCCATTACATCATAATTTAGATCATCTATGCAGTGAAATTAGAAAGTCTACACTCATCCTAGAGAAAAAATCTATTCCAATTCATCTCGAAACCAGTGGCGTAGATAGATTGAGTGGCAACCCAGATTGGATAACATTATCTCCTAAACGGCATTCTCCTCCACGCCTTGATAACCTCTTGTCATGCCAAGAATTAAAAGTTGTTATACAGAACGCTGAAGATATACTTTTTGCTAAAAAAATGAATGATTTAATAAAAAACAATGGAAACATTAAACCTCAATTATTTTTGCAAGCAGGATGGGAAAATGAAGAGGGGCAAACACTCGCAATCAAGTTTGTAAAAAACAATCCTGATTGGAGATTAAGTATGCAAACTCACAAATGGCTAGGTGTACTCTAACCATCTAGATAACTGAGATTTTGATTCATTAGATTTAAACAAAATAATGATTGAACAGACAACAATTGCATTACTTTCTGGAGGAATTGATTCGGCTACAGCTGCTTGTATCGCTATGGAAGCTGGACAAAAAGTAATTGGTTTATCCTTTGATTATGGCCAACGACATCTTAAAGAGTTACAAGCAGCAGCAGATTTAGCAAAAGATTTAAATCTTGAGGATCATATAACAATCAAGATTGATTTATCTTCTTGGGGTGGGTCCTCCTTGACTGATACGTCTAAAATAATACCCACTAAAGGCATACAAAAAAATACTATTCCTAACACTTACGTTCCAGGTAGAAACACAATCTTTGTTGCTATTGGGTTGAGTCTTGCAGAGGCTCGTGGTGCAAATCGAATAGCATTAGGCATCAATGCAATGGATTATTCTGGATATCCAGACTGTAGACCGGATTATTTAAAGGCATATCAAGAATTAGCTAACTTATCCAGCAGAGTAGGACGCGAAGGGAAAGGTATAAAACTCTGGGCTCCACTACTAAATTGGGAAAAAACAAAAATCTTTAAAGAAGCATTGCGCTTACAAATTCCTATAGAAAAAACATGGAGTTGCTATCAGGGTAAGAGTAAACCGTGTGGTAAATGTGATAGTTGTCGTATTAGAGATAAAGCATTAAAAGAGATAGGTCGAGAAGATTTATGTAGTCAAGATATCTCATGAATAACATTAAACGACAACTATGTCAGTGGGAAGTACCTGAACTAGTAGCTCACAAATTGATTCAAGAATGGGGAGAGGCTGGATTTACGTGGCTTGATGGCGATGGGAGTGATTTAGGTCGATGGGTTACCTTAGGAATTAACCCTTTAGAGCAGTTTTGTTCAAGAGAATTAGGAAATTCAAAAACGAATTCAAATCCTTTTCAGATTTTACGCGAATTACCGCCAGGCCATTGGACTGGTTGGCTTAGTTATGAAGCTGCATCTTGGACAGAGCCACAAAATCCATGGCAAACAAGTTCTATGGCAACTTTATGGATAGCCTCTCATGACCCTATATTAAAATTTGATCTTCAAAATAAGGAGCTATGGCTAGAAGGCAAAGATGAAAAGCGCATCTCAATTATGGAAAATTTTCTAAACAGTACTTTTCATCAAAAGCTTTCCAAAGCCAACACTAACGGGACAAAACAAATAGAACGCAAGAATAGTATCCCCCTAGAATCTTGGGACTGGAAATTAACAAGTCAAGAATATTCTGAAAGAGTTGATGAGATCAAAGAATGGATTGCGAAAGGTGATATTTTTCAGGCTAATCTAACCACCTCATGCAAAGCCCCATTACCAGAATCCATGCGTCCAATAGACGTATATTCAAAACTTAAAAAATGTTCCCCTGCTCCATTTGCTGGAGTAATTATCGGCGATCAAATGGCAAAAGGAGAAGCTATTATATCAACTTCACCAGAAAGATTTTTAAAAGCTTTCCCCACTGGAGAAGTCGAAACAAGACCAATCAAGGGAACTAGACCCAGAGATAGAGATCCAGAAAAAGATGCTGATTGGGCAGCAGAGCTTATTTGTAGTTCAAAAGATCATGCTGAGAATGTAATGATTGTAGATCTACTAAGAAATGATCTTGGAAGAGTATGCCAGCCTGGTTCAATCAAAGTCCCTCATCTACTAGTTTTAGAAAGCTATTCACAAGTTCATCATCTCACTTCAGTAGTTAAAGGTAGACTCAAAACCAATAAAACTTGGGTTGACTTGCTTGAAGCATGCTGGCCAGGAGGTTCAGTAACAGGAGCACCGAAGCTTAGAGCATGTAAAAGATTGTATGAACTTGAACCAACAGCGAGAGGTCCATATTGTGGATCAATATTAAATATAAATTGGGATGGGGTCCTTGATAGCAATATTTTAATCCGATCTTTAATGATTAAAGAATCCTCTATCAGTGCTCATGCTGGATGTGGAATTGTTGCAGATTCAGATAGTCAAAAGGAAGCTGAGGAAATGAATTGGAAATTGATGCCACTTTTAAACGCGTTAACATGACTGAAAATAAGAACGAAAAATTAGGCTGGATTAATGGTCACTGGGGAGTCTTAAAAGATTTAAAAGTGCCAATTAATGATCGAGGTCTCAACTTTGCAGATGGAATCTTTGAAACGATTTTCATTTTGAATGGAGTTCCGCAGCTTCTTAATGAGCATATAAATAGATGGGAAGAAAGTGCAAATATTTTAGAAATGAATCCCCCTCCATCAAAAGATTGGTTGATTTCACTCATTGAAGATGGCATTAACCGATCGCAATTAAATAATGTCAATGGAGTAATTCGTATTAATTGGACTAGAGGAGCATCAAAACAACGTGGAATTGATATCAGCAAGACAAGCCATCATAGTTTTTGGTTGGAGATAGATTCTTATCAACCAAATTTTGAATCTATATCTACAATAATTAGTCAAACTGAAAGAAGAAATTCTTTTAGCCGATTGAGTTATTGTAAAACATTTTCCTATAACCAAGGGATTCAAGCGCGCATAGAAGCAAAGAAAGCAGGCTTTAATGATGCGATATTATTAAATAGTCAAGGTGAAATATGTTGCGCCACTACAGCAAATATATTAGTAAAAAGAGAAAATAATTGGTTGACTCCACCATCTAATAGTGGTTGTCTACCTGGCATAATGCGTCAACGAGGAATTGAAATGAATATAATAAAAGAAGCTCTCATTGAAGCGACACCAAAAGATAATGATGAATGGTTTTTAATCAATAGTTTAAGTTGTCGTCCAATTCAAAAAATAAACAAAAAAGAATTAAAAATATCAACTAACCCCAAAGAATTTTGGCTGAGATTGTTAAAAATCTAAAAAATAATATCGGACAAACTTTCTATATAGGAATTGGAAATGTCACTTCAGCTGGCTTTGGAGAGCAAGCTTCTACTTGAAAGTCCACAACTGAACCTATTACAACAATCGCAGGAGACCTTAAATTTTCTTCTTGAACTCGGTCAAAAAGCTTTACCAAAGGGCTCTTAATATGACGTTGACCAATTACAGTCCCCTGCTCAATAACTGCCGCAGAAGTCTCAGGATTCATACCACCAGCAATCAACTCTGCTGAGATAAATTTTAAATTATGAACACCCATATATATAACGATTCCATCACTGGATTTAGCTAAAGACCGCCAATTTACAGCTGGGCGTTTTTTATCAATCCCCTCATGTCCAGTCACAAAAGTAACTGAAGATCCAGCAAGTCTATGAGTAATAGGTATCCCAACATAAGCAGGAGCAGCTATACCTGATGTAACCCCAGGTACTACTTGTACTGGAACCCCTTTTTTATGAAGATAAGAAGCTTCTTCCGCACCTCTACCAAACAAAAATGGATCACCACCTTTTAATCTAACAATACAAGAATAACTCTTTGCTAAATCAAACAAAATATCATTCGTTGTCCTCTGAGGAACCGAATGATGACCACGCCTCTTACCTACTGAATGAAGTTGACAATTTGAAGAAACTAATTCAAGTAGCTCTATAGGAACTAAAGAGTCGTATACAAGCGCATCACATTTACTAATTAGTTTTTGCGCTTTAACTGTTAATAAATCGGGATCACCAGGACCTGCTCCGACAAGATGCACAGTGCCAAACTGATTTGTATTCATGGCAAGTTACCCAAAATATTAACAAGACCACGATGAATAATATCAATCTCAAGCAAAGATTTAAGCTGCTCTCCTTTACTATCAATTTCTACATTTTTGTTGGGAGTCAAAAGATAGGGAATAGGAAGATAATTCTTCTCCTTTTTAAAAGTATCTTGATTCCATCTAGACCATGAATAAAGAGGAATATTTAGGAATTTTTCTAAGGACTTAAGAAAAACACTTGAAGTATCTGAAGAGACAGGGTGATGAATCAATGCAGGTTTAACAAAAGGACTCTGACTAGTTATCAGATCATCTATTAATGATAGCCATGGCATAAAAGAACCTAGGAAAGGAAACAATTTTATATTTTGTCCATCTTCTTGCAAACGTTTAAATATTTTTGGTACATCAATACAAACATGACTTCCAGGTAACAAAAAAAGAGGAACTAAAAACACTGACCTATTACCGATGTCAATTTGTTCTGGATTGTCATCAGTTAAAGCCTCTATTGAAACAGAGCGATTTTTAAGCGTTTTTAATTGATCAACCAAAGACAAAAGAGATGGATGTATCTCACCAGCTCGAGAACCATGAACTAGTAAATGTAAATGGTGAGGAGGCTCACAATTAATTCTATTTGGTAACAAAGACAACTTTTGATGGACATCTGAAGATGTATTAGTACTTTCAACTAATTTATTAAAATTGAGATGATGAGAAATTCTAGATACTCGAGAACAAATAATTTCAGGCGAGGAGAGGGGGTTGATCGAAGGAACACTCAATACAGAGGAAGAAAAAGATTCAAAAGTACTTTTCATCGAGACCTCTTTGCTATGAAAGAGGTTTGGGAAATGCTCAAAAGTGGAGCGATTAGAAGCCTCGGAGAAATTGGACGCCAATACTAAATGAGAAATTTTGAAACCAATTAATCAATTAAATGGATAGATATGATGTATTGAATGATACCAAAATGAATAAAAAATTTGGTAAAAACTGATACACCTTAAGTTTAGATTTTGAAGGTTAATTATAAATGTCAACTATCAATACTAATGGTTCAATACTATCTCGAAGGCAAAAAACTAAATAAAATTGAAAAAAATAAAGCTGCTAAAGATGGACTCGAAATCGGGAAGGATATAGACAAATTTGCTGAAATGGGATGGGAGCAAATGGATAAAACTGATTTAGAATTAAGATTGAAATGGTATGGGATGTTTTGGAGACCCAAAACCCCTGGAAAGTTTATGTTAAGGCTAAGAATACCTAATGGAATAATCAATGCAGAACAATTAAAAGTAATTGCATCAATTGTTGCTAGATATGGAGAAAATGGAAGTTGTGATATAACAACTAGGCAAAATATACAACTTAGAGGTGTTTTGATTAGTGATTTGCCTGAGATATTAAATAGATTAAAAAAAGTAAACATATCAACAACTCAATCTGGATTTGATAATCCAAGAAATGTTACTGGAAATCCCATCGCTGGAGTTGATCCAGAAGAGATTATAGACACAAGGATATATACATCAAAAATGCAAGATCATTTAACTAATGAAGGTAAAGGAAACTCAGAATTTTCAAATCTTCCAAGGAAATGGAATACAGCTATAGCAGGCTCTAAAGATAATTTTCTTTTACATAATGATTTAATTTTTCATCCAGTTAAAATTAATGGAGTTTTAGGTTTTAGTGTTTGGATTGGAGGTGTACTTTCATCAGTAATGAATGAATATGCAGTTCCGTTGAATGCCTGGGTTGAAGAAGAAAAAATTTATGAATTAACATCAATTATTTTATCCCTCTGGAGAGATAATGGGGAACGTAATATAAGACCTAAAGGTAGGTTTAGATTTTATTTAGATAAAATTGGTATTGAACAATTTAGAGATCTTATCGAAAAGCAATATGGAGCATTAAAAGAAGATCCAGGTTCAATATTTTCAGATAAACCAAGGTCATTTTTTGGAATTCATTCTCAAAAACAAGAAGGTAAATATTTTGCAGGAATTCATGTGCCAGTAGGTCGTCTTTTGGCTGAAGATTTACAAGATCTAGCAAATATATGCGAGAATTTTGGTGATAAAGAAATAAGACTTACCGAAGACCAAAATATTATTATTACTGGTATAAATACAAATCTAATTAAAGAATTTAAGGAGCAATCTATCTTACAAAAGTTTCCATTAGAACCAGAAAATATTGCCGCAGGTACTGTTTCTTGTACTGGAAATACCTATTGTGGTTTCGCTTTGACAAATACAAAAGATCAAGCTTTAAAAATCTCGCATGAATTAGACAAAGAATTAGATTTGAAAGACGAATTAAAGATTCATTGGACCGGGTGTCCTAATAGTTGTGGTCAAGCCTACATGGGAGGAATTGGTTTAACGGGTAAAAAAGCTAAAGACAAAGAAGGAAAAACTGTTGAAGCTTATGATATAAGCATTGGTGGATCACAAGGGCCTAATTATAAATTAGGAGAATTAATAAAAAAATCTGTCCCTCAAGATGAATTAAAAGATGTACTAAAAGATTTACTTATTTCAAATTTTGACGCAAAAGAAAAAATATTTTTAAGTAAAAAATCTGGTTCATTATCTCGATTTATGAATTGGTTTAGTCCTCTTGGCAAAGATAAACCGCTGATTAATCGAGCTAATGGCAGCCCCGACATCTTTTCCAAATTTATGAATCGAATTAGTAATTAATTCGATTTTATAAAAAATTATTTTTCTTACTTTTTAAATTTATGACTCAAAGTACTTCTCAAATGAGCTACGTCTTACCTAAAGATTCTATTTCTCGTTTCATCAATTGGTTTAACAACCTTGGCAAAGATAAACCGCTGATTAATCGAGCTAATGGCAGCCCCGACATCTTTTCCAAATTTATGAATCGAATTAGTAATTAATTCGATTTTATAAAAAATTATTTTTCTTACTTTTTAAATTTATGACTGCAAGTGCCTCTCAAATGGATTACGTCTTACCAAATGAATTGGTAGATGGAATGATTGCTGCAGGTGGAAAGAAATCATCTGTAAGCGTAAAAAACTTATTAATAAGAGGCTTCTATTCAGGAGCAATTTTAGGTTTAGCTACATGTCTTGCCATTACGATAGGTATTCAATCTGGGATGCCTTGGTTAGGTTCTTTCATATTTCCTTTTGGTTTTGCAAGTATTGTTCTTTTTGGAATGGAGCTTGTTACTGGTAATTTTGCTTTACTGCCTATGGCTGTATGGGCAGGTAAAAGTTCTTGGACTGCAACTGTAAGAAATTGGCTATGGGTTTGGATCGGTAATTTTCTAGGTACAGCATTTGTTGCCGTACTACTTTCAATTAGTTTATCTAGTGCTGGAAATGTAGATCCTTTAGCTGCTGCTGAAGGTGGAAAAGGATGGGCAGTTGTAGCAGCAAAAATAATAGCTATACATAAAGCAAACACAGTTGTGAAATATGAAGCACTTGGAAGTACTGGTTTTTTCCTTGCATTTTTACGTGGGGTAATTGCAAACTGGCTTGTTTGTTTAGGTGTAACAATGGCACTTGTAAGTAAAAGTGTTCCAGGAAAGATACTTGCTTGCTGGCTACCTATAACTGCATTCCAAACAATGGGAATGGAGCACATAGTAGTTAATATGTTTTTGCATACAACTGGCCCTCTACTTGGTTCAGGTATTCCTTTTACAAAAGTAATTTTTTGGAATTTCTTACCAGTGACTATTGGCAATATTGTTGGAGGAATGGTATTTATTGGAATGCTTTTCTATAGCACCCACAAAACTCCTATCTCTAATGTTTTACCAGACGTAAAAGATGAAAAATTAGAACGAGAGCTCGAAGCACAACTTGGTGCAAGGTAAAATTAAAAGATTAACTCTCAAACAAAATTAAGAAAGCCTAGAAAAATGTATTCTAGGCTTTCTTAATATATCTACTATTTAATAGCTATAAATAGAATTTGAAAAGACTTTCAATTAATCTCTAGACAAATCATATACTTGACTTGATTAATAGACAAAGAGTAACTTATAAAACTACTTTGATTAATTATTTTCAAATCCCATTCAATTTAAATTTTATGATTATTGAAGAAAGCAATATATGGGATACCATTAATAACGCAAAAAAAACCAGGCCTAGCGCTGAGTGGCTTAAAAATGCATACAATCCAAATATTAACTTTGAACTCAGGCAAGAAATCGCAATTCGCTTAGGACAATTATCAAAAGTAGGATGGATCGAAATCAAAGATCTAATTCATACATATGGCAATCAAGATGAACTAATCCTAGCTGCAGGACTTACTTATCAAGATGAAGCCAAAGCATGGCTGTTAAAACATCTTTATAGTGGTGACACTATGAATATCAAAGTCGTAGAAGCTTTGGCTTGTTGGGGAGGAACATTACCGATTGAGCTTATCAAAAAAATATTAGAAGAGAAAAGTGAAAAAATGAAAATAGCTGGTCTAGAATTACTAAAGTTTAAAGCTCATTTACTTTCTGATTTTGATTTACTTGACATAGCAAAATCACCTTTAAATGATTTCAGAGAAGAGATAGTAATCAAAACACTGACAATCATTCAAAGACGTGAAAGCTTAGAAATCTGTATGGCTATAAGCGATGTAATACAAAAAGGCTCGGATAAATCTGCATACTATGGACTAATGGCTCTTGGTTCAATCGGAACTGACATTAGTAAAAATATCCTATTAGATTTAGTTAAAAATTTGAAGAATTCTCAGCGCAAAGAACTTGCAAAAAAACAACTGAACTTGAAAATATAAACTCCAATGTAAAATAAATATGAAGAATTTAATACCTATTTAAAGAAATTAGGTATTGGTAAATTTACCGGAAAAAGTCATAAACACTAAAAAAATAATATTTTTTATGAATTAATAGTATATATTTAAATATAAGTAAATTATCAAAATAAAGATTTACTGATATTAACTAAATTTTAAGCAAAAGCTAATTTAAAGCTTGCTAAAAATAAGATAAAAGAAATAATTTTTTTAATAAAATTATCATCAAATTGTCTACTACCAAGAGAACTGCCACAAAAAGCAAAAAACAATACAACAATTAAATGAAGAAAAATATTAGATGTGAAATTAATTTTTGAAAAATTATTTATTGTTTGCCATGTAATTATTCCAACTAAAGAATTAAAAAAAATAAAAACGGATGAAGCTGCAGCTGTAGTTTTAAGTGGCATCCACTTAAGTAAAATAGATAGAGGAGTTAAAAATATACCACCTCCTGTCCCAGTAATTCCAGATAGTAAGCCAAGTATTGAACCAGTAAAAAAAATAACAATTTTTGAGGGCAGCTTATAATCAGTTATAGTATTATTTTTTATTATTGACGATGTAATTAAAAATCTAATTCCGGAAAGAAACAGTATAAGAGATAAAAAATATCTAAGTAAGGTATCAGTAATATTCAAGTTACCTCCAACAATTGTAGAGGGAATTGAAACTAATAGAATTGGTATTAAAAAATTAACTAATGTATATTTTTTTAAATGGCCATCACCACAAAATCTTATTGAATTTAATGTTGATGCTGCCAGATTCAAAATTAAAGCTGTTGGCTTGATAAGTGAAACTGGCTTATCAAATATGACCATACACGCTATATAACCTGATGCACCAGCATGTCCAACAATCGAATAAAGAAAAGCAATTAATGCTATCCCAATGAAATAAAGCACTCTTTTAATCCATATCTTTATTCCATCTATTTTTTTAATCTATTAATTAAATTTATCAAATTACATGGTTTAGTATCACTGTTTAGTTGATATTTTATTATTTGATTCCATGCAGTATTTACTGCATCTAAAGATCCTGGCAAACTAAAGATAAAAGTTCCATTCGCAACACCTGCAATACATCTACTTTGCAAGGTGCTCGTACCAATTTTCTTAAATGATGTATATCTAAAGATTTCCGCAAAACCTTCTATTTCTTTATCTAATAAGGGTTTTATTGCCTCAGGCGTAACATCAGTAAAAGTAAGCCCTGTACCTCCAGTAGTGATAATAACATCAATCTCATCATCAGCTATCCAATCACTTATATACTTTCTAATAATATAAACATTATCCTTGCATATTATTCTATTACTTATATTATGTTTATCTATTTTTACTGAATCAACTAAAAATTGACCACTATCATCATTTTTTATGTCTCGAGTATCAGATACAGTTAACAATGCAATAGAAACCACTTAGTATAAAACAATTAAAATATATGAATTAACTATACATGAAAAATAATGCTAGCCAAATCAAAGTATTATTGTTTGCTGAATTAAGTGAAAAATATGGATGGGATGAAAAATATCTTTCTTTAGACCTAATAGAAGATAAAAAAGCAAAATCTATACTAAAACATATTAATATCAATGTAGCTCACCAATCAATAATTGTGGCTATTAATAAAGAAATTTCTAGTCTAGAAGAAACTGTTAAAGATAATGATGAGGTAGCATTCATGCCGATTTTTACAGGTGGATAAAATTAAGTACAAATTCAAAATAGCAACTGATCCTTTTGATCCATATCGAGAAATTGAAAAATGGGAAATTAATAATCAAATGGCTGCAATGTCAATTTTTATTGGACGAGTTAGAGAGATAGATCAATTTGGAAGTCAATTAAAACAATTAGAAATCCATCACTACAGTGGTTTAACTGAAAAGTTAATCGAAAAGCACTTATCAGAAATTACTAAAAAAATCGAATCTTTTTCTGCGTTAGTTATCCATCGAGTAGGCTTCATTGATCCACTAGAGCCAATAGTGCTCATAGCAGTTGGTGCTGATAAAAGAGGAATAGCTAATCAATACTGCTCTGAAATTTTAGAGGTGACAAAATTCAAAGTACCTTTCTGGAAAAAGGAGTGGACTGACGCAGGTTCTTCCTGGGTCAAAAATAATACTGTACTTTCAACGTGAACTATAAAATTGTTTTTCTGAAAAGCTGTGCCCAAAGATATGTTCCTTTCTTAAGTAAATCTTTTTCAGGTGGTATCTCTATTAACAGATCAGAATCAATTAGAGAAGAAATTTGTGAGGATGATTGTGCAGGTGGAATATCCGCGTATAACTCACCTTGCTGATCTACTTTAAGTTTAGATCTAATCAATTCAGGTCTACCTTTTCTTCTTTTAAGATCAGAATTAATTCTGATCTTAAATCTAAGGGGTGTTTCTATGTTCTTCACTCCACTAAAAACTTGAAATACGGGCCACAAAATTTGCAAACAAATTACTACTGCAGACACAGGATTACCAGGTAAACCAAAAAATGGAATATCTTGACCAATAAAACCAAAGGCAAAGGGTCTACCAGGCTTTAAAAAAAGCTTCCAGAACTTTATTTCTCCAATTTCATTAATAATATTTTTAATATAGTCTTTTTTCCCAACGGAAATTCCACCTATGGAAATTACAATTTGATTATTTTTTGCAAGTTCAATAAGAGAATTCTTTAATTTGAATTTATCGTCTGCTTGAATTGATATTTCATTGATATCATATCCAAGATTTTTTATAATACTTTTAATTAAAAAACTATTACTTTCCCAGATTAATCCAGTTGATTTATCTATACCAGGTTTGATTAATTCATCGCCTGAAATAAGTAATCCTATTTTGAAAGATTTAAACACACTAATATAACTTATTCCACAACTAGCAAGTAATCCAATAATACTAGGAGTAATTTTTTGACCCTTCGCTAATACGATATCTCCTTCCGATAATTGATCATTAACAGATCTAATCCAAGTACTATTCGTTAAGTCGTCTATGAGATGTATTTTCTCAAAAGAGCTATCTTTTATCATTTCTGTCTTTATCTGTTCTAAAGGAATAACCCAAGAGCATTCATCAGGAACTAATGAACCAGTGCTTATAGCAATGGCTTCACCTTCAGAAAGATTTTTAGTGTAAGGTTTACCAGCGGATGAATCTCCAACAACTTTCCAATATTGTCCTTTCTGAGGTTTGGCAGAATGACTAACCGCGTAACCATCCATTATGGAGGCTCTAAAGCCGGGAATATTCTGTTTTACAAAAATATCTGTTGAAGAAATTTTTTCTAAGGAATCTTCTAAAGGAATACTTACGAAAGGAATAGTAAAATCATCTAAAACGTTCTTGATTTCCTTTAAAATTTCTTTTCTAGCTTCTTCTACTTTTAATCCCTCCCTTAAAAAAGGCTCTTGAGTCATCAAAAAATTAATTAGTTTCTCTCCTCAGGATACCTTTTTTGCCTCCTTTTTTTTCTAAAAGTCGAATTGAATTTATTGTTAAAAAAGGATCGATAGCTTTAAGCATATCGTAAATAGTTAGTAATCCTATAGACACCGCCGTAAGTGCTTCCATCTCTACACCAGTTTGAGCATTAGTTTTACATAATGCAGTTATTTTTATCGCTCTTTTTTTATTACATAGATCTATATCAATCCTGATATTACTTAAACTTAATAAGTGACAAAGTGGGATTAATTCCGAAGTTTTTTTAGATGCATTAATTGCAGCAAATCTTGCAGCAGCAAATAAATCTCCTTTTTTTATATTGCCGTCTTTAACGTTATCAAATACTTCCACACTTAAATCAATATATCCTTCAGCGAGAGCTTCTCTAGGAGTGCTTATTTTCTCAGAAATATCAACTATAAACATATCGCCCTTCTCATTTAAATGAGTTAGGTTTGAATCCATTTTCTTATTTATGATTAGTTATAATGATAAATAAAAAATAATGATTAATTATTATATGTTAGAGAATAGTAAAATTCACAAATAAGTTATTATGGTTAAATTAAATCCGTAGGTTTTGACTTGGAACAATCAAGCCACTGTTTTGAATTTGAAGATGAATTTATTAGTGATCTAAGATGTATACCTTTATGCGTTCGTAGGAAACTTGATCTTATCGGTTTAAAACTAAAACTTCAACATTGGCAAGAGTTAAATCACGATGATAAAAGAAAAATAGTTTATTGGTCAGATTCGATTGACGACTTAGATGGATTAAAATCCTATTTGATTAGTAAAACTAGTCGTAGTCGTATAGGTCAAGCAAAAGAAATTTTAATTTCAAAAGATGAGCCCTGGTTGTTATCGGGTACAGTCCCAGACTTTATTGATGTTGAAGCAAGCAAATATACATTTCAGATCTCTCAGAAAATATGGTCTAATTTGAGCGAACTTGAAAGGTTCGCTCTATGTAAACTTGCAAGACCTGGACATGAACACCGAAATCTTATTAAAGCTTTTAAAGAAATATTAATCAATAATGATTCTTAGCAATTATAGAGATTTCGAATAATGAAGATTAGATCAATTAAATTAATTTATAGTTTATGTTTTCATGATAACAAAATAAATATTTATTCATGTTTTATGCTAGTTTTTAAATTAGAGAAAATTAATTATCATTTTAGATAGTTCTACTAAGAAAGAACTCAAAGCTTGTATTCTCTCTGGGGGGCAAAGTACAAGAATGGGTAAAGATAAGGCACTATTAAAACATCATGAAGGCGATAGCTGGTTATCACATAAATTAAATATTCTGAAAAAACTGGACTTAGAAACTATCCTCTTAACTAATCATCAATCTCATATAAATGAAATTAGTGAATTTCATAAAGTAAATATATTATTTGATAAAAAACCTTTCCATGGACCACTAAATTGTATGGAGTTTTTATATTCAAAATTTTTAGGAAAATATGACTATATACTCTTAATGCCAGTAGATATGCCTTTCATTAATAGCAAGCATATTGAAAATTTTATAAAGTATTGGCAAAAAAATAGAGATATAGCTCTTATCGCACATAGTAATAAAATGGCTCAACCTCTACTTGGTATTTATCCTCTAAATCAAGCTAACTTAAATAAATTAAATGAAAGACTTCAATTAGGTAAAATAAACTTTCAGGGATGGACAAAATCAATTCCTTTTCATTATTATTTTGCCAAAGACAAAGAATTCATAAATGTCAACTCATTAAAAGAACTAAAATCACTAAATTATTATTAAAGTATGATGAAAGATATTCATGATAGAGAGTTAAAAGTTTTAAGGCTTTCATTAACTAATAAATGTAATTTTTCATGTCCATATTGTTTGCCAGAAAATAATAGCTGTTTGACTACATTAACTAATAAGCAATTCCTATCAATAATTAAGGTTGCTTGCAAATTAGGAGTAAACTCACTCAGATTAACTGGGGGAGAGCCATTAATAAGCAGTCAGTTGAATAAGCTGATGGAAGCAATTAATAAATTAAAGAAAACAAGAAATCATCCTATTAATAATTTAAAAGACATTGCTATAACTACAAATGGATCATTATTAACAAAAGATAGATGTCAAGATTTATTTGCTTATGGACTCAACAGGATCACAGTTAGTCTAGATGCCTTAGATCCAAAAATATTTTCAATAATGACAGGAGATAATAATATGATTTCAGCTAAGAATAAGCTGAATCATGTTCTCCAAGGCATTGATAATGCCATCAAAGCAGGCTTTGATCCATTAGAGGGTCAGCTGAAAATAAACTGTGTCATCAAAAAGAACATAAATGATAATCAGATCATAAATCTTGTTCGCTTTGCTAAAGCTAAATCTATTGAAATTAGATTCATAGAATATATGGATGTAGGAAATAAGAATAATTGGCAAGCTAATGAAGTTCTACAATCTCACGAATTGATAAGTATAATAAAACAACATTTTAAAATTAATGAGGCTGGAAGATTAAAAGGTAATACAGCCCATAAATGGTATATGAAAGATAGCAATAGCTTCATAAGTACTATATCTTCGATATCTAATCCTTTTTGTTCTGACTGCAATAGATTAAGGATTACTAGTGATGGTTTCGCACATACTTGCCTTTTTTCAAACAATGGTTCTGATTTAAAAAAATGGCTCAATCCATCAATTAATGAAAAAGGCTTAGAAGAATTTCTGGAGACAATATGGCTAATAAGAGATGATAAATATAGTGAAAATAGATTTGATAAATCTGATAACTCGAAACCACAAAAACCTCATCCTTCAATGTCGTATTTAGGAGGTTAAAATCCATATGCACAAAGAAAATAGTATTAACTAGTACATAAATTAAAAAATAATCTTTTGAAAATTAATTTTCGTATAAATAAAGACAACTGAAGTACTAAAAATCTAGGAAATTCGCATTAGTCGTTTCAAAAAAGTGCGCTTTGCTATTAGTTTAGGAATGTTAATGGGTATGACTCATGGTTGGTATGTAAGTAAAGGTTATGCATCTACAAACCAATATAATGATACTTATTTTCAGTCTGAGATTAACCAACTTCCCACCTACTCTTTTTTGAAATCTAAAAATACAGGATTGAGTTTTAATTAATTTAATTTAATTTAATTTAGAATTATAATAAGTAAAATTTATAAAAGTAACTACAGTCAATACAATTTAGTTTTCTGTTCATTGATTTTTTTGTATCAACCTGAACCACTTTTAAGAGCTTAAAGCATTATATTGTATTAACTAATACAAAATTCTTCTTTTTAGATCAGCTCGGGTCTTCTTTAGAACTTTTGCATAGTTCATCACTCTATTCTCATGGATCTCCTTACATACAGAGGTCAAAAATATCTACCAGAAGACATTAAAAATCTTCACTACTCAAACACGAGTTATCTAGATAGGCAAATCAAAGCCAAAATGACCATCAATGAGACTCTATTTTCTTATAGAGGCATAAATTATAAAAAATCAAAGCATACAGAAAGGTAAAAGATGTAGCAGTCAAATATTTTGGAAGAATTTTTAAATACTTTTGTATTACGCTGAACAACACTGCTCTTAAAAGATAATCATAATAAATTTGTAGTCATTACTACAAAACGTTCAACTCGCTTCAGCGAGCCGCAAACCGCCTTAAGCCAAGGAACGGGGGACTTAAGCTAAAACGATCCAAATTAAACATGCCTACAAGTTCCATACAAAGCACTGAAAAAAGTGCCATTACTGTTTCAGCAGGATTTTTAGGAGCATTCATTATTAGTTCTTTAGCTGTTCAGCTTTTTAGAAGCTATTCCCCTGCTGTTCAAAATAAATTAACTACTGTTGACCCAGTAATTGCTAGTCCTGCCACTCTTTGGTCTGAACTGGGGACACGAGATAACATTATTATTAAACAATCAAATACAAAATTAAATACAAATAGTTCAAGTTCTATCAATATTGAACCTGTAATAACCTCTGAGGCAACTTTATGGTCTCCTCTTTTTGTTGATTGATTTTACTCATCTTCAATTGATTAATTGATGCAAGTATGATGAATGATAATTTAGATTATCAGAAAAATTTTAAACTGAATTAAAGAAAATCAATACATTCGATATCTAATATTTTGTATTTTTTGCCACATAGTATTCAAGATCTTGAAATCCTCAGACAAATAATTCGTTTTAGTAGCAATAACTACTTAATTAAACAAATAGGTATAAAACTATCATTTTTTGTATCGACTACTACTTAGTCGGAGTATGCCGGCTGATTTAATTTTTCAAAACGGTTAGATTTTTTACCGTTTTTAATAGGCAAACTTTTTAAGCCTTCTTTCTTACTTTTTAATATCAATGCTTGGCAATCTTTGGACATTTCAAGGGAGATATCGAACACTTCATCTCACTTGGTTCGCGTTCTTTCTAACTTTTGTTGTTTGGTTCAATTTAGCTCCCCTTGCTACGACTGTTAAAGCAGACTTGGGGCTCACTTTGGGTCAAATTCGAACTGTAGCTATCTGCAATGTTGCATTAACAATTCCAGCGAGAGTCCTCATCGGAATGCTCCTAGATAAATTTGGACCACGTAAAACATACTCAAGTCTTCTCATCTTTTCGGTAATTCCATGCTTACTTTTCGCCTCAGCAGAAACTTTTAATCAATTAGTTATCGCTCGCTTATTACTTTCAATTGTAGGTGCAGGATTTGTAATTGGTATTCGGATGGTGGCTGAATGGTTCCCACCTAAAGAAATCGGTCTAGCAGAAGGAATATATGGAGGTTGGGGTAATTTTGGCTCGGCTTTCTCGGCTCTGACAATGGTTGCCATTGCTGGGTTACTTTCTTTTTCAGGTGGATTTGAATTACCAACAGGTGCCGTTCTTAACTGGCGAGGTGCTATCGCTGGCAGTGGTTTGATTTCAGCATTGTATGGCATCTTTTATTTCTTTAATGTCAGGGATACTCCTCCCGGAAAAATTTATCAGCGCCCAACTAAAACAGCTGGGCTAGAAGTCACTTCTATGCGAGATTTTTGGGGGCTTTTGGGTATGAATGTGCCTTTTGCAGCCATACTTTCTGTTTTATGTTGGAGGTTAAAGAAAGTTGGTTTCCTTGATGAGGGAACATATCCATTAGCTCTTTTCGCTGTTTTAATTTGGTTCGCTTTTCAGACCTGGGGGATTATTCGTACAAACTCAGAATTAATTGCAGGAACTAAAATTTATCCAAAAGAAGACCGTTATGAATTTAAACAAGTAGCCATTCTTGAACTAACATATATTGTTAATTTTGGTTCTGAGCTGGCAGTTGTTTCAATGTTACCTACTTTTTTTGAGACAACATTTGATTTACCAAAAGCAACTGCCGGCATTCTAGCCTCCTCCTTTGCTTTCGTTAACCTTATTGCACGTCCAGCTGGAGGTCTAATTTCTGACAAGCTTGGAAGTAGAAAAAATACTATGAGTTTTCTAACCGGAGGCCTTGGAATTGGATACCTTGTCATGAGTTGGATCAAACCTGGTACTTTTTCAGGTGTAAGTGGAATTATCGTCGCATTGTTCATAACAATGCTTGCTTCCTTCTTTGTTCAGGCAGGGGAAGGCGCTACTTTTGCTCTAGTGCCACTTGTGAAAAGAAGAGTTACTGGACAGGTTGCTGGTCTTGTTGGTGCCTATGGCAACGTAGGAGCAGTTACTTATCTAACTATTTTTAGTCTTCTGCCTATGTGGATGAGTGGAGGTGGAGAAGCAACAGCAGAGATAATTGCTAATTCCAATAGTGCCTTTTTCCAAATCTTAGGAATAGCAGGGCTGATTGTTGCATTCATGTGCTTTTTCTTTCTTAAAGAACCAAAAGGATCCTTCGATGAATTACATGAAGGGGAAATTGCTTAAAATATCAATCAATTTTCAATCAAAACCTTGGGTAGTTACCCAAGGTTTTATTTTCTTATCTCATTGAAGTGAGATGACAGAGAAAATTGAAAATTTAACTACTCAATGTCCATATTGCGGAGTTGGATGTGGTCTAGAAATGCAACCACCAGCTGAACTCGGAAAAGCAGTTCGTAGAGATTCAGATGGTTATCCGATGTGGAGGTCTAGAGGAGATCGCAATCATCCATCCAACCTTGGACAAATATGTATTAAAGGTGCAACCGTAGGAGAAAGCTTATCTCCAGGGAGATTAAATCAACCTCTATATCGAGATAATTTCAATGATAAATATCAACCGATTAGCTGGAATGAAGCTACAGATAAAATAGTTTCACAGATCAATCAAAGTTTGATCAAAAAAGGTCCAAACTCTATAGCGATGTATGGTTCTGGACAATTTCATACTGAAGACTACTATATTGCTCAAAAATTACTCAAAGGAGCGTTAGGTACAAATAATTTTGATGCAAATTCAAGACTATGTATGAGCTCAGCTGTCGCTGGATATAATTTAAGTCTTGGATCAGATGGTCCTCCATGTTGTTATGAAGACCTTGATCACTACACCGTTGCATTCCTTATTGGCACTAACACTGCGGAATGCCATCCAGTACTTTTTCAACGTCTACTCAAAAGGAAAAAACTACATCATGATAAAGTAAAAATTATTGTTATAGATCCAAGATTAACCGACACTGCAAAAGCTGCTGACATTTATCTGCCTATTGCTCCAGGTAGTGACTTAGCTCTGTTATATGGTATTGCCCATTTGGTTCTGAAAAAAAATGGGCACAATACAGAATTTATTGAAAATCATACAGATAAATATTCAGAATTCTTAGAGATTATAAAAAATTGGACGCCACGAAACGTTGCTCGCTTTTGTGGTATCCCAGAAAAAAAATTAGAAGAAGTAGCTAATATGTTTAATCACCATGAAAGAGTGCTCAGTCTTTGGTCAATGGGGGTAAATCAACGAAGAGAAGGTACTGCAGTTGTTGGAGGACTTATCAATCTACATCTTCTTACAGGGCAAATTGGGAAAGAGGGAGCAGGACCTTTTTCACTTACTGGCCAACCAAATGCTATGGGAGGACGTGAAGCAGGAGGCCTATCCCATCTACTTCCTGGTTATCGAAATGTTTCTAATAAGGAACATAGACAAACAGTCGAAAATCATTGGGATTTTCCTGCTGGAAATATCTCTGAAGAACCAGGTTTAAATGCCTGGCAACAAATTGAAGCAATGGAAAAAGGAGAAATAGATCTTTGGTGGGTGGCTGCAACTAACCCACTTGTAAGCATGCCTGATCTAAATCGAGTGAAAGCCGCAATAAAAAACTGTTCACTAGTTGTATTATCTGAAGCATATGTAAATACAGAAACCTCTCATTACGCCCACCTATTATTACCCGCTGCACAGTGGAGCGAGAAAGCCGGTGTAATGACTAACTCAGAAAGACGAATTACTTATTGTCCAGCTTTTCGTCCTTGCTTTGGTCAAAGTCGTCCAGATTGGGAGATCTTTGCTGAAGTAGGCCAAAAACTTGGATTTGTTGATCAGTTTACTTACGATTCTTCTTCCGAGGTATATTCAGAATTCACAGCTCTGACAAGCGGTCGTCTTTGTGATAGTTCGGGACTTAATCATGAATTACTAAAAAGTATTGGTCCCCAACAATGGCCATTTCCAAGAGAGAGTAATCCTACGAAAAAAGCCAAGCGACTTTATGAAGATAAAAAGTTTGCGACACCTAATGGTCGAGCCCAGTTTTACACTAAGCAACCTCTGGGAATTGCTGAGCCTCCATGCGATATGTATCCGTTAGTCTTAACTGTTGGGCGTTACCTGGGACAATGGCATACCATGACTCGTACTGGAAAAGTAAATCGACTCAATAAAATGCACCCTGAACCATTACTTGAAATTCATCCTATGGATGCAAAAGATATGAATATCAAAGATGGTGAGTTATCTGCTCTTAATTCTCGTAGAGGATATATTACGGTACGTGTAAAAGAAACTGATCGTATTCGTCGAGGCACAGTTTTTCTTCCAATGCACTGGGGCTTCACGCAAACAAATCACTGTGAAGCAAATAACTTGATGCATGAACAATCATGTCCCGTATCTAAACAACCTGAACTAAAAGCAAGTGCTGTAATTGTGGCTCCAGTGAATGCTATCAATCAACCAATTGAAAACGATGAAATAGGATTTGTTAAATACGTAAAAGAAATCGTCAATAGGCAATAAAAAATTGGTGACAATACTTACTTTTGAAAAATAATTCCTATGTCGAATAAGTACGAAGAATTTAAACCCTATTTAAAAAAAATAGGTAGCGGAGAATTTACAGGAAAAAGTCTCACTCGTGAAGAAAGCAAAGCAGCTCTCAAGCTGATACTTAAAGAAGAAGCAAGTGCAGCACAAATTGGTGGCTTCATGATTGCTCATAGAATTAGACGTCCAATCCCTGAAGAATTAGCGGGGATGATTGATGCCTATATTGACCTAGGACCAAAGATTCATTCAACCATTAATCAACGTCAACCTATATTTTTTGGGATGCCTTTTGATGGTCGAAAAAAAACAGCTCCAATTTATCCATTAACAACTTTACTATTACTAACTCAGAAACAACCTGTTATTTTGCATGGTGGTTCTCGTATGCCAGTGAAATATGGTGTTAGCCATAATGAACTCTTTCAAGCTTTAGGAATAAATTTAACCGGTCTATCCATAGAACAACTACAAAGTTTTTTCAACCATAACGGCCTAGCCTTAATGCATCAGCCAGATCATTTTCCGCTAGCTGAAAATTTGATTCCTTACAGAGATCAAATAGGTAAGAGACCACCACTTGCAAGTATGGAATTAATCTGGACATGTCATCAGGGAAGTCATCTACATATAAGTGGTTATGTTCATTCTCCTACTGAAGAAAGACATTGGAAGACCTTAGAGCTTATCGGAGAACAAAATGTGATTACTATCAAAGGACTAGAAGGAGGGATAGATCTTTCAATATGTCGTTCATCAACAATTGGACAATACAAAAATCAACACGGAACTAGAACAGTTTTTCATCCCAAAGACTATGAATGTTCAGGACAAGATATTGAGTGGAATGACATCGAAGAATGGCAGAGATTTGCTTTGCAAGCTCTCAATGGCGAGGGTCCTCTAACTAAATCACTAGAGTGGAATGCTGGTATTTACTTTTTTTATGCAGGTTTAAGCTCTGATATTAAAGAGGGAATTAATAAAGCAAAAGAAGTCATCAATTCAAGATTAGCTTTAAAGCACTTAGAAAAATTAATTAATTGGAGAGAAAAAAATATTGATTCGTAAGAACTGTTTAAGAAACATTTAATACAAAGTTTTTTCCATTAAATAACGAGAAAAATGAACGCCACCTATATAAATTTCCTCAGGGGAAATAATTGTCCATCCATGACGTAATAGCAGTTGATAACTACATAAACTTGCCTCCGTTTTTAAAGTTATTGGTCTATCTTTAAGAGTATCTTTCTCAATTTGATTTAATAAAGCCGTAGCATGCCCCTGCCGCGACGAACGACCTCGGCAATAAAGCAATGCCAAGCGATTATGAGGATATTTCAAAGCAAATGCTTCAATCGTTTGATTAACACAACTCACCCAGCCCACGCCTTGCTTCAGAGGTTTATCTAAAATCCCAGGAAGATACGCTAACGCTGACCACGCTTCAATCTGTTCTTGACTGTACAAGGATTTATCGCAAGTTCGAATAGCATCTTCATAAACTTCTCTTAGAGCCATTTCATCTGAACTCTCACAAGGTCGCAAATATCGATTTAGACTATTTCTATTAAATGAAACCAAGTTCTCTGACAGTATGAGAGGGTGAATAAATTATGAGCTATTTGCTTTGAGAAGGCTAAAAATTCCCACACTTTTAGGAGCTTTCATAACACTTCTAGATGATCGATTAGGTGAAACTATTGTTTTGCCTTTGTTACCTTTTTTATTAGAGCAATTCACCACAAGCGCGACGACTCTTGGTTTTCTAACCGGAACTTATGCAATATCCCAGTTTGCTGCAGCCCCATTAATCGGAGCCATGAGTGATCGTTTCGGTCGTAAGCCGATCATGATCATATGTGTATCAGGTTCAGTAATAGGAATATGTCTATTTGCATTAACAGTAAGCCTGAATTGGGATAATTATTTACCTTTATGGGCCTCAACAGTACCTTTATCTTTACTATTTTTAGCCAGAATAATTGATGGTATCAGTGGTGGTACAGCAGCTACTGCCACTACAATACTTGCAGATATATCAACTCCAGAAAACCGCGCAAAAACCTTTGGTTTAATTGGAGTAGCGTTTGGTTTAGGTTTTATTCTTGGTCCAGGATTAGGAACAGCCCTAGCTAAATTTAGTGTTACTTTACCGGTATGGGTCGCAAGCGGATTTGCAATATTTAATCTTATTTTTGTCATTTGGTTTTTACCCGAAACACTGCCCAAAAACAAAAGGAATTTACTACCAAGAAAAAGAGATTTAAATCCAATTAGTCAATTATTGATTGTATTCAAAAACCCCTTAGCCAGAAGACTTTGCTTATCATTTTTTATTTTCTTTATGGCATTTAATGGCTTTACAGCTGTTTTAGTCCTTTATTTGAAAGAAAAATTTGAATGGAGTCCTGAATTATGTAGTGCTGCTTTTATTGTTGTTGGGGTTATCGCGATGATTGTCCAAGGAGGACTAATTGGACCTCTGGTGAAAAGATTTGGGGAATCAAGATTAACTTTTACTGGTATTGGTTTTGTAATGACAGGATGTATTCTTTTGACTCTCGCAAATATAGACACTTCAATTCCTCTTGTATTTAGCGGTGTCGCAATTCTTGCAATGGGTACTGGACTAGTAACTCCTAGTTTAAGAGCACTAATCTCTAGAAGACTTAGTTCTATAGGTCAAGGAGCAGTGTTAGGAAATCTCCAGGGTTTACAAAGTCTGGGAACTTTTCTTGGAGCAATAGCCGCAGGCCGCTCATATGATCTTTTTGGTCCTAGAAGTCCATTCTTCGGAACTATATTGCTTCTACTGTTTGTTATGTTTTTAATTTCAGGCAAAAATCTTACCAAGCAAAAGGTAATCTCCTAGACTAATAGATGATCAAGATATTAAAATAATAATTAGAAATTGAATAAATTGGTTATAGATATGAATGGCCCAAAAATCAATAATGATACTTACATTAATCGTGAACTGAGTTGGATAGATTTTAATAAACGTGTTTTAGAACTTGCGATAGAAGAGGAAACGCCATTACTAGAAAAAATTAAATTCAGTTCAATATTTAGCAATAATTTAGACGAGTTTTTTATGGTTAGAGTTGCTTCATTAAAATCACAAGTAGAAGGTGGAATCTCAAAAAGAAGCCAAGATGGAAAATCTCCAGAAGAGCAACTTATTGAAATTCGAAGTTATTTAGATCCCATTTTAAAAACCCAGCAACATAAAACAAAAAAATTTATAGAAGAAGATTTTAAAAAAGATAATATATTTATACTTGAATATGAAGAATTAAATCAAAGACAAAAGGTTTGGATAGATAATTATTTTACAACTGCAATTTTTCCCATACTAACCCCCTTAGCAGTTGACCCTTCTCATCCATTCCCTTTTATAAGTAATCTAAGTTTAAATTTAGCTGGAATTATCGTCGATAGTGAATTAAATAAAGAACAATTTACCCGAATAAAAATTCCTGGAGAAAGTATTTCTAGATTTATAAGTATTCCAGTTGAATTACATGACAATGCATCAACAGAATATACAGGAATTGCAATTGAGCAAATCATTGCAAATAATCTATCCATGCTTTTCCCTGGAATGGATGTGAAAGAATATTCCTTCTTTCGCGTTACGAGAGATGCTGATCTAGAGCTTCGAGATATTGAAGCTGATGATTTAATGAGCGCACTAGAAGAAGGTTTACGAAAGCGTCGCAAAGGAGGAGAAGTAGTGAGGCTAGAAGTCTCTAAAAATACGCCAAAGGTAATTCTTGATCTTTTGCAAGAGGGGATGAATATTGAAAAAGAAAATTTATATCAAATTGAGGGCTTACTAGCATTAGATGAATTAATTGAATTAACAACTTTAAATCTTCCGAAACTAAAATTTAAAAAGCATCAAGGCATTACTCATAATTCACTTAAAAATAGTCAGTTACGAGAACAAGAAGAATTAGATACTAGAAATAAAAGCAATTATCAAAGTATATTCTCCATTATTCGACGTAACGATTTACTAGTCCATCACCCTTACAATCTTTTCTCGACATCAGTAGAGGAGTTTATTTATCAAGCTGCGGAAGATAAGCAAGTCATGGGAATCAAAATGACCTTGTATAGAATTTCAAAAGATTCTTTAATTATTGATGCACTAATAAGAGCTGCTGAGAAAGGAAAGCAAGTAATGGCTCTCGTTGAATTAAAAGCAAGATTTGATGAAGATAATAATATCCAATGGGCAAAACAATTAGAGCAAGCTGGAGTTCATGTTGTATATGGAGTGATTGGACTGAAAACTCATACAAAAATTGCTTTGATCATAAGAAAAGAAAAAAACAGATTAAGAACATATTTTCATATTGGGACAGGTAATTATAATTCAAAAACGTCTAAAACATATACGGATTTTGGCTTATTATCTTGTCAACCTGAGCTAGGTCAAGATCTTATTGAACTATTTAATTATCTGACTGGATTTGCAAAACAACAATCCTACAGAAAATTATTGGTTGCACCAGTAACTCTTAGAAGTGGAATAGAAAAGCTAATAAAAAGAGAAATCAATTATGCAAAAAATGGCTTGCCAGCAAAGATAATTGCCAAAATGAATTCTCTAGTAGATCCAGAAATTATAAAACTACTTTATATTGCATCACAGGCAGGAGTAAAAATTGAACTTATAATTAGAGGAATGTGCTGCCTATATCCTCAGAAAAAAGACTTAAGCGAAAATATAAAAGTAACCAGCATTATTGGTAGGTTTTTAGAACATTCAAGAATCTTTTGGTTTAATAACGATGGAGATGCAGAAGTATTTATTGGTAGTGCAGATTGGATGAGGCGTAATTTAGATAGAAGAGTTGAAGCAGTTACACCTATTGAAGACAATCAAATTAAAAAAGAAATTAAATATCTATTAGATTCTTATTTAGAAGCAAATACAGACTGTTGGAAAATGCAAAGTGATGGTAGCTACATCAAAAATCAAATTTTGAATGATAAGAAAAAATATATTCAAGAAAAAATTATTAAACTATACACAAAAGATGAAAATTTAAAAAACATTTAATATATTTTTTGGATGCGCTTTATACCTAATTAGGCAAAAAGTCATAAATTTTTCGTTTCAATTAGTCAACTTCTCCTTATAAGTGCTAACTTCTTAATAAATCTAATTTCAAGAGGCCAGGGTGATGGGGATCCCGCTGGAATCTGCCAAGGAAATTTCTGATGTTTCATCAGGGAAGTCTAATACGGCAAGCACAAGTCAAAAACTATCTGCATCAACTGTAAGTAGTCAAAAATCTCGAAGTTCTCGAAGACAAAGTAATCGTCTAGCTACTGATGCGATAGGTTTCTATCTCACAAGTATTGGAAGAGTCCCACTTCTGACACCTGCGGAAGAAATTGAGCTTGCTCATCATGTGCAACAAATGAAAGATTTATTGCGCCTTCCTTTAGAACAACGCTCTACCCGTCAGAAACACAAAATAAAAATGGGTAAGCGGGCAAGAGATCGCATGATGGCTGCGAATCTGCGACTTGTTGTAAGTGTTGCAAAAAAATATCAAAACCAAGGCCTCGAATTACTCGATTTAGTACAAGAAGGTGCAATTGGATTAGAAAGAGCTGTTGATAAATTTGATCCTGCAATGGGTTATAAATTTTCAACCTATGCCTATTGGTGGATAAGACAAGGGATGACTCGTGCCATTGATAACAGTGCTAGAACTATTCGACTACCAATACATATCAGCGAAAAACTTTCAAAAATGCGCCGCATATCGCGTGAATTATCTCATCGATTTGGTAGACAACCAAATCGACTAGAGTTGGCAAACGCTATGGGAATTGAACCTCAAGATCTAGAAGATCTAGTCTCGCAAAGCGCGCCATGTGCGTCTCTTGATGCTCATGCAAGAGGCGAAGAAGATCGGAGCACTCTTGGAGAACTAATTCCAGACCCAAATTCTGATGAGCCCATGGAAGGAATGGATAGAAGCATTCAAAAAGAACACCTTGGAGGATGGTTATCTCAATTAAATGAGAGAGAGCAAAAAATCATGAGACTTCGCTTTGGCCTCGACGGAGAAGAACCACTCACTCTGGCTGAAATTGGAAGACAAATAAATGTTTCGAGAGAGCGTGTCAGACAACTTGAGGCAAAAGCAATTTTAAAATTGAGAGTAATGACTACTCATCAAAACGCTGCTTAAACATTGCCTATTCAAATAGCTATTTTTATTATTGCGTTATGGATAATAATAATTTTATTAATTGCATTTTTATGTAAAAGATATTTTCCTAAAAAAGAAGAGTTAAGTAGAAAAATTATTCATATTGGAACAGGGCCAGTAATTTTATTAGCCTGGTTATTTGATATTCCAAAAAATTTAGCTTTCTTAACTGCATTATTAATCACCTTAGGCTTAGGTGTTAATTATCAATATCGTTTATTACCTGCCATTGAAGATATCGAAAGGAAGAGTTTTGGAACAATTGCATATGGTAGCAGTATCACACTTTTACTTTTACTTTTCTGGCCTCGCTATGCATCATCCATTTCGATAGGTGTACTATCAATGGCTTTTGGGGATGGATTAGCAGGTTTAATCGGAAGGTCTATTAACTCTCCAAAATGGGCAATACTTGGTCAAACGAAATCGATTGCTGGTACATTAACAATGGGTTCAGTCGTAGCTCTAACGACTTCAATAATCTCTTCAACTAATGATTTAGGTATACAACCTCTAGAAATTATAGTCATCTCTCTAATAGCAACTTTTTTAGAACAAATAAGTCCATGGGGAATTGACAATTTAACTGTTCCTATTGGAGTTACTTGTATAGGAATATGGTTAGTAGGGATATAAAAAAACCAACTCAATTTATTAAACTGATTCAGCTAGCTCCTCTAGTAAAACTTCAGTAGTAGAAAAGTTTATGCATGCATCCGTAACACTTTGACCATATGTAAGTTTTGACAAATCTGAATTTAATTTCTGATTACCCTCAACAAGATGACTTTCAATCATTACACCCATTACATTTTTTGATCCACCTTTTAACTGTGATGCAACATCCCGTAAAACTTCTGATTGTCTACGAAAATCTTTATTAGAGTTTCCATGACTACAATCAACCATAACTTTTCCAGGCATCTTAAATTGTGCCAATTCATCTGCAATTAAATTAATTGCAGATGAATGATAATTAGTTCCGTTTTTACCACCTCGTAAAACAAGATGACCATCTGGATTCCCTGTGGTACTCACTATCGAAGCGTGACCATCGTTATTAATTCCTAAAAAATGATGAGGTTTTGATGCTGCTTGCATTGCATTAATTGCTATCGTCGCTGTCCCATCAGTACCATTTTTATAACCAACTGGCATTGATAATCCAGACGCCATTTCACGATGAGTCTGACTCTCTGTCGTTCTTGCTCCAATAGCAGTCCAACTAATTAAATCAGCAATATACTGAGGAACAACTGGATCAAGTAATTCAGTTGCTGCCGGCATTCCTTTTTTGGCTAAATCAAGCAAAAGACCTCTTGCCTTCCTTAAGCCAGTATTAATATCGTAAGAATTATCAAGATGAGGGTCGTTAATAAGTCCTTTCCAACCAACAGTTGTACGTGGTTTTTCAAAATAAACACGCATGACAATCTCTAGCTTTTGACTATATTTCTCCCTCAATGGGGCTAATCGATTCGCATATTCAATAGCAGCATCAACATCATGAACCGAACATGGTCCAACAATCACCAAAATTCTTGGATCTTGACCATGAAGAATTGATTTAATCTTGTTTCGAGTAATAGAGACAACTCCAGAGGCTGCCTTATCTAAAGGCAAATCTCTATGAATTAATGCAGGGGACATTAGTGGACGAGTCTCGACCACATGAAGGTCAGAGGTGCTATCCACCATTGAAAAATATGATGAGGTGGACATTTAAAGCGTGATCATAGATATAAGATTAGAGAAGTATCAGTCATAGGGGGGTAATAAGTTGCATTATCTGAATGTTTGTTCAAGAAACATGCGATTGTCAAAAATGCAAACAACAGGCCCTCACTCAAATACATTCTCTGTTGAGATTTAAAAATGCTTAAAAATTACTTATCACATGTTGCCGAAAGAGAAGCGTTAGGTATCCCTCCGCTTCCGTTAGATGCAAAACAAACTAAAGATTTAACAGAGTTATTAGAAAAACCAGATAAAGAATCCGATAACAACCTCTTACTTGATCTTCTTGTTAATCGAATTCCTCCTGGAGTAGATCAGGCCTCTTATGTCAAAGCAACTTGGCTAAGCTCAATTGCTCAAGAAGAATCAAAAAGTCCTTTAGTAAGTCCTTTAAAAGCAACAGAGCTTTTAGGTACAATGATTGGCGGATATAATGTAGCAGCATTAATTGAAATACTAAAATCTAATAATAAAGATTTGGCCGCTGCAGCATGCGAAGCATTAAGTAATACTCTTTTAGTTTATGATGCCTTGAACGACATTTTAGAATTAGCAAAAAATAATATTTATGCAGAAAAAGTTATAAAAAGCTGGTCTAATGGAGAATGGTTCACTAATAAAGAACCCCTAGCCCAAGAAATAACATTAACAGTATTTAAAGTTGAAGGAGAAACAAATACAGACGACCTCTCTCCGGCAACTCATGCCACAACAAGACCAGATATTCCTTTACATGCTCTAGCGATGCTAGAGACTCGAGATCCAAATGGTTTAAGCACTATTGAAGAATTAAAAAAGAGAGGATATCCAATCGCTTATGTTGGCGATGTCGTTGGAACAGGAAGCTCTAGAAAGTCAGCAATAAACTCTGTTCTTTGGCATACAGGACAAGACATACCTTTCGTGCCAAATAAAAGAGGGAGTGGGGTTGTAATAGGAGGCAAAATTGCGCCTATTTTCTTTAATACTGCTGAAGATTCAGGTGCACTTCCAATTGAATGCGATGTAAGCAATCTCAAAACAGGAGATGTAATTACTATTTTCCCTTACAAAGGAGAAGTTAGAAGAAGTGAAAGTGAGACAAACAATGGAGAGCTTTTATCAAAATTTGACTTAAAACCACAAACTATTACTGATGAAGTAAGAGCAGGTGGGCGAATTCCTTTAATGATTGGAAGAGCTTTGACAGACAAAGTTAGAACAAAATTAAAACTTTCTCCCTCTACTCTTTTTATTCGTCCTGGTCAGCCACCTGCATCAAAGCATGGGTTTACACAAGCTCAAAAAATGGTTGGAAAAGCTTGCGGTTTAGAAGGAGTGCTCCCTGGTTCAAGTTGTGAACCAATAATGACAACAGTTGGTAGTCAAGATACTACTGGTCCGATGACTAGAGATGAAATGAAAGAATTAGCTTGTTTAGGATTTTCTGCCGATTTAGTTATGCAGAGTTTCTGTCATACGGCAGCATATCCAAAGCCCGTTGATATCAAAACTCAAAAAGAACTCCCTGATTTCTTTGCTGAAAGAGGAGGAATAGCATTAAAACCCGGTGATGGAATTATTCATAGTTGGCTAAATAGGATGCTTTTACCGGACACAGTCGGGACAGGTGGCGATAGTCATACACGATTCCCATTGGGAATCTCATTTCCTGGAGGTTCGGGAGTTGTGGCATTTGCTGCAGCTATTGGTTCCATGCCTTTAGATATGCCGGAGTCAGTTCTTGTACGTTTTAAAGGGTCTTTACAAACTGGTGTCACTTTAAGAGATGTAGTTAATGCCATTCCTTGGATGGCTATACAACAAGGTCTTCTGACAGTTGCAAAAGCCAATAAAGTTAATGTATTTAATGGAAAAATACTAGAAATTGAAGGCCTACCAAACCTAAAATTAGAGCAAGCCTTTGAATTAACTGATGCCAGTGCAGAAAGGTCTTGTGCTGGATGTACTATTCAACTCTCTGAATCAACAATCAGTGAATATTTAACAAGCAATATTGTTTTACTTAAAAATATGATTGCTAGGGGATATAAAGACGCAAGAACAATAAGTAGAAGAATTCAAGAAATGGAAGATTGGTTAAAAAAACCAGATTTACTTTCAGCCGACTCAGATGCTCAATACTCAGAAATTATCGAAATAGACTTGAATACACTCAAAGAACCTGTTTTAGCTTGTCCTAATGATCCTGATAACGTCAAACTTTTAACCGAAGTCGCAGGCACTCCAATTCAAGAAGTTTTTATTGGTTCGTGTATGACTAATATTGGTCATTATCGAGCCGCTGCAAAAATTCTCGAAGGAGAAGGGAAAATAGCAGCACGGTTATGGGTATGTCCGCCAACACGAATGGACGAGGAAATCTTGAAAAAAGAAGGATACTACGAGATCTTTGAAAAATCAGGAAGCCGCATGGAAATGCCTGGTTGTTCTCTATGCATGGGCAATCAAGCTCGTGTAGAAGATAATTCAACTGTTTTCTCAACCAGTACAAGAAATTTCAACAATAGATTAGGGAAAGGAGCTCAGGTGTTTTTGGGAAGTGCAGAACTGGCAGCTGTTTGCGCTTTATTAGGGCATATTCCAACTACTGATGAATATCTTGCTATTGCTTCTAAAAAAGTTTCCCCTTTAACTGACGAAATATACAGATACTTAAACTTTGATGAAATACCAAACTTTATTGAAGATGGCCGTGTAATAACAAAAGAAGAAGAGGCCTCTATTTTACAAACCTGAATTGAGTTAAATGATCAAAAGTCAAAGTCAAAATCCCGTTAAAAAAAAATCAAGTCAAAGCATAAAAAAACTTCTTCAAAGGAAATGGCTAAATGTAATTCTCGCTCTCATACTTACAGCTTTAGGAGCAGCATTAACGGGAATATTATTTAAAACTGGGATTCATGCATTAGAAGATTATCGATCAAATCTTCTTGCTTATATTCCTAGATGGATACTTTTACCAATATTAGGAGCATTAGGAGGTTTAATTTCAGGATCGCTCATTCAAAATTTTGCCCCTGCAGCCAAAGGAGCAGGAGTAAGTCACATCATCGCATTTCTTCGCCATAAGCCAGTCCCTATGGGCTTAAGAGTTGGAATAGTAAAACTATTTGCTGGAATAATTGCTATTGGGAGTGGATTTCCACTAGGTCCAGAAGGCCCAGCAGTTCAAATGGGAGGATCTGTTGCATGGAAAATGGCAAAGTGGCTAAAAGCCCCTATTTCATTTCGCAGAGTCATAGTTGCAGCAGGAGGAGGAGCGGGAATTGCAGCAATTTTTAGTGCTCCTATTGGAGGATTTGTCTATGCAATTGAAGAACTTCTAAATTCAGCCAGACCAGTAGTTCTTTTATTGGTAGTCGTAACAACGTTCTTGGCTGATAGTTGCGCTGATATTTTGCAAGCGATTGGACTTGATCAAAAAGCAGGTGGATTTGTTAATAATTTAGGTTTCCAATTAGAAAGAGCATATACACCTGTAATCGAATTCTTTCCGATAGATTTTTTATACCTAATATTTTTAGGAATCTTACTAGGATTCTTAGCAGAAATGTATTGCCAATATGTTTTAAAAATGCAAATCCTTGGAAACAAATGGTTTAAAAATAAAACTGTTCAAAGAATGAGTTTATCAGGATTATTACTTGGCTCAATGTATTCAATAATTCCAGAAAATTTTCACAATATCGAAGGATTGCAAAAGATTATTGTTAATGAAAATAGTAGTTTTACGCTCGCAATAAGTATATTTTTAGTTTTATTTTTTGCTTCTGGATTAGCAGCCGCATCTGGAGCTCCAGGTGGTTTATTTTATCCAATGCTAACTCTAGGAGGAGCGATAGGGTTAGCCAGCGGTATAGGAGTAGAAATATTTACGGGTCATGTACCAACTACATATATTTTTGCTGGAATGGGCGGATTTGTAGCTGGATGCTCAAGGACACCACTTACAGCAATGTTTTTAGCCTTCGCTTTAACTAAAAATCTTTTAATACTTAAACCACTTTTGATTACATGTATAGCCAGCTATTTAACTGCCAGAATATTTAATGAACATTCAATTTATGAAAGACAAATTACAATTGAAGAAAGAGAATTAACATAAAGCTTTTTCAAACTTTTTTAATGAATTATTATTGATTGTGGAATTGTAGATCATGCATCTAAGACCTATCAATAATATCCAACCTAAGATATTTATTCTGCTATCAAATAATGGAATATCTGTCGCATGAAAACAAATAAGAATTAAAGTGGAGGTCCACCAAGCTCGATCAACTATGATATTTTTTTGAAGATTCAAATTATTAAAAATTTTATAAAAAAAAGAAATTAATAATAAACTAAAAACAAATAGATTTATCAACAAAGAAACTACTAAACCATGGCTAATTGCTAATTCTAAAGGCAAATTATGAGAATGACCATGAGATAACCCTGTCCTTAAAGGATAAAGAATTGAAAAAGCCGCTGCCCCCCACCCAAACCATGGTTTTTCAAAAATTAAATTAAATCCTATTTTCCATTGGCCAATACGTGTTGCTTCAAAAGGTCTTGTATCAGCAAATTGCATATCAGTTAGTCTCATCCAAATAGATTCAGGAACAATACTCCTTGCAAATTGTTGAATTCCAAAATCAAAAACTGGTAAAACCGCAATAATCACCGGAAGAAAACCAATAAGCATTAAAGGTATTAACCAACTCCATGATGCCGAACCAAAAACTAATGGTAAACCTAGAAAAATTGCACCCCATGCGTTTCGAGAGTCAGTCAAAATCATTGCGGTAACAAAAGAAATTAAAAAAGCACAAGAAATAGCTCTGTTTCTTCCAAAAATAAAAGGATGCACAACGGATGCCAAACAGAATGGCCATATGCCTGATAACCATGCAGCAGTGATATTTGCGTAATCAAACAACCCAGACAATCTTCCTATAGGCTCTCCTCCTGGAGAAATAAACCAAATTATTAAACCATCAAAAATCTTCCAAGGGCCCTCCCAACCAAGCCATATCTGACCAAAGCCTGTTATTAAAACAGGAAGACTTCCTAAAACAAGCCAAGAAGCACATTTTTTTCTTCTCTCAGGAGTTAACAAGTATGGTTGCAAGCCCCAAAAACACCAGAAGAACGGCAACCAATTAAAAAGACCAAGCCAAGCTAGCCAACCGGTATGAGAACGAATGCAACCAATTATCATTAAAAAAGTTACCAACAAAAGCGGATAATTCCAATATTCCCTCCAATAGAGATCTCTTCTTTTAAGACTTCCGTCAATGAGAGCTACAAGCAAAAATAAATAAGAAATTAACGCGCTAGACGGCAAGCAAAATACCCCTAACTGAAAACAACTCCAACCAACATTGTTTGAACAATTATTTTTTATATTTAGGAAACTAGCATTATTAATCATATAAATACAGCCGTTCTACCTCTATAAACAATAACTTGTCGTCTTAAATGCAATCTTAAAGCTCTTGCCAAAGCGACTCGCTCCAAATCTCTACCCTTTCTTATTAAATCAGATACTTCATCACGATGACTCACATTAGATATGGTCTGTTCAATTATGGGACCCGCATCAAGATCCTTAGTGACATAATGAGCTGTTGCACCAATTAATTTCACCCCTCTTTCCCAGGCTTGATGATATGGTTGAGCACCTTTAAAAGCAGGAAGAAAAGAATGATGGATATTAATTAAATGCGGAAAATTCTCTAAAAATGAACTACTTAAAATTTGCATATATTTAGCCAAAACCCCTAGATCAATTTTGTACTCATTAAGTAAATCTAAAATTTTACTTTCTGAATCTGCTTTATTATTTTTATCTACTTTTATGAGCTTAAAAGGAATAGAAAAACTTGAACAAATTTCCTCTAAATCTGAATGATTTGAGATAACCAAAGGAACATTCATACATAATTCGCCTGCCTTAACTCTCCATAAAAGATCAACTAAACAATGACTCTGCTTGCTAACAAAGATTGCAACATTAGGAAATTCATCAGAAAAGCTCAAGACGGCTTTTCCATTCAATCTCTTTTCCAGTAAAATTACCTCAGATTTAATTTCATTTTTATCAAGCAGAAATCCATCTAAATCCCACTCAATACGACTTAAAAACAATTTTGCATCTGCATCAGTATGGTGATCAGCGTGCCTAATATTGCCATTTTTACCTGCTATCCAACTTGCCAAATCACTTACAAGTCCTGGCTTATCAGGACAAATGAACTGCAAGATAACTGTTTTGAGGTTCACTACAGCTATATCCTTAAACTATTCTCTTTTTTAGACCACTCATTGGAAATTAACAAGCAATTTTAATAGCATCTGTGCAAATGAATCCCCAAAAATCAGAAAAAAAGCAAACAGAAATCTCAATTATTGGAAGTGGTATAGCAGGAATTACAACTGCCTTTCACCTAGGTGAAAAAGGCTACAAAGTAAATTTAATCGACCCAAATGTAAACTCAAAAATAAATAACTTAAGTCCAAACAATGGATCACAAGCGAGTTTGGGTGTTCTTATGGGAAATATTTACAAAAGATCAAAAGGAAGGGCTTTTCTCCTAAGAAATAAAAGCATGAAATTATGGAAAGAATGGCTTACTCAAATAAAGGATTCTGAATCAGCTTTTATATTTGAAAAACCATTAATTAAATTAGCAAGTTCTGAAAAAGAATATGAATCTATGATTGCATTAAGTAATAATGAAAAAAAATATGGAATTGAACTGTTAGATAAAAATACTTTAGATTTTTGGAATTATATATTTGAGACAAAATTAATCGGGGGATTAATATCTCATGAGGATGGTCGATTAAATCCCATAAAATTAATGAAGTCATTAATGAAAAGTCTTGACCAAATCAAGATAAATAAAATCGACAAAAATGTTATTAGAATAAGTAAAAATGGTAATTTACACAATAAAAAATGGAATATAGATTTAGATAATAATGAATCTATTGATCAAGATTATATCGTCATTTGTTCTGCAATAAATACTAAAAAATTATTAAAACCATTAGGCCATGAAATACTCTTAGAGCCAATCTTAGGACAAGTTGTTGAATTAGAATTAAAAAAAGGAATTCCAAATTGGAAAGAATGGCCCGGTGTATTAAATTATCAATCTATAAACTTTATACACCATAATCCCAATCATATGATCATAGGAGCAACAATTGAAAAAGGGGCTCAAGCAAGCTTCATGGAGAAAAAAGAAATGTTAAATTTAAAAAATACTGCTCCAAAATGGATGACAAATGCAAGAGTCTGCCATGAGTGGAGCGGAATAAGAGCTAAACCTATAAACGAGCCAGCTCCTTTATTAAAACAATTAGAACCAGGCTTATTAATTAATACAGGTCACTATAGAAATGGTGTTTTATTAGCTCCCGCTTGCGCTGAATGGGTTGGACTTACGATAAATGGACAATAAATATATTATTAATAATATCTGCTTATTTTGTCTCGGTAAAGTCAGCATCAATAACCTCATCTCCATCGTCTTTACTGTCTGAATTGGAATCATCAGTAGCTTGAGAAGCAGCATTTGCTTGTTGATATACAGATGCACCTAATGAATACAATTCTTGTTGTAGCTCCTCAACTAAAGACTTCATGCTTTCATAATCATCTTTATCAGTGGCCTCTTTCAACTTGACACGTTTCTCTTCGACTTTTGCTTTTGCCGCTTCATCAACTTTATCTCCTAGCTCACCAATTTGTTTTTCAGCCTGATAAACAAGTGTTTCGGCTTGATTTTTAATATCAATTTTTTCACGTTTTTCTTTATCAGCAGAAGCATTCATTTCTGCATCTTTAACCATTTTATCAACTTCGTTATCCGATAAAGTAGATGCTCCAGTAATAGAGATACTTTGTTCTTTACCACTACCTTTATCTTTTGCATTGACGCTTAAAATTCCATTAGCATCGATATCAAAAGTTACTTCAATTTGAGGAACACCTCGAGGAGCAGGAGGAATTCCATCTAAACGGAATGTTCCAAGACTTTTGTTGTCAGAAGCCATCTCACGTTCACCTTGTAAAACGTGTATTTCTACATTCGTTTGGCCATCAACTGCAGTTGAATAAGTTTCAGCTTTCTTAGTCGGAACAGTAGTGTTTCTTGAAATCATTTTTGTCATCACACCACCCAAAGTTTCAACCCCAAGAGATAAAGGAGTTACATCAAGTAGCAAAATATCTTTAACTTCCCCAGCAAGAACTCCACCTTGAATAGCAGCCCCAACAGCTACTACTTCATCTGGATTAACTGTTTGATTTGGATCCTTAGTAGTGACTCTTTTAACTAACTCTTTAACTGCTGGCATTCGGGTAGAGCCACCAACCATAACAATCTCATCTATTTCTCCTGTAGATAATTTTGCATCTTTCAAAGCTTGTTCTACAGGGACCCTACAACGATCAATAAGGTTTGAAGCCAGTTCCTCAAATTTTCCTCTTGTTAGGGTCAAATCAAGATGCTTAGGTCCTTCGGGGGTAGCTGTAATAAATGGAAGATTTATTTCACTTTGAGTAGCATTAGATAATTCAATCTTGGCTTTTTCAGCAGCTTCAGTTAAACGTTGCAGTGCTTGTTTATCTTGGCGTAAATCAATACCTTCATTACCTTTAAATGTAGAAGCCAAATGATCAACAATAACTCTGTCAAAATCATCCCCACCTAAATGAGTATCACCAGACGTAGAAAGAACTTCAAAAACGCCATCACCTACTTCTAATACAGATACATCAAAAGTACCTCCACCCAAATCAAAAACCAATATCCTCTCATTACTTTTTTTATCCAATCCATAGGCTAACGCTGCAGCAGTGGGCTCATTGATAATCCTGAGTACTTCTAACCCTGCAATCTTTCCAGCGTCTTTTGTAGCTTGTCTTTGTGAATCATTGAAATAGGCCGGAACAGTAATTACTGCTTGTGTAACTGTTTCTCCTAAATATTTACCTGCATCATCAGAAAGTTTTCTTAAAACTTGAGCACTAACTTCTTCAGGAGAAAACTGTTTATCTAGTATTGGGCATTTCAATTTGACGTTAGAGCCAGCTTTTTCAACTCCGTAACTAACTTCCTTTGATTCATCATTGACTTCATCAACTCTACGACCAACAAATCTCTTTGAAGAATAAAAAGTATTTTCCGGATTCATCACCGCTTGACGCTTAGCAATTTGTCCGACCAACTGATCTTGATTTTTTGTATAAGCAACAACAGATGGGGTTGTTCTAAATCCTTCAGCGTTTGCTATTACTGTAGGCTTACCGCCTTCCATAACAGCTACACAACTATTTGTAGTTCCTAGATCGATTCCGACAACCTTCCCCATGGGTGAGTAACTCCTTTAATTTCTTTCTTTAGGTATCATCCTCGTCAGTTAAACCTATATGAGGCGAGGCGTGGTTCCCGAACAGTCTCATAGCAATTTTGAATCAACAACATCAAAAATGGTCACTATCACTGGAAAAACTAATCTGGTAGGACTTCTTGGGCAACCAGTAAATCATTCACTTTCCCCAATTATCCACAATGCCGCATATGAAGAAATGGGACTTGACTGGTGTTATGTCGCAATGGCTTGCGAAAGTAAAAATCTAGAGAAAGTCACAAAAGCATTAAGGTATTTAGATTGCAAGGGATTGAATATCACTATTCCCCATAAGCAAGAAGTTTTAAAAGCTTGTAATAAATTAACTGAAATTGCTAATATCATCCAAGCCGTTAATACACTAATACCCGAAAAAGATAATCAATGGAAAGGCGCAAATACAGATGTAGAAGGATTCTTAACGCCATTGAAAAGACATGATTTGAAGGATAAGAATGTCGTGGTTTTAGGTTGCGGAGGCAGCTCTAGAGCAGTTGTCATGGGATTAAATAGTTTAAATATTAAAAAAGTAACAATAATTGGTCGGAACAAAATTTCTTTAGATATTTTTGTAAAAAGTATGAGTAATTTATTATCTAAGAGAAACATATCCATTGAGGGTATCAATAATAAAGAATTAAATGTTTCACCATATATTCAAGAAGCCGATTTAATTATTAATGCCACTCCAATAGGGATGAATAGCAAAAATAATAAAAAAGAAAATGTTCCTCTTGGTAAGGAAATATGGGACTGTCTCTCTAATAAAACTATTTTATACGATTTGATTTATACTCCAAGACCAACAAAATGGTTAAAACTTGGGCAACAAAAAAATTGTTTTACAATTGATGGTCTAGACATGCTTGTCGAACAAGGAGCTTTTTCAATAAAACTTTGGAGTGGTTTCAATGACATCCCTGTCCAGATAATGAAATCATCTGCAGAAAAACATTTATTGCTTTAATCTAAAAGAAAAATTAATTATGCCCTCTTTAGGAGCAAGAATATTGGGAGTTCTCCTATATATGATCCCATGGACTGATTCTCTTACATTTGGGAATCATTTATATATAAAATATCCTTTTATTCAAATCATTCAAATACCCGCTATTCCAATTATCTTAATTGAAAGATCAATACCTTTTGGAAGTTTCTTATTATTTTTAGCTATCTTTCTTGGACTAGTCAGAAATACTAAAGTATCTTATTTTTTACGTTTTAACGCACTTCAATCATTGATAATAAATATTGGAATAATTATAATTAGTTTTATTTTAGAAATTATTTTTAGTCCTTTTGCTAACTCATTAATAGTCAGAACAATTTCTAGTACTTTATTAATAAGTCTTTTTTCAGTGATTGTTTATTGTGTTTGGTCTTGCACACAAGGAAACGAACCTGATTTGCCAGGGATAAGCGAAGCGACAAAAATGCAATTGTGAAAGTTCCCACTTAGGTATAAGATTAAAAGTCCGTCGCTCTTAGTGAGCCATTCAGTCCTAAACGGAAATCTCATTCATGTCTGAAAAACCTTATTACGAAACCATGTACATTCTTCGTCCGGACATACCGGAAGAAGAAGTTGATAGCCATTTAAAAAAATATAGTGAAATTCTTGAAAAGTCAGGAACTGAGGTATTAGATAGTCAAATGAGAGGCAAAAGAAGACTTGCTTATCCCATTGCAAAACATAAAGAGGGAATATATGTGCAATTAAGCCATAAAGGCAATGGGCAGCAAGTTGCAAGCCTAGAGAGAGCTATGAGATTAAGTGAAGATGTTATTCGTTACCTCACGGTTAAACAAGATGGTCCTTTACCTAGTCCAAAATCCACATCTAAAGATGATGAACAAGAGAAATCTGAAACTGAAAAAGATGAAATAAAACCTTCTGAAGACAAAACCGAATCAACTGCCAAAGACGAGAAAAAAGAAGACTCCAAGGAATAATCGCAAGAGCAAACAAAATAAATAATTTATATTTTATTTGTTTATCCAAGACCAAATTCGACTTGGTAAACCCCATACATAAATAAATCCCTCAGCTGATTTGTGGTTGAACTTATCCTCACTTCCATAAGTAGACATATCTGAAATGTACAAACTATTTTCTTTTGAATTTCGACCAATAACATCTGCATTACCCTTGAAAAGCCTAATCCTTACTGTTCCATTAACTTGCGTTTGAGAATAATTAATAAATCCATCCAAAGCTTCTTTTAAAGGACTAAACCAAAAACCTTTATAAACCAAGTCAGCCCACTGTCTTTCTAATCTAGATTTAGTATCTAATAAATCTGCTGGTAAAGTTAAACTTTCAATTTCTTGATGAGCTTTTATCAATAAAAGCAATCCAGGTGTTTCATAAATTTCTCGACTTTTAATTCCTACAACTCTGTCTTCAATAATATCCAAACGTCCAAAGCCATGCTTTCCTGCAAGGCTATTAGCCTGTTTAATCAGTGTCACTGGATCCATTTGATTTCCATCAATTGCAACTGGATAACCTTTTTCAAACAAAATATCAACAATCTCAGGCTCTTCGGGTGAATCAGCAATAGAAGAAGTAATGCCAAAAACTTCATCTGAAGGCATTTCAAATGGATCTTCAAGAGGACCCGCCTCAATGCTTCTCCCCAATAGATTCAAATCAATCGAATAAGGATTTTTTTTGCTAACAGGAGGAACTATTCCATATTTTTCTCCATAAGCAATCGTTTCTGCACGACTCATACCCCATTCCCGTGCTGGTGTAAGCAATTGCAAATCAGGAGCTAAAGCCCCAATTGTCACATCAAAACGAACTTGATCATTGCCTTTACCCGTACACCCATGGGCAACTCCATCAGCATTTAATTCCCTTGCAATTTCAACAAGTTTTTTTGCAATTAATGGTCTAGCTAATGCCGTTGAAAGAGGGTATTTACCTTGATATAAAGCATTAGACCTAATTGCTGGAAAAGCAAAGTCTTCAATAAAAGGTTTTACTAAATTGCCAATTAGAGATTGTGAGGCTCCTGCTGAAATAGCCTTTTTTTTGATTTGATCAAGCTCATCGCCTTGACCAAGATCTGCAGCAAAAGCAATTACTTGCTCAACTCCATACTCCTTCTTCAAGTAAGGAATACAAACGCTGGTATCGACTCCTCCTGAATAAGCCAAAACAACTTTTTTAGCCTTTCCCATATGCATCTCTCCTTTAAGGAAAATCAATTCTATTTAGTAAATATAGAGAACTATTGGGCAATAGTTATGATTTGGATAATCAATGCTGATTCAAATATTTTCAAGGTCTATAAAATTAAAGAATGATTCAAAATCATTCCCATGGCTGCTTAATAGATTGTCCTGATTGGCTTTCAGCTAAGAATCCTATAATCCATACCAAAACAAAAGCCAAAGAAGTTAACCCAAAAAAAATAAGAACGTAAATCAACCAAGCTTCAATGTTATGGCCAAAAATCAATAAATCTTGAAGATCATTATTTGTAGTAAAAATAAAATAAAGATGCGAAAACATAAAAGTCACTTGGAAATCAAAATTAAATTGAGGGTTTCAAGAAAAAAGATCTCTTAATCAAAAAATAAATTAAAAGAAAAAGAGAAGGGCCAAAAACCAAACACCATACTAAAAAATGGTTTATCTGAAAGGGGTAAGGATGAAAAATACCTAATGCGCGAAGAGAAATACTTACTAAGAGAGCAAATAACCAAGTAAAAGTCATCAAAATGAGCTTTGAAGTCAGCATAAATATTAGAAAATTAATCCATAATGCATTATGTTAATTCATCGATCAAAATCTTGATATGAGCGATCTAGAAAAAATCAATTTATCTGGTTTAGACGGAATTAACCCAGCATTAACACGCTATGGCAGACAAGAACCTGCTCCTGTTTTGCCACTTAGAGAAGAACCCGACTTATTATCTTGGTTAGAAACGAGTGGAAGATTAGTTTCTGATGAAGATTCAAATGATCAAGAAATAAGTACAGTGGAAGAAGAAGAGCTTTCAGCTTTAATGGGAGAAAAAGAAGACTATAAAGCTGAAGAAGAACCAACAGATGAAGAATGGGAAGACTAATTCAATAGCTTAGTTTTGGAAAGATCTAAAGAGTTTCTAAGTAAAAAATTAATATCATTTTTTAATAGTATTAATATTCAAATATTTATTTTATTTGGATTAATATTGAGTACTCTTATCTCTTTTGATTATTACTACAAAAATAGTAATTTAACTATTCCTTTTGTAATTACAACTCTTGTATCATCAATAATTACTCTTCTAGCTATACCCAAATTAAAAAAAATTAAAATCAAGCAAATTATTAGAGAAGAGGGGCCAAAAAATCATTTTCTTAAGAAAGGTACTCCAACAATGGGTGGAATATTCTTTGTTCCTATTGGAGTAATAATAAGCAACCTTATATATTTCAATAAAGAAGATTACAAAGTTATTTTGACTTTAAGCTTTGTTATTATATCTTTTCTTCTAATTGGATTTATAGATGATTTTCTTAGTTTAAAAAAACAATTAAATACTGGCCTAAAATTTAACCAAAAAATAAATTTACAAACTTTTATTAGCCTTATTTTTATAATTATTTGTGCATCAAATAATTTATTGCCTAACAGTATTCAAATAGCTAATGAAATTTTTTATATAGGAAATATAATTTACCCTTTAGGAATATTTGTATTATTAGCTGAAAGTAATTCAACCAATTTAACGGATGGTTTAGATGGTTTATTGAGTGGCTGTAGCGTATTAATTTTAACAGGACTTGCTATTACTATTTTAATAGAAAATCCAAATAATAATTTGACGCTAGCTCCTCTTTGCATAGTAATGGCTGGAGCTTGCATGGGATTTCTTTTTCTCAACAACTATCCTGCAAAAATATTTATGGGTGATTCAGGGTCTTTAGCTATAGGAGCAGCTCTAGGAGGTATAGCTTTATTATCTGATAATCTTTGGTCTCTTTTAATTATGGGAGGAATACTAGCAGCAGAGTCTATCTCAGTAATAATTCAAGTCAGTATTTTTAAAATCTCCAAGCTGTTAAAAGGAAAAGGTCATAAATTATTTTTAATGACACCTTTACATCACCATTTTGAACTTAAAGGTAACAATGAGATTGTAATTGTAGGTAGCTTTTGGTTGGTTACATTATTGTTAGTGATAATAAATTTAATTTTTTTCATTAATACCTAACTCTTTAACTTCCACAGATGACCTATTTTACTTGGAAAGAAGAAGGACTAACTAACGACTGTGAAACTCTAGATTCTATGGCAGCTCGATTCGAAGAATCAGCAAGTCTTATGAGAAAAATGGCATCAGATGGTTTTAAAGTAGAAAAAAGAAATAATAAGCAAATAATTACTCATATGGATTCAAAAATTTTTAATGATTGGGGTTTTGTTAGTGAAGAGCCGCCATATCAACAACTTACATTAATACTTGAAGAAGAAAAACAATAAAATTGTTCAATTAACTTTTAAAAAAATCAATACTTAAAAAGCATGAAATATTCAAAATTAATGACTCTAAAAAAATTTAAAATGTCTTAAACCATCTAGAACTCCATCTTGAGCATCAGAAAAGAAAACTCTTTGTTGCGATCTAAATCCATCTAATGATGAATCATGCTCATAGGGAATAACACTAGTAGTCAATCCACTTATCAACTCAGCATCACCTTGCTGACTTGCTACAACAAGAACTTTTTCTAAAGACAATCCCCAACGTAAAGTTAAAAATCTTATGGCTTCTGCACGTGATGCTCGCAAAGGCACAATATCTAAATACCAATGACATTTCAGATGAGGAGAAGCAGCAAGTCCAGATTGCCTAAGTCTTTTTCGTACTAACGGTAAAATTGCATCACTAGGTTCTTTTAATAAATAACTAACCTTATAAGGACCTTGATTTTCAGTTGATTGAAGCTCTAAGTAATCTTTTAAATCAAACAAAATCTTTTCTACACCTTTACGATTCCAATCAACAGTTATTGAATCCTGCCAAAAAATATCTGATTTATTTTCATCACCATAATAAATTTCAGTACCAGCTTGGCATATCCAAACTGCAGGTTTGGGTAGTTTTGTTTCTGCATATCGATAACGAGCAGCTTTAATTGATCTTCCAGTTAAAATTCCCAATTCAACAAGATCATTCAATGAATGCTCTTTTAGCTGATTTTTCAATATTGATAAACCTTCTGATTGCTCAAGGTAGTTATCTAAATCAAGCAAAATTAGTTTTTTACCAATAGGACTAGTTTCACTAGGATTCCCAAATGACCAATGTCGAGGTGCAAGAAATTTAAGACGCTTCTGCATCAATGCAATGTAATTACAAACATGAGCATCCCAACTAAAATGCCTGCTTACTCCTTCAACTCCATTGTTACTCCAAGTTTTCCATACTGAAGAGTTTGAACCAGCAGTCTCTAAACCATCTCTAATCGCTTCTAAATCAGATACATCTACAAGTAAACCATTCTCACAACGAGAAAGAATATCCCTTGGACCACCATCATCAGTAGTCACCATCGGTAGACCGCACGCAGCAGCTTCCAATAATGTCAAACCAAATGGTTCAGTTAAAGCAGGATTAACAAATAATCCATTTCTATTTGCAGCCCAACGATAAATAGATGGGATTTGCTCTCTTTTATGTTGTTTTGGATAAGCAACTTTTCCATATAAATTATATTTATCAACCAATTCAAAAACTTGCTGAAATACTTCTCTTTGCTGTTTATCAAGCTGGCGTGAATCTTCTCGACAGCCTAAAATTAAAATTAGATTATGTCTTTGCTGCAAAATTGTAGAACGTCCATAGGTTTCAATCAACGCAGGAATATTTTTTCTCCTTACTGCTCGGGATATAGCTAAGAGAGGAGGAAGATTTAAATCTCGCAAAAAAGGTTTGAACAGTATATTTAATTCTTTTTCTTCATCCTTTAAATTAGAATTTGTTGCATGAAAACGATTTAGATCAACACCAGGTGGAATTATTTCTATATTTTTTTTACTAAATCTTCCATAACGAGAGTACTGTTCATCAGATTCCTGCTTAGTGCTTGTAATGAGTAAGTTTGAATGTGCTAAAGCTAATTCTTCTGCATCAATTCTTTTGCTAATTGAATAAGTTTGCTCTATTTGATCATGATCTATTCCAGCAGCCAATAATCTTCTAAGTTTTTCCCGACCTAACGAATGGCCAGTAAAAACTAATGGTAAACCTAATCTTCTACTAACCAATGCACCAACATAACCAGCATCCGCATAATGAGCATGAATCCAATCAGGCAGGTTATTTTCTTTCTGTAATCTTTGAACTATTTGATCCGCTAAATCATCTAAATAAGGCCATAATAATTCTTTCCTGATATAACGTTTAGGACCAAAAGGTAATCGAATAATTTCCGCACAACTTGATACTTGTTCGACAGGATTTGAGTAATCAGAAGATACTCTCCTATCAATAATTAATCTGGTGATTAATTCAACTTTTTCAACTTCTGGTCTAGCTGCTAGTCCTTTTACTAATTCTAAAACATATAAAGTTTGCCCTCCAGTATCTGCATCTCTACCCAATTCGAGATCATGCGAACGGATTAAACCATGCAAATTTAAATGTAAAAGTCTTAATCCCAAGCAAAAAATTTATTAGTAATGGGATTACTAATCGATTTATAGTTCATTAAACCTTAAGAAAAAATAATGTTTTTTTCAATAAAATTTAAATTTTTAAAATTGTTGACATCACTAGATTTTTTAGGATTTATAAATAAAAAGAAGATCCTTTATTGTTCAAGATTACGAAATATATACAAAATCGGCAAAGATGTTCAAACCGTTATGGGAGGATGTAGTTCCAAAACTTTTTTTAAATAGTTACCTGTATGACTATTTGAATCTGCTGCCACCTCTTCAGGAGTTCCCATCGCAACAATCTCTCCTCCTCGATTACCACCTTCCGGACCCATATCAATAATCCAATCTGAACATCTAATAACATCCAAATTGTGCTCAATAACAATAATTGAGTTTCCTTTATCCACCAATCTCTGTATCACGTCCATTAGTTTATGAACGTCATAAAAACTTAAACCAGTTGTTGGTTCATCAATTAAGTAAAGAGTTTTACCAGTAGCTCTTCTTGATAATTCAGTAGCAAGTTTTACTCTTTGAGCTTCTCCTCCAGATAATGTTGGAGCAGGTTGACCAAGCTTAATGTATCCAAGTCCAACATCTAAAAGTGTCCTTAATCGATCTGCAGCTTGAGGTATAGCAGAAAAAACATCAACTGCTTGTTCAACTGTCATTTCTAATACATCAGATATAGAATAATTTTTATATTTAACTTGCAATGTCTCTCGATTAAATCGTGCTCCTTTACACACATCACATTGGACATAGACATCAGGAAGAAAATTCATCTCAATTACATTTACACCCTGACCACGGCAAGCTTCACATCTTCCACCTTTGACATTAAAACTGAATTGTCCAGCTTGATATCCTCTAGCTTTTGCCTCGACAGAAGTTGCAAAAAGTTGTCGTATAGGATCAAATGCACCAGTATAAGTAGCCGTATTAGATCGTGGAGTTCTACCAATTGGAGATTGATCAATAACAATAACTTTATCGATAGATTTAATACCTTTTAATTCTTTTAATCCTTTTGGAAAGGGAACTTTCAACCCTAGAGAGTGGTTCAAAGCAGGATGAAGCAACTCATTTATTAGAGTGCTTTTACCACTTCCACTGACTCCCGTAACGGCAACTAATCTACCTAATGGAAAGTCAACTGAAACATTTTTTAGATTATTTTTTTCGCAATCAATTAATCGTAATTTTCTTTGTACTGAATCTCTTCTGCTAGCAGGTGTAGGAATAGACGAGCGCCCGCTAAGATAAGCACCAGTCAATGATTTTTTTGCAGCCAACAAACTATCTAAAGATCCTTCAGCGATAATTTCTCCTCCATGCACACCAGCACCTGGACCTATATCTACTAAATGATCAGCTGCTCTTATCGTGTCTTCATCATGTTCAACAACAACCAAAGTATTACCTAGATCACGTAATTTTTTTAAGGTAGATAACAACCTATCATTATCTCTTTGATGTAGTCCAATACTAGGTTCATCTAGAACATAAAGAACCCCTGTTAAACCTGCACCTATTTGTGTAGCAAGTCGTATTCTTTGAGCTTCCCCCCCAGACAAGGTCATAGCTGGCCTATCTAGAGTTAAATAATCAAGTCCAACATCCAACAGAAATCGAAGACGTAATCGAATTTCTTTTAAAACTAATTCTCCAATCTTTCTTTGTTTATTAGAAAGTAATTGATTTGAGTCTTTGGTTGTTTCAATACACATTAATTCCTCAACATTCGCTAGTGTGGTAGAAACACTTGATGAAGTGAGATCAGTTATTGAAAAAGGTCCTAGTTTTACAGCAAGAGCTTCAGGACGTAATCTTTTACCATGACAGCTTGCACAGGGGACTAATTCAAGATATTTTTCTAACTTTTGACGAACAGCTTCACCATTTGCATCCTGTAACTGCCTTTCTAAAATAGGCAAGATACCTTCAAAAGGTCTTTTAAATCCAGAGTCTTGTTTATATCTGCTATCTACCTTTATTAAAATCGGTTCTTTACTGCCATTTAGCAAAATATTCTTTTGCTCTTCTTTTAAATCTTTCCAAGGAGTTTTTATCTCAAAACCAAATGCCTCACCAACTGAAAATAATAATGAAAAATAATATGAATTATCTTTATCACTCCATGGTGCAACAGCAGCGTAAACCGGTAGTGATGGATCAGGTACAACTCTCTCACAAGTGAATTTTTTCAGGTGACCGAGACCATGACAGTCGGGACATGCTCCATATGGACTATTAAATGAAAACAATCTTGGAGATAATTCTTCAATCACCGCCCCATGAACTGGGCATGCAAAATTCTCAGAAAATAATCTTTCTCTATCAATACCTTTGGGTAGTTCTTCATTCTTTTTAGGTACTGCTTCAACTATTGCTAGGCCATCTCCTCTTTTTAAGGTAGTACTTAATGAATCAGTTAATCGCTCTTCGATACCCTCTCTCGCAATCAATCTATCAACCACTACTTCAATAGAGTGAATTTGATTTTTATCTAATTCAATGTTGTCAGCCAGTTCTCTAACTTCTTTATTAATTCTTACTCGAACAAAACCCTCTGCAGCAAGTCCAGACAAAAGTTTTGAGTGTGTTCCTTTTTTACCCCTAACGACTGGTGCAAGTAATTGGTATCGTGTCCCTTCTGGAAGAGTCTTTATTTGATCAACCATCTCATCAATAGTTTGAGGCTTAATTGGCCTAGAGCATTCAGGGCAATGAGGTTCACCAGCTCTTCCAAAAAGCAATCGAAAATAGTCTTGTATTTCCGTAACCGTTCCAACTGTTGAGCGAGGATTATGACTAGTTGATTTTTGGTCAATAGAAATTGCTGGAGATAAACCTTCAATTGAATCAACATCTGGTTTATCAACCTGACCTAAAAATTGTCTTGCATAAGCAGATAAACTTTCAACGTATCGCCTTTGTCCTTCAGCAAAAATAGTATCAAAAGCTAAAGAACTCTTACCACTTCCACTAACACCTGTAAAAACAACCAATTTATTTCTTGGAATAGATAAATCAACGTTTTTTAAATTATGTTGCCTGGCACCACGAATAGTTATGACTTCTTCATTGGAAGGAGTCATATTTAATGTCTTATTTTTTGAATTAGGTTTTGGACCTCCCATTAGGGAAAAATATTAATAATTAATTGTATAAAAAAATATGCTCATCATGCAGCTTTGTGTTCCAGCAGGCTCGCCGCATAAGCATTGGCTTCTACGATTTCACCTCCAGCCAATAAAGCCAATTCTCTTTGCCTATCAGCCATTTCCTTTAAATGAATAACACTAGACTTTGTATAACCAGCAATAACGCGCTTTTTTAAAGAAAAATGATTATCAGCAAATGCTGCAATTAAAGGTTGATGAGTGACGCAAAATACTTGCCGGTGATTTGACAAGTCACAGAGCAAATTAGCTATATAGCTGCTAACAGATCCACTAACACCTGAGTCAATTTCATCAAAAATCAAAAGTTTAGATTCATCAAATGAAGAAAAAATTGCCTTTATTGCAAGAAGAACCCTTGATTTCTCTCCTCCGGAGGCAGTTTCGGAAAGAGGCGCTAAAGGAATACCTGGATTTGCTGAGAACATAAAAGTAACTTTATCAATCCCATTAATTGTTGGTTCACATTCCTCAAAAATAACTTTAAAACGAACATTAGGAATACCTAAGTTTTTTAAACTCATAATCAATTTATCCTCTAGTTGCAAAGCAATAGTTTTTCTTAGAATCGACAAATCTTGGTTAGACTTGTCTCTTATAATTCTTTTATTAGCTTCAAAGGAATCAAGTTCGTGAATATTATTAGAGTCATCATGCAAAGATAAACTATTCATTAATTCATTTTTATAGGTAATAAGATCTTCTATATTTCTTTGATATTTTTTTTGATAAAATTTTAAAGTAGATAATCTAGATTGCAAGTCATTTAATAAAGAAGTGTCAATATCTAATGTTTTTTCATAATCATTAATCTGATAAATTACATCATTAAGATTATTGGTTAGTTGATAAAAACTCTCAAAAATTGGTTCTAAAGAAGAATCAATTTTAGACATATTTTTTAATTCATTAATACAAAAATTAGTATGATCTAGAATTGATGGGTACTCATCTAAGCTTTCATTTAAACGAATCAATAAAAACTTAACTCCTTCTTTTAACCTTACAAGATTTGATAAACGATTCTGATCAATTTCTAACTTGGTTTGCTCGTTTGGATCTTCTAATTGTAATTTGTCTAGATCTTCGTATATATACTGAATTTCCTCAAATTCTTTTTTTGAATCAAAAATTTGATCTCGTGCTTGCTCTAGTCTAAAACTAGAATCATGCCATATTTTCCAATCTTGATTTACTTTAGCAATAGATTCTTGAATTTTATTTAAGCCTAAAGAATCTAATAATCTTAATTGATGCAATGAATCATTTAAGATGTAAGTATCTCCTTGTAGCGTGAAATCAAATAAAAGTGATCTCAATTCTGATATTTGATCTCTGTTAACTAATACACCATTAATTCTAAATCTAGATTTATATTTATCTTCTTTCAAACGCCATTCTCTAGTCACAATTAATTCTTCATCAGCATCAAATTCATGAGTAATCAACCAATCTTTTGTATTTTGAAATACAGAAAAAACAGCCTCTATAGATGATGATGATGATCCTTTTGCTACTAATCGATTATCTAGAGGAGTTTTTTTGTTCGCCAATAAGGCGTTTAACGTATCAATAAATATTGATTTACCTGAACCAGTCTGACCTGTAAAAACAGTAAATCCCTTATCAAATTCAATCTCTAAGTTACCAAATAGAGCTATATTTTGAAAACGAAGACTGTTGAGCATAAATCAAAGCAATCAAAAAGACGCAAACCAAGAGTAAAATGAACTAGAAGGGATGTAGAACATTGCCATACTAAAATGGCCGAAGAACTAAGCGATTTTATTGAAGCCTCAGGTCTACTTGAGTATGACCCGGTGGCTATAGAATCAATCTACAAAAAAAATCCAGTTCGTCTACTCCGCAGACTTTGGCAAACGCTTTTACCTATTGGATTATTTTTACTTGGCGTTGGATGGGAAAAGCTAGTTGGATCTTTAGACAAAAACGAAAGAAAAACTTTCAGGGCGAGAGAATTTACACAACTACTCGTTGATTTAGGACCAGCATTCATAAAAGCTGGACAGGCTCTTTCCACGAGACCAGATATAGTTCCGCCAACAGTTTTAGAGGAATTAGCACAACTTCAGGATCAACTGCCAGGCTTTGAAAGTAAACTCGCAATGGCATGTATTGAACAAGATTTAGAAGATAAGGTAGAAAACATTTTTCTTGAAATAGATAAAGAACCAATTTCAGCAGCCTCTTTAGGTCAAGTACATAAAGCAACACTACAAAGTGGGGAAAAAGTTGCTGTTAAAATTCAAAGACCAGGACTAAGAGAACAAATCACTTTAGATTTATATATAGTAAGAAATATGGCTATATGGTTTAAAAATAATATTGGAATTATCAGAAGTGATTTAGTAGCATTGATAGATGAGCTAGGTAAAAGAATTTTTGAAGAAATGGATTATATAAATGAAGCTACAAATGCAGAAAAATTTAAAAAACTTCATAGCGGTAATCAGAAGATTGCAGTACCAAAAATTTATAGAGAAGCAACAAGCAGAAGAGTACTTACTATGGAATGGATAGATGGTATAAAATTAACAAATATAAGCGCAGTGAAAAAACTAGGAATTGATCCAAATGAAATGGTAGAAATTGGTGTTAGTTGTAGTTTACAGCAACTAATTGAACATGGTTTTTTTCACGCTGATCCACATCCAGGCAACATTTTAGCAATGGAAGATGGTCGATTATGTTATTTAGATTTTGGGATGATGAGTAATATTACACAACAATCTAGAATTGGATTAATTAGAGCAGTTGTTCACCTTGTAAATAAAAGATTCGATAAACTTTCCTATGATTTTGTTCAATTAGGCTTTCTCTCTGAAGAAGTTGATTTAACACCAATTGCTCCTGCTTTTGAAAGTGTTTTTACTAACGCACTAGAAATAGGAGTAAATAAAATGGATTTTAAAGCTGTAACAGATGACATGTCTGGCATAATGTATAAATTTCCATTTAAATTACCCCCTTATTACGCACTAATAATAAGATCTTTAATCACTCTAGAAGGAATAGCTCTTAGTGTTGATCCGAATTTTAAGATTTTAGGAGCAGCATATCCTTATTTTGCAAGGAGACTTATGGAAGATGAAAATCCAGAACTCAGAAATAGTTTGAAAGAAATGCTATTTGATGAAAACAACCTTAAATTAGAAAGACTAGATGACCTTTTAACAAGCGCAACGAAAGAAAAACAGTTAGACAGTGAAAAAATATTAGATCAAACAATAGATTTTTTATTTTCACAGAAAGGTAAAGTTCTGAGAAATGAATTAGTAAACATTTTAGCTTCAAAAATAGACTCTATTGGATGGAAAACAGTTATAAATTTAAATAATAAACTTCCATCTAAAATCCGCTCTAAGACGATTGAAAAATCTTCAAAACAGAATACTAAAAAAATCTTTAATTTGTATTCAATAAATAAAATGTTTAATAAGTCAAAAATCAAACCTGGCTTTAAAAGAAAAATATTTTTTAAAAAATTACCAAAAATTCTAGTAACTAAAGATACTTACCAAATGGGCCTTGGACTAATGAAAAAAACGTCTGAAAAAGGACTAGTCAGATTAGTTAAAGTTGCAGCTGGTGTAGAACAATAAATGATTTTAAAATATAATTACGTAATATTATTAATATTTTTTTTAGGTCAAAGTGTAAAAGGAGCTGAAAACATTTTTCTTTATAAAGGAACATTTAGTAGAACTATAGAAATAGAAGAATTATATAAATTTAAACTTTCAAAAAAACCAAGTAATAAGTTAAAAAATCTAATAAAAATTACAAATCAAAAAGAAAAAGAACTACTCAAAGTTTTATCTCTGAAAATAGATGTTCCATTAAAAACAAGCAGTAAATTAATGAATAGTAAAATAGGAGAAGTTTTTCTGGGTAGACTTTCACAAATTATTTATCCTAATAAGATATTAGATAAAAAATTAAGTATAAAAGCTATAAGGTCTGGAATTTTACTCAGTTCTTTTAAAAACAATGAAAAAATAAATCTAATTGATTTTTTTAAAGCATATCCAAATAAAAATGTTGCTATAGATCTAAATGCACTAAGTAAAACCCTGAAAAAAGTAGAATCATTAAAAGAATTAATCGAATTCTACTCAAATTCACCTTTTAAAAAGCTGAAAGATGGAAGGTCTAAGACTTAGATTGTTTAAAATTGATTAGTTAAGCAGTGCCATTTTCAAAAAAATTAAGCAAACTTTTCTCTTCTACACCGAACAAAAATAATTGGGATGGTCTTATAGAAGCTTACAAACCCTGGCTACCGGTTTCAAATAAAACACCCATCATCACTTTAAAAGAAGGTGGAACGCCTCTTATGCAAGTGAAATCGATTGCTGATCGAATTGGAAAAGGTGTAAAAGTTTATGTGAAATATGATGGTCTAAATCCAACAGGTTCATTTAAAGATAGAGGAATGACAATGGCAATCAGCAAAGCTAAAGAAGCTGGTTGTGAAGCTGTAATTTGCGCAAGTACCGGTAATACCTCTGCATCTGCTGCTGCATATGCTAGCAAAGGAGGAATGAGATCTTTTGTTATTATTCCAGACGGATATGTAGCTCAAGGTAAACTAGCTCAAGCTTTAGTTTACGGAGCAGAAGTATTAGCTATTAAAGGAAATTTTGATAAAGCATTAGATATTGTTAGAGAATTATCTAATAAATATCCAATAACATTAGTTAACTCCGTTAATCCATATAGATTGCAGGGACAAAAAACAGCTGCTTTTGAAATTATAGAAAATCTTGGAAATGCTCCTGATTGGTTATGCATTCCTATGGGGAATGCTGGAAACATAAGTGCTTACTGGATGGGATTCCAAGAATTTTTTCAAGCTAAAAAATCTAAACAACTTCCTCGCATGATGGGTTTTCAAGCAAGTGGCTCTGCGCCTTTAGTTGAAGGTAAAAGCATCAGCAATCCAGAAACAATTGCTACTGCAATAAGAATTGGTAATCCTGTTAATAAAGAAAAAGCGCTTTCAGCAAGAGAGTCAAGCAATGGTAAGTTTTCTTCCGTGACAGATTCAGAAATAATCGAAGCCTATAAAATTCTTGGAAGAGAAGAAGGTATCTTTTGCGAGCCTGCTAGTGCTGCTTCTGTTGCTGGTTTATTGAAAATTAAGAATGATGTACCTAAGAACTCAACTATTGTTTGTGTCCTAACAGGAAATGGTTTGAAAGATCCTGATTGTGCAATACAAAATAATGATTCAATTTTTCACACGGGTATAGATCCTGATATAAATAGCATTACAAAAATAATGGGCTTTTAATAACAATAAGAACACCCAGTAAAGAAAGTGTCTGTTAATTATCATTGTTTATCTTCTTTTATTTTGTGGAAAAGTAGAAAAATCTTCAAAATATACTTCTTTTTTTTCCACAACGTCCATTATTGGTGGATAAAGTTTTTTTTGTCCACTATTAATAAAACTTTTCCACACACATAAAATCCAAGGTAACTGTTGAGTACTATGTTTTTTGAATTAACCACAAATACCACAGAGCCTACTACTTCTAATTAAATTTCATATCAAGAATAAAGAATTAGAATAGAAGTAAAAAGTTTTGTTTTTTTAACGGTATTGCTTTTTGGAAATAGCTATGAAATTCTTATATCAATGGATTTTTATTTGAAATAACGGGATGAAATTAAATTGTTCTCAGTCTGAATTAAATACTGCTCTTCAGTTGGTTAGTAGAGCGGTGTCTAATCGACCGACACACCCTGTCTTAGCTAATGTTTTACTTGCTGCTGATGAGGTAACGGGAAAACTCCGTTTAACTGGTTTTGATTTAAGTTTAGGAATACAAACCTCAATATCTGCTTCTATAGAAACTAGTGGTGCTATAACTTTACCTGCTAAATTGTTTGGTGAAATTGTTTCTAAATTATCTAATGATTCACCTTTAATTTTGACTTCTGATGATATTAGTCAGCAAGTTGAATTAACTAGTAAAAGTGGAACCTATCAAGTAAGAGGTATGTTGGCAGATGATTTTCCCGATTTACCTTTAGTAGAGAGCGGTACTTCACTTAAATTAAATCCATTATTTTTATCTAGTGCAATTAAGTCAACTTTATTTGCAAGTAGTACTGATGATTCTAAACAATTACTTACAGGGGTTAATCTTACATTTGATGGTTATGGGATTGAATCTGCAGCTACAGATGGACATAGATTAGCTGTTTTAAATTTAAATAATATTTTAGCTAATTTAGATAATAATGATTCTTCCCATAACATAGATAAATTCTCTATTACATTACCCTCTAAGTCTTTAAGAGAAGTTGAAAAGTTTTTGAGTACTTGTGATATCAGTCAACCAATTAATTTTTTTATTGATAAAGGACAAGTAGTGTTTATATCTGTTGACGAAATTATAACTATTAGGGCTTTAGAAGGATCTTATCCAAATTACTCTCAATTATTACCTGATACATTTGAAAATGAATTAGAGTTTGATAGGAAGGAATTTATTGCATCATTAGAAAGAATTGCTGTTTTAGCTGATCAACATAATAATGTTATTAAAGTAACGGCTGATGGTACTACAAATTTAATTAAAATTAGTACTGACGCACAGGATATTGGAACAGGTCATGAGTCATTACCTATTTCCTTTAAAGGAGAATCATTTCAAATAGCATTCAATGTTAGATATTTATTAGATGGACTTAAAGTTATAGATTCTAATACTATAAAATTAAGTTGTAATTCTCCTACGACACCTGCGGTTTTTTCACCTGTTAATAGTGATGTTAACTTCATTTATTTAGTCATGCCAATACAGATACGAAATTAATTTTGGCTTTTCCTACAAAACTATTATTTAGTGATTTACTAAAACACAATGTGCGTTGTGAGAATGGAATTGATCATGGTCCAGTTATTAGTCCATGGATGCATCCACCTGTTCATAGAGTCTTAGGATGGGTAAGTCGGCCTTCTAATTTGAGACTTCAAAGAGAGGTTTGGAGGCTAAATCAATTGAAAGGAATAAATCAACAAGAAATTTACGTAAAAGGACCTAGTTCACTTTCTGATCAACAAACTTTGGATCGTTTGCCTACTTTAATGAATGCAAACGTTTTTAATCGAAGTGGTCAAAAATTAGGTTTAATAGCTGATTTTGTTTTTGAACAAAATCAAGGAATCATTCAATATTATTTAGTTAGTCGAACTAACCCATTAATTCCAGGAACTAGTAGATGGCGTTTATCTATCTCTCAAATCATAGATAAACAGCCTGGTTCTATTTCTTGTGATATTGATACATTTGAAGATTTACCAATACAAAAAGCAAGTTTAAAAGAAGAATTTCTTAGCAAGAGTAGAAAATGGAAAAGTCAATTTCAAGATTTAACCTATAACGCCTCTGATAGGCTTGAGGGATGGATTGACCATCAAATAAGTGAAAGTGAGAATGATACTGTTGATTATTCTTATGAAATTTCGAATAATGATGATTCCCATGATGATTGGATAGATAGTCTAGATATAGATAGTTCCGAAGAATTTAATAGAATGAATAAAAGCAAGAGAAATACTAGTTCTATCAATGAAAAAGATCTTGATCCCTGGATTTAATTTATGACAGTTTCTTCTGAAAATAATGATTTTAATCAAATTATAAATTCATCAGAATTTGTTGTTGAATACGATGTTTTATCTTCTCTTCAGCAAGAAGGATTAAAAAAATCTGATTATGTAGAAATTTGTCGAAGACTTAATAGGGCTCCTAATAGAAATGAATTAGGAATGTTTGGCGTAATGTGGTCTGAACATTGTTGTTATCGAAACTCTCGCCCTTTATTAAAAAAATTTCCTACAAAAGGCAGCCGAATTCTTGTGGGACCAGGAGAAAATGCAGGTGTGGTTGATATTGGTTTAGGTCAAAAATTAGTTTTTAAAATTGAAAGTCATAATCACCCATCAGCTGTAGAGCCTTTTCAAGGTGCAGCAACTGGCGTAGGTGGGATTTTGAGAGATATTTTTACTATGGGAGCAAGGCCCATAGCCTTATTAAACGCTTTAAGGTTTGGTTCTTTAGATGATAAAAAAAACATTAGTTTGTTAGAAGGTGTTGTTGCAGGTATCTCTCACTATGGAAATTGCGTAGGGGTTCCAACAATTGGAGGGGAAGTTGGATTCGATAATAGTTATTCAGGTAATCCTTTAGTTAATGCAATGGCATTGGGTTTAATGGAAACAAAAGAGATAGTTTGTTCAGGTGCTAGTGGCATCGATTTCCCAGTTCTTTATGTAGGAAATACAACTGGTAGAGATGGTATGGGTGGAGCAAGTTTTGCCAGTTCTGAACTCTCTAAAACATCAATAGATGATCGACCTGCAGTACAGGTGGGTGATCCTTTTCTTGAAAAAGGATTAATAGAAGCTTGTTTAGAGGCATTTAAAACAGGACATGTAATTGCTGCACAGGATATGGGAGCGGCTGGTTTGACTTGTAGTTGTTCTGAAATGGCTTCAAAAGGAGAGGTAGGAATTGAATTGAATCTTGATCATGTTCCAGCTAGAGAAAAAGGAATGACTGCATATGAGTTCTTGTTGTCTGAATCACAAGAAAGAATGTTGTTTGTTGTCAAACCTGGTTCAGAAATTGAATTAAGAGAATTATTTATGAAATGGGGATTATACGTTGAAGTTGTGGGAAAAGTTTTGAAAAAAAAAGTTGTTAAAGTGATACATAAAGGAGAAGTTGTAGCAAATTTACCTGCATCAGCACTCGCAGATGATACCCCTATTGAAGAACATTTATTAATAAATTCAACGCCTAATTATTTGCAAGAACATTGGAAATGGACAGAAGATTTATTACCTAAAAGTCGTAAGGATGGAATTATTAATATAAAAAATAATTTATTTATTAGCTGGAATAATATTTTACTAGATTTATTAAGTACGCCTTCAATCGCTTCAAAAAATTGGATATATAAACAATATGATTATCAAGTTCAATCTAATACAGTTGTTGCGCCTGGCGAAGCTGATGCAGCTGTTATTAGAATTCGTTCTCAAAATGACTTTATAAATACAATAAATCAAGAAAGAGGAATCGCATCAGTTGTGGATTGCAACGATAGATGGGTTTATTTAGATCCTAAAAGAGGAAGTATGTCCGCTGTTGCAGAAGCAGCTAGAAACTTAAGTTGTGTGGGAGCTGAACCTATAGCGATTACAAATAATTTAAATTTCTCTTCTCCTGATAAACCTGTAGGTTTTTGGCAATTATCAATGTCATGTGAAGGTATAACTAATGCATGTAAAGTATTAAATACTCCTGTAACAGGAGGAAATGTATCATTATATAATGATACAAAATTGCCAAATAATACCGTCATACCAATAAACCCTACGCCAGTCATTGGTATGGTCGGATTAATAGAAGATATTAATAAAATCTGTAAAAAATCTTGGCGTAAAGTAGGAGATGAAATATGGATGATTGGATTACCTTTAGAAACTAATAAAAATCAGGATAAAAGAATTTCAATAGCTGCTTCTTCTTTTTTAGAGTACATTCATGGCTTGAAAACTGGGAGACCACCAGAAATAGATTTAGTTTTAGAAAAACAAGTTCATTCCTTTTTGAGAAAAATAATAAAAAAAGGTATTATTAATTCAGCACATGATTTAGGCGATGGTGGTTTAGCAGTAGCGATAGCTGAGTGTTGTATTTCTTCAGGATATGGAGCAAATATTCTACTTCCTTCAAGTTCATCAAGATTAGAGAGACTTCTTTTTGCTGAAGGAGGTGCAAGAGTTTTAGTTAGTTGTTCGAGTGATCAAAGCTTGGCACTCAAAAAATATTATAAAAATAGTTCTTTAAAAGAATCTAATGTTTTCTCAATATGTCATTTAGGTACTGTTAATAATAAGCAAAAATTATTAGTTCATCAATCTAATAACCTTATTATAGATGTTAATATTTTAGACATTAAAGATAGATATAAAAATACCATCTATAAAAAAATAACTAAATAATATCATTAATGATTTATAATTTTAAAATTAAATTTTTATCATACTAAACCAAGGAATATAATTATGTGTGGAATTGTGGGTGTTGTTTCAGCAGATCAATGTAATCAACAAATTTATGATAGTTTGTTGTTATTACAGCATAGAGGGCAAGATTCTACGGGTATAGCAACAATGGATGGCAGTGTTTTTCATATCAATAAATCTAAAGGTCAAGTTAGAGAAGCTTATAGAACTAGAGATATGAGAACTTTGATTGGTAAAACAGGATTGGGACACGTACGATATGCAACTAAAGGAGCCGCTCATAGAGAAGAGGAAGCACAACCTTTTTATGTAAATGCTCCTTACGGTATTATTCTTGTTCATAATGGAAATTTAACTAATACAAGAGAGTTAGAAAAAGAACTTTTTAAAGTCGATAAAAGGCATACGAATACTTCAAGTGATACTGAAATATTATTAAATGTTTTGGCAACAGAATTAAATAGTGCAATAAAAGGACGAGATATTAATCCAGATGATCTTTTTAATGCTGTTAAAACTCTTCACGCAAGAGTAGAGGGATCTTATGCCTCAATCGCTTTGATAGCTGGGCATGGTCTTTTAGCTTTCAGGGATCCTTTTGGAATTAGACCTTTGGTTATTGGTAAAAGAATTAAAGAAAATAATAAAACTGAGTGGGTCATTGCCAGTGAATCACTAGTAATTGAAAATAATGACTATGAAATTGTTAGAGATGTGGAACCAGGTGAGGCGATCTTTATCACCTCAGATGGAGAGTTTTTTTCTAAACAATGCTCGAGTAATCCTCAATTATTTCCCTGTTCATTTGAATACGTCTATTTGGCTAGACCTGATTCAATAATGAATGGTATTTCTGTTTACGAGTCAAGATTAAGAATGGGAGATTTATTAGCAGAAACCATAAAAAAACAAATTTCTCTTGGCGATGTAGATGTAGTAATGCCAATACCTGATTCTTCTAGACCGGCTGCAATGCAAGTAGCAAGACAGTTAGGGATTGAATACAGGGAAGGTTTTTTCAAGAATCGTTATGTTGGTAGAACATTTATAATGCCGGGTCAATCTCTAAGAAAACGTTCAGTGCGCCAGAAGTTAAATGCAATGAGTACTGAATTTAAAAATAAAAATGTGTTAATAGTTGATGATTCAGTTGTTCGAGGGACAACATCTCAGCAAATAGTTCAAATGGCACGAAGTGCAGGGGCTAATAAAGTTACTTTTACATCTGCTGCCCCACCAATTAGATACCCACATGTTTATGGAATTAACATGCCAAGTAGGAAGGAATTGATCGCCTATAATAGAAATATAAATGAAATACAAGATGATTTACTTATAGACAAAATGATTTACCAAGAAGTTGATGATCTTACTAAAGCTATTATTAAAGGTTCAAAAATTAAGGCATTGGATTTATCTTGTTTTACTGGAAAATATGTGACGGGAACAGTCACTGATGAATATTTAAGATGGGTTGAACAAACGTCTTTATCTTAATCTTTTTGTGGAATTATTATCGAAAAAGTTGACTTTATAAACTCATTGTTGTTTAAATCTATATCTAATTTTTTGACTTTTTTATATGAACTATTTTCAATTAAATCAGGTTTTAATTTTTCATATCTTTCCTTATCTGTTTTAATATAAACGTGTTTATTATTTATAAAACAATTAATTACTGTATTATCTTTCAAATTGATTCCCATTGTTCCTAACTCCCCTTTTTTTGATGTTTTTATTTCTTTTGTTGCATGTTTTACGAAAGAACCTTTATTAGTTATCAAAATTAAATCTTTATTTTGATTCTTTTGAATACTCAAAGCATTAATTATATTTTCACCGGGAAACAACCTCATTATAGTGGTTCCTTGAGCTAATTTACCCATAAATGGAAAGTTGTCTTCTGTTACTTTAATTTTAATAATTCTGCCTATATCACTGACTATATATAAGTAACTATTTTCTTCACAAAGAATGCAAGACTTTAGCTTGATATTTTCTTTGAGTTTTAAAATTGTTGTTGATCTATTAGAAATATCGCTAATTTCATTGATTGAAATTCTTTTAAATTTTCCATCAGTACTTATTAAGCCTAAACTTATATCTTTTATTTCTGTTAATGGAATAAGATTTATTATTTCATCATTTTCTAGACCTGCTGGTAAAAATTTTTCTAGACGACCAGGTTTTTGGCCCGCGAATTCCCATTTAAGAAGCCCTATCTTTCCTTCTTGACTAACAGCTAATATCTTTGGTTCATCTTTAATTGGCCATATTAATTTTGTAGGTAGAATATCTTTTCTATCGAGATTATATTCTTTTAATTTTAATTTTTTTATAGTTATTGAAGGGATTATTTTTATTTCATTATTTGTTTGAATAATAATCTCAGAATCGTTTGATAATTGTTTCAAAGCATTTATTCTTTGCAGTTCTTTATTTGGTCTCTGATTTGCCATTTTTTCAGCAATAAGAGCGTCTCCACCTTCTATTAATTTTGTTTTTCTATCACTACCAAATTTCTTCTTCAGTCCTTTTAGCTCTTTAACCATTACTTTCATTAATTTTTCTCTATCGTTAATAATTGATTCGAGCTCAGTTCTTTTATTTTTCAAATCACTTATTTCATTTTTTAGTGAATCTTTTTCGAGACCTGTAATTTTTTTTAATGGCATACTTAAAATTCCATCTGCTTGTTTTGCGTTGATCTTTAATCTAATAATTAAATTACTTTTTGCTTCTGCTGTATCTTTAGACTTTTCAATTAAGTTAATTATTTCTCTAAGATTGTTTATAGCTTGAATCAGAGCCTCAACTATCTCTTGTCTATTTTTAATATTTTTTAATAAATAGTTGCTTCGTAGTAAAATAGTATTTTCTCTAAACTCTAAGAAATTATCTAATAACTTTCTTAATGTAAGTTGTACTGGTTGACCATTAACCAATGCAAGTAATATCGCACCAAAATTATTTTGCAAAGAGGTTTTTTGGTATAAGAAGTCTAGAATTTTTTTGGGATCAGAATCTCTTTTAACTTCGACTAGAATTCGCATTCCATCTCGATCACTTTCATCTCTAATATCGGCAATTCCTGAAACTTTTCCATTATTTACAAGGTCTGCTAATTTTTCAATCCAACTAGCTTTGTTTAATTGATAGGGTAGTTCAGTGATAATAATTCCACTTCTTTTGTGTTTCCCTTTTCCTGGATTAATTTCTTCAATATGAGCTATACCTCTCATAGTGATACTTCCTCTGCCTTTTGTATAAGTTTCTTTAATTCCATTACTTATTAGAATCTCTCCTCCTGTTGGAAAGTCGGGTCCAGGTATTAGTTCTAGTAATTTTTCTTCGTCTAAAGTTGGTTTTTTTATTATTGCTATTAATGCTTCTATTACTTCGTTTAAATTATGTGGAGGAATGCTTGTTGCCATTCCAACTGCAATACCGGCACTTCCGTTTAAAATAAGGAAAGGTAGTTGAGCTGGTAAGACATCTGGTTCCTGCTGTGATCCATCAAAATTTGGAGAGAAATTAACAGTTTCTTGGTCTATTTCACTTAAAATTGCATCATTAGATATGGCTGCTAATCGAGTTTCTGTATATCTCATTGCAGCAGGAGGATCATCGTCAATTGATCCAAAGTTTCCATGGCCATCAAGAATTGGATATCTTGAACTAAAAATTTGAACTTGTCTTACAAGTGCATCGTAAACAGCTTGATCTCCATGAGGGTGATATTTACCAAGGACATCTCCTACAACACGGGCACATTTTCTATACGGTCTATCTGGTGTAAGTCCTAATTCGTGCATTGCAAAGAGAATTCTTCTTTGCACAGGTTTCAAGCCATCTCTTGCATCAGGCAATGCTCTTCCAACGATTACGCTCATTGCGTATTCGAGATAAGAACGTTGCATTTCTTGATGCAACGAAATTGGTTTCAGGCGTTCCTTGGCCATCTTTGATTTTGTAAGAGGCCTAAATTTCTTTATTTAGGCTACTAACTAATTTGTTAAAAACCAGTTTTTTGTTAAACATTAATTCATTGACTCTTTTTTTTAGCTTCTCTTACTACTTTTCTCATTTCTTTGTTTTTAAATAAAAGTTGTGCTGATTTTTGTAATTTTTTTCCCCATAATTGTTGTGCTTGATAGTCTTTGGAAACATATTGAGGATTAGACTTTAAAGCATTTTTGGCTAAGTTCAATGATTCAATAGATTTATTTTCTGAGGTATAAAGTACTATTGCTAAAGCTAGCATTGGTTCTGCATCATTACTAATTTTAAGAGCAGATCTAAATTTTGATATAGCATCTTTAAAATTATTCAATTCATATAAAACTAGACCTTCATTATTAATTGATTGCCAAAAATTAGCATTAATTTCTGAAGATTTTTTAAATGCATTTAGTGCTGATTTATAATTATTTAACATTATTTCAGCGTTGCCTAGCTGAAAATATCCTCTTTCACTATTTTTATTAATTAATAAGCCTTTTTTTATAGAAATTTTAGCTTTTTTTGGATCATTTAGACTCATATATATTGAGCCTTGGCTCAAATATATTTTTTGTTCATTTGGTCTTAATTTTATTGCTTGATTTAAAGATGATAATGCTTCATAATTCCTATCTGATCTGATTTGAGCTTCTGCTAGACTAGTCCATAGGTCAACTTCTTTAGGATTTAATTTAATTGCTAATCTTAAAAGTTTAATAGCTTCATCATTTTGTCCAAATTGAATTAGTTGTATAGCAGTTTTTCCAATTTGTACGGAAGTTGATTTTAATTCTTCTTGATTTGGTTCGTTTATTTTAGGAAAAAAAGCATTTATTGATTTAGTTATAAGAAAACATTCAAAAATACTTAGACAAATTATAAATTTGTATATGTTAGGAATCCTTTTTTTCATTTTAATGATTATTTGATATCGAACTGATATTTCTACGCCACATCCACGGCTTAATTCTTTTTAATGCCGACTTATTTAAATTTTCTTTCCATTTTGAATCACTCCATGATAATGCCTCTTTTTTAGTTATATTTAATATCCATTCGGATGGTTGAAGATCGGGTTCAGTTGTGTTTGGTATGTTTTTATGATTCCATGGACATACCTCTTGGCAAATATCGCAACCTGCAATCCAATTACCCATTTTATTAGTAATATTTTTAGGTAATTTCTGATCTCTATTTTCTAATGTATGATATGCCAAACATTTATTTGCATTTACAATAAATGGTTCTTCTATCGCTTTAGTTGGGCAAGCTTCAATACATTTTTCACATTCACCACATATAGGTTTCGAAGGCTCGTCAGCATTCAAATCTTCAGTAGATAAGAGGTGACCTAAAAACATCCATGATCCAATTTTAGAATTTATTATATTGCTATTTTTTCCTATCCAGCCAATACCAGCTTCTTCTGCCCACACTTTGTCTAGAAATGCGCTTGTATCAATACATATTTTCCACTTAGAATCCGGTCTTTCTGTTTCTAAAAATTTAGCAATTTTTTTTAATTTTTTTTCAATAACCCTATGGTAATCTTGTCCCCATCCATATCTTGCAATCGATAGATCTCCAGGCTTTCTTTTAGTATCTACATAGTAATTAAGTCCCACAGCAAGAACACTTTTTACGCCTTGAAGCATGTTCTCTATATTTTTTCTTTTTGAATTGCTCATCCATTCCATTTTTGCTTGATGGCCAGCTTCTAACCATCTTTCTAAAGAAGCAGTTCGAAGCTTGATTCTTAAAGATCCTGGAACTTTTGCAATTCCAACTGCATCAAAACCTTCTTCAAAAGCTTTTTGTTTAATTTTTTTTGTTAGATCAATAGATTTTTTTAAGTTCACAGCTGGTTTTTATGAGTAATTTTTACTTGTAATTCAAAGGTACATGAGTCAATTGAGACTTTATTTGGGGCTTCCAATGCTTTCTTTTAATGTTTTATTTCTATTAATAGCTTAAATTATTTAATTAATGCACTAAATTTGGTTAGATTGTGTACATATATATTTTTCGGACTCTCTTTATTTGGTGCAGTCCTCTCCGAAGGAAGATCTTACTCTTGGCTCAAGGCTTCAGCAGGATCTTAAAAATGACCTAATAGCTGGTCTATTGGTGGTTATTCCATTAGCTACCACTATTTGGTTGTCTACAATTGTCAGCCGCTTTGTTCTGGCAATATTAACTTCAATACCAAAACAATTAAATCCATTCATTACTCTTAATCCTTTACTGCAAGACCTTATCAATCTTGCTTTGGGTTTAACCGTCCCATTACTTGGTATTTTGTTGATAGGTCTCATGGCCAGAAATTTTGTAGGGAGATGGCTGCTTGAATTTGGGGAAGGAACTCTTTCACGAATACCACTTGCGGGATCTGTTTACAAAACTCTTAAACAACTTCTAGAAACTTTTTTGAGAGATAATTCAACTAGATTTCGCAGAGTTGTTTTAGTTGAATATCCCAGAGAAGGTTTATTTAGCGTTGGTTTTGTGACTGGTATTGTCGGACCATCTCTACAAACTGAACCAAACCAACCTTTGTTAAGTGTATTTATACCTACCGCACCAAACCCTACAACTGGTTGGTACACCTTGGTGCCCGAAGACTCTGTTAAAGATTTAGATATATCTGTTGAAGATGCTTTTAGAACTATTATTTCAGCCGGAATTGTAAATCCTGATGATAGGAGTAATTCTACAAATACTTCTTTTTCTAGTTTATTTTCTCAGTTGAGAGCATCATCTTCGTGAAGCATTTTTAATTATAGTTATGCAATTAAAATCAATTTCTAGAGAATTAGCTCTCTTACTTTTAGGACAAATTAAAAAAAAAGATCTTAATAAAGTGAATATTCAAAGTTTACTTAGTAAAGCTATTGAATCTTTATCTCAACATTGGCGAGAACAATTAGATTTATGTGCATCAAAGTTAGAAACTGCTAATCAGGAATTATTAGATAGTGAATTGCAAGAGGACGCTGGATTGTTAACAAAATCTCGTAATCATTTAAAAACTTGTTTGATTGATTCAGAGAACATACTTAATTGCTTATCAGAAAGTATTGAATTACCAAGATTACTAGCATTAGTGGATCAAAAGGAACTACGTGAGCTCGCTCTTAAGCGTGTTAATTTAGTCATGGAAAAGCAAGATGAGATTGATAAGAATCTTGATAGTGTTATGGAAGGTTGGCGTTTAAATCGATTACCTAGAATTGATAGAGATATTTTGAGATTGGCCTTGGTTGATTTGATAGATTTTAATACTCCTATTGCTGTTACTTGTAATGAAGCTGTAAATCTGGCGAATCGTTATAGCGATGAACAAGGGCGCAGAATGATTAATGGAGTTTTAAGGAAACTTCAAAAATCAGCTTTAATACTAAATTTGAAATGAAAGACGATTTTTCTCAAGATGAAAAGAATTCTTCTCAAACAAAGAAAAGTGAGAATGTTTCATCTGTTAATGATGACTCTTTAGACTGGGCAAAACAAGCTTATTTGCAATTAAAGCAAAAGCAAAAAGAGGAAAAACAGTTACTTCAAAAAGAATTTGAAGAAAAAGAGATATTGAATATTAAAGCTAATGTAATTTCGGATAGTCAATCAAATATTTCAGTTGAAAATACTCTGCAAGCTAGTCAAGATTCACAAGGAGAAGATGAGCTTCAATTAGGAGATTTTGATGACACTTTTACATGGTCAGCGGAAGTTTTGGCTGCTCAAGGTAAAAAAATTGATCAATTTTCATTAGATGAAATTGATTGGCTCAGTAGGCTTAAACAAGGATTAGAAAAAACCCGTAAAGGCTTTGTTACTGATTTATTAGATAAATTAGGTGATGATCCACTTACTCCGGAAGTTCTTGATGATTTAGAAACTCTTTTACTTAGAGCAGATGCGGGAGTTTCTGCAACAGATCAAATCTTAGAATCCCTAAGAACAAAGTTAAACGAGGAAGTTGTTGACGCTTCTGAGGGTTTGCGTTTTTTAAAAGAACAATTAGTTAATGTCTTAGAAAAGCCAATAAAAGATAGTGGTGTTGATTTACTTTCCCCAAAAAAAGGTTGCTTAAATATTTGGATGTTAGTAGGTGTTAATGGTGTCGGAAAAACGACGACTTTAGGCAAATTGGCAAGTGTTGCCAAAAGAAGTGGTTTTTCGGCAATTATTGCCGCTGCAGATACTTTTAGAGCTGCAGCGGTTCAACAAGTAAAGGTATGGGGAGACAGAACAGGGGTTGAAGTTATTGCAAATGAATCTAAAAATGCTGATCCAGCATCGATAGTATTTGATGCTATTGGTGCAAGTAAATCAAAAAATATAGATTTACTATTGGTAGATACTGCTGGAAGATTACAAACCAAAAATAATTTAATGGAGGAATTGAAAAAGATTAGAAAAATTATTGATAAACTTGCCCCTAATGCAAACGTTGAATCTTTACTAGTGCTTGATTCTAGTCAAGGCCAAAATGGATTAAGGCAGGCTCTAGCATTTGCTGATTCAGCAGAATTAACAGGAGTAATACTTACAAAACTTGATGGATCTTCTAGAGGAGGTGTTGCGATGGCAGTTGCGTCTGAAGCAAAACTTCCTGTTAGATTTATCGGAGCTGGTGAGAAAATTAGGGATTTAAGACCATTTAATAGCTTTGAATTTATTGAGGCACTTTTAACTGATCGATGATCTTTAGAAATTTTTTATAAATGTTGCTAGGTTGTAACTTCTTTATTGCTGGAGAATTGTGAAACAAAATTCTCCAATTTCAGAACAACAAGTTCAACATCCTTTTCACTCTTTATCAAGTGCTGCTTCTAAGTCTCTAAGAGATTTGGTTAATAGTCTTTCTCAAGAGCAGATTGTTAATCAAGATTTATTGCTTTCATTAAGCTTTGCTTTGCGAAGCTTTACTAATTTAAATCGTTTTTTTGAACTTATTCCACTTCTTGTCACTCAATTAGTTGGCGTTAAAGGATCATTGTTAATTCCGTTTCAAGATGATGGAAGTCTTTGGCGCGAACAATTACAAATTGTCCCTATCGATGAAGATCAGGCACTCTTTAGACAATTATTTCTTTTAGAGGAAGGTAAGAAAACAGGTTTTTGTCTGCAGGAAAAGAATATTGCGATGTTAGATAGTTTGGTTCAAAGACATTTTGATTCTTCTAATGTAATTGCTACATCTATAGTTTCTCGAGGGAGACAGCGAGGTCGATTATATGTATTTGATAAAAAAGAGATTGTTTTTGGAAGTAATGTTCATCGAAAACATATTCAAATAGTTGCTGACCTAACTGGAGTAGCTATAGAAAATGATGTCATATTTCAGGTGATTCGTAATCATGAAAAAGTTGATAGACAAATAAGTATTGGCGCTGAAATCCAATCTCAACTATTACCTGATCAATGTCCAGTAATTGAAGGAGTTGAATTAGCTGCTTGCTGTAGGCCAGCTTTACAAGTAGGCGGTGATTATTACGATTTTATGCCTACTCGCCCAGATTTGAATGAAACATCAAAAGCAAGTGGCCGTTGGGCTTTTGTGATTGGTGATGTGATGGGTAAAGGTGTTCCTGCTGGATTGTTGATGACTATGTTACGAGGAATGCTTAGAGCTGAAGTTTTAACAGGATTACCCCCTGATTCTATTTTGCATGACTTGAATCAATTAGCTCTTGAAGATTTGAGTCAATCACATCGGTTTGTAACTTTGTTTTATTCTGACTTTGACGCGCAATCAAGAAAATTGCGTTTTGCGAATGCAGCACATAATCCTCCTTTGCTTTGGAGCGCTAAGTCAAAATCAATTAATAGATTAGATGCTCCTGGTTTATTGATAGGTCTTCAACCTGACGCTGAATATGGATGTGGGGAGATATTTCTTCAGCCTGGTGATGTTCTTCTTTACTATACCGATGGAGTTACTGAGGCACCTGGTATATCAGGCGAACGTTTTGATGAAAATCGTTTAATAACTTTTTTAGATAAATTTGCTAGGGAGGGCCTTGGTGCTAAACAAATATTAAATAAACTTTTTGAAAGATTAGATGGTTTTGTTGGTGTGAGTGATCATCATCTTGAAGATGATGCATCAATGGTTGTATTAAAAGTCAATGAAGAATCAACGGTTCCTGAATTAACTTCGTAATCGCCTGACAATTGATAAGACTCTTGCTTTATTTGTATTAGAATTTGGAAAATGCATTGAGCAAAACTTGGAGCGATAGATTTGATCAAGGACTTAATCCTTTTATAGAAAAATTTAATGCTTCAATTGAGTTTGATATTTGTTTATTAGAGGAAGATTTGGATGGATCAATTGCTCACGCTCGTATGCTCGGAATCCAAGGGATTATTACCAAGGAAGAGGCAATTAAATTAGAAAATGGTCTTCAACAGATTAGGAAAGATTACTCTGATGGGTTATTTCAGCCTGTTATTTCAGATGAAGATGTGCATTTTGCTGTAGAAAAAAAATTAATAGAGTTAATAGGTCCAGTAGGAAAAAAATTACACACTGGTCGTAGTCGTAATGATCAAGTTGGAACAGATCTTAGGTTATGGATCAGAAAGCGTATTGATGAAATTGATATTGATTTGGAGCGTTTTCAAAAATCTCTTTTTTTATTAGCAGAGAAAAATCTTCATACGCTTATTCCTGGTTATACGCATTTACAAAGAGCACAACCTTTGTCTCTATCTCATCATTTATTGGCATATGTTGAGATGGCGGAAAGAGATAGAAATAGATTAAAAGACGTAAGAAAGAGAGTGAATATATCCCCGCTAGGAGCAGCTGCTTTGGCTGGGACTTCTATTCCTATAAATAGAAAGATTACTTCTTCAGAATTGCACTTTCAAGATATGTATTCTAATAGTTTAGATGCAGTTAGTGATAGAGATTTTGTCGTAGAATTTTTAGGAGCCTCAGCGTTAATTATGGCTCATTTAAGTAGATTATCTGAAGAAGTTATTTTATGGGCATCTGAAGAATTTGGATTTATTCAATTAACTGATCGATGTGCTACTGGAAGTAGTCTTATGCCTCAAAAAAAGAATCCTGATGTTCCAGAATTAGTTCGAGGCAAGTCAGGGAGAGTTTTTGGACATTTACAAGCTATGTTAACTATGATCAAAGGATTACCTTTGGCATATAACAAAGATTTTCAAGAAGATAAAGAAGCAATATTTGACAGTGTGAAAACAGTGAAGGATTCGTTGGTTGCCATATCAATCTTGTTTGAGGAAGGGTTGGTTTTTAGAAAAGAAAGACTCAATCATGCTGTTTCATCTGATTTTTCCAATGCTACTGATGTTGCCGATTATTTAGTGGCCAAGAAAATACCATTCCGAGAGGCTTATCAATTAGTTGGTCGAATCGTTAAGACTTCTTTGGAGGAGGGTGTTTTATTAAAAGATATTCCTTTGGAAAGATGGAAAACATTTCATGAATTTTTTGAAAAAGATATTTATGAAAAGCTTTTGCCTGCAAGTGTGGTTGAGTCACGTTTGAGTGAAGGTGGCACTGGATTTGAGAGAGTCCAAGAACAGCTTGTTTTGTGGCGTGAGAAATTATTTAAGTAAAAAAATTGTTTTAAATCTTTTTTAGGGCTTTCGGTATTAAAGTGTTGGATGATAACTCATTTAAGAGTTATTAATTTTGGCTATTCGTAGCCTATTAGTTACATTTTATTTTCAGTCCAATTTTCAAGTGAGTATTTTTGTCGGCAACTTACCCTTCCGCGCTGAGCAGGAAGATGTCATTGAATTGTTTTCTCCCTTTGGGGAGGTTGCAAATTGTTCTTTACCTTTAGAACGAGATACAGGACGCAAAAGAGGTTTTGCTTTTGTTGAGATGGCTGATGAAGCAGTTGAAGCTTCAGCAATTGAATCTCTACAAGGAGCTGAGCTTATGGGTCGTCCGTTAAGAATCAACAAAGCAGAGCCTAGAGGCAGCGCACCTAGAAGAGGCGGTGGCGGCTACGGCGGTGGCGGCCAAGGTGGCGGCTATGGCGGTGGTGGCTACGGCGGTGGCGGCCAAGGTGGCGGCTATGGCGGTGGCGGCTACGGCGGTGGCGGCCAAGGTGGCGGCTATGGCGGCGGTGGCTACGGCGGTGGCGGCCAAGGTGGTGGCTACGGCGGTGGTGGCTACGGCGGTGGCGGCCAAGGTGGCGGCTATGGCGGCGGTGGCTACGGCGGTGGCGGCCAAGGTGGTGGCTACGGCGGTGGTGGCTACGGCGGTGGCGGCCAAGGTGGCGGCTATGGCGGTGGCGGCCAAGGTGATCAATCAGCTCAAGATAGACCTTCTGGAGCTAAGGGCTGGGAAGATCGCAGTCATGGGAATGTTTCTCAAGATGCAAATGGCTTTGACCAAGGTCGTAGTAGAAGAAGAAGAGGTGCTTCGCCTGAAGGGGGAGACGACACTACTGCTGATTATGGTGGCGCAGAATCTTAAAGATTTTGCTGATTTTTGTTATTGCCCAGCATCTTTAAGTTGTTGGGCAATTTTTTTTAAAATTGAAATGTCCGCTTTTTGAGTTTGAGATTTCTCACTCAACTCTTGTCTTAATATTTTTGCATTGGGTATATTTTCTATCAAATTGATAATGTGTTTAGAAATTTGCCAAAGACGCCCTCCATTTTCTAAATGTTTTTGAGCAAAAGGAATAATTTTTATTATTATTTTTGATCTGGATAGATTTTCTTCTTGTTTTCCGAAAATAACCGAATCTATTTCTCTCCAAATAAAGGGATGTGAGTATGCAGCTCTACCAACCATTGCCCCATCAAATACTTTAAGAGTTTTAATACAGTCATTTATTGTATTAATTCCACCGTTAAGTTCAATAATTAATTTAGGTCTATTATTTTTTAATTTTTCAACTCTTTCGTATTGAAGAGGTGGAATTGTTCGGTTTTCTTTTGGATTTAATCCATTTAGCCAAGCTTTTCTTGCGTGAACTACAAATCTATCTGCTCCTGCAAATGAACAAGTATCAACAAATTTTATAAGGTAATCATCAGTATCAAGATTATCAATTCCAAGCCTGTGCTTCACTGTTATTGGGATATTGCATGATCTTCTCATTTTCTCAATACAGTTAGCCACTATTTTGGGCTGTCCCATTAGACAAGCTCCAAAATTCCCAGATTTTACTTTTGGACTTGGGCATCCAACATTCAAATTAATTTCGTCATAGCCCCAATCCTCTGCCATTTGAGCCGCTTCAGCTAAAAGATATGGATTATCTCCTCCAAGTTGTATTGAAATCGGATGTTCAATTTCATCAAAATCTAATAATTTATTCCTATTTTTGCTGTAATGAAGTGCTTGGGCCACAATCATTTCTGTGTAGAGAAGTGATTGTTTTGTGATTTGACGCATAAGGACACGAAAATGTCTATCTGTGCAATCCATCATTGGAGCAATACTTAATCTGTAGTTAGCTATGTCATTTGTTTTTAAAGAATTGGAAATCATTTTTTATGAATTAATTTTTTTCAACTTTTAGGGAGGAAATTTTATTAAGATTTATCGAATTGAGAAATTTCTTTGAAGCGTAGATTTTTTATGTTTGGACTCTTGAATACGCTTTTTGGTTTTACTATCAAACCAAAAAGCGCCTTTGCTGCCCCTAAACCCATGGAAAACTATAAAACTTTAACGGATAAAGAATGGGAAAATCGTTTACCCAAAGACTCTTTTTACGTTTTACGTAAGGAAGGAACAGAGAGACCGTTTTCAAGTCCTTTAAATGATGAAAAAAGGAAAGGAGTTTTTCGTTGTGCAGGATGCGGGCTTGCCTTATTTTCTTCAAAAACAAAGTTTGACAGTGGAACAGGCTGGCCAAGTTTTTTCGATCATTTACCGGATGCAATAGAGACAAAAACAGACTTCAAATTAATTGTCCCTAGAACCGAATATCATTGTCGACGTTGTGGTGGTCATCAAGGGCATGTTTTTAATGATGGTCCAAGGCCAACTGGTAAAAGGTATTGCAATAATGGGGTCGCTCTTGCGTTTGAAGTTGATTCGTAAATGATTTTCTTTTCTAATTTATAGGTGTGGGCTTCCGTAGCTTGTACAAAAAACCCTTTGCTATCAACATGTACTAATAGCTGACCGAATTATATGAATTCAGACGTTTCCACCTCCGAACACGAATTATCTCAAGATGGTTTATCAAAAGATAACCCTAATGAAAATCCTGTAAGTTCTCATAGAAGTAATGAATCACTTAATCAAGTTGAGCCTTCTGATAATTCCGAAGCAACCCCTCAATTGAAGAATGATTCAATAGATACAGCAAACGAACAATCTTCAACTAGTTCTGATTCAAATATTAAAGGTCCAGATACTGAAGCAAGATTACAGCAATTAGAAAAAGAGCATGAAACTTTAAATAGCCAATATATGAGAATAGCTGCTGACTTTGACAACTTTCGAAAGCGTCAAACTCGTGACCAAGATGATCTAAAAATTCAACTTACATGCACTACTCTTAGTGAAATACTTCCTGTTGTCGATAATTTTGAAAGAGCAAGACAACAATTAAACCCTGAGGGAGAAGAAGCTCAAGCATTACATCGAAGTTACCAAGGACTTTACAAGCAACTAGTTGAAGTTCTCAAGACATTGGGAGTTGCTCCAATGCGTGTTGTTGATCAGGCTTTTGATCCTTCTTTGCATGAAGCTGTTATGAGAGAGCCTAGTGATGAAAAGGCTGAGGATATTGTGATTGAAGAATTACAAAGGGGCTATCACTTGAATGGTCGTGTTTTAAGACATGCTTTGGTTAAAGTTTCCATGGGACCAGGACCGAAAGCAGCTAATGAAGAGATTCTTGATCAGAGTGCGGCTAATCAAGAACAAGGTCAATCTTCAGATGACTTAATTAAAGATGAGAATTAACTACATGATGATCGAAACGGAATTGAATTTGTTTAAATGAACTAATGGCTGATTTTTACGATCTATTGGGTGTCAACAGAGATGCTGATGCTGACACTTTAAAAAGAGCTTATAGACAGCAAGCTCGGAAATATCATCCTGACGTGAATAAGGAAGCAGGTGCAGAGGATAAGTTCAAAGAAATAGGTAAAGCATATGAAGTTTTAAGTGATTCTCAGAAGCGAGCTCGTTACGACCAATTTGGAGAAGCTGGAATAGGTGGGGCTGCTGGTATGCCGGATATGGGAGATATGGGCGGCTTTGCAGATTTGTTTGAGACCTTTTTTAATGGCTTTGGTGGTGCTAGTTCACCTGGAGGTTCTCGCCCTCAAAGACGTGGACCTCAACAGGGAGACGATTTGCGTTACGACCTAACGATTGATTTTGATAAAGCTATTTTTGGACAGGAAAAAGAGATCACGGTTCCTCATTTAGAAACTTGTGATGTTTGCGGAGGTACTGGGGCTAAGAAAGGCACTGGTCCTGTTACTTGTCCTACATGTAGTGGTGCAGGTCAAGTAAGAAGAGCTACTCGTACACCTTTTGGAAGTTTCACACAAGTCGCTGAATGTCCAACTTGTGGTGGTACTGGACAAGTGATTAAAGATCCTTGTAATACTTGTGGAGGAAAAGGGGTTAAACAAGTTAGAAAAAAACTAAAAATTAATATTCCTGCTGGAGTTGATAGTGGAACACGATTAAGAGTTTCAGGAGAGGGTAATGCTGGATTAAAGGGAGGTCCCTCTGGCGATCTATATGTCTTCTTAAAAGTTAAAAATCATCCAAATCTTAAGAGAGATGGATTGACTATTTTATCTGAGGTTAATATTAGTTACCTTCAGGCAATATTAGGAGATACTATTGAAATAGATACTGTAGATGGCCCTACTAAGTTACAAATTCCAGCAGGAACTCAACCTAACTCTATTTTGAATTTAGAAAATAAAGGAGTCCCGAAACTAGGCAATCCTGTTGCGAGAGGTAATCATCAAGTCTCAGTCAAGATTAAATTACCTACAAAATTATCAGATTCCGAAAGAAATTTATTAGAAAAGTTAGCTGGACATTACTCTGCACGTGGACCTCAACATCATTATCATAAAAGTGGCTTATTTAGTAAGTTATTTGGTAAGTAGTGGTGGAGAAAAATATCTTTATTGATCATTATTTAGATTTATGTGGTCTTTCTTGCCCAGTCAATTTTGTCAAATGCTGCTTGGCTTTGGAAAATTTATCATCAAAAGATATTTTAAAAGTAGATATAGATATTGGTGAAGCAGAAACTAATGTTATTGATGGTTTGAAAGAGAAGGGTTATAAAGTAAAAATTTTTACTAAAGATTCTAAAAAAGTAACTTTGATAATATCGAGTGAATAAAAATAAATCTAATAAATTTAAAGGTATTGTTGTTGCACTTAAAGCAAATTTTTTTATCGTAGAGATTGATTACAAAGATTTTAAAGATGTTTCATTGGATCAATTTTATGAAAAAATTAGACTTCTTTGCACACGAAGAGCCAAGTTAGATTATCAAGGTTTATTTATAGATGTAGGTGATAAAGTTTGTGTTGAGTCTATTGATTATGTAAATAAACGAGCTGTAATTTCTGAAGTTGAGCCTCGAAAAAGCTTTTTAATACGGCCTGCTGTGGCTAATGTAACATTAGTTTCTATTTGTATCTCAGTTGATGAGCCTTTATTGGATATTGGACAATTAAGTCGTTTTTTGTTAACAGCTGAATGTTCAAATATAAAACCTTTGGTAGTTCTAACGAAAATAGATTTAATTACAAAGGATAATTTGATGTTATATGTAAATAAATTAAAAAGCTGGGGTTATGATTGTATACCAGTATCTACACAGAATTCTCAGGGCATCGATTTATTAATTGAACGATTTAGAAAAACAAAATTAACTGTACTTGCTGGTCCTTCTGGGGTAGGAAAGACAAGTTTAATTAATCATTTAATACCAACTGTTTCATTACCAACTGCATCTGTTTCAAAAAAATTAAAGAGAGGTATACATACCACGAGACATGTCGAACTTTTTGCGATTGGAAAAGGATCACTTCTTGCTGATACTCCTGGGTTTAATCGTCCAGAAATAGTATGTGAGCCATCAGACTTTGCTTCTTTGTTCCCAGAGTTTCGATTGCAATTAGCTAAGTCACAATGCAAGTTTCGTAATTGTTTGCATAGAGATGAGCCTGGTTGTGTAATTGATAAAGATCTTGAAAGATATACTTTTTATCGTGAAAATCTTGAGGAAATGATTAATTCTCCTCTCCCATACCAGGGAGGTTAAGCTTAAATCCACCTGTTAAATCTTCCATTCTTTCTTTCATAGTCGAAGTCGAAACTTCATGAGCAGATTTCATAGCATCTAGTATGGCATTTTCGATTATTTCTTTTTTTTCAGAGAGAAGAGATTGGTCAATTTCTACTCGTAAAGGCTTTTGATTTCCTGACATCCATATTTTTGCCCGATTGTCATTGTTTGTTCCTTGTATTTCCATAACTTCCAGCTCTTCTTGAAGTTTTTGAGCATTCTGCTGAATTTGTTGTGCTTTTTTAAAAGCTTCAGTGAGTTGACCAAAGTTTGGTAGTCCGAATCCAGCCATGAGAATTTCCTATTGTTATTGATCTTAGGGATTATTCTTAAAAGCCACATTGTTTGACTTCTGTTTCTAACAAGATTCCATAAGAATTAAAAACTCTTTTTTGGATATATCTAATCAATTCTCTTACGTCATATGAGGAAGCTTTATTTGCATTAATTATAAAATTTGAATGTATTTTTGATATTTCCGCTCCACCAAAACGAAATCCTTTTAAACCAAGATCTTCAATTAATTTTGCAGCTTTCAAAGGTTCAGGATTACGAAAAACACTTCCGCAGGTTTGGGCTTTATAAGGTTGAGTTCTTAATCTATGGTTTAGGTTTGCATTTGTGACCTGTCGAATTTTTTCTGCATGACCTGAAACCAGCTTTAGTCGAGCAGATAAGACAATTAAATTTTCATTTTGAAGAAGACTGTCTCGGTAACCAAAATTGAGATCTTTTCTCTTGATAGTTTTGTATTCACCTGTAGAAGATAGCGTTGTAATACTTTGGAGATAATCAGATATGCAATTTTCTTGTGCTCCTGCATTCATAACTACTGCTCCACCTATGGTTCCTGGTATTCCTACAGCCCATTCAAGTCCATGAAGTCCATTTGCAGCTGCTTTTCTGGCCAAAGTTGGAAGCATCTCACCACTAAGGACGTCAACAATTCCATGACTTTTATCAATTTGAATCCCTTTCAAATTACGCATACATAGGCTTAAACCCTTGATTCCTATGTCATTGATTAAAAGATTTGATCCAGCACCAATTATATTGCAGGGAATTTTTTTCTTATTTGTCCAATTAATTAAAGATTTAATTTCTTCAATATTTTTTGGTTGAGCAATCCATTCTGCAGGACCCCCTATTCTCCACGTAGTGAAATTTGATAAGGAAATATTTTTTTCTAACCGAATGGAATTCATTTATTAAGCGGCCAAATTATTATTAATCGATTTATTTTTTATTAATTCTAAAAATAGATTTGCACATATAATATTAATATCTCCTGCGCCCATGATTAAAATCAAGTCTTTTTCAATTGTATGTTTTTTTATTAGCTTTATTAAATTTTGATTATTCTCTGGAGTATATATTGTTAGGTCAGGTTTTAATTTTTCTAATTCATATCCAATAGTTTTATTATTTATTCCTTCAATTTCATCTTCTCCAGCAGAGTAAATTGGAGTTATGAATACTAAATCAGACTTGCTTAGACTTTCTGCAAATTCTTTTTGAAATTTTTCAGTTCTACTATATCGATGTGGTTGAAATATTGTAACTAATCTCTTAGGTGATATGTTTGAAATATTATGTTTTGTATTGATGATAGTAGATGCAATTGAGATTGCAGCATCAATTTCACTAGGATGATGAGCATAATCTTCAACTATTAATCTGTTTTTCCATAATCCTTTATATTCAAATCTTCTTCCAGGCAGCTGTAAATTGTTAATTCCTTTTTTTATATCTTTAAAAAGAATTCCAGCTACTCTACAAGCTGCTATTGCTGCCACTGTATTGCTTAAATTATGTATTCCGGGAACAGGTATTTTTATGATATCAATAAATTTTTCCTGTTCATAATATTCAGCAATAATTTCATATCCATTAGATTTTTTGGGAATAAGTGCAAAATCTACATTATGGATTTTTTTAATTGAAAACCATTTCGTATTTTCTATACTATGTTTAATATTCTCACAGTCAAAATTGCTAATTAAGTATTCACACTTTTGAGCAAACTTTTTTATGGTTTTTATTAAATCTTCTAGATCTTGATAATGATCAACATGTTCAAGTTCTAAATTAGTTATTATTCCAATATTTGAATTAAATTTTACTAATGATCCATCTGATTCATCTGCTTCTGCGATTAAAAACTCACTATTACCAAAATTATAGTTTTTTTTGTAGAGAGGTACAATTCCGCCAATGATAGCTGTTGGATTCCTATTGGCATAAGAAAATAATGTTGTAATATAAGTACTTGTTGTTGTTTTACCATGAGATCCTGAGATAATTATTGATCTCTTTTGTTCAATTAAAAAAGCTAATATATCTGAACGATGATTGATTGTTAAATTATATTTTTTGGCTTGAGATAATTCTAAATTATCTTGGCGTATGGCTGAACTTGTAACAACTAATATATTTTTCCCATGAACTTTCAAAATTTCGTCAATATTCGATTCTTCTTGAGTTTGAAAAATATGGATTTGATTTCCAGCTAGTTCTTTTAAAGTCAGGCTTTTTTTTCTGTCAGAGCCAGATATAGAATATCCATTTTTTACGAGAATCATTGCTAGAGCAGACATACCAATACCTCCGATCCCAATAAAGTGAATATGAGGTGGTAACTCTTGTAACTTCTTCAATTTCGCTTCAGTCTCGAGTGAAAGATAACTCTTCATCTATCGAAAGGCACATTTTTTAAAGAATTAGAGAGTTTTTGTACTTTTTATGTCCTTAACGCTTCAATTATTTTTCAAAATGCACAGAAAATGATCATCGTTCTGTATGATCAGCGGCCAGTAGCTTGTGCGGTTTTACCGTTTTTGAAATGACTTTGCGTGTAGCGATTAATGGATTCGGAAGAATTGGACGCAATTTTATGCGTTGTTGGCTCAGTAGGGGTGCAAATACAAATATTGAGGTGGTCGGTATTAACGTCACTTCTGATCCAAAAACTTGTGCCCATTTGCTCAAATATGACTCTATTCTTGGTGCTATCAATGACGCCGAAATTTCACATACAGACGATACATTTCAAATCAATGGCAAAACTATAAAATGTTATTCAGACAGAAATCCATTGAATCTTCCTTGGAAAGAGTGGGGAATTGATTTAGTTATTGAGTCAACAGGTGTATTTAATACTGATGTTGGTGCAAGTAAGCATTTACAAGTTGGAGCTAAGAAGGTCATTCTCACAGCACCTGGTAAGGGAGATGGTGTAGGTACTTATGTTGTTGGTGTTAATGCCGATACTTACTCTCATGAAGATTTTGATATCCTCAGCAATGCAAGTTGCACAACCAATTGTTTAGCTCCAATAGTAAAAGTTTTAGATCAACAATTAGGGATTAACAAAGGTTTAATGACCACGATTCATAGTTATACGGGAGATCAAAGAATCTTAGATAACGCTCATCGTGATTTGCGTCGTGCAAGAGCAGCCGCAATGAATTTGGTTCCTACTTCAACTGGAGCGGCAAAAGCTGTTGCTCTTGTTTATCCAGAAATGAAAGGGAAACTAACTGGTATTGCGATGCGAGTTCCTACTCCTAATGTTTCTGCAGTTGATTTAGTTTTTGAATCAAGTCGGAAAACTAGTGCTGAAGAGGTAAATTCATTATTGAAAACTGCTTCACAGGGCGAAATGAAAGGAATCATCAAATATGGTGATTTGCCTCTCGTGTCTACTGATTATGCGGGAACTAATGAATCAACCATTGTTGATGAAGCTTTAACAATGTGTATAGACGACAATATGGTGAAAGTTTTAGCTTGGTATGATAATGAGTGGGGTTATAGCCAAAGAGTTGTTGACTTGGCGGAAATTGTTGCTAAAAAATGGAAATAAATACAGGTTTTAGAGTTAAAAATGTTGAAATAGACTTGATTTTTTAATATTAATTGGTTCTAAGTTCTCCCAGAAGATATTGGGTTTACCCTCTTTTATAAACCCAATAATTTGGGAAGACTTCAATTTTTTTGACAAAGCTTCTGCCCACTCTTTAGGAAGACTGAGGATCAATTCATAGTCCTCTCCCCCATACAGCATCCACTCATCCCAAATCGAATCTTCTGGCCAGTCAGGGTCTTTTTGAATAGAAGTTTTTGATAAAATTGCTTGGCAATTACTACTTTGGCAAATCCCTCTAATTGATTCAATAAGTCCATCGCTGCTATCAGTTCCTGCTGCTCTCCAACTTATTGATTCAGGTTTACACTCTATTAATGCTTTTAGTGCCTTCATGGCTGGATACGGTCGTTTGTGGGCGCTGATGGCTCTCTTGGCAAGCTCATGACTTATTTTGACTTCGCTTGGTAGTTTCTCGGACGTTAAAAGCGCTAAACCTAATCTACTTAATCCATGACATCCGGTGCTGACAATATAATCTCCTGGCAAAGCGTTCCCTCTATGTAGTCTAGGCGGTTTCATTTCTCCAATTGCTGTAATTGAAATCATTTTTGTTTCTCCAGAAGAGCAATCTCCACCAATTATTTCTCCTCCAAATTCTTGCATCGCTTCACACATCCCTTCATATAAGCTTTCTACCCATTCCCAATGAGTGTTTGGTGGTAAAACAAGACCCACAGTAAAAGAAATTATATTTTCTGAGCCGCTGCAAATCAGGTCAGAAATATTTGTGGTAATACATTTCCAGCCAACATCTTTAGCATTAGATATTTTTTCAGAAAAATGAATTTTTTCTACAAGTAAATCAGTATTAATTAATAAGCTTTTATTGAATGAATTTATTTCTGCTAGATCATCATCTATCTGTCCACATCGCATAAATTTTTTTAAACGATTCAGTACTTCTATTTCACCTAAATCTTTAATAGTAGCTGTCACTTTGTTTTAAATTTAAGCTTTTAATTTAAGATTTTCTGAACCATTTAATACTTTAATTGAAATAATTTTATCATCGACTCCAAGTTTATTTAATATGTCAGAACCCTCTATTACATAACCAAAAGCTGCGTTTCTTCCATCAATAAGATTACGTCCAGCTGGATTTAATTCAGCTTCATATAAGAAGAAGAAAAACTGAGATGAACCATCATTTAAATCTGAATCTGAGTGCGCCCAGCCAAGTGTTCCTAAAGTTGCAAATGGAAGTGCTGGGGTTTCAGTATAAAGGCCAACTTCTTCAAAAGTTTCACCATAAAGTGTATCTTCCAAATTCGGTGTTCTTATTTCTAATGGAACTTTTCTTAACTCATTATTATCAGGATCTATGTAGCCGATTGCTTCTCCTATAGGATCTCCAGTCTGAAGAATAAAAAATTCTTCAGCCCTATTAATTGGTAAACCATCGTAAAAACCTTTCAAAGAAAGATCTATAAACGCACCAGCTGTTAGAGGAGCATTATAACCATCAATGATCGCAACCATATTTCCTTTTGAAGTTTTAATTTCTACATTTGCTCTCCCTAAAAGTCTTGGTAAATTGTCATATTCACTGGGTATTTTATATGGAAAATTATTTGTAATTAAAAGAGACTCTATATCATCAATTGTTTTTAAACTTTGACGTCTGACTTCAAGGAATGAAACTTTATTTTTTTCGTTTGCTATTTGTCTTAATTCATCAAGTTCTTCATTTAAATTAGAGAGCAGATTAACTGCTTTTTCTTTATTTTCTTCTGGTATTGAATCAAGAATTTGATTTTTTCTATTACTTACTAAAAATTGACTTCTCGAGGTGGCTTTGTTGATAGCTGACCATCTACTTCCTCGAAGATCATCGTTGGTATCTTCAAGTTTGTTTTGTAATTCACGTAATTCTTTTTGGTCAATCGGTAAAGAATTTCTTAAGATTGCATAAGGATCTTTTAGTCGATTACCATTTGGAAGGCTTGCAGCAGCTGTGTCAATCCATGGAGAGCTCAAAGAAAATAGGATTGTTATCAGCGCAAGAATGCAAATCTTTTTTGCCATGTTACTTCTATGTTTTGCATGACTTTGGCACAGACTTATGATCGATTGGTATCTTTTGTGTGAATGATTTCAAGTAACGACTTTCGCACTGGCACTACTATCGAGTTAGACGGTGCAGTTTGGCGTGTTATTGAATTTCTACATGTCAAGCCTGGTAAGGGTTCTGCGTTTGTCAGGACTAAATTAAAAGCTGTTGTTAGCGGTAGTGTTGTCGAAAAAACTTTTAGAGCTGGGGAAATGGTTCCACAAGCTCTTTTGGAGAAATCAAAGTTGCAACATACATACATGGATGGAGATGATTTTGTATTTATGGATATGACTTCTTATGAAGAAACACGATTAACAGCTAAACAAATTGGTGAAAGTAGGAAATATCTAAAGGAAGGGATGGAGGTTAATGTAGTGTCTTGGAATGAAAAACCTCTTGAAGTTGAATTGCCTAACTCAGTTGTTTTAGAAATTAAAGAAACTGATCCTGGCGTTAAAGGTGACACTGCTTCAGGAGGGACAAAGCCTGCAATCTTGGAAACAGGAGCCCAAGTAATGGTCCCATTATTTATTTCAATTGGTGAGAAAATTCGAGTAGATACTCGAAATGACAGTTATCTAGGCCGAGAAACACAATGACTATGAATCTTGATCACGAAGAGCTTCATCGCTTGCTTGCAACTTTAGCTGAGAGCGATATTCAAGAGTTTCGCCTTGAGGGAGAAGACTTTTGCTTGGAAGTTAAACGTAATCTTGGGACTTCTTCAGATTTAATAACTTCTCAAAAGAAAATTACTTCGGCAGAGATTGATTCACCACCACCTCAACGTAAAATTGAGGCTTCTCCTGTGCCTAGCACACCTCCTCCTTCAGTACCTGGATCACGCTCTGACCTGGTTGAAGTTACTGCTCCTATGGTTGGTACCTTCTATCGCGCCCCAGGGCCAGAAGAGCCCCCTTTCGTGGAAATTGGATCGCGAATCAGTGTGGGCCAAGCCGTTTGTATTCTTGAGGCAATGAAATTAATGAATGAATTAGAGTCAGAGGTCAGTGGTGAAGTAATAGAAATTCTTGTTGAGAATGGAACACCAGTAGAGTTTGGTCAAGTGTTAATGAGATTAAAACCTGTCTAAAAGTTGTATTTATTGTGAAAGAAGCCAAGCATTATTAAGTGCAGCAATCATGCTTTGTTCTCTTGCCTTAAATTTACCTGCAATATCAAGAGCAGTGCCATGATCAGGCGATGTTCTTACAAAAGGGAGCCCAAGAGTTGTGTTAATAGCCTCATCAAATGCAATCAGCTTGACAGGTATGAGACCTTGATCGTGATAAAACGCAAGTATTCCATCGGGTGCATTATTAGCACTTGAGGAGCCATTCCATGCATTTATAGATGAAATCCAGCAGGTATCTGGAGGTACAGGACCAATAATTTTAATGTTTGGATTATCTAATTTCCATTCATTTAAAACAGGAATAATTAAGTTTTTTTCTTCTATTCCAATTTTCCCTTCCTCACCAGCATGTGGATTTAAACCAGCTATTTGTAATAATGGTTCCTCTTTGAACCTACGACAGAAATTTAATAAGGTATCTAATTTGTATCTAATCAATTCTTTTGTTAAAGAATCATTTATTTTATTAAGAGGTATATGTGTTGTAGCTAATAAAGTATTAAATCTCCATCCATTATTTGGTGATAGAGCTGTAAACAGCATAGATGTTCTTTTATTAGTTAATTTCCCTAATAATTCAGTTTGTCCTGCAAATTCATGACCAGCTTTATGCCAAGCAATTTTTGAAATAGGCGCTGTAACTAGCGCTTTAGATTTCCCATCTAAAAGTAAATTAGTTGCATTAAATAGCCATTTAAAGCTTGCTGATCCAGTATATTTATTGACTTCTCCTGGAATAACTTTCTTGTTTAAAGGGATATCAATAATGTCAAGATTATTTGGATTTGGAATATTATTTATCCCATGTTTAATTAACTTTGAATAAGTTGTATAAATATTATTTTTGCATCCTACTAGTAAAGGTTTTATTTTTTTATTTAAGTAGTTAGAACCAAGAGCTTTTAATGTTATTTCAGTCCCAATTCCTGCGGGATCACCTAATGAAATAATAATTTTATTTTTATTATCTTTTACTGTTTTAAATTCTTCCATATGTGATGAGTTTAGTGATTTTTAGTTGTTTAGCTTAGTAAAGGCTTTCAGTAAAGGTTGGCATAATAACTTTTAGTAAGTTGTTTTATGATATTGGATTTATCTCATTAGACTTTAATTATTCATTAAACTTACACGAGTTTTTAAAAAGAAAAGTGAATAAATCTAATCTGGAAAATAAAGATTTTTAATTCATGTCTAATTTTGAGAAACAATCCTTTAAGCCATATTTAAAATTAGGATAAATTAGAGAATAACCAAGTGTTTTGCATAATAACTTGTTATCAATTTTTCGATTCTCTTGCCAAAAAGATAATGCCATTGGGCTCATCGTTTCTTTTGCAATTTCAAAAGGTACTGACGTTGGTAAAGGTTTTTGAGCTAATTTTGCTGCGAAAGCAATAACTTCAAGATTATTTGATGGTAAGTTATCAGATACGTTAACAATGGATGGATTTTTTCCTTGCGAGTAGAGATTAATTAAAAATAAGACAGCCCCAGCAATATCATCAACATGAATTCTTGAAAAAACTTGACCAGGCTTATCGACCATTTTGACTGTTCCTGTTAGAAGGCTTTCAAATGCAGATCTTCCAGGTCCGTAAATACCTGGCAATCTAAGTATTTGAACAGGAAGTTTTGTTTCTAACCATTGTTTTTCACAGGAAAATCTGCGAATGCTTCTCTCTTGTTGAGGATTTGGTGATGACTTTTCATTTACCCAATCTCCTTTCGTATCTCCATAGACTCCAGTAGTGGACAAGTAACCAACCCATTTTAAATTTTTTGAATTTAGTAATTGTGTTTTGAGTTGATTGAGTACTGGGTCCTCTCCACTTGATAAGGGGGGGATGCAACTTAAAACGTGGGTTGCTCCCTCGAAAATTTCATTAGAGACTTCCGTATCGGTATTAAATATGAAATCAGCTCCTCTGCTCTTTTTTTTCCTCCTGCTGCACAAAACTTTTGCTCCTAAAGTTCTACCTACACTTGCGATTCTCTGACCACTAAATCCGCCACCAAATATGATTACTTTTGATTTAGGCGGTAGAGGATCCAATTGCTTGACAATATCTTGAATCATTAGTACAAATGTATTATGTTGATTATTTGGTCATGATTGCTTCTTATTTAAAGCCTAGTCTGAATTCCATTAATGATGCTAGTAAATTATGTAACCATAAAGGATTATCTGTTCAAAAGAAAAAGCAGCATTTAATAAAACCCTTGCTTGCTTCAATTTTCTTTCTTCTTTGTATTGTTGTTGTACCTGAAAAGTCTTCTGATTTAGCGTCTACATGTGAAAAATATAACTCTTCTTTAGCTTGTCAAGTTTGGTAGAACTTTATGCTGCTTGCCAAGAAATATCTTCATTCAATCGAGATTTTGAGCTCTCAAAAGCTTCACTATGTTTAGGCTTAGCCCATTTTAGAAGCCTTAAAGCTAAACGAATGTCTCCTTCTGTCCATGCTCGTATCGCCATAGAGCGTCTTGGGTCATAAAAACGTTGTTTTCTGTACCATTCAAAAGCATCATTGTCTGTTTTGCTTCCATTGCATGAAAGACAGGCAGGTACACAATTTTCAGTGATGGTTAATCCACCTTTACTTCTAGGTAAAATATGGTCAATGGATTCTGAATTTTTTCCGCAATAAATGCAGCTTTTACCAGTGTATTCATGTAATGACTTGCGCCATCTTCTGTCACGTAGCTTTGGGCAGAGATCTTCTAAGAAAACCGCGTCCCTATTGTGCATACGTATTAATTAACTAGTTGAATTTTGCCTTGATAGACTAATAAGTCAATGTATCGAAAATTGCATTTTGACATTTTATTATATTTATTTCTTAATTGATAAAGAAATAGCGTGACGCTTTTGTACTTATATAAATTTAATTAATAATCATAACGATCTATATATTTGCCTTTAGGACTTTTTTCTTTACTCTCTGTTAATGAATTTATTTCATTTTCTAATTCTTTATTTCCACTAGATCCTACGGGGCTTGACTCACCTGTATATAGATCACCTAAATAATTGATGCAATCTTCATATTTTATTGGATCTTGAACTACTTCTTCAACAATTAATGAAGCAGCTTGTTTTGGAGAAGTTTTGAATAATCCTTGTTTTTTATTTTTTATAAATTGATAGGCTGCTGCCCAGCTAGGTTCATGACTGTTGCCCCCATTCCTCATAAAGCAATATATGTCTGCTCCGTTTGTGACTGCTGCATTAATTTTTAATCCGAAAGTAGAACCGCACATTAAACAAATTAATGAAATTGGTAAGAAATTTTGCTTTATCCCAATTGGCATGATTTTCAGAGAATTTTCAATTTTAAATTATCTATTTTTCTCTCTCCTGTCTAGCTCCTGTTTGTATTAGTGTTCCGTTTTATTACTTATCTTTTATGATCTTTGAATTAAAAAAAGCCTTTTAAAAATCGATTAATTAGATTTTAAACTTTGAACCCCTTATTTTTTTATATGACTAAATTATCTATCTTTTGATATAGTGATTTAACAAAAATTGTTTGTACTTACAAATTTCATAATGAATGCAGTACAGGTAAAAAAACAAGCATTTTTAAAAGAGGCTGGTTATTTCTTTAAGAATGCTTCAGTTCATGCTGATGAGGGAGATTTACAATCATGCGCTGTTTTTATTTTAAAAGCACTTGATAAAGAGAGAATGGCCAGTGGGGTTGGGCCTCAAGTGCTTCATTTAATCAAAACTAGATAATTAGTTAAGCGATGTCTAAAATATTATTCTTTATTTAATACTGCAATTGTTTTTGCAATACCCTGGCCAATTGGGGTATTTAGTTTTCCCATTTTAGAAAGTGTGCTTTCTAAAGCGGATATGACACTAATAATGTCTCTATCATTTACAAATCCTAAATGACCAATTCTAAAGATTTTTCCTTTTAAATGATCTTGACCTCCTGCAAGGAGTATGTCGAAGTCACTCTTTATTGTTTTTCTTATATTTTCAGCATCTACATTCTCAGGCTTAACAGCTGTTATTGCTGGACTCCCAAAACTTTCGTTTGTAAATAAGTTTAAACCCATTGCTTTTATGCCTTCTTGTGTCGCTTTTTGATGACGAGTGTGACGGTTGAAAATATTATTTAAACCTTCTTTTTGCATCATTGTTAGTGATGCTTCTAAAGCAAAGTATAGATTTATTGCAGGTGTATAAGGATTACTATTGTTATTAGCTGCTTTTAAATATTGTTTTAGATCTAAATAAAACTTAGGCAAATTTGATTGCTCATTTGCTTCCCATGCTTTTTTGCTCATAGCAACAAAACTAAGCCCAGGTGGAATCATGTAACCTTTTTGAGAACCTGAAGCTATTACATCAATTCCCCATTCATCCATTGGAATATTACATGCTCCAAGGCTTGTTACACAATCGGCAATAGTTATAGCTTTTTCATGGTTTTTTACTTCATTATTAATTGCTTTAAGATCATTAATCACTCCAGTTGAAGTTTCTGAATGAGTTAAAATTACAGCTTTAATTGTTTTATTTGTATCCTCTTCAAGAATCCTTTTGAATTGATTTGGATCCAGAGGCTCTCCCCAAACAGCTTTTACGACTTGCACATCTAGCCCATATGCTTTTGCAACTTTTATCCATCTTTCGCCAAATTTTCCATTATCCCCACAGATAACTCGATCACCTTTGCTTAATGTATTAACTATTCCTGCCTCCATTGCGGCTGTTCCACTTCCAGTAATTGTTAGTACGTCAGAAGTTGTTTGGTGAAGCCATTTCAGTTGCTCAGTTGTTCTTTGAACAATTTTTTGAAAATCTCCACTCCTATGACCGATTGGGTGTTTACTCATACAACTCAAAACATTTTCTGGTACCGGTGTTGGTCCAGGAATCATTAGATTGAGTTTGTCCTGCATTTACTTATTTAGATCTAGATTATTATTATTTTAAAAAATTATTTAGGGAATTTCCTCTATCGTCAGCTCTTCCAATGATTTGAATAAATTTACTCTTCCAATTTGGGTGGTTGCAGCTGCAAAGTCTGCAACAAATATTCTTATTGGAAATAAATTCAGAGATACTGAAATAATTGATTTACCAAATGAAAAAAAATCAATTAATGTACCTGTTTGTTCTTCTTCGTTACTTGATAATGGTGAGAGATCTTTAGCGGTCAGTCACTGTCAGTCTGGCTTACCTCTTGACATAACAAGAGGACTAGAAATATGGGCCTATATTCAATTCAGTCAATCAAGTTGTCAATCTGAAAAGATTGTTGAAAATGGTTTTCCCTCTTGGCTTGATTTCCATGCCGGTTATGGAGTAGGTAAATATGAATCATCCGACCAGCCATGCATATCTAAGTTTGCACGTGATTTGTTGTGTATAAACCTATACCCCCTTTTACCTAAAGGCACTTCAATCAAAGTAGAGATTGTTTTACCTGAAGGAAAAGATCTTGCTTTAAGAACAAGTAACGAAGCATTTGGAGTTGTAGATGGATTGTCCCTCATTGGGACACAGGCTGAGGCTCAAATTAGTGCTTCTCCTGATCAGTTGAAAAACTGTGAGGAGATTTTGCAGAATATTTGTACTAAATCAACATTTGATGGATGTCTGATTTTTGTTATTGGTGAAAATGGAAGAGATTTAGCATTGAAATTTGGACTTCCAGCTCATCAAATTATTAAAACGGGTAATTGGTTAGGTCCTCTTCTTGTTGCTGCTGCAGAAAATAGTGTGAAAAAACTTTTGTTATTTGGTTATCATGGAAAGTTGATAAAACTCTCTGGAGGCATTTTTCATACCCATCACCATCTCGCTGATGGAAGGATTGAGATTCTCACTTCACTTGCTGTAAGAGAAGATATTTCTTTTGAGTTGATTCAGTTAATAAGCAAATCAACCTCTGTGGAAAATGCTTTACTAACACTTGAGGCGCGCAATCCTGAGGCCGTATCTTTGATTTGGGGCAGGATGGCTAAAGAAATTGAAATTAAAAGCCGCAATTATGTAAATCGATATTTGTCGTCATCAATGGAAATAGGATCTGTTTTGTTTGATCGTAAAAGGCAAATTCGTTGGGCTGGTTTTGATGGTGTGAAACAAATAAATTCTTTAGGGTTAATTCTTAAGTGATAAGCACATTCCTATGCTGGTAATTATTCTATTTGATAAGAATGTTTTGCAAGGATTTATTAGGTTGATATGGCTTCAATGATTTCAAATGAAAAACGTAATCCAGCAATCGTAATTCTCGATTTTGGTTCTCAATACTCAGAATTAATTGCTCGGAGGATTAGAGAGACAGAGGTTTACTCATTAGTTATGAGCTATACAACATCTGCAGATCAATTACGGTCTCTTAAGCCTAAAGGGATAATTTTAAGCGGAGGGCCTGGGTCTGTTTATGAAGAAGGTGCTCCTTATTGTGATCCAGAGATTTTTAAATTAGGCGTTCCTGTACTTGGTGTTTGTTATGGAATGCAATTAATGGTTCATCAGTTAGGAGGATCAGTAAAACCTGCTACTGGGAAAGCAGAATATGGAAAGGCTGCTTTAGCAGTTGATGATCCAACAGCGTTATTAACAAATGTCATGAGTGGATCAACAATGTGGATGAGCCACGGGGATTCAGTTCAGGAATTACCTAAGGGATTTGTCAGATTAGCTCATACTTCCAACACTTCAGAAGCAGCTATTGCCTTGCATGAGAAGAGTTTTTATGGGGTGCAATTTCATCCCGAAGTTGTTCATTCCACTCAGGGAATGGTTTTAATAAGAAATTTTGTATTTCATATATGTGCATGTGAGGCCGATTGGACAACTAACTTATTCATAGATGAAGCTGTTTCTCAAGTACGAGAACAAGTAGGCGATAAAAAAGTTTTACTGGCTCTATCGGGTGGTGTTGATTCATCAACTCTTGCATTTTTATTAAACAAAGCAATAGGACCTCAGTTGACATGCATGTTCATTGATCAAGGATTTATGAGAAAAGGAGAGCCTGAATTTTTAATGTCTTTTTTCGATGAAAAGTTTAAAATTAATGTTGAATATATCAATGCAAGAGAAAGATTTATTTCAAAATTAATAGGAGTCACTGATCCTGAGCAAAAGCGTAAAATTATTGGTAGAGAATTTATTAGGGTTTTTGAAGAGGAAAGTCTTCGATTGGGACCTTTTGATTATTTGGCTCAAGGTACGCTTTATCCAGATGTAATAGAAAGTTCTGGAACAAATATTGATCCAAAGACCGGTGATCGAATAGCGGTTAAAATAAAAAGTCACCACAATGTAGGAGGTTTACCTAAAGATTTACAATTTAAATTGGTAGAGCCTTTGAGACGTTTATTTAAAGATGAAGTTAGAAAAGTTGGCAAATCACTTGGATTACCAGATGAGATTGTTAGAAGACATCCATTTCCAGGTCCAGGATTGGCTATAAGAATTTTAGGAGAGGTTACTCATGAAAAGCTAAATTGTTTAAGGGATGCAGATTTAATTGTGCGAGAAGAGGTGAAAAAGGCAGGTTTGTATAACGAGATTTGGCAGGCTTTCGCTGTCTTGTTGCCTGTTTATTCAGTTGGTGTAATGGGAGATCAAAGAACCTATGCATGGCCAATTGTTGTTCGATGTGTTTCAAGTGAAGATGGAATGACTGCCGATTGGTCTCGTTTACCGTATGAAGTTCTAGAGAAAATGTCTAACCGTATAGTTAACGAAGTCGAGGGAGTTAATAGAGTTGTTTTGGATATAACAAGCAAGCCTCCAGGAACTATTGAGTGGGAATAGTATCGACTACTAGAACGTAGTTATAGACTAAAATGTATGTTCCCCTTGTCCCCTTCTCTACAGAGAAATCGTAGATAGTTTGTTTTCTCTACACCGGTGATTGTTTTTGCAATGTTCAGTTGCTAAGAATTGATCTACGACTTCTCTACGTATGATCAACACCATTTTGCATAATTACTTGAATTACAAAGTGCCTTTATTGAACAGGTTTTAATTGATAATTCTAATCTTATGTTTTCTTAAAATGAGTTTTGATATATGCAATTAGTTTTGCTCCCTGTAATAAATCTGTTGCTGGATTTGTACGTATATAAAAGTCTTTACCTTCTAGAAAACATTCTATGTCTGATTTAAGGCAATTAACTACTAAAATATCTTTATTACCTATGGATATAATTCTATGATGAATAAAATCGTAAAATTGTTCACCAATTTTTGATTTTAATTGGTTTTTAAAATGCAATAAAAAATTGTCTTTTTTGCCTTTAAAGTTTATATCAATTTCTTGTTGTAATCCATTTATAGTTCCTTCATCATTAACTCCTATTAGAAGACAACCTCCTTCACTATTCAAAAAAGCAACAATTGTTTTAAATACTGCTACTTCCATCCGGTCTTCTTTTTTTGGTTTATAGGATTTATTATTTTGAATTTGTTTCACATCTAAACTTAAACTTTCTTTAAATTCTAAAGTTGCTGACTCTCCTTTGCGAATAAGAGAATTTATCTTTTCTCCTTCAGTAAGTTCTCCAATAACCTCTAACATATTCTCGACTTTTTCAAGCACAGTATTAGTGCTTAATGGACTAAGAGCGATACCATTTTCTAAATCTTCGACATGCTCTCTTAATTGGTCTAAGCGCTTACTTGCTTTGATAATCTGTTTTTGATCTTTAAGTTCTGGAACTGGTATCCTCATTGCAGATAGTGATCCTTCTTCAGAAATTCTTGATTGCCACTCTATTTTTTGCAACGAAACGCCAAAAGCAATATTTTTAAGCATTAATTTCCCTAGTGGTGATTTAAGAAATAAAGAGACGTACTCGTTAATAACTAATTTAGGGTCAAATTTTATGTGTAATGGATTATTGAGTTTGTCTAATTTCTCGTAATCTGTCAGAGGATTTTGTGTTGGTTTTATTGGAATATAAATTGAGTTTTTTATATCTTTAATTTTTTTTTCTTCTCCTTTGATTTCAATTCCTAATTCTGAAAGTGGATAACTATTGTAGTCTGAATACTGTTTTAGTAATCTTTTTAATGCTTTTGTTTCTGGAGAATTATCTGCGTATCTTCTAACTGAAAGATTATATTTTTGCTTTTTTATAAACTCTACTGAGATAACATTTGAGTATGAGTCCATTTCTTTGAACGCCTCAAAGCAGGAGACTATTTTTGATATATTCTCATCTTCAAGAGTTTTTCCTCTTCGACTTTGTTTAAAATCATGACTGGCGTCAATGAAAAGAATTTTTCCTTTATGATCATTGCTTTTGTTTTTATTGATGATTAGAAGTGCTATTGGAATTCCACTTCCTTGTAATAACCCAGGAGGAAGACCAATGACTGCCTCAATAATGTCTTCAGAGATAATTCTTTTTCTTATGTTTTCTTCTGCTCCTCCTCTAAAAAGAACGCCATGAGGAACGACTACTCCTAGAACACCTTTTTGATTTAGGGAAGCAATCATGTGTTGAATGAATGCCCAATCACCCATTGAGGATGATGGAATTCCATATTTGTAACGTTCATAATAATCATTTTCAGCATATTCTCGACCCCAATTTCTTAGTGATAAAGGAGGGTTTGCTATCACACGATCAAATTGCATTATTTTTCCATTTTCGATATGTTGAGGATTTTTTAGTGTATCTCCGTTCCTAATGTCTAATTGATGAACACCATGTAACAGCATATTGAGTTTGCAAACCGTTAATGTTCTTAGATTGATTTCTTGACCAGATAACTTTAGGTTCGATGTTTTCTGTCCCGTTGCTTTTAAATAATTTCTTGCTTGTATTAACATTCCACCTGACCCACAAGTAGGGTCATAAATTGTCATGTCTGCTTTTGGTTTTAACAATTTAATCAATAAATTAACGATCTCAATAGTTGTGCAAAAATCCATCCCCCTTTTGCCTTGAGAGATTGCAAACTGTTCAATTAAATATTCAGTGGCAGTACCAAGTAAATCTGGTTGCTCAAAATTTGATTTGTTTAATCGCAAACTTGAGAAATGAGTGAGAAGATTCTTTAACCACCTTTCATCTAATCCTTTTTTGAATTTGAAATTAATAGAAACCAATGCTCCTTTTAGCGTGGAATTCTGCTCCTCTATTGCTTCTGTTGCCTTATTAAGTCTTTCTCCAATGTCATAGGTTAAATGTTTTAGGTTGTCCCAGCGCGCATATTCAGGAATAAAAAAACTTTTAGTATATTGTTCTTTTTGAAGTGCAAATTTTTCCGCCTGTTTTTGTGTTTTGTCTTTGTCTAAGTAATATTTGACGATACTTTCCCTTTCTTCATTAAATTCATCAGAAAGGTGTTTGAGACAAAGTATTCCTAAGATATATTCAATAAATTCAAGAGGATCGTATCCTGGAAGTGTTTTCACACTTCCCCAGAGAAATGACTGAAGTTGTGGGAGTGTGAGTTTTTCCTCTGTCTGGAAAGTTGATTCGCCCACTATTACTCAGAAGTTCCTATAAGTTTGATGAGAAAAAGTTGATCTTGCTTGTCAAAGTTAAAAAGGTAACAAAACATCAAAAAAGTACCTTACTCACTGGCAATACGCAGATGCTTTATGAGTTAGGGCTGCTTGTATGAAGAGTGTTATAGCACAAGCGTACTATTATGCTTTTAATAGATCGTCAAGTATTTCTATCTTTAAAAATTTTATGGAATAATAGCAACGTCTTTCTTCAATCAAAGGGCAAGATGGAGATAATTTGATGGCAGGAAAAAGAAATTGGTTAAAACAGATAACACGATGGATATTTGAAAGTCCAACTCCTCAAGGTGAAAAGAAAAAAAATAAGAAAAAGAATATAGAAAAGAATATTGAACAAATAGGAAGTATTCCAATATCAAACAAGAATAAAGAAACTCAAAAGATTAAATCAGAAAACTTGCTGAAAGAGGCATGGAAAAGATTTATTCAAGGATGGGAATCGCAAGGTTATAATAGCGAATCATTCATTAAAGGTAATTTATTAGATCAAACTGTTAATTCCTTATCAAAAGATGAAAGTTTTAAAAATGAATTAATTGAAACTTTATTTAAAATTTCATCAGATCATAAGATATTAGAAAGTCTTGCTCAAATATTAAAGAGAGGAAGAGTTGCGGCAGGAGATGATATTAATGCGATTAGGGCATTTGCATATATAAGTGCTTTAACTATTCCAGAAAAAAAATTAACAAAAGAGAGAGATATAGATAATAAATTATCAAATAGATTAGACATCTTAAAGACAAAAGAAAAACCAACAAAAGTAGATAAAAAAAATACTCAAGATTTAAAGGATAGTATATTATATATTGATAAAAAACAAGACAATATAAATGCGTTAAATGAATCAGAAGATCAAAATAATGATTTAATATCAAGTTTTAGGAAAGAAGCATCATTAATTGTTAATTCGGAATCAATATTGTCGAATTCTTATTCGCAAACGAAAAATAAAATTAAAACAGTTATTGAAAAATATAAAGTGTCAGGTTATATAAAAGATTCATTTGATAATACTATTGGCGCTATATCTAAAATTTCATCTTACATAGATGCAGTTTCAAATAAAGAAATTCAAACTTTTGAATTAATTAAACAGGCAATTGTAAGAGAATATATTATTTCAGAATCTCACAATGAATTAATAAAATGGAATAGAAATATGCAATTAATTAAAAGTATATCTGGTATTGGTAAATTTAAACAATTTTATTGGAACGCTCAAGGTATTTCTTTGGCATCAATTGCAAGAACAAGTCAAAGGAAGAAAGATCATATAACTAAAAATATAAATTCAGTAAAAAAAGTTTTAGGTTTTGATCCTATTTCTATAAAAGAACAACTTGCTGAGAAATTATCTTATCTTGAAAAAATAGCAATACAAGAATGGATTGAAGAAATCGGACGACTTCCAATAAAAACTGATAAAAAAATTACAAATGAAAATAAAACTCTGATAGATAAGATTTTAAAAATGACATTAAAAGGAAGGCAAGACTTTCTTTTTAAGAATGATGTAGAAATTACAACTAAAGAGTACGACTATCACTATAAATTCATTTCTAATCAAGAAGGAAAGGTAGGTAATGGATATTGGTTGATATTTAATAATTTAAAAGAGTTTTTACTTAGGCATTCTACCTCTTTAGGTAAATCAACATTGATGCCTAGGCAAAGTAATCTCCCTCTTTCAGTTAGAGCAGTTGTTACTAAGTTTGGGGGACAAAAGCGTGTTGCAGAAAAAGTTGGTCTTATATATCAAGGTAAATTACTAAGTGATTCCGAAGAAAAATATTTTTGGACAGAAGTCAGACTTATCAAATTATTGGATGATGCTGTGAGTTATCTAGGCATTCAACAAAATTTAATGCCCTCTAATACTCAAATATATGAATTTATTCAATCTCAAGTAACTGGGGAATATAAAGATAAAACGCCTGGTTCAATAATATATGCCCTAACAAAGCAAGGTTCATTACCTTGGGATGAGGTCGCAAAAAGATTTGGTAGAGTTTATACCGAGGGAGATTCTAAAAAAGAAATAACACTTTCATATATAAGGGCGTTTGTTAAAGATCTAGGGGAGCATATTGAATCACTTTCACCCGCTGAAATGTATGTCTTATTTCAATCACAAGGTATAAATCAAAAAGATAATGAAAAGTTTAGTAGAACATTTGATGTACTTGTTGATGCTATTCAGTCAGGAGTAGTTAGTAAAGAGGATTTAGGTGATTGGGCAAATGATAATGATGTTCCAAAAATTCAATCATTGATTGAGTTTGGGAGTGAATTAAAGGAGGAATCTTCAATAGAAGAAAAAGAATCAAAACTCTTAGAAGAGCGATCAAAGCAAATTATTGAGGAGTCAAATAATGGAAATCAGATTGAAGTCTTGTCTAAAGATGATCTTCCTAGTCTTGATCCTGAAAAAACTTTAAATGCATTAGACAAGGCAACAGCAGTTATTGAAAGTACCTCTTCAGATGCCGAGAAGGTTGAATTCCTTAAAGCAAAAGCAAGCGCAAAACTTTGGGATTCTTGTTTTGAGGATGAAAAAGTGACTGTTGAGCAAGTTAAAAAACTTTCCCCTCCTCTTGATGCATACAGTCAGGAAGTGAAGGAAGAGTTTTTAGAAGAATATCAAGGAGCAAAAGAATTATTAGTTCCTAGTGCTTATAAATTTGTTGACCTGAAAGGTAGACAACGTGATCCAAAATTAATGCAGAGATTAGTCGCTTATCGTCTTAAACGAGATAAAAGACTATTAAATTTAAGTGGCACAGGAACAGGAAAGACTTTATCTGCAATTTTTGCTGCCCAGGTGTGCGGAGCAAAAAGAATTCTTATTTCATGTCCAAATGGTGCAATAGCAACTTGGGAAAAAGCATTTTCTTCTGCTTATCCTGATGCGAATTTACACGTTAAATTAGAAGGTTGGTCAGTTCCGATTTTAAACGACGGTATTCATGTCTACCTCTTAAATCATGAGAGATTCCAAGAACTTTATGCGGAGAGGATGTTCCAACATTGTGTTGACTATCAAACTGATCTAATTGTTATAGATGAAATTCATCAATCGAAAAGAAGAACGAAAGAGAAGTCAAGTCAAAGAAGAAAATTACTGAATGAATATATATGTATCTCATCAAATATAAACCCGGAATTAAGAGTATTAGGGATGTCTGCAACACCAGTTATCAACAATCTTTATGAGGGAAGATCATTATTAGAACTTGTGACCCAAAAAACGATCGATGATGTAGATGAGAAGATTGATCTTAATTCGTGCATGAATCTTTATCAGCACTTTGTAAGAGAGGGGATAAGGATGAATCCTGGAGCAATGAGTAGAACCAAGATAATCCTTAAAGAAATAGACGCCACATCTACAATTACAGAAATCATACAAGCAACTAAACATGGAACTTATCATGATGTTGAACAATTATTAGTCAAACCAAAACTAAATACTCTTTCTGAATGCCTAAAAAAAGGAGTCAAAACTATTATCTATATTTCATATATAAAAAATACACTTCGTCCATTGTCAAATTGGTTAACTAATAACGGATTTTCTTATTGTGTTTATACAGGGAATGACAAAGAAGCGGCAGAGGAAGGATTTAATGATTCACTTGACCAATTTATAAATGGTTCTACAGAAGTTTTAGTTGCTTCTATTAAATGTGTTGGTACAGGTGTAGATGGTTTGCAGTCAACTTGCAATAGGGCAATTTTCTTTCAATTGCCTTGGACTTCTACTGAATTCGAACAAGCGGTTGGTCGTCTTGACAGAGATGGGACTGACTTTGAGTCAGTGGAGGTATTCTTACCAATTACTGATATCAATCTTCCTAATGGTGAGAAATGGAGTTGGTGTAGATCTAAATTAGATCGAATCAACTCCAAAAGAGATATTGCAAAAGCAGCAGTTGATGGAGAAGTTCCAGATGCTGCATCAATGATTAGTCCTACCGAGGCAAGCAAGTATTGGGTCAATTGGTTAGATCGCCTCAATAGAAAAACAGCATGAACAGTAACTTTTAAATATTTTCACCTCCCATGAGGAGAGCGTCTTGATTTTACTGTCAGATTACTAAAGAAATAAACTCGGTCTTTGAATGTGTTTTCCCACTCACTATTCGTTTTGAAAAACGTTCCCCGTATGTTCCCCGTGCTATATTATATTTAAGAAACCCAGTCACTTACTGCGTTTTTATACCCTATATATGGTAGGAACTATTGAGTGGGAATAATTAGCTATAAAATGTAGTTATATAATAAATTAAAACTAATAATCTTATATATTATGGTAACTTGATGGATAAGTTGAGAACTAATTTGCGATTGATTTGATCTACATATTGGGTTCGGCTAGGTGATTCTCAAACAAAATAGATAGGCATTTAGGAGACAGGTGAGTTTTATCGCACATATGAAGGTTGTTATTTTCACCATCTATGGTTGATGTCAAAGCATAAACATCTAAGAAGTAGGAACCCTTAGATAAAACTTCCTTCTTTAAACATTCATTGTATAGTTTGATGATTTTAATTCTTTTTTTATCTACTTCATTGAGTAAGTCTTTTTCTCTTGTTGGTGCTGGAACACCAAAGTAATATCTTTTTGAGTAATATGGCGCGAGTTGAATTTCCATATAATCAAGATAAGCTTTTATGGTTTTTTCACAGACTTCTGAAATATCTTTATCTTTCTTGATTGAGTAAGTAAGTATACCTTGATCTTTTCTACAATCTATTTCTCCAAAAGAAATAAATATTTCATCACTATAATTATGTTTTTTTATCTGTTGAGTTAGCGAATCTTTCCATTGATTATTTTTTTTATTAGCAAAATGCCACGCTTTCCCACCTGTTATTAAAACTGGTTGAATCGTTTTTATGTTTGATGATATAGATAGACTTTGATGAGCAAATGAAAGACAATGACTTTCCCCAAAATGAGGAATTCTTTTTGAATCAGAATGTTTATTCTCTTTCTCAAGTAGAGGATAGAGAGAAGTAATAAATTTAAAGAAGGTAGATGTATGCTTTCTATTTTTTTCATTTTTTATTGTCTTGATGGCACCTTGACTTATTAATTCCTTACTTTTATTCAAGTTCAATAAGGTCTCTGCATAATCTCTTTGCAGTAAATTAGCGATTGTGATTCGTAATGAAGCGCGTAACTTATATCCTTGATTAATTGATTTTGAATCCAGTGTTGCTTTTGATATAAGAATCAATTCATCTAAATAACCAAGATCATTCAATATATTTCCCAGATTGGAATGTGCTTCTGCGAAATCAGGATTGAGTTCAAGTGATTTGCGAGTAGATAATTCTGCGTCTTTTAATCTGCCAAGATCTTTCCATATGTTCCCTAGATTGAAATGCGCCTCTGCGAAGTCAGGATTCAGTTCAATTGATTTGCGAGTAGAAAATTCTGCGTCTTTTAATTTGCCAAGATCTCTTAATATGGTTCCCAGGTTTAGATGAGCAACAGCGGAATCAGGATTGTGTTCAATTGATTTGCGATATGATAATTCTGCGTCTTTTAATCTGCCAAGATCTTTCAATATGATTCCCAGATTGGAATGTGCTTCTGCGAAATCAGGACTGAGTTGAATTGATTTGCGAGTAGATAATTCTGCGTCTTTTAATCTGCCAAGATCTTTCAATATGATTCCCAGATTAGAATGTGCTTCTGCGAAATCAGGACTGAGTTGAATTGATTTGCGAGTAGATAATTCTGCTTCTTGAAGTTTCTTTTGACTAAGGAGGATTGCTCCAAGAAGAAAATGAGAGTTAGAGAGACTGGGATTAAGTTCTATTGCTTTTCGTGTTGATATTTCCGCTTCTTTTAGTCGTCCAAGCTCCTTGAACACTACTCCAAGATTCAAATGAGCCTGGAAAAAATCCGATTTGAGTTCAATTGTTTTGCGTAGTGGTTCTATTGACTCTTGAAGTTTCTCCTGCCTCAAGAGGATTGTTCCAAGTAGAAAATGAGAGTTAAAGAGATGGGGGTTGAGATCTATAGATTTGCGGCAGGGTGCTTCAGCTTCTTGTGAATTTCCCAATTGTACATAACCATTAGCAAGATTCCTCCAAGCAGCAGCTAATTGAGGATCAGATTCAGTAGCTTTGATGAGTAAATATAATGCTTCCTTCTTATTACCTGTAGAAAGTGTAATGTAGCCTAGATTGGTTAATGCGGGAGCATAAGTAATATTGATTTCTAAGGCTTTTTGATAATACTTTTTAGCATTATTAATATCACCTGTAGCTTGATATGTATTTCCTAGATCTTTGATCACTTCATAATCGTCAGGTTTTATTTTCAGGGCTTGATTTAGATATAAACGGGCATTTTCTATTTTTCCTGTTGCTAAATAAGATTTTGCTAATAACTTTAAAGCTTCTATGGAGTTGCTATCAGTCGCTAATATTTCCTCGCAAATACTAATTGTTGCTTGATATTTATTATGTTTAAAGACCGACTGAGCCGTTTCTATATTTGCTTCCAAGTCAAAAAATCTTTCATTTAATTCATTTAATTTTAAACTATCTAAGCTAAGTTAAATATTTTTTTAATATATTTCTTTGAAGCTTAGGTTTTTACTGTTTCTCTATGTAGAGAACATAGGACAAGGGGACAAAATCACCGAATTGAAACAGGATGTAATATGATTTACTTAATCTCTGTATGAATGTCTAAAACGGGAATATTAGAGAGTAGATATGTCTCCTATGCGTTTCACACGAGAATTGTAGAAAACATAGCTGAGTGAGGAACAGGGATTACAAGGAATATTTGGGGTAAGAACTATTGAGTGGGAATAGTTTAGGGCAGTAAAATGTAGTCAGTCACTCAAAAATCTACTTCCACACGACTTCCACTTGTCACCTTGTCACCTTCTCTACAGAGAAATCGTAGATAGTTCATTTTCTCTACACTTGTTGTTTGAATATCTAGGATTTGTTGCTAAGAATCTATGAACGACTTCTCTACATATTTTTGTATACTCAGTATTTAAAAAGGTACAACAAGACCTGCTCGAACGGAGGTCTTTTTTAAGATCATTCGCAAATGTTTTCTTACTCTAATTTTTTTAATCATCAAAATAAGAGCATGTGTAGTTGACTAATTCTAAAACCTCTAAACAAAATGAAGAATTTTTGGGGACATTAAAATCCATACCCTCTGTTATTAATGTCCAATCTTGATCACCTTCAATTTTGACGTTTAGTTTTCCAGAATGGATTTGCATGAGTTCTCTTGACGCAGTTTTAAATTCATATCCACCCTCCAACATCACTCCTAATGTTTTTTTTGAATCATCTTTTTAAAAGATGTTTCAACTAATAACTTTACCTTCAAAATAAATATTTGCTAATTTATCAACATCTACATTTTGATAGTTATCCATTTAGAAATTCCTGAGTCTAATTTTCTAATCACTAATCATAATCTATAGATGTTGAATTTCATTTATGCACTTGTTATCCCAGTATTGATCTTGGGATTGCTTTATCTATTCATTATTGAAAATAATGGTCTTCCAGATTGGATGGAACGTGTCTCAAGAAATAGTGGTTCCGTTTGGACTTATGGAATTATTGCCATCGCCCTAGTTGGAATTCTTAGATATCTGATTCGATGACTAAGCAGCAGCATCACTTATCTGATGTTCCATTAGTTCCCAATCTTGAGTTAAGAGTTCATGCCAAGTTTCTATAGCAGATTCGAGATCAATTCTTCTTGTATTTTTTAATTTGGTTGGAGTGCCATCCTCAAGGCAATACCAGACTTGTGTATACACTCTCGGAAATGCCATTTCGGATTTGGGATCACGAATAAAGAACATACAAAATTCTCTAGTGGGTGACACTAACCATCCTGTTGGAGTTGGCAATGTTTCTTTAATTGCTTGATTCATAATTCTCTCTTTAATTCGAGGCATCAAAAAAGCACCTTGCTCACTGGTATTACGCAGGTGCTTTATGAGTTAGGACTATTTGTGTGAGGAATGTCCTAGTACAGGTATACTATTAAGATTGTTTGGAGTCGTCAAGTGATTTGCATTAAAAAAGGGGGGGCGAGATTTTGGTCGCCCCCTTTAAGTTCAGTACTTGTCTAATGGTTCATCAGACCAAAGTGAGTTAAAACAATAAGGAGTAAGTAGTTAATTGAAAATGGATAGTAAAGAATATGATTGGATTTTTGTTTATAAGATTCGTGATTCAGGTGATGTGATTTATAAAGTCACTATTCCATCAGAACGAAAAGAAGATGCAGTTGAAATATTTAAGAGAGAACATCCTGATGGATTGATCTGTAGTGGTATCAGGAGAGGTGATTTTAAATTGATACCATTCAAGGAACTATCTTCACGTGATCCTTGGGAAGAGATTGCTTCGTAAGTGATATTCAAATCAAATCAAGGCAAATCCTTTACCAAAGAAGAAGCAATAGATCTAATGGTGTCATTGAGTGCAACTGATGCAAATTCCGAAAAGAAGTGGAGAGGTTTCTACAACTCTTTATCGCAGACAGAACTTCAGGATGAATGGGATGAGTATTGGAAACCTTAATTTCTTCCATTAAAGAAGGGGGCAAGATTTTGGTTGCCCCCTTTAAGTTCAGCACTTTTGGATCCGTGTGAACAATCCATTTCCTTTACTAACCACTTCCCTGACCTACGGGAACAAAGTGCTAGAACTCCAACCCAGTTCTAATCAACCTGAATGATTGGAACATGAGAGAAAACACCTGTTTTATGGCATTAAGAAAGGGACTCTGCTGCTTCAGCGACCTTGAGTCCCTCTCTTCATTTACAGAACTATGTGTGAGGAGTTGTTCTATTTTTACCTTTCTAATCAAATCTAGAAAGGGGAAGCATCAGAAATTATTCCTAATTAGCAATCAGCGTTAGCAATGCCCATGCCGAGAACAGCACCTAAAGGAATTGACCATGCATAAGCATCTTTCTTGGAGATTGCAGCAGCAAGACCACCTCCAAGCAATCCACCTGTCGTTGCATTACTTGAACTACAACTTCCTCCACTAGTTCGATAACTCCGAGAAACTAATACTTGCTGATGAGTTGGTCTGTAATACCTGCGATGCGTGTGAGGGAAATAATGAACGTGATTATGGTGATGACGATATTTGCGAACTGGTGGATTCCAACTCAATGAAGAGCAAGGGACTTCGACTTTATCCAGATAGGACTTCACATAACCTTTTGATGATCTAGTTCCAGGAACATATTCCTCTTTATAGATTTCCTTGTAGCAAGTTCGTTGAGTTGTATATCCCCTCTGGTGATGATATCCCTCTGCCATTGCTGCCATTGGAGAAAAAAGCATTGCAGTTAGAACTAATGGTTGGATTCTCATCAGTCACCTTTACCACTAATAGAAACATAGGATTTTTTTGATCTAATGACCAGCAATTAAGACAGTATTAGAAGTGATTTGGGTGCATTTAGGTAAGAGATTTTTTACCCCTGAGGTGATCAGAACTTTTTCTCTCAAAATCACCTCCTCAGAACTTCCACACGATTATTTTGTGATATAATATCCTTGAAAACCCCTATTATCACTAAATTTTAGTTATAGATTAAAAGTTGTAGTTCCACGTGAGTCCAAAGTAAAAATTGACTAATCTAGTTCCAATGGTTTTGGGAGACGTGTTCCCTTGCCACCTTCTCTGTAATGACATCGTAGAAAGTTTGTTTTCTCTACAGTCGTGGTTTGTTTTGATGGACCAGTTTCCAAGAATCTTTTTACGAGTTCTCTACGCATTGAAAAATTCTTAGTATCAAAAATGTTTATTTTTTTCTATTACTAAATCGACTAATTGTTTTTTATTGAGTTTGGAAATTTTGTCTATACCAACCAGCATTGCCCTCAATTCGCTATTGGTCTTTTGCATCAGTACCGATTTCTGATCAACAAATATTCCTTTCTTTAGGATCGAAAGAAGAGTTGAGAAGGCATCAAAAATTGCAATTGAAGAGATGATGCAAAACATCATCACAGAATCAGTGGTGGTAGTTAAATTCATTGGTTTTGAGGAAATAATTTTTGGTTTGCTAGGCAACTTCTGGACACCATCCAATTTGTAATACCCTCTTCTTTTGCCAGTTAAGGCAACGCTTTGTGAGATGTTCACCTTGAGGGATAAGACGTTGGTGAAGACGACAAGTCAAAAGAGTGACGCATGATTTATCGCACGTATAAGTGAAGTGTTCATACGTAAGACAAACAGAACTTCCTCTGGACTTCACCAGTTCCAGATTAGTGAAATAACACCACTCTTCTGGATTCTCCAGTGCTTCAACTGGACCAACAACTTTTGGTGTTTTAATTCGACCCATCTTGGTTCTCCTTGTGAGAAGAGGCAAAAAAAGCACGATGCTCACTTCGTGCTTCCTTTGTCGGTTTAGTGATGGGGATAACACTAATACAAACGTACTATATTTGTCTATTAGGTCAAGTCACCTATTTTTTCCATTAAAGAAGGGAGCGAGATTTTGGTCGCTCCCTTTGAGTCAAGCACTCAACTGGCTGAACTAAATTTCCATCCTTTATTTAACTTTGACCCACAGAAGGTGCTGTGACTCCTAATTCATTAATAACAAATGAAGATCCGTTGAACATGAGAAAAAACTCCTGTTTAACCAATCACCCAATAATCTTTGTATTTTCTGAGAATGAGTTTGAGAAGATCGAGACATTCTTTTTATCTCAATATTTCAACTGAAAGTAATAAGGAACAAGGTGTGGAAGTGTTCCCAGTGAGATTAAAAGGACAGAAAACCAAAAAAAGATCGATGAAAGATTATTTGACCCATTGGATCTGAAACTACGTGTTACTTGCATAATTAGACCTCCTGTTAGTTCAATGTTTTTTAGTAGTCCATTGAGCAGTTACCAAACTGCAAGCATTTATTCTCGTAATCGACCTCATCAAAAACAGTTTCATAATTCGAAACCAGATCGCACCAATCGTTCCCTTGCATAGGAACTCCACAAGATTTCGAGAATGTTTCCTTTACGTCTTCGATTGCATGTTTAAAAGAATTAACGCATGACATGGTTAGACCTCCTAATAGTTCCTTGCTTTATATCTACTCCTCCTAATTCAAAAAATCCATAGAACAAAAACCCTAAAGTATTAACTCTGAGTACCGCACACAGAAAGGCCCCTGAAACTAATCAGGGGTTTGGGTTGTCCCGACCATTGCAGAGACCGCACGAAAGGTGATTCTGTTCACATCAGGAGGTTTGAGATGCCTCCTTAGAGTCAATGCACATTTCCCCTTTTTAAATCTCTTCGAGAGTTCGATGACTCTTGATTTATGTCTACTCCCCTTATTAGAAAATATCTATACAGAGAACCCAAATGTAGAAATACTTTGGTGTTCTTACCCATAGCAATTTCCATTCAGTACTAGTAAAACAGTCTAAGGAGTCAACGCACTTCCTTAGGTCTGGAGTGATGGACTCAAAGGGGGCGACCAAAATCTCGCCCCCTTACTTAATTCGAGGTATCTCTATGACTAGAAAAAGAGACAAGATCTGGACAGCAATTATTGCAACTAAGCAATGGTTCACCAAACTTTTTACAAGTGAAGCAGATGCTTTAGTTGATGACTTCGGAAATAATCCACCACCAGAGATAGGAACTCAATCTTATTCAGGAGATATCCACGATAAAGGAGACTGATTTAATTAATTAACAATGGTATTAAGAAAGGGACCCTGCTGCTTCAGCGACCTTGAGTCCCTCTCTTCATGTACAGAACGGATTGTGTGAGGAGTTGTTCTGCTTTTCCTTTTCTAATCAATTCCACCAAGGGTCTGCATCCGAAAAAATTCCTAATTAGATATCGTCCTCACTGTTTCCGAATGGGTTGTATCTGATATCAAAAATCAAAACTAATGCTGTGCTTAAAAGCAGTAATCCTAAAACAACTTGGGGAAGTGGAAATATGATTAAACCATCCTAGAAAAGGAACAAAAAAACCGCCCAGTTCTGTTAGGGCGGTTTCTTTGTGAGATCAGGCGCAAGTGTTTCCTTGTTTCCACTGCGGAGGATCTCAACTCCTCACAAATTAAACTTAATCAACGTTTTTGATAAGAGGTAGGCTGAGTATTTGAGTTCTTCAACTGTCACATGTGCCAATTTTGTACAATCAACCATTAAAAAAGCACCCTACTTACGCGAAGTCGAGTGCCTTTTTACAACAGAACTATTGTGTGAGGAGTTGTTCTGTTATTTATTTTCTACTCCTATTTGCACCTTTTGTCACTACTAAAAAGACAAACTGATGAGAAACTACAAAATAGGAATAAGAACAAAGGATCCAAGAATAAAAAGTGGCGACCTTTCACGAGTTCTATCAATCATTAGATCCTGAATCAAATAAACTTTCTGAGTGGATTCAGGAAAAATAGAAGATTATGGATGAAACTTGGTTAAAAGAACTCAATCAAAGAAATCTTGAGTTGGAAGGAGAAGATAGTGCGAAATGGGATGGTGCAACTGTCTCTGTTTCCTCCTCAGTTTTAAACAAATTAAGTCAGGCAGAACAAGGAAAATTTGAGATTACTGAATTCAAAAGAGCAACGAATGAAATTGAGCATTGGGCACGAGTAGAAGAAATATGCGATTTCTTTGGAGTTGCAGACCCTGATCTAGCAGGAGATGTCTATGTCAGAAAGTTCAAAAACTTAACTGTAGATCAAGAGAGTAGATGGATGGATTTAAAAGATATTAATGATGAGATACCTGAGGGTTTTGGCGTAAAAATCGATCGGAGTTAAGGAAAGGCAAAGAATTCTTTGCTCCTTTGCCAATGAAAAAATTTGCTAATTGATGGTTCCACGTGAGTTCCACGTGGTAAAATAAGTGGGCAAATCCTTGTCCATTACTCAATAATTTAAGCAAGTGCTATTGACTGCGAATAGCATTGACTACTATAAAATAGTTATAAATCAAAAGACATACTTCATCGTGGAATCTGTTTTATTTGGTAGTGACAGAGTGACAAGGGATCTCAAGTAGGTACTTCACCGTTTAACTTATATTTAAGAAACCCAGTTAATCACTACGTTTTAGCACCCCATATATGGTAGGTACTATTGAGTGGGAGTGAATGTAACTACTCAAAGTTAGTTATAGATTAAAAGTTGTGTTCCACGTTTCACCTTCTCTGTAAAGAAATCGAATATAGTTTGCTTTCTCTGCACTTATGTTTTTTTTAGATTGATTTTCTCAGAATCTATTAACGACTTCTTTACGCATTAAATATTTATGATTTCAACAAACATATTGAATGAAAAAGGGGGCTAGATTTTTGTCGCTCCCTTTTAGTTCAGAAATGATATTTCAACTGAACTTTTCTATCAGTACTAACCAATTGCGACCGACTGGAACGAAAGTGCGAGAACTCCTGATTTATTTCTAATTCTTCTATGATTCATACTCAAAGGTTAGAAATGCCTGATTAGCTCTTATGGCAAAAACTGATAATGATCTTTATATTTACTACGCAGCTGGTCTAATACGTATGCGCAGGAAACTGAGATCGGAGAAATTATTAAAAAACTAAATTCACTGTGATGGAAATTAGTCTCTATCTGTACTGATGTTGTTGATACGTCTAATCAATTTTCTAATTTGTATCTCTTTTGGAAAAAACATTATGAGCAAGGAAAAAGATAAATTCAACGTGACACAGGGTATGATTCTTTTGCTGCTAAAAAAACTTTCTTTGCCTGCAAACGTAGTTTTTCTAATGATTCTCTTTATTACTAACCCAGCCAACAAGATTGGCTATGAGGATGAGTAGGTACAAAAAAACCTGCTCTAAAGCAGGTCTTTTTGTAGATCAGGCGCAAGTGTTTCCTTGTTTCCACTGCGGAGGATCTCAACTCCTCACAAATTTAATTTAATCAACGTCACGAAAAGAGAAATGCTGAGTATTCGAGTTCTTTAACTGTCACATGTGCCAATTCTTTAAGATAAAGAATTAAACAAAACTTACTTACGCGAAGTTGAGTGATTGTTTACCTCAATTATTTTTTCTCCCTTAAAGAATTTGACGAGATTTTTGTCGTCCCCTTTGAGTCGGCACTTGTTTATCTTTGCTAAACAATCTACATCTAGAACTAACAATCCTTTGAACTATGGAAAATAAGTGCTAGAACTTCAATCCATTTCTAACTAACTTTAATTATTAGTACATACAAGAAAACATTTGTTTATCTACCAAAAAGAAAAACCTTTTGCCAAATAGTTGCACTAAGAATCTTTCTCTACTGCAGAAATTAAGTTTCGATATTTATAAGTATTGCCAATAATTTTAATAGCTGGTTTTAACATATCCTTGTAGTTCTTCCATCCATCAATTGATTGTGAATTGATTGGGAAGCGTACTTGAACACTACTTGCTGTTACAACCGATCGTTTATTTAGATGAGGTGATAGGTACGAATCGTTCCATTGCCAACCTAACCAATTGATTAATGATTTAATTTCTATATTTGGATTTTTTACTAAAAAATCATAATTCAAGTCATATATACTTGATCGAAATTTATTTTTATATTCTTGCATTATTTTTTCTTGATCTAAATAAACTCTTGCGCAATCAATTAAGGAAGAGGAATATTCATTGCCTTTTGCAAAGTAAGTTCTATAAATTGAAAGAATGTTGTCTAAAGGATTTCTATAGCAATGAATGATTTTCGCGTTAGGTATTTGTTTAATAATTAGGCCTACATATTGATAATTATAAAGGTTCTTATTGGTTGTTATCTTGTACTCTCTTGTTAAATATTTAATTTTTTCCCAATATAATTCAGAAAGAGTTGATTTTTGATTAATTGTTACCCACTTTTTGAATGATTCTTCTAGGATATTAGTCTCTCCCAAATCATATACATTGGTATTCATACTTAAAATAGACTCTAAAAGTGTAGAGCCACTTCTAGGCATTCCCACAATAAAAATACTTTCAAAGCATTTTGTGTCTTCTATGTTCTTAAATTCATTTTCATTTGATTTAATCAGCAGAGATTTAGATTTATTTATTAAAATATCAGAATTAGATTTTTTAATATTAAGTTTGGTTTGATTAGCTTTTTCTAGAGATTTAGCACTGTCTTGATAATTTTTTTCTTTATGGAAAAAATTTGCCCTTGCGAAATAAATATCAACTTTTTCTTTCGGTAGCTTATTATTTAAAATAGTTTCGCTAAAGAGTTTATCAAGCAGTTTTTTATTACTATTAGAGGGTATAATATAGGAGAGTGAAAAGTAAGCTCTAGTTAGATTAGGATTTATTTCAAGTGCTTTTTGAATTGATAATTCAGCTTCTTTTAATCGTCCAAGATCTGTGAAAATATGTCCTAGATTGCAATGTGAATTTGCATTATTAGGATTTAGTTCAATAGATTTACGGGTATATAATTCAGCATCTTTTAATTTTCCAGTATCTTTTAATATGTTACCTAGATTACAATGTGCATTTGCGTTATTAGGATTTAGTTCAATAGCTTTACGAATACATAATTCAGCATCTTTTATTTTACCGAGATCTATTAAAATTGTTCCTAGAGTAGAATAGGCATTAGAGTAATTGGGATTTAGTTTAATCGCTTTATTTGCATGTAATATAGCATCTTTTAATTTTCCAAGATCTTTTAAAATGCTTCCTAGATTATTATGCGCTATTGCTAAATTAGGATTTAGTTCAACAGCTTTCCTGGTGGATAATTCTGCCTCTTCTAATTTACCAAGTTTTTTTAAAATGATTCCTAGATTAGAATGATAACTTGCTTGTTTTGGACTCAGTTCAATAGCTTTATTTGCATGTAATCCAGCATCTTTTAATTTTCCAAGATCTTTTAAAATACTCCCTAGATTAGAATGAGCATTTGCGTTATTAGGATTTAGTTCAATAGCTTTACGAGTATATAATTCAGCTTCTTTTAATTTGCCGAGATCTATTAAAATGTTTCCTAGATTAGAATGAGCATTTGCGTGATTAGGATTTAGTTCAATAGCTTTACGGGTATATAATTCAGCTTCTTTTAATTTGCCAAGATCTATTAAAATGTTTCCTAGATTAGAATGAGCATTTGCGTGATTAGGATTTAGTTCAATAGCTTTACGGGTATATAATTCAGCTTCTTTTAATTTGCCAATGTCCTTTAGTAAGGCTCCATAATTAGAGAGGATTCTGTGATCTATAAATCCTTGATTTAACAGGTATTGATAATATTTTAATGCTTCGGTAAAATTTCCTTGTAGATGAAAATTAATTCCCTGATTAATTATTTGCTCTTTCGAAGATTTGTTGGTATTGATCTTACCCTTTATCTTTTTAGATTTTCTCTGTTCTCCAAAACCTTTCATATTAAGTTTTGAAATTTATTCTTATTTTAAGTATTTAAAGTGTAACATATTTCTCCTGAAATAGGATGTAGTATGATTTATACCATCTATAAATAAATGTCTAAAATTGAAATATAAAAGGTTTAAAACTTCTCATAGAGGCTTTTTATATATTTTTCACAAGAATCGAAGGAATTATTTAAGTGGGGTCGCCGATTATAAGGAATAATTTGGGTATGAAGTGATGAGGATAAATATTATTAGCTATCAAAATAACGAGAAAAATCTGATATAACTTTTAATCTAAGATTGTTATGGATCAGCAATCAATATTAGCGATTCCTATACCCAGCAAAGTCCCTAAAGGAATTGACCATGCATAAGCATCTTTTTTGGAGATTGCGGTAGCAAGACCCCCTCCAATGAATCCTCCAGTAGTTGCATTACCTGAATTATAAACTCTTCCACTGGTTCGATAACAGCTAGACACTAATACTTGTTTACGTGGTGGTTTGTAATGTCTTCGATGGGTGTGATTGAAATAATGAATGTGATTATCTAGATGATGATACTCGCGTATAGGTGAATGCCAACTTAATGAAGAACAAGGAACTTCAACTTTATCTAAATACGATTTAAATATCCTTTGGATGATTTTTCTACAGCGACATATTCCTCTCTATAAATTTCCTTTTAGCAAGTTCGTTGGGTTGAATATCTCCTTTATGTTGATATCCATCTGCCATTATTGCTATTGGAGAGAGAAGCATTGCAGTTAGGACTAATGGTTGGATACTCATTAATCACCTGTAGCTCTAATAGAAACATAGAATTTTTCTAATCCATTGACCAGATAATGAGACACTCTTAGAAGTGCTGGGGGAACATAACAAGTATTTTCTATTCATTTGGCAATAAGAAATTTTTTCTCTAACAAAATGGACTAATTATGGCGAGGCATTGAAAAAGGGGTGATCATTTCAATAAGAGATAGTGAGGTTCTAATGCCATTTGAAATTACTTACAACGGAGATATTCAATTCATTAAGGTTTTCTACTCAACTGAGAAAACCAGAGCTGGAAAATACTATGGCGAGTTCTACAGAAAAATGGATGCACTCGCGAGTGACTTAAAACGTCTGCAACAGGAACTTGATGAAGATAGCGCAAAGGCAGCAAAGATTGCTAAAGATGCAGCAAACAAGGCGCTTTCTGAACGATTTGGTTCACTCAGATACATTGTTGATGAGCATCACTGGGACGAAGATATGGTCATCAGCAAGATTCTTGTTGATAGAAAAGAGGAGATGTTGGCTCTAGCACAGAAGACTTTCAATAGCGAAGTTCTTCTCGAAGAGGACGGTGCAGAGGAATATAAAATCCACTTGGATGAAGGAAGAATAGAAGTTGATGGTGAGGGTGTTGAGACTTCCATAGGAGAGTTCTTTGATTCTGACGACTACCATGACTTGAATGAGACAAAACTAGAAAAATTGGACAAGCTTGATTGGTTTATTATCTGGTCGAGAACAGAGGCGGGTGAGTTTAAGACAGAGGGTGGACAACATGATGGAAATTATTCATCGAATGAATTAAACATGGAAAATTGTTTGCTAACTTACAGAGGTTTGCCCCTAGTTATCCCCTCTAATGGAACGGATATATTTAGTAATGAACTTGAAATTCATTTTGTAGATGAAACCAGAGCATCACTTGAGATGTGTGACGTTTAAGCCCATTCTTATTAATTGGATGCTCAACTAATTTCCAACTACCACAAACTAGTTTTCTCTATATCTCTTTTGAATTATCTAATCCTTTCGATATGTGATTTTTTAATTTTGCTTCACGCATAAAGAATAAACAGAAATCTTTTGTTGGAGTAAATTTACTGTAAGTAAGTGTAGGTAATGCTTTTCATATTGCTTCCTTCACACATCTTTTGGATAATTGAGAGAAATAAGACGTACCTTACTACTTATGAATATGTAGCTGCTGTTAGGTAGGACTTCCTCCACTAGGAGCATTTTTATACTGAAGTACTATTCTTGGTATTTGGGGCCCTCAAGAGATTAGAGGAAAAATCGGAAAGATTTGCTTAACTTATATGCATTCCTTTTCAGTCTTTTTGCAGCGATGAATGAACTACGTTTAAGAATCTATGAGCAGATAATCAATGATTCATCAGGTGGGAGAATATCTTTATTCAATCAAATCTGTGGAGTTACTATTTTTATTTCGATTTTTTTCGCAGTCGTTATTACTGAAAACTCAATCGATTATAAGTTTGGAGATCAAATAGATTTTTTGGATTGGATTATTGGAGGTTTGTTTTGTATTGAATATTTTTGCCGCTTATGGGTAGCACCACTTGAAAAAAAATATGGAAAAGGTTTAAAAGGCGTTTTGCGTTATATGTTCTCACCAATGGCAATTATTGATGTTATTGCAATCGTCCCATCTTTTATTGGCGTTCGTGCTGAATTAAAAATTCTTAGGATTATTCGCCTTTTAAGAATATTAAAGATTGGAAGAAGTGAAAAATTTAAGGAAAGTATTTATCATTTTAATTACGCACTTCGATTAAAGAGTCAAGAATTACAAATTTCGATTTTTTATACAGTTTTACTGTTGTTGATCAGTAGTACTTTTATGTATCTTGCTGAATCTTCTATACAGCCAGTATTGTTAGGGTCAATTCCAAGATGTCTCTGGTGGTCAATTACAACTGTCAGTGCTGTTGGTTATGGAGATTCAATACCAGTTACAGCTGTTGGAAAAACAATTGCATCGATAACCTCTCTTTTGGGTATTGCTGCAATCGCAATACCTACTGGAATACTCGCCTCTGGATTCAGTGAATCAATTGGAGTAATAGATAAAAATCAAAATTTTTCGAATAAAAATGAAATTTAAATCAAATAAAGGAAAAACTTTTAGTCAAGAAGAAGCAATAGATCTTATGGTCTCATTGAGTGCAACTGATATCAATTCAGAAAGGAAGTGGAAAGGTTTCTATAACTCATTATCAAAGGCTGAACTAGAAGTTGAGTGGAATGAGTATTGGGAAAATTAATTGAATCAAATAAAGTCTCTAAATTGATTGGAATAGAATTTCAAGATTAGTCTTAAATTAATTTAGTAGTTTAAAACCTAATATCTATTTTAAGAACTAATTGATGTGAGTACAAACCTGATCGATCACACTCAAAATCAATTTATCTCCATTGGGATCTTTCCAATTTGAATCTTTATTCTCGAACTCATTAAACTCTTTCGCTCCTACTGCAATATCTCTGAATAATTTTTTAGAACAGTTGATATCCATCGTATAAAGAATGTCTTGAGTAATTGCATTAGTGGTTTTAGGAATAAATTTACTTAACACCCTTATAGATCCATCTTCATTTTTCTCAACGCTGCTCTTATCCCATAATTGCTCTCCATATTGACTCTCAGGAACTGCAACCCAATCATCAGATAAAGCATTTATTTCTGGTGGATAGAAAAAAATTAGAAGTGCTAAAAAACCAAAATAAATATTTTTAATTTTTTTGAGGTTCATTGGATAAGAAAGATTATCGTTGATCGAGAGTTGATATCAATATCAAATCAATACATTAATTTTATGAACAGAGTGCTCTCAAGTAAATGATTTAAATCGTATTCAAATTACAAACAAAAAATCCTGATCAATAGGAAGAAATAGATTTAATCATGAAATTGAGTGGGTTTGACGTGAATTGAGAAAAGAATTAGAGAGGTTTCCATAACAACATGTTTATCGCAGAGAGAATTTGAGGGTATTTGGGAGGAAAATTTAAAAAATAAAAATGAGGTGAGATTTACACACCTCATTTTTGTTAATCGATGATTCTTGGAATAATGCTTTTACTTTGTTTACTGATGATTACTTACCACCGTTGCAAAAGCGAACTGCATTTGAAGAACTCTGGCCGGATGCTTTCACCTCTTCAACACATTCGTTGAATATGTTTGATTCTTGTTTCAAAGAACAAAAACTTAAAGCAATTGCAGCAAGAGCAATAGCAGAAATGACACTAGAACCGAGTTGAATCATGCCATAGGCAAGCATCGCTTTGTTTTTTCCACCACACTTATTTTTGTGCATTTTATTTTCTTCAGTCATGGAGTAATTAATTAATTAATTATCTAAACTAATTTATTCTTTGATCAATTTGCCTAATAAATTGTAGAAAATACCGTTCTTATTACTAATTTGGGATGCCATTTTTTCTAATTCAAACTTATTATAAAAAACCGCCCAGTTCTAAACAGGGCGGTTTTTTTGGAGATCAAGCGCAAGTGTTTCCTTGTTTCCACTGCAGAGGATCTCAACTCCTCACAAATACACATATGTGCATTTGATAGGAAACTCAAATACAAGCAGGTTGGTTTATTGACTGTCACATTCGAGAATTACCGAAATTAGTCATTAAAAAACACCCTGCTTAAAAGAAGTTGGGTGCTTTTTTACAACAGAACTATTGTGTGAGGAGTTGTTCTGTTAATTCATTTTTACTCTTATGAGGAGTTTTTGTCACTATTAAAAAACAAAATGACTTAGATTATGACTCTAAATTGATTGATAGCTTGCAAGACTCATCTAATCCTCTGCATTCTCAAACTGTTTTGCTAATCTAAAACCTTTTCTTAGAATTAAATATATCCCGTATAAACCAGCAATTAACGGAAGAACTATTAAAGGGTTTGGACTGTAGCTGGAATAATCTTTTACACCATCAACGTATTCGATACCTGAGCATTTCAAGTATAGAAAACTAGTGAAAACAATTCCCCAGCCAATAATTGATAGAATTCCGCCTTTTTTGTCGCCTTCATAAAATCTATCCAAACCCCATCCCCAGCCAATAGCAAGGATTACTCCTCTTGTTAGAGCATTTTTTTCTTGCTTTCTTAGCATTTCTTGAGTTTGATTATGTTCTTAATGAACATAACGGAATAATTGTTATTTTGCATTAGCTCATTAATACGAACATACTTGTTCTATAAAAATTTGGATATGCCTAAGTTGAGAAACCTTCTTGGGGGGTGGTCTACTTCAAAAAAAAAAGATAACTTAGTGCAATAGCTGATTACTTTTGACAGTTGCACAACAGACTGATTTGCATTTAAGCCGACGGCTTCAGAAGGATAGTATCACTATCTCGGGAAAGGTTATTTACATTAATCCTTTTCTATATTGGCGACGCTTTGACAACAATACTGATAGATGGTTAAGAGAGCCAGGTCAATTAACAGAGGAGCAGATTAATCTCAACAGAGCTCGTTTTTATCCTGAAGTTGATTGGACTTTCCTGAGAGAAGAAGAGCGAGTTATTAAGGATGCGGCAGTTGAAATGTTTTTAAAAACGCTTGACTTGATAAGTACTTTTCATCCTCAACTTACTGCAGGACAACTGTTAGAAGTAGAGAGAAAAATGGCGGTCACTAAGAAAAAGTCCTTTGAGCGTTGGGTAGAAAAATCGTTTAGAAAAAAAATTAATCAAGCTTCAAAAGAGCGTAATAGATTTGCTAGAGAACGTTTTGTAAGAAGCTGGAGAGAATGGTTAACTCTTGAAACTACCCATCAAGCTTTTCTTCCATTCGCAACAATAATTGTGATGTCAATCTTTGCTGGTTGGTCCATAGGTATTTCAAATAATAGTTGTACTCCTTACTTTCCAACCTCAGAAACAGGTATTCTAAAGTAGAATTTATCATGCCATTATGGCTAAAGATCAGTTAAGGGATTTTCATTTATTTGCAATGGAGTCTGCTTTGCCTTTTGGTCTGGGCATTATTAATAATGCTAAAAGTGGTGGATTTCAAAAAATAATGGATGTATTCAAGACAAAAGATCCATTTTCCGAATTCCAAGTTGATGGCGAAACCTCTGCAAAGACAGTGAGGGACAAGATTGATCAATTGATTCCTGGCTTAGGTTATCCAGTTGTTTCAGTTGACGTAACTGTTGAAGAGAATTATCCGGATTATGAAAGTAATGATCAAGATTCCTTAGTTTTAACTTTAAATAGAATTGATAGTGAACTAGATCAATTGAGGAGTTTTCTCAATGATGACTCATTAAAGATAGATGATCAATAAATATTTTTGACTTTTAGAGATGAAGAAAAAAGAGAAATTATATCTCAGTTCTAAAAAGCACGTAGGTGCATTCAATCAACCCCTCATTTTCTTTTTGTTTATTTGTTTAATTTTTTCAGTAACAAGTGTGCGTCTTTTTTGGATACAAATACTTAATGGGTCCTATTATAAAAAAATCTCAGAAGAAAATAGAATTAAGTTAATAGCTAATCCACCAATAAGAGGAAGATTATTAGATCGTAATGGTGTAGTTCTTGCTGATAATAAACTCTTTTACTCATTATCTATTCAACCTAGACTTCTAAATAATATTGAATGGATTGATCTTAGACAGTCTTTATCTGATTTGTTAAATGTTTCTACTGATGAACTAGATACGGCATTTAATAGAAGTAACTCCAATACCCCATATAAAAAAGTATTATTAACTGATTTATCAGAGGAGCAAGTTATTCGTTTTAAAGAACAAGAGAATAACTTATACGGTGCTCAAATAGATATTGGTTTAGTGAGACATTATCCTTATAAGTCTTTGGCTGCTCATACTTTAGGTTATACGCAGTTGATAACTCAAAATGAGTTTTCTAAGCTTTCAGAAAGAGGTTATAAATTATCTGATCGAATTGGACGTAAAGGTATAGAAGCTGCGTTTGAATCTCAATTGAGAGGTCAATGGGGAGGTGAAATGCTTGAGATTGATTCAATGGGTACGGTTCAACGAAGCCTTGGGTTAAAGCTGCCAAAAGCTGGTAAGGATATAAAATTGACTCTTGATTTAGAACTACAACGCACTGCAGAAAAAGTGTTGTCCGATAAAATTGGTGGAGCAATAGTAGCGATTGATCCACGTACAGGTGCAATCAGAGCAATTGCTAGTCAACCCACTTTTGACCTTAATTTTTTTTCTCAGCCTTTTACAAAAAAGCAATATGACAATCTTTTTTTGTCATCGAACCTTCCTCTTTTAAGTAGAGCATTTAATGCATACGATCCAGGTAGTACATGGAAGCCTGTAACTGCTATAGCTGGTATGGAAAGTGGTAAATTTCCTGCTACTAAAAAATTAAATACGGTTCCTTGTATTACATATGGGAGTCATTGCTTCCCAGAATATAATAAAAGAGGTTTTGGTTGGATTGGATATGAAGATGCATTCAGAGTTTCTAGTAATACTTTCTTTTACCAAGTTGGGGTTGGGTCTGGTTCGAATGCTTTATATGATGCGGCAATCAAGCTTGGCTTCGACAATTACACTGGGATAGAAACTTCTCTTGATGAAAATAAAGGCTTAGTAGGGACTAAGAAATGGGCCGATGAAGGTCGAGGCTTGGGGAAACCTGGAGAAACACCATGGATCGTAGAGGATATGGCTAGTGCATCTATTGGTCAATCTGTTGTTCTAGTTACTCCATTGCAATTAGCACGAGCATATGCAGTGTTTGCAAATGGTGGTTATTTGATTACTCCTCATTTAGTTGATGCTAATAAAAACTGGCGATCAGAAAAATATCTACAAAAAGTAGATATTAATGATACTACACTTGATACAATTCGTCGTGGACTTCGAAAGGTCGTAACTAGTGGTACTGGTGTGGGCATAAATTTAGATACCTCTATTCTCCCTCCAGTCGCTGGTAAAACTGGAACGGCTGAAGATAGTAGTGGTGGAAGGGATCATGCATGGTTTGCTTGCTTTGCACCATATGATTTGGGAGAAATAGTTATTGTTGCATTCGCTCAAAATACTCCTGGTGGAGGTTCTGTGCATGCTCTACCTATGGCAAAAAAAATGTTGCAGACGTGGTATGAGCAAAAATCTGATAATGAGTTAACTAGCAGTAAAGATTAGATATTGAATCAATGAGAATGATTTAGTTTTAGTAGTTGATTTATAATTGCGTTGATTGATTTATCCTCAGCTATTTTTGATTTATTCGTCGCTAATTGACGACCTAAGACCAAAGCTCCAAGATGAGTTAATTGAATGCGCATCGAAAGTAATAACTCCATACATCCTCCTCCTGAAAAACTTGCAATTGCAATTGGCCGATTGTTAAATAAACTACGAAAGTCTGTTCCTTGCACAGACAGCCAAGCGATTGCATTTGTAAGAATTGGAGGAATTGAGCCGTTATATTCAGGCGCACAAATGACCCAGTGTGAGTGACTCTCCATTTGAGTATTGATCGACTTAAGATTTTCTGGTGCTTTATCTTTTGAATTATGACGTGGATTAAATATAGGTAAATCATTTTTTGATTCTGTCAAATCAAGCAATTCGGATGAGTAATTTAGTGCCTTGCCTGCGACTAGAAATCTTTTGGCTAGTTTGAGATTTTCTCCATTACTAGCAGCTATAACAAGAAGCTTTTTATTTGACATTGTGAATCAAAAGGGAAGTGTGAATGGATGATGTCGTTTTTGAAATGGATCTAGTAGTTCGCTCCGGTTTTTCGATGATGAACTGCTGTTACTCCATCTTTTTTAATGACTTTTCCATGTTTAATCTCAGCATATATCAGCCAATGATCCCCACACTCCATTCGTTGACTAACTGTACCCTCTAGCCAGGCTAAAGCTTCGTTTAATAATGGCTGATTGCTTGGACTTAATTTAATCTCTAGATCGGTAAATCTATTATCTCCAGGTTTGAATGATTGGAGAAATTGTTTAAGGAGGCTTTGGTGATTGTTTTGCTCTAAAATGTTTAGAGCAAAGTTATCTCCTGTATGAAGTAAGTTTTCTACAGCTCTTTCTTTAGCGACTGCAATCGTAATACCAGGTGGAGAGAAGCTTGCTTGACTAACCCAACTTGCAACCATAGCTCCGCTAATCAGATTATTTTCATCTCCTTTTTGAGCAGTCAATATACATAGTGACCCTACGACTCTTCCTAGTGCATTAATTGTTGGATCACTTTTACTTGTATTTAAACCTACATTAGCCTTTCTTTGTTGACGTAATTTTGCATTAATTAATTTTTTACCAAATTGGATACCTGTTTCTTCAAGTTTTTTAATCATTAAAGGATCAGGACTAAATTTGATTTTGATAGGTTCGAATCCAAATTTAAAGCCTCCATCTTTTAATTTTTTTTCAAGTAAATCAAGAGCTTCCCCACTCCATCCATAACTTCCAAATACTCCAGCCGGCTTTCCTCTATCTCCCTCAGCCAAAAGCGAGCCAAGTGCTGAAACAATCGGGGTGGGTGCATGACCTCCTAATGTTGGCGATCCAATTAAATATCCATCTGCTTTACGAATTTCAGTGACTAAGCTATCTGATGCGGTGAATTCACAATTAATAATCTTAACTTTGACCCCTGTTTTACTAATTCCTCTAGCAATGGCATCAGCAATAGCAGCAGTATTTCCATATGCACTTGCAAATAATAGAGCAACTCTTAAGTTGCTGTATTTTTGGCTTTCTCCCCAGCTTTGGTAGTTGTTTAATAAACTCCTCCAACTACCGCTGATTGCAGGTCCATGTCCGGGTACTATCGTATCAATCTCAAAGTCTTCAAATTTTTCGATAATACTATTGACTTGGGTAGACATTGGTGCCATTAGACAATCGAAGTAATGTCTTCTCTCTTCTTCAGTGCTACTACTGTTTAATTCAGCCCATTTTTCTTCATAAACATGCGCACCAAACAATTTATCACTCATCAATAAACCAGTTTGCTTTTCAAAAACAATTAGTCCACCAGGCCAGCGAGCAGTTGGCGCGGGAATGAACGTAACCTCAAAATTACTGTCGAGTGACAGAGTTTCTAATTGTTTAATGACTTGTATATTTGGAAGAACTTCAACTGTCTCCAATGCTTCTTTAGGATTTGTGTTTTGCGAGGGTTTTCGTAAATTCCAAATCTCTTTGAATAATTTTGCACCTGGATTAGAACAAATAACCGTCAAATTTTTATATTTCACATTCATTCTTTTCACAAAAGCTACTTTATTGGGATTGATATGACCCATGACTAACTTTATTGCAGACGAATCACTGCTAATTAATGTCTCAAACTTGTCTAAAAATTCTTTTTCAAATGTTAAACCAGGAGGGTGAATTAAAATATAATCTTGTGATTTAGAATATTCATCTTGAGAAGACTTAATTAAAAAAGAATTAGTGCAACTACCTTTTTCAAGAGAATATTCAACTTCAAATCTTGCTCTTTTTGGATTTAGGCTTCTTAAGCAAATGAAGTTCTCCTCAATGGGAATCTGAATGGTTTGTTTGATGAAAGTATTTAAATTTGGCGAAGAAATATTTTCTACTTTCATTGTTAATAATTACTACCAACTCTTCTGTGATGAACTGCTGTTTTACTTTGAGGATTAGATAAATTACCTTTTTCAACTGATGAATAAATGATCCAATGATCTGTTGTCTCCATTCTTTGAATAACTTTACAGGAAAGGAACGCTAACGCATCAGATAGAACTGGTCCTCCAGCTGCAAGATCATTCATTAATTCAACTCCTTCAAATCGATTTGCACCTGGTGGAAAACGTTTTAAAAAGTGTCTGAAGAGGTGCAAATAGTTATTTTCTTGAAGGATATTGAGAACAAAACGATCATTGACTTGTAATAGTGATTCAATGGCTCTATCTTTAGCCACCGCTACGGTTATTCCAGGGGGTTCAAAACTTGCTTGACTAACCCAACTTGCAACCATCGCACCGTCTCGACTGTCAGGACCTTCACTATCTTTCGCTGTAACAATGTAGAGTCCACCGCTTAAGCAACCAAGTGCTTTATTTAAGTCTCCATCAAGGTTTTTAGTAGCAGCTAAATTTTTCTTTCTAGTAAGAATTTGACCTAAATCTGTACCAGCTTCTTCAAATTGTTGATAAACACTTTTGTTTGGTTCGTCACGAACTCGAAGTGGTTTAAAAGCTTCTTTTTGCCCAAGCTTTCTTAATTGGTTGGTAATAAAGTCAATAGGCTCTTCATTTCCGCCATAGGAGTCATAAGTTGCTACCCATTGTTTTTGTTTTAAGGATGCAAGGAGGGTTCCAATATTACTTTGTAATTCTGAATCAGATTTGATGGGCCAAGTTGGTACAACTACTGCACTTGCGTCACTAATTAAAGCACTTAACTCTTGAGTGTCTGAAGCAATAAGATCAACTAATTGGACTGGAGCATTGGCCTTGCCTATGCCATGAGCAATTGCTTGACTAAGCCGATCACAAAAACCATATTGGCTGAGATAGCAAACCACAGCGTAATTTTCGCCTGTACTTCTTTGCTTACTCCATTCTCTATAATGATTAAGCCATAACTGCGTATTAAAATTAAGGATTGGTCCATGTCCAACACCAATAGTTTTGATAGTTGGCAATGCATCAATTTTTTTTAATGCCTGAACTACGCTGCGGGCATTAGGACCCATGAGGCAGTCGTAATAAAATCGAAAATCTTCATTTAATAAGCTTGGATTTTCGTCATACAATTTTTCTGAGCAATAATGCAAACCAAACGCATCACAAGTATATAAAACTTGTGTACCGTGATCAAAAGAAAAAATAGTATCGGGCCAGTGTAGATTTGGTGCACTAATAAATTCAATTTTATGCTCGATTCCGCTGATTGAATTAATTTCTAAATTGAGTTCTTCTCCACTTTTGACTGCTCGTGACCTTAAAGGTTGGTGAATTTGATCTTCAAGGAATTTTATAGCTACTTTAGATGCGACGATTTCAATACTTGGGTTTAATTCAATTAAGTATTTTATGAGTCCTGAATGATCCGGCTCCGTATGACTGACTATTAAATAATCAATTTTTGTTGGATTGATTTCTTGTCTTAGCTTTTCAAACCAAATATCTTTAAACTTTAAATGACTTGTATCTATAAGAGCAGTTTTTTTGCCTTTTATTAAAAAGCTATTATATGTTGTACCATTTCGAAGGCCAAATTCAATATCAAACCTGCTTCGATCCCAATCCAATGACCTTAAAGTGTGTGTATCTGCAGCAATTTGTTCATATTGCAGTGAAAGTTTAGGAGTGTCACTTTTCTGATCTTCTAAAGTTGTCGATTCAGTAAAAATCATTTTCCTAAAGCCATTAATTAGAGGAAGCCTGAAGGCTGCAATAAATCAGGTTGCTAAGTGAAAATACCTAGTTCACTCTAACTATATTAGGATATTGAGGTTTGTAAGTGTGATACTGCTTCCCGTAAATAGTATTTGTTTGCAAAAAGCAAACTTATCGAATGATTTTTTTGAATATTTTGTCTTTCGAAGTCTCACGGGTTTCCATTTTGTTATTGTTTAGGGTGAGTTGAGCACATTTGACGTTTTTGTGATTGTTTTCAAAAACCTTCTTAGAGATAATTTTTAGGTATGCAAAAAAATTCTTCCTCCTCAATGAATCCGCCATATCTTTCAGGAGATGAGATAAGAGAAGCATTTATAAATTTTTTTATCCAACATAATCATAAGAAACTTGCAAGTTCTTCTTTGATTCCAGAGGATCCAACAGTTTTATTGACAATTGCGGGGATGTTACCTTTTAAGCCTATCTTCTTAGGATTAAAAGAGTCTTCGACTCCTAGAGCAACATCCAGTCAAAAATGTATAAGAACAAATGATATTGAAAATGTAGGGAAAACTGCGAGGCATCATACTTTTTTTGAGATGCTAGGTAATTTTTCTTTTGGTGATTATTTTAAAAAAGAGGCGATTCAATGGGCCTGGGAATTAACTACTGAGGTTTTTCGACTAAATCCACAGAATATAGTTATTAGCGTTTTTGAAGAAGACTCAGAAGCAGAGAAAATATGGAAAGAGATTGAAGGGGTTGATTCAAAAAGAATCATCAGAATGGGTGCTTCTGATAATTTTTGGTCATCTGGTGCTACTGGACCTTGTGGTCCATGTTCGGAACTTTATTTTGATTTTAAACCGGAATTAGGGAGTGATGGAATAGATCTTGAAGACGATAGTCGATTTATAGAATTTTATAATTTGGTTTTTATGCAATACAATCGCGACTTAAAGGGCAATCTCGAACCATTGGCAAATTGTCATATTGATACAGGAATGGGCTTAGAAAGAATGGCTCAAATCTTGCAAAAAAAATCTAACAATTACGAAACGGATCTTATTTTTCCTCTTATTGAGGCAGCGGCTTTATTAGCTCACATTACTTATGAAACTACAAATAAAAAAAATAAAACATCCTTAAAAATTATTGGAGATCATTGCAGAGCTGTCACTCATTTAATTTGTGATGGTGTAAGTGCTAGTAATCTAGGTCGAGGCTATATTCTTCGTCGTCTCATACGGCGGATGATTCGACATGGTCGACTGGTAGGTATTAATCAGCCGTTTTTACCACAGCTGGCTCAAGTTGCTATTGAGTTGATGAAAAATGCTTATCCTCAATTACTTGAGAAAAAGAAAATTATTCTTAATGAGTTAAAAATAGAAGAATCTCGTTTTCTTGAAACGCTTGAACGGGGAGAGAAACTTTTGGCAGAGATAACAGCTCATGAATGTGATCTTATCTCTGGTGCGCAGGCATTTGAGCTTTATGATACTTATGGTTTTCCTTTGGAATTAACAGAAGAGATCGCGAACGAAAAAGGTATTTCTGTTGATATTAATGGTTTTGAGAGGGAGATGGCAAAGCAACGCAAACGTGCAAAAGATGCCTCTGTCAGTATTGATTTAACTGAAGAAGGTTCAATTGAAAGAGAAATTTCTTTATTTGATGAAACAAGATTTGAGGGCTATGAAAAATTAGAAACCACTTCAACTGTGATAGGCATCTTTAAAAATAATGAATTAGTAAAACAAGCTGTTCAGGGTGATTTAGTCAAGATTATTGTTGATAGAACGCCTTTTTATGCTGAGTCGGGTGGTCAAATCGGAGATAAAGGCTTAATAACGTCTCAAGATCTTGAGGTGTCTATAGAAAATGTTCGAAAAAAGAAGAATATTTTTATTCATTCCGGAATTGTTAATACTGGAGTTCTAAAAGTTAACTCATCTGTTCAGATGAATGTTACTCCATCTTTTCGTCAACGAACTACATCAAATCACACGGCTACACATCTATTGCAATCAGCTTTAAAGTTATCGATTGACTCAAGTGTAAGTCAAAGAGGCTCGTTGGTTTCAACTGATCGATTGAGATTTGATTTTAATACTCCCAAACCTTTGACAATAAAAGAACTTGAAGATATGGAAATACGAATTAATCAATGGATTACTGAAGATCATCCAATTCAAATTAAAACAATGCCAATTAAGGAGGCTATGGCTGCTGGTGCTTTAGCAATGTTTGGTGAGAAATATGGCGATGTGGTACGTGTTGTGGATGTTCCAGGTGTTTCTATGGAGTTATGTGGAGGAACCCATGTAACTCGCACGTCACAACTAGGTTCGTTTAAGATTATTAATGAGACAGGTATTGCTTCTGGTATCAGACGAATAGAGGCCATAGCTGGTCCATCAGTTTTGGATTATTTTAATGAACGTGATTTGGTAGTTAAGGAGTTAAGTAAATCATTCAAAGTTCAATCATATGAAATTGTTGAGAGAGTCTCATCTCTTCAACAGGAATTGAAAGATAAAACAAAAGAACTTATCAAAGTAAAAAATGAACTAGCTTTGGCAAAGGCATTGGGTTTGGCAAGTTATGCAAAATCTGTTGGTAAGAGTAAAATATTAATTAGACGTTTAGATGGAGTTGACGGGTCTGGATTGCAATCTGCGGCTTCAAGTTTAATAGATCATTTAGGCAAGTATTCTGCTGTTGTTTTTGGAGGCATTCCAAATCAGGTGATCGATAATAAATTAGTTTTTGTTGCTGCATTTTCTTCTGATTTAGTCTCAGATGGTTTACATGCAGGCAAATTTATAAGTGGGGTTGCAAAAATGTGTGGCGGCGGCGGTGGCGGTCGTCCAAATCTTGCTCAAGCTGGTGGTAGTCAACCTCAATCGTTGGATCTAGCTTTAGAACAAGCTAATGAGGATTTGACTCAACAATTGTCTTAATTTAGCTCTGTAGGTAAGTGCTTTGGCGAAGGCTGGCTTCTACATGCTCTATTAGTTTTTGCGCATCATGGATTTTCAGATGCCCGGCTTGAATAGCTAATTCACTTGATTTTCGTAATCGCTCTAATAAAATTTCTGGATCATGTTCCAAATATTCAAGAACATTTGATTTTGTATTCCCACGAATGACATGCTCAACTTTATATTTACCTTTTTCTGAGAATCTTATATGGACTGCATTAGTACTCCCAAATAAATTATGTAGATTTCCCATTACCTCTTGATAGGCGCCACCTAAGAAAAGACCAATTAGATATTTTTCGTCTTGATTAAATTCATGAAGAGGTAGCAAATTTTTAATTTTTCCATTATCAATAAATTGGTCAAGCTTTCCATCTGAATCGCATGTTAAATCTGCAAAGTGACCCAGTTTGTTCGGTTCTTTGTTAAGCCGATGGATTGGCATAATTGGAAAAACTTGATCAATGGCCCAAGTGTCCGGAGCCGATCTAAATACGGAAACATTTGCGTAATACGTTACGGCTAAGCTTTCACTTAATTTCTTTAGCTCTTTCGGTAGAAGTATATTTTTTGGTAAATGATTAACTATTGTTTTTGCACAGGCCCATGTTAACTGCTCAGCTTTTGCACGTTCAACTAAATCTATATAACCGAGTCGAAAAGCCGCTAGTGCATCTGCTTTAAATTTAAGAGAATCATTCCATGCTTCTTGTAGTTTAGCTAAATCTTCTTCTTGCTTAAGTTCTAGAGAATTTAGATGGAATAATGTTTCACGTAAATTTCTGACAGAGAGACATTCTTTTTCATCTTCTTTAGGAATGTCAGAAGGCAACGAATTTTTGCCTAAAATATTGAAAATTAAGATTGAAAAGTGACTAGCAATAGCTCTTCCACTCTCTGTAATTAAAGTGGGTACTGGTATCTTTTTTGATTCACAACATTCTTTAATTGTTGCTACTACATCATTTGCATAGTTTTGAAGTGAATAGTTAGTAGATGCTATTGAGGCAGTTTGACTTCCATCGTAATCAATTCCTAAACCACCTCCGACATCTAAGTATCCCATGGGTGCCCCAAGATTAATTAATTCGGCATAAATTTGTCCTGCTTCTTGTAAGGCATCTTTTAAAACACCTATATCGTTAATTTGACTCCCTAGATGAAAATGTAAAAGCTTTAATTCATTGAGAAGATTTGCTTCTTTTAGCCTTTTGATTGCTTTCAATATTTCTGGAATTGAAAGTCCAAATTTCGACTTGTCACCAATCGAGCTACTCCATCTTCCACTGCTTTGACTTGATAGTTTGGCTCGTATTCCTATGAGTGGAGATGCTCCGAGTAAATTGCTAGATTTGATTATAAGATCAACATCACTTGCTTGTTCTATAACTACTATAGGTTGACGTCCAAGCTGACGTGCTAAAATAGCTGTTTCAATATAACGTTGATCTTTATAGCCATTACATATGAGTAAGGCTTTAGGATTTTCTAGGCTTGATAAAGCAATTAGTAACTCTGGCTTGCTTCCGGCTTCTAAGCCAAAATTCCATTTAGAACCACAGGTGATTAATTTTTCAACTACGTGACGCTGTTGATTACATTTGATTGGAAATACACCTTGGTATGTTCCTTGATATTGATAGTCATTAATTGCTTTTTCAAAAGCTTTATGTAAGTTTTTTAAGCAGTCTTCGAGAATATCGTCAAATCTTATTAACAGAGGGAATTTTAGTTTTCGACTTTCGAGTTCATCTAAGAGTTCCATCAAATCATGAGATTTATTTTTGGAGCCGTTAGGACAAATACTAATATTCCCTTTTTCATTAATTGTGAAATAACCCTTGCCCCATCGATCAATCCCATAGAGGTCTGAGCTATTTTGGATAGTCCAAGAGAGAGATTGATTAGTATGTTTCACAGCCATTTATGCGATAACAAAGTTGTCAAGTTTTGATCATTCACGATTAATACAATTAAATCTAAGAACAGTTTTATTAAGTGTCATGTTTTACTTGCCAAGAGGGTGGTTTTAGGAAGACTATGGCTTCATATTATTCAATATCGCAATGACTTTGGAAAGAACCTTTGTTGCTATCAAACCAGATGGTGTGCAAAGAGGTTTAATCGCTGAGATTCTTGGTCGTTTTGAAACGAAAGGATTCAAATTAGTAGGTCTAAAGCAACTAACCCCAAGCAAAGAACTTGCTGAAAAACACTACGGTGTTCACAAAGATCGTCCTTTCTTTTCAGGTTTAGTTGATTTCATAACAAGTGGGCCTGTTGTAGCGATGGTTTGGGAGGGTGAAGGTGTTATTGCAAGTGCAAGAAAATTGATTGGAGCAACAAAGCCACTTGAGGCTGAACCGGGAACTATTAGAGGTGATTTAGCTGTGAACATTGGTCGTAATGTCATTCATGGTTCTGATGGTTCTGATACAGCAGCTTTTGAAATCGATCTATGGTTCCAGGAAAATGAACTTGTTGATTGGACACCATCAGATCAATCATGGAGAGTTGAATAAATTATTGTTTAACTCCACAATCTTTTTTGAGTGGTTTTTAAAATCTGTCCCATCTGAATTGGGACAAAAAACTACTTTCCTCATTACTTAAAGTGGTCGAGCAAATTGATTTTCCAATTAATTCTGCAGTTATCGCCGCTAATAGAACACCATTGCGATGATGTCCAGTAGCAAGCCAGAGCCCATTAATTGATGACATTCCAAGTAAAGGTCCTTCGTCAGGTGTGCATGGACGAAAACCCCACCATCTTTCCATATGAGGTAGTTGATTAAGCTCAGGAATAAGAGATTGAATTCCTTTTTGTAGTTCGCTTTGCCCTTTTGGAGTAAGTCCTTTCTGGAAGCCTGCCTCACGCTCACTAGTTGCCCCTACGATTATCAGACCGTCATCTCTTGGAACTAAGTAAATGCCAGGGCCAAAAATAATCCTTTTTAGAATCTGTTTAGGTCCCTGAATAGATAACATCTGGCCTTTAACAGGAAAAATAGGGAGTGTTTTGAAAATTTGTTTACTCCAGGCTCCACAGCAGAGAACTGCCTCTTCGCTTTTTAAATGATTGATATTTCCATTAATGTCTTTAATTTTGACTCCATGAAATTTATTTGAATCTTTCATTATTTCAATAACTTCAACTCCTTCTTGAAAGTGAACACCTAATTCAACACAAGCTTTTTCAAGTGCTCTCATTAATAGTCTTCGATTGTCGATTTGACCGTCTTGCCTAAAAAGTAAACCTAATTTCCATTTTTCTGACAGTCCTGGAACTTCTTGAATGAGCTCATTCCTGTTTAGCTTGTCACCAAATTTATACGTTGGGTAGGACTCACAGTCTTTGAGTCTTTCAAATGGAACAACAATTCCACAAGTTTTCAGACCACATGACATGTTGCTATTGGTCTCAATGCTTTCTATCCAACTCGGGTGGCTTTGAAGACTACTTTGACCAAGATTTAATAGATTACCTTGAAGCCCTTCAGCGTGGGGGGCTAGCATTCCTGCAGCAACAAAACCTGCTGCTTCACTTCTGCTTCTACTTAAAATTTCTACGCGTTTGCCTTTTTGAGCAAGTTCATGGGCGATTGCAAGACCCATTAATCCTCCTCCGAGGATTAACAATGGTTTTTCTTTTAAGACACCCATTGCTTCAATTTGGAAAATGTTATTTTCAATGTTTTAGATTACGTTAGTTTCCATGACTGAGCTTTTCTTTCATAAGATTCCTATATCTAGGTCAAATTAATGTCAGAATCAAATGTTTCTTGGGAAGTTGTAATCGGATTAGAGACCCATGTTCAGTTGGGGACTAAGAGCAAAATATTTACTAGCGCATCAACCAACTTTGGTGACGATCCAAATACTCATATCGATCCAGTGGTATGTGGATTACCAGGTACTTTGCCAGTTCTAAATAAAAAGGTTCTGGAATATGCAGTTAAAGCAGCGATGGCTTTAAATCTAAATATTGCCTCTCATAGTAAATTTGATAGAAAGCAATATTTTTATCCAGACTTGCCTAAAAATTATCAAATCTCTCAATTTGATGAACCCATTGCAGAAGATGGTTGGATAGAGGTAGAAGTAGCCGAAAAAGGAAAAGAAACTTATATCAAAAAAATAGGTATTGAAAGACTACATATGGAGGAGGATGCTGGAAAACTTGTTCACGCAGGTAGTGATCAATTGTCAGGCTCCACCCATTCTTTAGTTGATTACAACAGAGCAGGGGTAGCACTTGCCGAAATAGTGAGTAAACCTGATTTAAGAACAGGTAGAGAGGCTGCGGAGTACGCAGCTGAAATTAGAAGAATAATGCGTTATTTGGGAGTATCTGATGGGAATATGCAGGAGGGATCTTTGCGATGTGATGTGAATATTTCAGTTAGACCAACTGTTAATGATCCATTTGGTACAAAAGTAGAAATAAAAAATATGAATTCATTTTCAGCTATTCAAAAAGCTTGTGAATATGAAATTAAACGGCAAATTAAAGCTTATGAATCTGGAGAAGAAGTAAAACAAGAAACGAGGTTATGGGATGAAGCTAAGCAACTTACTAAAAGTATGAGATCAAAAGAAGGTAGTAGCGATTATCGTTATTTTCCTGATCCTGATTTAGGTCCGATTGAAGTAAGTCATGATTTAAAAGAAAAATGGCGCTCAGAATTACCAGAATTGCCAGCTGCAAAAAGACATAGATACGCATCAGAACTTGGCCTTTCTATTTATGATGCAAGAGTTTTAACTGACGAATCTTCAATGGCTAAATATTTTGAAAAAGTTGTTAATGCAGGTGGAGCAGCGAAATCTTCAGCAAATTGGATAACTGGAGATATAGCAGCATTTATTAAATCTAATAGATTATCATTTGATCAATTATCTTTTAAGCCGAATGAATTAGCAGAAATGTTGAAAATGATTGATTTAGGAGAAATAAGTGGAAAAATTGCTAAAGAAATATTGCCTGAACTTCTAAGTAAAGGTGGTTCTCCAAAGCAATTAGTCAAAGAACGCGGTTTAGGTATGATTGGTGATCCTCAAGTTATTGAGGAAATTATTGATAAATTGATCCTTAATCATCCTAATGAGGTTGAATCTTTTAGAGCCGGGAAGACGAAATTGTTAGGTTTTTTTGTGGGTCAATTAATGAAGGAAACAAAAGGGAAAGCGGATCCAAAACTCGCTAATCAAATATTAAATAAAAAGTTACTAGGCTAGAAATTATATAATGTTTTTAACTGCATTTTCCATGTCTCATCATTATTAGCATTAGTAATAATATGATCTGAAAATTGTTTTTTTAAAGTGTTTTCCCATTGCGAATCAATTCTTTGATTAGCTTCTTCAAGACTTAACTTATCTCTTGACTGGAGTCGTTGTAATTGCATGTCTCTAGGACAATCTATGTAACAAATTTCAGTACATAAACCTGTATAATTTTTTTCAAATAGGAGTGGAATAATCAAGATTACTATTGAATTTGATTTCAACTTTTCCAATTCTTCTTCAATTCTTTTGTTTACGAATGGATGTATTATCCCCTCAAGCCATTTTTTTTCAAAATCATTTTGAAAAATTATTTTGGCTAATGCTTTGCGATTAATAATTTGATCATTTTTCCTTGAATTTTGAATTATTTTACTTCCATATCTCAATAAGACTTTTTTGGCTATTTGACTTTCAGCTCTTAATGCTTCATGAGCAAATAAGTCAGCGTCTAAAATAGGCCATTGCTTGGCTTGAAATAGAAAATCTCCAATGATTGTTTTTCCACTGGCAATACCTCCGGTGATACCTATTCTTCTTTGCTTGCCTTTCCATCTAAGACAAAGTTTGTTTGTTTGTTTTTGGTCAATCATTAATATTGATAGTAAGTGAAAAATGCTCTTCTGAATTTGAGTCTTTTGACATCTTCTCTATGGTCTCCAATATCTGGTGGTATTACCACCCCTGATGGTTTTTTAGCAGCTGGCATTGCTGCAGGATTAAAGCCTTCTGGGAAGAAAGATCTTGCTTTGTTATATGCATCTGATGGTGCTTGTTGCAGTGGGACATTTACTCAATCAGTCACTCGTGCTTATTGTGTGGATCTATGTATTGATCGAATCAAGGCATCTAAGGGAAAAATACGTGCTGTAGTTATCAACTCTGGACACGCAAATGCTTGTACAGGTAGTCGAGGCAAAATTGATAGTGAAATTATTACAAATGAGCTTGCTCAACGCTTGGGATTATCTAATGAAGAAGTTTTGATATGTTCCACGGGTGTAATTGGTGAGCCTATACCTGTTGAAAGGGTTAGTAGTCACTTGGATAATCTTATAAACAGTTTAGATAAGGAGGCGTATCTGGATGCGGCGAATGCAATTTTGACAACCGATCTGAAAGTAAAGCAAATTGCATATCAAGCAGTTGTAGGAGGAAGACGAATATCTATTGGAGGAATGGCTAAAGGCTCAGGCATGATTCATCCTTCAATGGCAACAATGTTGAGCTATATTACGTGTGATGTAGGCGTAGATTATACTTTATGGTCGGAGATGATAAAGCGAGTTGCAGAATCATCTTTTAACGCCATTACAGTTGATGGAGATACGAGTACAAATGATACTTTTTTAGCGTTTTCTTCCGGACCAAAATTAGATCCAAGATATTTATCAACCCTTGAGGAGGGACTTCATCTAACAGCTCAATACTTGGCTAAAGCAATTGCAAGGGATGGAGAAGGGGCTAATTGTTTGCTTGAGATAAAGGTTGAGGGCGCTCCAAGTGATTTAGATGCTCATGCTATTGCTCGTACAATTGCTTCATCTTCTTTGGTTAAAACAGCAGTTCATGGTTCCGACCCTAATTGGGGAAGAATTATTGCTGCACTTGGTCGAGCAGGTACTTCTTTTAATTTTAATGATGTCAAATTATGGATTGGACCCTATGAAATATTCGCTAATGGAACACCTCAGGATTTTGATAGACAAAAAGTGAGCAAATTTATGAAAGCAAGATTAACAGGGAAATATTTGATCGATGATCTTATCTGTATCAGATTAAGGATAGGTTTTGGAGAAGGCTCTGCTACTGCTTGGGGATGTGATTTATCTGATCAATATGTTCGTATCAATGCCGATTACACCACTTAGGCTGAAAAGTCAGTTATAGCAGCTATTTATAGAGATAAGAAAAGATTGGTAATCTTATGGTAATCATGCTAAACGACATATTCAAGCCTATCTTCTGATCTTATGGGACCCCATGGGGGGGAAGCTAGTCCTCGCTCTATACGTAATCACCTTTCAGACATTTGTTTCGGATTTTATGTGTTGTTTGGATTGGTTTCATGCTGCGATCTCTTCTCTAAAGCCTCGATCCCTACTTCCTTTAAACCATGTAGGTCTTGGAAGAAGTCTATTCTCTTGATGTAAGTGACCTGTTTCTGAATAAGGCTTCGCAACACTTGAACTTTCTGCAAGAACAGCTTTATAGTCGTTTATTGAAAGAACACTCTGAGAAGATTGAGAAGACATAGTTCTTAGCTGTTTCAAAAATGATGAACTAACTAATTAAAGATCGGCGTTCAGTACGAACTTTTATATAGGAATATCTTGAAGATCAGTTTTTTAGAGGACTAGAAGTGCAGTGCTTAAAGCAAGTAATAAAAGGTAGTTCATGAATCAACTCAATCCAGTCATTTCAGTAAAGAGAGCATCATTTTCATTTGAGATAGCAAAATTCATGAGAACGTCTGATCTGCTCTGTTCTTCTTTATTTAAACTTCCCACCCAATAGTTAAAACCATCTTCATCTGGTAAACGGTCAAACACATTGCGATACAAGGTCGTGACATATTCTTCAGTGGTCACGTTCTCTCCATAACGACTTTTAAATTCAGCTGATCGAACAAATGATGCAGCAACAACTTTCTTTGTATTAATCCCAGAACTATAGACATTAATCCAATATTTCAAACCTTCGGCATCAGGGAATCGTTTAAAGGCAGCGTTATAGAGTTGGAACATTTCACCAGAGGGATCAGTTAATCCAGTGACTTGATCAAAGGTCGCTTTAATATCAGCAATGGCACTGACATCACGTAAGGCACTTGTTGTGTCTTCTCCAGAAAATCTCAATAAGGGATAGCCAGTAATATCGTCATAACCAGAGTCTGTTTTAATTTCATATGTTCCATTGCCTCTGTTATAGAACTTGTATTCATGATATTGACCGGTATAGGTCTTAACGACGTCTACTTTTGATTCCTCTACGGTTTGATCTGAAAATTGAATGTATTCAATATTTTTAAGAGTATCAGTGCCGTCAGTTGTTCCTGTTGTCCTTTGGTCGGCGATTTCCAGAGTATTTGTTCCACGGGTAAAGGCGTAGTCTGAAAACTTTCCTGAATAGACTGACGTGTCAGAGCCTGTCCCTCCGTCTAAAAAGTCAGTCTTTGAGGTGCTTGTTATCGTATCTTTCCCTGTGGTTCCGATGAGTTCATTTAAATCGTTAACAGTGAGTGTTTTAGTAAATGTTGATTGACTTGGAACAGAATAATCTCCGTTAGGCAGAATAGTTGGTAATTTATATTGAGAATCTGTTAAGAGTGAATAGAGCTTCGTATCAGTTGCTTGAACTTTTTCAAGTGTATTTAAAGTCCACTCATCTTTGATCGAATCTAGTCGGCCATTGAAATCCTGACCGCCTAATATAGAAGTTAAACCCCAATAAAGATACTCAGTTGCTTGAGTGGCATAATCACTGGTTGTGTCGTAATAGGTGTACCAAGCACCAGATGGATATGTCGATGGAATCTCTTGGAAATTACCACCACGAGCGACATCCATTGCTTCAGTCAAAAGTGAAGAGCTCAGGCCAAAAGCGGCTGGATAAGCCTTGACATAACCATAATCAGTAATCAAATGTAAAACTTCTTCTAGCGATGCATCAAACTGGCCAGATGCTGCTCCATTTGGAATTGTTTCTGCACCCCAAAGGTTTTGAAAATTTAATTCTGAACCTTCTAAAGCACTTAGATTACTAGATTCTTGTTCAGCCTCATCTTTGAACATCACCAAAGTTGCTTTGTTTTGTACCATCGCATTAATGACAGCCGAATCATCAACCTTTCCATCGCCATTGTTATCTAAATATTCGGCCATCACACTCGCAGCATGCTGAATATCACTATCTAAAGTTGTAGACGTTGCATATATCTTGACCCCAAACACCTCCGTTTCTTTCGAGAAAATAGTTGATACTCCAGATGGAGCATCATTAGAGAGACTTCCAATTGCAAATTCTTTGACTTGTTTTTCTCCACTATCTGTTGTTTGTAGTCGAATGCTGTAAGAAGATTTTGTCTCGTAATCAGGAGAAGCTTTAATTTTTAAAGATGACCCATCAATGGTGAACGAGTTGTTATCGGTATCACCTGATCCGCTGATAAATGAGTAAGTATGAGTATCGGAAGAATCAGGATCAGAAGAAGATAGTACGGCAACGGTTGAACCACTGTTAATGTTTTCGTTAAAGGAAGAAGAGGAGAGACTGAGATTAGATGGTGTTTCATTAACATCGCTAACTGAGATGGTGAGAGTTTGATCCGATGTATTACCAATTGAATCGGTTGCCCTGACAACAACGACATAGTCGTTACCTGAATTGCTATCGGTGGGAGATTCGTAATCAGGAGCGGAACTAAAAGTTAAAGCACCAGTTGAACTATTGATGGAGAACTTAGAAGCATCGGCTCCACCATTGAGAGACCAAGTAACGGATTCATTAGCAGTAAAGGTATGGATTGCAGTTGTATTTTCATTGATTGATTTTGAAGAGGATGAATCACCTGCACTACCAGAAGGACCAGTAATTGATGGAGAAGTATCATCCACATCGTTAACTGAGATGGTGAGAGTTTGATCCGATGTATTACCAATTGAATCGGTTGCCCTGACAACAACGACATAGTCGTTACCTGAATTGCTATCGGTGGGAGATTCGTAATCAGGAGCGGAACTAAAAGTTAAAGCACCAGTTGAACTATTGATGGAGAACTTAGAAGCATCGGCTCCACCATTGAGAGACCAAGTAACGGATTCATTAGCAGTAAAGGTATGGATTGCAGTTGTATTTTCATTGATTGATTTTAAAGAGGATGAATCACCTGCACTACCAGAAGGACCAGTAATCGATGGAGAAGTATCATCCACATCGTTAACTGAGATGGTGAGAGTTTGATCCGATATATGACCAGTTGAATCGGTTGCTCTGACAACAACGACATAGTCGTTACCTGAATTGCTATCGGTGGGAGATTCGTAATCAGGAGCGGAACTAAAAGTTAAAGCACCAGTTGAACTATTGATGGAGAACTTAGAAGCATCAGCTCCACCATTGAGAGACCAAGTAACGGATTCATTAGCAGTAAAGGTATGGATTGCAGTTGTATTTTCATTGATTGATTTTAAAGAGGATGAATCACCTGCACTACCTGATGGACCTCTGATGGTGGGTTTAATATTTATAACATCGATAGAATTGCTAGTGAGATCTTCGATGTTGATTGCTGCATCAGCCCCAAGTACCCAGTTATCTGCAGCAGCAATGTTATATGTCGTACCTTGACTGGATGAAGTGCCGTTTTTATTAAGTAAAGAAACGAGATTAGTTTGATCGCTGGTGTTGAGGGTAATGCTGGCTGATGTATTTGAAGTTAACTCAACATCGGTTGAGGTAAGGGTGTAAGTGCTGCCGCCATTACCAGTGATGGTTAGCTTTGAAACATCAATGTCGTTGCTGGTACCAGGATAGGCGGGTAGATTGTTGCCGATTAAGGAGAGAATACCAGTTGCAGTATCAAAGGTGGCGGAAGTGAGAGTTGGTGATAAGACGTTAGAGACGGTGATGGCGTTTCCATTTAAGTCTGAGATGTCGGTGGATGTATCAGCACCTGGTGCCCAGTCATCTACCGCTGCAATGTTATAAGTCGTTCCTGTTCCAGAGGAGGTGCCGTTTTTATTGAGAAGACCAGCAAGTTGGAGTTGATCTGCAGCATTCAACGTAATAGAAAATTCAGTTGAAGAGGTGATCTCAACATCATCAGAAGTTAGAACATAAGTGCTGCCGCCATTACCAGTGATGGTTAGCTTTAAAACATCAATGTCGTTGCTGGTACCAGGATAGGCGGGTAGATTGTTGCCGATTAAGGAGAGAATACCAGTTGCAGTATCAAAGGTGGCGGAAGTGAGAGTTGGTGATAAGACGTTAGAGACGGTGATGGCGTTTCCATTTAAGTCTGAGATGTCGGTGGATGTATCAGCACCTGGTGCCCAGTCATCTAACGCTGCAATGTTATAAGTCGTTCCTGTTCCAGAGGAGGTGCCGTTTTTATTGAGAAGACCAGCAAGTTGGAGTTGATCTGCAGCATTCAACGTAATAGAAAATTCAGTTGAAGAGGTGATCTCAACATCATCAGAAGTTAGAACATAAGTGCTGCCGCCATTACCAGTGATGGTGAGTTTGGAGATATCGATATCATTTGTTGATCCTGTGTAAGCCGAAAAATTATTACCCGTGATTTCTAATGTGCCGGTGGAGGCGTTGTAGGAGGCAGATGAGATTGTTGGTAATGTCATATGAGGATATTGCTTTGCAAGACTTTCACTTATTAAAACCTAATAAATTTATTTATCCTTTATAGGATGTTACAGATTGTTCAGCATAGGTATTGTATTAAGAAAAGAATTTGATACCTAAATATTTGGTTTTCTATTAAACCTTTTAAACGGAGATCCATTGCCTTGCAATCGATCTGGAAGTTTTGTTTTCTAAGATACCACTTTTATACCAGTCTATACTAACTTTGCTTTTGATTCTTAAGGACATCCGTAAACGGTGCATCCTTTCATTTTTTTATTGACTACAAAGACACCCGATTTTCTCTTACCATTTCTTGTAGGGTAAAAATTTACCACACATTGAGACCTTTACTCTGTCACCTTTCGGATCTTCGACTTTATCTACATTGATTGTAAAATCTATTGCACTCATTATCCCATCACCAAATTTTTCTTGAATAACGTCTTTCATTGGCATGCCATAGACTTGCATGATTTCATAAAAACGATATATCAACGGATCAGTTGGAATTACTGGATCTAACGATCCTTTTACTGGTGGAGTTGTTAATATCTCTTTAAGCTCTGTACCAAGTCCTAAAGTAGTTAATAATTTATCAGATTCTTCATCACTGGCAGTTGATTGTCCATAAAAAAGACTAGCAACCCAGACTTCATCCAGTCCTAATAGATTGCCAATATCTGCAAAAGTTAGTCCTTTTTCTTTTTTGCTTTTAATAATAAATGCGTTGATTCAGGAAATGACATAGAAAAAAGTTAATAACGTAAATGACTTATCTAATGAGAATGATTTATTAGATAGGTGGTTAATTAATATGATTATAATTAGATTATTTCAGCTAAAATAGTTACAAAATTGTATGATAAATATGTACTCAAATTAACAATAAAAAATATATTAATATGCATTGATGTTATTGCTTCAATAGCTAAAATTTTAAATATTAGTTGACAATTCTAGTCTTTGAAGATTTGTAAATGTTTTAGCCTTCTTTAAATTTTTATAATAAATCATATTTTGCATCCTCTTTTATCTCTCTCCAAAGGTCTTTTAATGATTGATTGAAACCATTGGATCTAAGAAAAATTCTAGATTGATCAACTCTATCTTGAATAATTCTTTCCTGAGGAGTCATTTCACCAGAGGAATCAGACATGTGTTTAAACCTAATAATATTAATAATGAATATTTTTGAATATCATGAGAAGTGATGGTGGTTACAATATAAGTTCTTTAAATATAATGTTGAAAATTATCTTGATTCTGGAAAGCGCCTTCTCAAAGCGAGAACTTGGTTGAAGCCCCATTTCGGTTAAGGGCTGTGTAATTTATTGCTTAATGTTTAATAGTATTTCCATAAGTATTTATTATCTGGTTTTGTATCCACATATACGATAAACAAGCTTAGTAGAAGATATTTAAGATGCCTGTGGCCACGTATCTGAAGGATAAGCAAAAGAAAATTGAATCAAAATATCATCAAGTTGCCAAACAATTTGAAACGAAATATGAGCTAATTCATCGGAAGCTAACCTCAAGGTTTCATCGAGAAGTACCTGAAATAGAACTCGTTCGTTCAAGCCTTAATGATTTCATCACAAAATCTATTGCATCTGTTGAAAGGGAAAGAAAATCAAAAAGTAAAATATCTAGTTTCTCTAAAACGTCTACTAAAAAAGGAGCTAATTCTTATCAAGAAAATATTGATTGGACACGAGGTAGATTCTCAGGACAAACAATACAAATTGTTGTAAGGGATGGCAAAATAATGGAGAAGGTTTTCTTAACTCCTAAAGGAAATAAGATTTCTGTTAAGAGAAGCGAATTAGGACTACTGTTGAGATGAATTCTAATTTATAAACACGGTCATATTATTACATCTATTTTAATGCCGATTACGCAACGTAGATCAAGATTATAATCATAGCAGTGGATTTAAAGAGTATAGACTAAAGGGGTAATACTAAGGTAACAGTATTATAAGACGTATTATCTTTCTATTTGAAGGGGGTATGGGGGACTCTCGATCCTCGCTCTATACGTAATACGCTTTCAAGCATTTTTGTCAAAATTTGAGTAGCTATTAGACAACTGTTTCTATTAGGATCTAAAAAAGAAGTCCACTATGTTTTTATCTCTTGTCTATATCAGTAACTTCTCCTTGTCCTGAGAGCACCATTGATGAACTAGGAATTAAAAACTGGCCAATCTGGACGTGTGAAGCAAGCTCTTTTGATTGGACATATGACGACAAGGAGACTTGCTTATTGCTTGAGGGTGAAGTCACAGTTACTCCTGATGGAGGAGAACCTGTGAAGTTTGGAGCAGGAGATTTAGTTGTTTTTCCGGCTGGTATGGGCTGTAGATGGGATGTTCATAAGGCGGTCCGCAAGCATTATCGATTTGGTCATTGATTGATCTGTTGAGAAGTTAGATGAATAATCTTCCCTTTTATGCCTTAAGCCGATTAATACTTTTCTGTGTTGTTGGCGTGGTTATTAGGCAGATGCTGGTTGTCTCTGGGGTGCTTTGAATCTCTCAAGTATGTAGAACATAATCTCATCTAATATTTCATGTCTGCTTTTCATTGAGTTTTAAGAGTTCAATTTCTTTTATTATCTCTTCTATGGAATCATCTAAGTGGAAACCTACAGAAGAAGAACGGGAAGTGATGGAAGCAGTTTGGATGCAAGTTAAAGGTGCATGTGAGAAATTAAAAGAAGAAACTAATGCCAAAGACGAGCACATCAGAAAAATGCTCAATGAGTTGTCTGATCGTTATTACTCATGAATATTCTTGAAGACCCAAATAAGACATAAAAAGCTATTAAATGTCAGAGGTCTATGCCGCCTCTGGACACCATCCAATCTTTTTCTCTAGTCGCTGCATCCAACACTGACACTTTGAAGTCAAATGACCTCCATGAGGAATTAGACGTTGATGGAGATGACAAGTAAGAATCGTTCTGCAATGCCTGTCGCAGCAATAATTGAAATGTTGACATGTCATGCAAAAGCTAGCTGAACGTGTGTGTTTAAGAGTGTCTTCTTTGAGATAGTCCCACTCCTGTGCTGGGTTGTAACGCTTCTGGGGTAGAACTTTTTGGGTGCGATACGAAGACATTGCCTTAATCCAATAGGTTCTGCTACTACTGAATTCCAATCTGATGCACGAAAAACGGCATAGGGTGAGGACGTTGGAGCCATATGTCTGTAGCAGTACACATGTACTAGCAACGGTAAGGAGGTGTTGTCAAGTGATTCTGAAGAAAGTTACTTCTCTCTATTATTTGCTTTAGATATAATTAATCGAGTTTTGGAAAGAGGTTAATAGTCATCTATCTTTGATTTGCAATGATGCTTTCTGCTCTCTTGAAGAGATCAATATAGATGCTGGATTAGAAAGAGTCTTCTTTTAACTTCCCTAATCTATAAACCTTAGAAGACGACAGCAAAAAAAATCGCTGTTAAAACTACTTTCATTTATTGTCCCTCATTATTTTGATTTGATTTCCTGCATCACTGAATTTCATCAACTTCTTTGCATCCTGATCAGTAAAGGTTTCAACTCTTCTTGCATATACGGCATCTGCATTTAAGTCCTCAATCATTTCGTATCCAAAGAACTCCAATAATTCCTCTTGATTTGTAAAGCATCTATCACTCCACTCATAATTTTTGTTCCCCTTCGCATTTTCATACTCATAGCACTCATAAAAATAATCAGTTCTATATCGCTCTACTAATGCAAACTCCTTTTGCTCTTCTTCTGGAAGTTTGTCATACACACTCCAACCAATTATCAAGACTGGCATTTTTCAACATCTTTAACCTTCTTACTCCACTCTTGGAAACTACTACTGCAATCAGGCACAGTTTTTTTTCTAATATCTTTTAACTTTTTCCATCTGGTGTAGAGCACGCCAAACAACCAAGAATTTGTTAATGACTTTGCACCCTTTTTTAACAGGTTCTCATGTTTCGTGTTGAACTTTGTTGAATCAATAATTTCTTGTTTCCAATCAATTTTTTCAGTCATTGACTTTTGCTCTCAACTTGTAGAAGGTTTCTTGACATCGACAAGAAATACTTTTTATTCATCTGGGTAAGATTTTTATCCAAGTGGCAATTCTCATCGTCACGGGAGAACCACCTTTGATGTGAAAGACAACCTCTTTCTTTTTTGCGTCTATGAAATGCGGAGGAAGACTCATGCTGCTATCTATTCATTTCATCAATACCTTTCTATTAACTACTCTACAAAAGGGATTTCTTGATTTTGCGACCTTATCTGCATCCTCAAATTTGTCTACATGAACTATTTCTTTGATGACCATCCCTCCAACGAAACAAGAAACTTCCACTTTCATTGTTGACCTCCTCCCACATGGGAATGAAGAGTTCATTTGTCATTGATATGTCCATGAAAACCCACTCACCCAATTCAAGCAACAGATAGAGTTTTTTTATCAGATTTTCTTTTCTTTATTTCTAATCACTGAATAAGGATACCCAGACTTTTCTATTACTCTAAGAGTTCAATTTCTTTTATTATCTCTTATGTGGAATCATCTAAGTGAAACCCTATAGCAGATGAAAGGGAAGGTATGGAAGTAGTTTGGATGCAAGTTAAAGATGCATGCGAGATATTAAAAGAAGAAACTAATGCCAAAGATGAACACATCAGAAAAATGCTCAAAGAGATGGCTCATCGTTATTACTCATCTGTAATATTGGCAAGTTTAGAATCAATAGAAAAAAGCACCCAATCAATGAGTGCTTTTAGAAGAATATAATGATTAAAAAAGTAATTTCAATTTACTTTTCAATTGCCTTAAATATGCCATCTTTTTGAAACCGATTTTTCAAAGTAGTTGTACTACCTGATGTCCAAATACTTGTAGTGCCTCCACTTGTCCAAATATTTGGTTTTCTGTTTGGATTTTTAGTTCTGTACCATGTAGTGATATGAGGAGCACCACCAGCAATTTCAGATAGTTGATCAAGAGTGACTTCAGTGTTTTTCATTGTCTTAGATAGTTGTGAGGGTTGAATCCCTTCGATGTACTTAGTATCTCTCCAATTAATGATTGAGGTGTTGATCTAGTCCTGATGAATCTGTGAGGTTGGTCACAAGTAATAACAATTAAAAAGGGAGTTAATTATTATTAAATGACTCCCTTTTATGAATTGAAACTTCTAATCAACAATTCCTGCATTCTTGCCTGCTTCATGTGCAGCTTTTTCGAAATCCTCTCCTGCAGCTAATCCCCCAGCCAATCCTGCATAGAATGCCACTGCTGTTGGAGCATTTCTAGCAATGAAGCGAATTGCTTGAGCGTGCCATGCTCCATTTATATGAGAAAGATCATCAATTGAAATTTCTTGATCAAAGTTGTCGTTGTTCATTGTTTTAAAAAAGTTGTGAGGGTTGAATCCCTTCGATGTACTTACTATCTCTCTAATTAATGATTGAGGTGTTGATCTACTTCTGCTTAATCTGTGAGTTTGGTCACAGATGAAAACACACATAAAAAAGCCACGCATAAAGCGTGGCTGATATACATTCATATCAAAGATAATTTCCTATCTTTTTACATCGTTGTTTTCAGGGCTTTCTGGAAATGTTGGAGATGGTTTTGGCCAAATAATTGGTGGGAATGGGAATTGAATTGGAGGCCATATACATCCTCCACGTTTTACTCCTCCATTAATACTTTGAAGTTCGTCAACACTAAGCATTTGATCAAAGTTTTCGTTGTTCATTGTTTTAAAAAAGTTGTGAGGGTTGAATCCCTTCGATGTACTTACTATCTCTCTAATTAATGATTGAGGTGTTGATCTACTTCTGCTTAATCTGTGAGTTTGGTCACAAGTGAAAGGAAAACCGTACTGGTTCACTAACTCAATAGCTAAGTCGTTTAGCCAAAATATTAAATAAGTTGTGTAGGTCAGTCAATCACCTGCATGTGCTCCAAAAGGTTTTGCAAAGCGCCTTTTGACACTCAACTAGAGCGAGGGCAATTGTTCTGCAAAGCAATTTCCCTCTCTCGCCAAGAAGTTATTCAGATTCACTCTAATGAGCCACCACAATGCCTCTTTAAACTTTTCGCACGCACCTAATAAACATAATGCTGCACTAAGTGAGAAGTCTCTTCACGAAATACAAATGCAGCTCATGAATAAACAAGAACTAAGGCTTAGATATATACAGTTGATGAATGATGCACAAAAGTTACTTGGTAGAGATGAGGCGATTGACTTGATCAAAGAATCGGGTGATCTGGGAAAAACTTAGTACTTAATAGTTGTCTTTGTATAACTCTTGTTTTTCAAATAATTTTTTTTTTGAGTTCATCTTTTTTGACTATCTCGCTATTAGCACAACTAGTTAGCTCTTTTAGCAATTCGCATCAAGAATTGATAGCTCCCAAGATTTCTCTGATTTCGATAAGTGGTTCATCAGTGAATTGGAAGTTACTTTTATCAAGACTCGTTTATTTATAAATAGTTTCTATTCCTATTCGCTTTAAGTAGCTAACCGAACATTGAAACCTCACAGTTGGTAATCAGGTGGTAGATGATTAGAGAAATTCCAAAGCTTTATGAAAAAGTTCATTCCCTTCCTTCTTTTTTCGGCAACTACTCTACACACAGTTCTTGGTGTTTCACCAGTGATTGCAATAGGTTGTAGCGCACACTCAGACAAAGCTGAGGTTGTCTGTGCAGAAGAAGATACTGATTGTGAAGAGAAAATTTCTGCTTCAACAATCAACTAAAACAATGTCAAATGAAATTCCAGAATTTTATAGATCCATTTTAGAATCTTCTGAACGAGGTGATTTATTTCTTAGCTCTTAAAGGTATCTCGTTATTACCTAGGTCTAGTTCGATAACTCATCGTGCATCAAAGTGATTCATCTGGTCAACTCATCCCAGTTATGATTGACGCTAATTATTATTTGAACTTGATTGGTTGAAGTAATTCAAATTAATATCGATGATTATATATAATAACTAGATTAACTATGTGTTTTTTCAATATCAAATGGAAAAGCTTTATACAGTTATTTTACTGATCTCAATAAGTATATCTCTGAGACTGATCTTGCAGTGCTTTGGACAGAGGTGGATTATGACGACATCACATACATCTACTTTAACTATTCTTCCAATAATCACATATGTTATTACAAATGTGATTGCTGGTAATATTGCATTATCACTAGGAATGGTCGGTGCTTTATCTATTGTTAGATTTAGGAACCCAGTCAGATCCCCTCTGGAATTAACTGTCTACTTCTCTTCAATAACAATGGGCATTGCTGCTGCTGTAAATATTTATTGGGCTATTGAACTTTTTTTATTTATTCTATTATCAATATTAATTCTATATGTTGTATCTAAAGTATCAAGGCAATATTTAAATAAGGAATTCTTCTCAGCTTCATTTTCAGAGGGGAATTCATTAAGTACACTTGAGCTTATTACAGAAGATGAGATTAATGAAATCAATAAAAGTGTTTATTTAAAATCAAAGCAAGTAGAGAGAGGACAAATTAAATATTTATTTGTAGCTTCTAAACATGATCCACTTAAAAATATAGCAGAATCAGTTCAAAATAATCAATTACTTATTAGCTATCAACTAAATTTATGATCAAACTGAATAAAAGAATTATATTAAAATTATTTTTTTTCCTTCTAATAACAAATCATCAAGAAGCTTTAAGTGATTGTAACTTTAAATCTGGTAAATATATTACTCAGCTAGAAAAGCCCAATTCAGTAAAAAAGATAATTGTTAATGTACCAAAAAGCAAAAGTTACTTTGTAAATTTGTTAAAGATTGATATGAACACTAGTGAGCATAGTCATATTAATCCAAAATATAAAAAAAAATTCAATGCTGATATTAAAGTTTTATATGACTTTGGAACTTGTAACTATAAAGCTAAAATATGGCAAAATGGCGACTGGAAAGATCATATTGATGCAAGTAAATTTCTAAGATCATTGAATGTTAGGTTAAAAGATGGGAATATAATAAATTCAGTAAAATTTAAATTATTATTACCTAAAACACGAAATAATTATAATGAGATACTTGGCTCATTAATATTAAGAGAATTAGGCTTTATCTCACCTGAAACGTTTGAAGTTGATGTTGTAGTTAACGGTATAAAATCAAGAATGCTTTTTCAGGAAGATTCTAATAAAGAATTACTTGAGAGAAATCTAAGACGAGAAGGACCAATATTTGAGGGTGATGAAACCATTATGTTTTATACTAATAGTGGATATATATCCTCAGATATAGAGATTGATACAGACCAAATTCAACTTGCAAGGTTAATAAACAATAATTGGTTTAGCAAAGGAATAATTTCACAAAATATCGTTATTAAGTCATTTTTTGATTTACAAAATGCATATCTAGAGTATGCATTTAATCATAATAAAACACCTAATATAATTAAACCAAACATGTCAAAATCTAACGAATTTGAAGATTTCTATTTTATGATGATGGCAATGAATGGTTGGCACGCAACAAGACCTCATAATAGAAAATATTATTATAATTCATTTCAAGCTAAATTCGAACCAATTTATTATGATGGCATGCTTCATTTAACACATCAAATAAATCTTGATTTAGAGAATAAAAAGAAATCTTATAAAACTGGATATTTTGGATATAGAAATGCATTTAAAAATAACTATAAATTTCCTTATATTGATAAAATAAATCAGCCAAGTTTTAATTCTAAAATTACTCGTAAATTCAAAGATCGAGTCATTTCTTATGATTCTAATTTAGATTCTTTTAACAAGACAAGTATATCTACAATTAGTAAGAATATATTATATCTACAAAAAATTATTAATAATATAGAATCATCTATTACTCCTAAAGAATCAAAAGAAAATCTCAGAAAATTATTTTTAAGTAATTTAAATGATTTAGGCTTTTATCAAGAATATATAGAAAATATATCTATTATTGATAAAAATTATAAAATAACCACGAATATGAGAAGCTTTATTGTTGATCAAATGCAACTCTCAAATATATTTAAAACTAATAAATATAAAGATAAAAGGTTGATTTTCTTATTAAATAGCTTGCCAGATTTTATAACAAGAAATAATAATTATTCAGCATATGAAATACCTATTCTAAATACGAAAGTTATTCAATCACCTGGAATTACGGTAGATATACTTGAAGATAAAAAAACTATAAATATCTCTCAAAGAAATGCTAAAGACTGGATATTATTTTCATCAGGAGAGGCAAATGATTGGATTTTTAATTTTACAAGTTTAGGAGTAACCTCTCGCGATCAAAATGATCAACAAAGTTATAATGCTTATGGATTAACTGGGTGCCTTAATTTTTATGATTATAAATTTACTAATGTCTCTTTTAATATTAAAGGAGGTGGATGTGAAGATAGTTTAAATATGGTTAGATCAAAAGGTAATATTGATAAAATCAAAATATCTAATGCATATTCAGATGCATTAGATATTGATTTTTCAGACTTAAGTCTAAATCTAGTTAAGATTTTAAAAGCAGGAAATGATTGCATAGATTTAAGTGGAGGTGATTACTATATTGATAAATTAGAAGTTTCTAAATGTTTTGATAAAGGAGTATCTATAGGTGAGAAGTCTAAAGTAACTCTCATAGATGCAAAAGTGGACTTATCAAATATAGGTTTTTCTGTAAAAGATTTATCAATACTGTCAGCAAAGAAGATTGATAGCAATGCGTTTATGACATGCCTTGAATCATTTCAAAAGAAGCAAGAATTTGGAGGAGGAAATGTCAAAATTGATATATTAAAATGTCCTTCAGGAGTAAAAATTGATCAAAATTCTTTTGTTGTATATCCAAATTAATGAGTTTCAGGAAAGAGATAAAATTTAAACTATCATCTAGTGATTCGATTTCATTAAAGTCACATCTTTTAGATTGTGGAATGAAGGTAATTTATCCAACGAGACAAGTTAATAGCTGTTATTTTGACAATTATGATTATTTATTTCTATACCAATCACTTGATGGTATCGTTCCCAGAAAAAAAATAAGACTTCGTTGGTACAATGATAATTATTTAATCAAAAAAGAAACAAAAATAACTTCCATAGAGGGTCGTTTCAAAACCGCAGAGGATTATAAAATAAATCAATTGCCAAATTTTTCTAAGTTGAACCTTTTTGATGAGATTTATGGAAATTTAACACCTTCTATTTTAATTAAATATTCGAGAGAATATTATAATTATAAGGGCTTAAGAGTTACTTTTGATGGAAATATTTTATATCAGAATTTACGATCTATACTAAGTAATGAATATAAGGATAATGAAAGAGTTATGGAGATAAAGACATCGATTGATACTCCAGATGATTTTATTAATAAATATATTTCTTTCCCCTCGACTGAATTCTCTAAATATGTTCGTGGTTGTTCGTTTTTGTTCAACTAGTTCTCATTTAGACCAATCATTGATCTAAGTGCTTTACTTGATTGATGATCTAACTTAGCCTTTTGATCAAGTTTAATACTCGTAATTGCTAAAACTTTTAGATGAATAACCTTTCCTTCTAATTATAGATACATGACTACGTTTTTTCTGTAGGAGATATTAATACAAAAGTTTTATAACTTGAGAATTAATTGATTGTGTGAGTCTGTAATTTTTTTGGTTTTTTCCCAACTCTTGTTTACCCCAAGACAGTTTTCAGATTAAATCATTCTGATTTTCTTTCTATCAGAAACCCAGTTTACTTTAAGAATTTATATTTCTCTAGTCTTCTCTAACCTCTAAAAATTATTCACCAGTAAATAGTATATGACTCATTTTTCTTGACTTTTTTAATAGGTACTTTTCTCTTTAAAAAGAGAAAAAATCGTCTGTTTCGCTTCCTTTAAACTGGTAAAATCTTTCTTTCTTGGAATTATTATTTACTGATAATAATGGATCATCATAGTTGACATATTTAATTTTTGTCTTTGATTTATCTAATGATTTTAATTTAGGTATTGATATAAATGTTTTTGCGGATAGATTTTTTGTCTTGATATTTTTTTGACTGGTGTTCAGTGCTTGATATGAATTTTGCATAGCTTGTATCCCTAAAAGACTTGCTCCTCCAATGGTCGCAACTGCCATGCTACTCATCCCCAGTACTTTTAAAGGTGTTAAGTTTTTTAGCTTATTAATTCTTGGCTTCTCTACGCTTTCTTGATTTACTGTTGATGAGACAATAATTAATTGATCTGTGAGTTTTTCTTTGGATAATTTGAGATTTAAATTATCTTTTAATTTCTCATTAAATTTATTTGTATGAGTATTGAATATCTTATGAAAAAAATAACCTAGTAATCCAAAGATAATTAATAGAGAGAGTATAAATATTGCATCTGTAGGGATTGAAATCGTATTAACGTCGGTTAACTCAAGTTCAGTGGTTGCAAGCGACATTTCACTTATATAACTCTATTTATTAAAACCTCTATAATAGATAAGGCTAGATTTCTTTACTTATCTATTTAATTTTATTTTTTTGCTTTTTTTCAGACTTTTACTTCATCTAGTTCTGGAAAAAGCATGTTGATATAGGCCATTATTATCACAACTAATGGAGGCATATTTGTTTTGTCTTCTTTTGTGAGTCGTTTAATTTCTGATAAGAAACCTTTAGCTTCTTGTTCGCTAATTTTGTATTCTGGGTTCTTTTCTACTTGGTCAACGAGCGATTGGATTTGATTAGCAGAATCCATTAATTACTGTATTGTTCTATACCAATAAAACGAATGAGATATTTGACTACAAGCATAGATTAAGAAAACTTATTATCTATTTAAGTCAGGCCTTAGGCTTGGGAGATATGACTACGAGTCATATCTTAAATGAATTTTTATGAATTCCTTGAATTTTAAAGGGTTTATTGGATACCTTGTTCAAGGTTTTGTTCTCGTTCGTGTTTAGCGCTCAATAATCTATTTTGGATTGTCTGTTCCTTTTGATTTCACCTCGTTTTTTCTTTGACTCAATTCTTTTCTTCTGAGATGAGCGTGTAGGAATGGTTTCCTGTCTTTTCTTAGAAGGTGATTTTAAAAGCTCTCGTAAGGTTAAAGCAAGTCTATTTAAAGCTAATTGTCTGTTCTGGTATTGCCCTCTCTTCTCCTGAACAGCTATACAAATTGAACCATTGATTAGCTTTACCTCACCATGAATTGAGATCCTATGTTTTTGGTATGGCGTTAAAGTTTTTGATTCAAATACGTTAAATACAATTTCAACTCGACTTTCTGTCTTATTTACGTTCTGTCCACCAGCTCCTGATGATCTAGAGAATCTCCACTGTATTTCGTTGGCTGGTATTTCAAGTTTAGTATTAATTCTTAGATTCATTTGTTTTCTTTATCCAGCCAATCGAAGTGAGCTCATTTCTAAAGGATTCTGCTTTTTTGGTTTTGTTATCTCATTGGGAGAGAAGAACATGAATGAAGCAGTATTGGTGACCTCTGGACATTTTTTATTAGGACCACATACAAATAAATATGTTTCACCATTAAGGCTTTCATCCGGAAGTTTTATACAAATAGCTCCGAGATTCTTTTCAAGTAATGTCCATACTTTCTTTTTATCTATACATTCTTGAAAGAGATCATTGAGTTTATTTTCACTACTAACTCCTTTCATATTTAGCGAAAAATAATGATTAATGAAAATTTCTCTTGCATTGGTTTCAGACTCTTTGCTAACTATTCGTGCCATGTAATGGCAGTCATCAAGAATATATTCTTGACTATCTAATTTAGATAGTACCCATCCAATATCTTTCTCACTCACCCCTCGATCTCTAAGAATAAATTCGAAGGTTCGCCCTTGAGTAAGACCTTTCCCCATCTAAAAGGTTCCATAAATTTGTAATCGATTATGACATATAAAACTATTCTTTGTGTCTTTTCAATCTTCTTACTCTGAAGGTAAAATGTCTTCAAAAATTTTTGTCAAAAATGTAAGTAGCCATTAGACAATGAATTTGATTATGAGCTAAAAGAAGTCCATGATGTTTTTTGATCTCTTGGCTAAATCAGTTAGTTCTCCCACTACTGAAAGCACAGTTGAAGAACTATGAATTAAAAAATGATCAATTTGGATTGGTGAAATAATTTATATTGATTGGACTTATGAAGATAAAAAGATTTGCTTTTTTATTTAAGGTATATTGAGGGATTTATGATAGATGATAACCTATGAAATCTTATGAAGACTACTTACTTATGTTCGCAGCAGGAATGAAGTGTAAGTGGGATGTGCATAAAACAGTCCGTACGCATTATCTTTTTGTAATTAAATTATGTACCTAATTAAAAATCAGATGAAAAACATTTCTAAAATCATTGCAATTAGTATCGTTGCTATCTTTGTCCTTTCTGCTTTTGGAGGATTGTTTGGAACACTTTTATCAAGCAAATAGATTTTCTCATGACTTATAAAATCATCAGGCATGATAAAGAAGCTGATGATATTACTGAGCAGTCATTTAATAGCTATGACGAGGCTTACGATTTATTAGAGCAAATATATGCTGATGTTTGTTGTTCTGACGCTGATTATGGGGACCGTCCCTATTATGAAATTATTGAGGAAGAAGAATGAAACTGATAGACAATCATAAGCGGCTAATTGTTTGGTATCAAAATAAGTTGGGTCTTAGCGACTATGGATTACTTTGGCTTGTTTTTTTTAAAGGAGTCTTCGTTGCTCTGATATTTGAAAGACTAATTTTATCTTAGATGTTTGATCAAGAAGCTCTATTGGAATATTTGAGTTCACCTGAGGGAATAAATAAAATTATTGTTGGAATTATTTTAGTAGGAGCTATTAATGCGATTTTTATAACTTATAGTGTTAGGACTACTTATGGTGCTGCAAAAAAAGAAAGAGAAAAACTAAACATTCAAAAAGCTAAAATCGATAAATTATCTCCTAAGAAGGAATAGAATATATGCTTCTTTTAGAACTATGGACTAAAGCATCGAGGGGTAGACGTCTCAATATTAAACGTGTCATTTTCTTTCCAGTAATCATTTATGCAGCATATGTTGTTATAGATAGCTTTATGCCTTTGTGTATGGTTGGATTTGTAGTCTGGTTGTTGTATAACTGGAGTGGTAAAAGAAGATTCTGGTGACCAACCAACGATATGTATAAGGATGCATAAGTGAAAATAATCTTTTTGATTGCTATTGTTTGTTGTCTGACTTTTCCAAGTGTGCGTATAAGCTTTGCCGCTTTATTAGAAGCTACATTTAATTATCTATATAGATTCAGTCAAGAGAGAAAAAACTTTCCTTCCTGATTGGTTAAAGCAAGTTAGAAATTACTAATCATTATTGCAAAAGCGTTTTAATGAGTCAGTAGCTTCTTCATCGCCAAGATCTGCTGCTTTTCTCCAGTCTTCGCATGCACCTTGAATATCTCCAACTTCTTGTTTTACATTGGCACGATTAAAAAATGCATCGGAATCTTTTGGGTTGATTGTTATGACTTGTGAATAGTCCTCAATTGCGCCATCAAAATCACCCTTTTGAAATTTGGCACTACTTCTATTGAAATATGCATCTGCATATAAAGGATCAAAATTTAATGCCTTATTTTGATCAGAGATTGCGCCATCAAAATCACCTAAATTACGTTTTGCATTGCCACGCATTGAGTAGACAAGACAAATCTCAGTAGGTGAAAGTTCTAATGCTTTGTTGTAATCGAGTATTGCCTCTTCATAATCTGCAAGTTCAAATTTATCTTGTGCTCTATTAAAAAAATATTCATAATCTATTGCTTTTGTATTTAGATCGTTCTTTTCTTTTAAAGCAATCATCATTCCTGCACCTATAACAATAGCAGTGGATCCAATAACAAGATCCTTATTAATTTTCAGCAACGATAAACCAGCAGCAGTCGCAGCACCAATCCCTAAAGCAATTGCAGAATTAAGTAGTTTCATATTTTATTCTTGCTCCAATCACATTGACTTGAATACCTTTCATAAATACTCGCAAAGTCTTTTTCAACTAGGTGTTCTTGAATGTTCATAACACCTTTGTATAACTCAGCGACTGTTCTTCCGTATCGATCTTTAGTTATCCGCCTAATTGAAACTGTTGAGCCAGCAATTAATTCATTAAGGTAATCTCTGGCTGCTTTTGCAGGAATTGGATTAGCTGTTAAACCCTTTAACTCTGGAGTATCAATACAAGCAAGTCGAATCTTTTCTCCTTTAGTAGTTGTGCAATTGTCCCCGTCGTAGCAATTGTGAATCGCGACGGTTGGTAGTTCAAGAGCGCTTGGATAAGAAACCAGTGTTTGAAAGAGCGCAATCATCGCTAATACAAAGACAATAAATAATGCTGAGAAAAATCCAATCAGTAAATTTTTGATAAATCGTTGTTTAGAGTTAAGCCTATTTATTGGCATTTTTATTTATTTAGTTTGTTTTTTCCTTTTTCTTGGAGATTGAATTCCTTTTAACTTACTTGATTAATCTATTGGAGGCTAAATAATCTAAGAGATGATGGAAGTTCGTAAGATCAATTATCAGCTAAATAATTGTGATGGGTGTTCATATCAAGTTGTGGATGAGTTGATTTTTAAAACTCAGGTTAAGGTTGTTGAAATTTTTCAAATAATACAAGTGAGTCATATCCAAGATATTGAAGAATTAATAGCTGATTCAATGACGGGTCTTATGATCCGAGCTGAAAGCCTTGATGAATTCGATCAATTAGCTATTAGTGAAGAGTTTAGAGAGTGGTTGAATGAGGGTGTAAGGCTCGAGGATGTCTTGAAATTAGTGACTATTAAAACATAATCAAAAATTGGGAGGAGAACTTTATGCAGCAATTTTATTAATGTCTAATAGGTCAGCGATGTCACTATCTACAAAATCTCCTTCTTGTTTACGCTTGACGAATTTATCAAAGTCAACAACATTGCAACTTTTTCGCTTGAGTTCTGCACTTCTATTTAAATAATCGAGTGAGACTAGTAATACAGGAATAACGCAGAATGGAATAACTAAGATGTAGTACTCAACAGACATTTGAATTAATAATGATAAATTAAGCTTTACTTAATTAGTCAATGATTGCAATAGAGGTAAAAGTATTTTGCTGCTTTCCTTATAACTTATTAGTTTTAAGGAATTTAATAATTAATAAAGATATCTATTCCTAGGTGAGTTGATTTATCTGAAATAGAACTCAACCTGTGCACTTAGTTGATTATTGGTTTCTGATTCTTTTATGCAGCTTGATCTTTCAGTCGACCATACCGATATCTCATTATGTCTATTACTTGATCTTTTGTACTCCAGTTTTTAATTCGATCCTTTATGGTAAGTAGCTGTGATTCAGTGAGTTCAAGACGTGATTTTTCTAAACTTGTCATTTAGTTAAATACTCGTTGCAGTGATTATGATGATTTGCAAGCAAAGCAAACAGCAAAGGGTGACCATGAAGGTAGAAACATTATGGTTGATGAATTAATTCTCTCATGTCTGTATAGCTTGTCAATTCCCTTGCTGAAGTAAACAAAAACTTAGACGTAATGTCATAGATAATCCTTAACTTCGTCAGCTCTAGCATCATATTGTTCTGACTTAATGTAATTGTTTGCTTCAACTTTTTTCTTGATAGCAATTTATTTTATGCAACTTTTGAATCTTCCTTTTCATATAATTCTTTCTTGATCTTTGAATACTTCCTGCCGATTTTGTATTGCCTATGGAATAAATCTAACTGGTTACTATCATCATTTGCAGCTTTAGTTTCTATCTCTGCTATTGGTTTAGTCATTTGACTCCATACAAAAAGCATTGCAAGTGCAGACACAAGTAATGGAAGATACGCTTTAATTAAACTAACGACTACGAGAGTTGTTATAAAACAAAGAGAAAAGAGAGTCCATTTATGTAGTTTACTATTTTCTAGCTTTTTCTTCTTTGATTTTGAAGAAGGAATGATTGGTAGATCAGGAGTCATTCGTTATTGAGTTGCAGGTGTATTGGATTAGAGGATGTAGAACTTGTTTTATCAGTCTTGCAAATATTTTTTGTCAAATCAGCTTTATTTTATAGCTATTAAACTCTTCGATTGACACAGCTTTAAATCTTTGGTCCGTTGTGATATCGGAGCTAAGGTGTTTGATAATGACACAGAGATTCTATTTAACTAGATGATTTTTAACAAATTCAATCAAGCTTGTAAATGTTTCTGAATGAATCTCCCATAGACTTTAGGAATTTGCTTGTTTTTTATAAGGTTCATGAGCTGCAGTGTTTTTTATTTATACATTGATTGCACAAGGAGTAGATTCTCTGGTTAATTAATTGGGGAGATTTTTGTAATCTAATAAGTAAGTTTAATATCTGTTAAACGGTTTGAGTTGGTTGTATTTCTTAGATAGTAATCTTAAGGTTTAATTAATTATAAATTTTAATCTTATTTGGCTTTTTGTTGGACTCAGAATATGTGAATTTAAGAAACAAAGTTAGATTTTATTTGATTTCGCATTTTAGTTCTGCCATGGCTTCATTAGGTAGGGCAAGAAAGGCATCTAAGATTTGATGACCAGTTTTCGGGATTGTTGCTATACCTACCAACTTTGTTGTTCCATTACTTTGAAGAACAAGACCTTCTCCTTCATGTATTTTGCCTTTTACTTTTCCGGTTTTGAGCAAGGTCTTAACCATTAATGCTGGAAATCGATACATAGCTCCAATGCTAAATTGAAATTTGGACTCAAATTTCAATAATACGTCTCCAGAATTTGTATCAACAGTCCCTTCTAGAAGATTCATAGACATTTTTATTTTTAAACCTGGAGGTAATGGAAGAGATAAAAATCTTGTCGTTTTTGAAGTAAGAGAAGGAATTGAAAATGTTTCAGATGAAAAACTTATATTCAGGAGATTATTTTTCTGATTTGGAATTAATGTTGCTTTACCTCCACCCCCATAAGCGTTGTAGGTAAATGGTGGATATTTACCAATTTTTAATCGACACCCCTCTAAACTCTTCAGTTCCATAGGATACTTAATATGTCGTTGTTAATATCGTATTAGAAATTAATTCTTCAACAAAGCTAACTAAAGCAAATATTACTGATTTACAGTAATGGAGTAATATTGAGTCAAATAAGTAACTAATTTCTTCTTAATCTCATGCATTGCGTAGATGTGAGCAAAAGCAACGTCTGATCTGGCTCACTTAACTTATTAAGAAAATTAATCGAAGTTTGGAACAAATCATCAAATATTTTTTTAATTACCTTAAGCACAGAGCTTAAAGTGAAAGTTGCATTTGAAATTCAATCATTATGTCCATTTGGTAATCTCACTTATGATTATGGACTTCATAAATTATTATGATGTATTGAATAATGTTATTAATGCCTGAAAACTTAACTCCAGATTGGTCCTCAGAATTCGAACACTATAAGAAACTTTCTAGAGAAGTAGTTACAAATGAAGATATAATTAATTTTTTCAATCAACATCAGAAAGCTTTTTATCTCGACAGCTTTGCTTCAAGCTGGTCCAAAATGATGGAGGCATATGAAGTTAAAGAGAGTTTAAGTTCAGATCAATTAAATAAACTAGAAGAAATGCAATGGCAGGAAATGCCTGATTCATTAAAATTATTTGCTTATGATTTTTGTATTAAGAAAGGATTTTGTTTTACTGGCACCTCTAGTTAGTTGATACAATATTTGATTATTATATTTAAATAATATGGTTTAGACAACTAAACATAAATAATAATTTGCAGAGTCAGATAAACTATTGGCTATTCTAATATACTTATTAGTAGTTATGAGTTATTGAAACAAACTATAGATTGGGATTTTCTTTTCTTTTATCTTTTAATTTTTGTCGATTGGAAAGCCACGATTTAAAGTTTTCATCCTCTACTTTCTGTCTCCATTCTTTTGAAGATATTGGTAGTTTTGTTTTTTTCTTTTGCTTGTTTTTATTAAATGATAAATATAAATTTAGATAAGCTGCTATTACTAAAAGAACAAGGCATATGGTATTGATATTCATTTTGCTTTTTGAGTGATTTGGTTTCTAAGTCAAGGATAATCAACTTGATAGAATAAATATAACCTAAAAAGGTTAGATCGTTTTCACAGCAATAAATGACTTATTAATTTATTTATACGAACACTGTTCGTTCAGCAAAGAATCCTTTCTTCTTAGATGATTTAGAAAAACCGAAATAATCTCATTACTAGATTCTGCTCCGCTGATAATTTGATCTAAACAGTAATTCAATCCACAAGTATCAGCAATATATCTAATAAAGCTTGTGCATATAGTTTCAACATGGCTTTCATCAGAGATGTTTTCTCTGTAACAATGCCTAAATTCAGTAGAAGCTATAAATGATGATGCTAAACTTTCTTCAACACATAAAAATATGCATAAATTTTATTAATATCTATAAATTGAAGTTATATATGATCGTTCCGTAAACTATTAGTTTACGGATTTCAATTATTTACAGTCAATTCTTGAATTCTTATATACAATTATATGTAAATACTATCAATTAGCTATGAATAATTAGTTGATAACATTTCATCAGCTATTCTTTGATTCTAAAAAGAAATTTGTAATTTTTATTATGTATATAATTGAGACGATGCAAAAAAAAGTGTATATAATCATCAGCTTAGGATTATTTTTGATTTTCTTTTTTCAATCATCAGGTTTGCAAGCGATGGAACTTGATTTAACAGCAGCTCAAAATGCAGTTGGTAAAAGATTTGCAAGTAAATTTTGTGAAGCTAAGGAAAAAGGATTTTCCTCGGAATCTTCAAGTGAGTTTGCATTAAATAATACTTATTTGAAATTTGTAGCTTTTCCAGACGATGAAAAATTCCGAAAAGATCTTTGGGGATACACAATAGGAAAAATTCAAAAAGATTGTGGTAATTATATTTCTGAAGATGAAGAGAATGATTTAAGAGATTTTTTTGAGGAAGAGGGTGAAATCGCAAGTAACCGTGATTTATATTTGCCACATTAATGAAGAATATTTATGATTTTGTAGTTATAGGGGCAGGTATATCTGCTTGTACGTTTGCATCATTTTTGAATAAAAGATTTTCTGATTCTTCTATACTATTAGTTGAAAGTGGTAGGAAATTAGGTGGAAGAGCAACAACGAGAAATTCAAGAAAAAATAAAATTCTTGAATTTGACCATGGTTTACCATCTATTAGTTTTAGTCAAGATACTTCACAAGATATACTGAGTATAATTTCACCATTAATAAATTCAAAAAAATTACTAGATATCTCAAATGATATTTTATTAATGAACGAATTTGGCTTTTTAAATAATGCATTTACTAATAATAAAATTTATAGAAGTTTTCCTTTTATGATTAATTTTTGTGAGGAAATAATCAATCAATCTATCAATCCAAAAAAAATTGATTATTTATTTCAAACACTTATTAAATCAATTAAACGTGTAAATGATATATGGGAAATACAAGTTAATCCTGGAAGTTTTATTGAATCCGAAAATTTAATTTTATCTAGTTCTTTAATAGCACATCCAAGATGCTTGGAAATCCTGAAGACTAACTCTTTACCACTTAGGGATGCTTTTATTCCAGGTGATGATAATGTAGTCGAATCTGTATTAAGAGAAACAAGTAAACTAAATTATATTAAGCGAAAAATTTATATTTTATTTATTTCGTACGTAGAATTAGTTCAAAAATTAAATAATCAGTATTTACATATTCTTTTTTCAAATGTAATTAAACAGGATTATAATTTTGAAAGAGTTATTTTTCAAAGACAATCTGATGGATCTATGATTGTGCTCTTACATTGCTTTTATTTAAATAATATAACTGAGATTAAAATTGAGAACATTATTTCAACTTTGACATCACTATTTGTAAACTATCCAATATTTTCTGATTTATTTTTAAAAGCAAGACTGATAGATATAATGGATTGGAGAGCTTCTCAACCTCTTAAAAACCTTTTACCCAAGGAATTGCAATGGTCTTCTAATAGCAAGATTGGTTTTTGTGGAGACTGGTTTGATATAGATAGTGGTGGTGGAGGCGTAGAGTCTGCGATGAATAGTTCAATCAGATTGGCAAAATTATTGAACTGGAAATGATATTAATAAACTTTTTAATCACCAATATGCTACTAGCAAAACATGATGATTTTTTAACAAAATATTTTAGATTTATCAAAATTTCAAAGAATATATGTTTTTTGCCTTGCTTTATTTATTACTAGTAGATATACATGATTTGTATATATTTTTACTATGATTACGGTTGTTTTTCTGCTTGCTGTAGGTCTAGCTGGTTGGACTTTCTCAACATTAATGAGTAAAGGCAAGCATCAAGATGAGATTACTAAAGAACTAGCAAATATTTTTGAGAGTTTAAAGTTGTTAGCCTCCTCGATTACTGCTCTTATAAAACTTCTGATGAAGGACTCTATTGCTTCTGCTAAGGATGAGGACTTTCAACCTATCAGTTCGAATGTTATTGATCTATTAAAGCTAGAAAAGAAAGATAAAGAAGAAGCGGCTTGAATATTCGATTCAACTGTTTAGTTTTTTCTTGGCAAAGTTTTCCTTTATATTTTTTTCAGGTACTAGCTTCTTCTAATCCATGAGGGTGCTCCAGTGAACCATTCGCCTAGATCATCTTGATCGGGATTGTAAGTAGAATGGGGTTCTTCTGAATTGAGATCAAGTTCATTTAGTAACTTATCTATAGAGTTGTAAACAGGCTTGTTTCGCTGCATAAGTGAGGCTTTTCTAAGCCAACTAGATACGTTTTGATTCTTTGTCGCATGTTTATTTATATAAATTCTTTCTTCTAGGCTTACTTGTTTTCCTTTTGAAAGTCTAGTTAATATTTCTTGTATTCGAAGACGGGATGATGTAGTTAGCATGATTAATTACCTATTCTATTCTTTTTAGCTAGGAATAGATAAAGTGCAAGTTTAGTTGATTCAATTTTAGAATTAATTTTAATTCTTTAGCAATTCTTTATCGAGTGCGCTTTAGCGATTATCATTTTTGGAATCTAATTTTTTCTTAATCTGTGTTATGTGAGATTTATTGATGGTTAAATTATTTGAGATTGATTAATTTTCGCAAAAAATTGTGTGATATAAGCTATCTCTTATCTAAGTATTATTTTTTGTATGAAAATTTTTTTAAAGTCTCAATATCAATAATTTTCAAAGTACTTTCTTCTGTTGCTTCAAGATCAATTAAAGGAGCCATTCCGTCTTCAAATGCTTCTTTCCATCTAGGAGCACAAAGACACCAATGATCGCCTTTCTTTAATCCAGGAAACCCTATTTGAGGCGTAGAGAGATCATTCCCTTGAGCTTTACTGTAAGAAAGAAATTGTTCAGTGATAACAGCACAAACAGTATGCATTCCTTGATCAGATATGTCTGTTCTACATGATCCATCTCGATACCATCCAGTCATAGGATTACAACTACAAACTTTTAGTTCAGTACCTAAAACGTTTTTTTTTGACATGAATTGTTTATGCCTTATGGCTATATATTATGACTTTAACTAATTGTTTCTGAGCGTTTTTCAAATTTACGTCTCATTTAATCTTATTAGTGCTCACCCATAGATCAAATCGTTCGGTATCCCGCTCTCAAACATAGATTTAGGTAGTTAAAGTAATTTTTTTTTTTAAACAATGAATTCTAGTGCTGAACGTTTTAACGGTTTGATGGCGATGTTAGGCATCGTTGCAGGAATAGGTGCTTATGCAACAACCGGACAATTCATACCTGGAATTTTCTAAGAACCTAAATTTTAAAAAAAATTAGTTAATAAGTAATTAGTCTATTAACTAATTTTTTTATTCTCGATTAAAAGCTATTGCTAATTACAACAAATCAGTCTTCTTTGTTTCTTTTGAAATGTTTAAAGCTGGGGCATTCATTCCATCATAGTCTGGTCCAACCATGACTCCTACTATTGCAAATAAAACAATAAAGGCAATTCCTACAATCGGTGCAGTTGGTGCTGGTGTTGATAGTAAGCCACCAAAAATTAATTGACTCATGTGAGTAATGTTAGGAGTAATGTTTTAGCGATATTTCGTTCTTAACGTGAAATAAAGGGTATATTCTACTTCTTTTGTTTATTTTTGCTAGATAGGTCTTCTTAGATTTGGAAAATTTTTTTGCTTTTCTCTTCTTAGTAAGATTGGCTGTAATCTTCTTCTTGAAAACATTGACTCTCTAAAACAAGCAGAATCAAATCTGTAATTTTTTGAAATTTGTTACTTATATGACCGACATAGATTATTTTTTGAGTATTGTTTATTTATGTTTATCTAAGGAGGTGATCCATTGTCGCATCTACCAATCAGTCAAGAGTCAGTGGAAATTAAAAAACCTTTTGGTTCCGTTACTCCTGCCTTGAAGGGTTTTATTATTAATAGATTTATATAGTTACCTTTATCTATTAAAAAAAAGATCAGCTACTTTTTAGCTGGTCTTTTTTTTTATCGTCGTCCCTAGATCTTTTTTATATGACGATTATGCATAACAACCATGTTCTATTTATCTCTTGATAAATCTTGTAAAAAGGTTAAGCTGAAAATATAGACGTTTTGTTTTTTATTTCGATGTCTAATGAAGAAAAAATTGAAATCGCAGAAAGAAGGATAATTGAGTTGAAAACTTTAATTAATCATTGGAAAACAAGTCATATTTCATCCAGAAGATCTACTGTAGATTTTGTTGAAGCAATCCTTGCTGATAGACAGGAGACTAAGGCAGCTTAAGCCATCAGATTAGACCATTTAACAATTTCTGATTTCCATATCACTCGTAATTTTTGTATTAAATACAGCTAAAAAGATTAATGATAATAAAGTTTACGGTAAAAAAATAGAAACTAATTATAATATTAAATATTTTTTGATTGACAATGAAAATTGGCCGTCATTTAAACTTCAAAGAAACTCTTTGGCATAGTTTAAATAAATTTACTAATAGTTTTAGCAATTTAACAGTTAATAATCTTGGCAATGGATATATTAAATGTTTTTGGGAAATCAGCTCTATTGATAACTTGAGGATTGAGCTTAGTAAAAGCTGCTTTTGTGCTATTAGGTTATTTGATATAAGTAATAATAGAAATATAAATAATTCAACTTGTATTATGAAAGAGATTCAGGTAAGTAAATTTCAATCCTCTATCACATTTCCTATCCCTATAAATAAAGGTGTGTATTATTTTGAGTTCGGTTATCGTAAGAAAAATGGAGAGTGGAGAAAGCTTGCGTATCAAGATCTAAACTTGGGTTATAGGATTAAAAAAATAACTCAAATATTTGATGATGATGGTTGGTTTGATTCTAATATAAGAATAAGAAATAGTGATCTTAGTTTTCATGAAAAAGCCTATCAACTTTCACTAAATTCACCCATTGGTGGTTCTGAGCATGTTTCCGATAAAAGATAAAATATTTTATCAAATGTTTTATCTTTTTAAATTGAAATTTTTTTATTAAATTTTTCTAATAATTTATATTTTTCCTTTTATAGATTTAAAATATAGAGAAGCAAGATATATGAACTATGAAGAAGGAGTTATCAATTCTACAGACTTTGAAAATACAAGGTTTTAATAGTATTGATATTGATCAGATTTTTAATTACTTAGAAACTTTAGATTATGATTTAAACAATACTAGATATATCGGTAAAATAATTGCAAAAAATGAACGGCTAGCAAAATATTTTTTTTTGCGAGAAAAGTTGAAAATTGAAATTAATTCTTCCGATGAGATTTTTCATATTAATGAAATTCTAGATCAATGTATAGATTGGAGTGACTTTTGGCGATTACTTGTTATTAAAAAAGGCTTTTGCTGTATTCAACTGGCTGGTGAATTAAGTGGTAAAAGATTTATTTTTCTGTCTGGTCCAAATATTCTCTTAGGACCTTCTGCGGATTTACCTGATTCTATATATGAAGATATTAATTACCCATGATTTTTTCTACTTAATATTAAATTTTAATTGCACACTCTCAGTTTAGTATCAATTCGAAGAATTTTTGTTTTAGGCTTATTTGAGCTTATTTTTGATTTTGTCTACTTATTTAATTACAGGTGCCAATAGAGGAATAGGTTTAGAATTTGCTCGTCAATTGAAAAATAGAGGTGATGATGTAATTGCTACATGCAGATCTGCTTCACCAGAATTGAATTCTTTGTCAGTAAGAGTTGAGACAGATATTGACATAACTTCAGGAGAATCGGTTATGAAGCTAAGAGAGAATTTAAATGATCTTAAAGTAGATGTTTTGATCCAAAATGCTGGAATTGCAGAATTTAACTCTCTTTCTAATTTAGATCCCCAAAGTATTGTGAATCAGTTTGAGGTGAATGCCTTAAGCCCTCTTTGTTGCGTACAAACTATGCTTAGTCAGCTCAGTAAATCTGCAAAAATAGCTTTAATAAGTAGTCGTATGGGTTCTATTGAGGATAATAGTTCTGGTGGCTCCTATGGATATAGGATGTCAAAAGTTGCCTTATGTATGGCTGGCAAGTCTTTATCTGTCGATTTAAAGCCTAGAGGTATTTCAGTAGCAATTTTACATCCAGGTTTAGTAAGTACTCGAATGACAGGTTTTACTTCCAATGGTATTCAACCTAAAGAATCTGTTAAAGGACTTATTAAAAGAATTGATGAACTTACAATTGAAAATACGGGAACTTTTTGGCATGCTAATGGAGAGATTTTACCTTGGTAATAGACTTTGGATAAAACCTTTATTAACTAAATTTCCTTTAACTCTCTAAATATAAAATAATTGTTTACTAATTTGTTATAAAATCATACTCTATCTAATGTTTCTCTTAACTTTTTAACAAAGCTAATACCAACTCCTGGTATAGTTAAGAGTTCTTCATCAGATGCAGAGATTATTGATTCTGGTGTCATATATCCAGCTTCATAGAAATTATTACAGTTTTTCGTACCTATGCCTGGTAAAGAAGTAAGGTTTTCACACCTAACTGATAATTCTTTTGTTTGTTTATTGAAAATATTTAAAAGCTTTCTTTTTGTGCTCAAAAAAAATTTTTTAATGAACATTTCTTTTTCTAAAGTATATTTTTAATATGCATTAGAAAAAACTTTTTGCAAGCATGAATATTTTATTTTGATGATTAAATTGCAAATTATAATGTGAAAGTGTATTTAAAAATACATAACAACAACTTATGCATATGTTTTTCTTATAGTTATAGTTATTTTTATTAGTATTACTTGATTGATCTCCTTATTGCTACTTGACTTTGTAGAGAGATCCTGCAGATTATTTTTAGATGTAAATCCATTCCTTTGTTCATAACTGTATGTGGCCAGAAAGGTGGAGTAGCTAAAACTTGTACCTCAATTCATTTAGCAAGTGTATGGTCTTCTCAAGGGAAAAATGTTTGTCTAGTTGATGCGGACAGAAATCGATCGGCTCTTGCTTATGGATCAAGAGGTAACCTTAAGTTTAATATTGTTCCTGTAGAGGCAGCTGCTAAAGCAACGAGATTCTCAGAAATTGTTATCACTGATGGACAGGCAAGTACTGACGAAGAAGAATTAAAACATTTAGCAGCTGGTTCCGATCTCGTACTTTTACCTACAGCGCCAAAAGCAAGGTCGGTTGAATTAACCGTAGAGTTAGCATCTTTACTAAAACAGTTAGATATTCCGCATGCAGTTTTATTAGTTAAGGTTGACTTCCGCCAAAGGCGAATTGCAAATCAGGCAAGAGAAGCATTGGAAAAATTTGATTTATCTGTATTAGAAGGTGATATTCCTTTGCTATCTGCTTTTGATAAAGCAGAAAATCAGGGAGCTGCCGTCATTGATGCCGTAGATGATAAAGGTCGATCCGATCCCAGGCGAATGTCAGGGTGGTCGGCTTATTGTTCCATTGCTAAACAAATTCAATGCCAGATTTCGAAGCACTTGTTAGACATCAACAAACCAGTAGGAGACCTGCCAGTGAGCGCTTAAAAGTAGTTGAACAACTACCTATGTCTACTCAAGAACCCACTACGGATGGGAAGAATTTGAGTATATTGTTTTTTGGTTTTGTAGGGGGGCTATTTGGATCTATTATTGGAACAGCCCTTATTTTTTATCTTTCAGCTAGAGACTTTATAAATTTTAAAATTCTTTTTTAAAGTTTATTTGATATACCATTCTTGATCTATTGTTAGATTTATATATTTGATCTATGTGTTCTTTTTGCTATTTCTACCATATTAGAAAAAGTTTTGGAGTGCTTGAGTAGTTGTTGATAATTTCCAGAGGCAACTATTTTTCCACCTTTAAATTCATATATGCAATCTGATCTTTCAATTGTTGATAATCTGTGAGCAATAGTTACTATTGTGCAACGTCTACCAATAATTTCGATTGCATCCATTACCTCTGCTTCTGTTCGATTATCTAAAGCACTAGTTGCTTCATCCAAGACCAATAATTTTGATTGTCTATAAAAAGCTCTTGCTAAGGCTAGGCGTTGTCTTTGTCCCCCAGATAATCTGATGCCATTATCACCAATTGGGGTATGTAAACCCATAGGCATTTCTGATACTAATTCTGCCAATTGAGCTGCTTTAAGTGCATCCCAAACCCTTTCCTTATCTATGACTATTTCATCTAATCCATATGCAATATTTTCTATGATATTACTGTTTAATAAAGTAATTGATTGTGGAACGTAAGAGCAACAGTCTTGCCAAGCTGGCACTTCTCTATCATTAACTGTCACTCCATCCAATAGTAACTGTCCTTCTGTTGGTCTAAGAAGACATAGCAATTGATTGGCGGTTGTAGTTTTTCCACTCCCAGTTTCTCCTACAAAAGCTATTCTTGAACCAACAGGGATGGTGAGATTAATATCCTTTAAAGTGTATTCTTTACTGTTGGGATATTTGTAACTCAGCTTTTCAAGTTTTATATTACTCCTAGGCTCAATTCCTTGTTTTGTAGGAACACCTATTGATTTTTTAGTTAACCTAGAAGACGGAAGTTCTATCAACTTTAGTATTTCTTCTAAATCAGGTATTGATGCGCGCATAGAAGTTAATGCTCTAAATGAATCTTGTAATGGAGGCGTTAGTTTTAGTGCTGCTACTGCAATTGTTGCCAAGAATGGAACTATCTCTATCAGTCGTGAGTCGTATTGTCCTGTGATATATGGGAAAAGTCCAATAGTAAAAATCAAAGTAATACCAAAAGGTTCTATTAAGGACCTAGGCAATTCAGGTAAAACTTCAGCTTTCCAAATGAAAGGGAAAGAGCTTGTACTTGCTAATTTATATCTTTTTTCAAAGTAAGACTCTGAGCTAGTAAGATGAACATCTATGATTGTCCTCATTGATTCAGTGAGTATATTATTTGTTTCTTTCTCTAATTTGATTCTTTGACGTGAAGAATACCTTATAAAAGGCGTTACAAATAATGAAATAAATATATAAAAAATTAATAGGCTTATGATTAAATAAAGAGCTACAGATTTTGCTATAAAAAGAACAGCTACACATATAAAAGTAATTACACATAATCCACTAGAAATTTGGAGAACTGGCCTTACTAGAAATTCGGAGACCCTTGAAATATTGATCAAAACTTTTGATGATAAATCAGATTTTTTCTTATTTAAGAAAAATTCATATGGTTGAGAAAGTAATTTTTTCTGTGCTAGTTCTGATAAGTCTTTCCAAACTGCTACTCGAAGTCTTTCTTGGGCTGCTTTAAGAAATAATTTTGAAAATGATGCTAGCCAATTCATTGCTATGTATATGACTACTAGACTGATCACTTTTGTTTTTGGGTCTGCAGGTATGAAATCTTGAAATGGTAAGGGAGGTTGATTAGGTTGGCCTATAAAAACAGTAAATAATCTAGAAACAATTCCAACTACAATCACATCTACTAAGCCAGTCAAGGCTGCTACAGGAATTAATTTCAATAAAGACCTTCTTCTTCTGACTGGTAGTGCCTTTAGAAGGCGCATACATAGATGATATGTTTTGCTAGTGCCGATCATTTTATAAAATTACTTACTTTTGAGAAATTATTAATGCTGATTCAGCCAGTTTCTTGGGTGTTTGGTTATGAGTTGTTTACGCCAATGCTATTAACATCATATTGAAAATGATGAAAAAGTATTATATAGTGATTATTAAAATTATGTGAATTTGAATATTATTTAAGCTTAATTTTATGTTTAAATTGGTCTTAATATCTTTTAGTTGATACCAAATATACTAAGAATATTAATATAATTAATGGCAATAAATAAATAATAATCATAAAACCTGATAAAAATATAAATAGAGTTGAAAGTATAAAAAATCCTATTAATATTAGATTTAAAATTCTTTTTATTTTATTGATCCAATATATACCTTTAAGTTTTTCTAGATTAATTTCTAATTCTCTCCGCCTCAGATATAAGTATTTAAGTTTTTTTTGATGCCAATTAATTGAATCCTCTAATTTAGTTTTGTATACATTCTTTCCAATTTGTTCTATGAAATTATTTGATCTTGAGAAAGTCGATTTGAATTTTACAATTTGTGCTTCAACTAGTGCTTTGCTGTTTTCTGATATTTTTTTATCTATATCTATAATTTCAATATTGATTTGATCTTGTAATTCAAAGTTTTCATTTGAATGATATTGTACAATATCATGACCATTATTTTGTTTGTATTTTAAAAATTTAAATAAAAAGTTTGCTCTAAACATTTGATTGACTATTATCTAAAATAGATTCTATGCGGATATTATAACCATGACTTCTATAGTTTTTAATGGGAGCTACATAACAAAAAGAAATACAGGTATTGGAGTGGTTTCAAAGGATTTACTAAATTCTCTACCCTCCCATAAAATAACTACACTTGTCCCACAAGATTCAGGAATAAAAGGTGATATTTATATACCTCATAACTTATCGCCAGGTTCAGGCTGGAAAGCTCATTTTAGACGATTGTATTGGCTTCAAAATTCTGTTCCGAAGTTAATGAAAAAATTAAATGCTGAATATTTTTTATCACCATTATTAGAAGCACCATTATTTACTAATGTAAAATTTATTGTTTTGGCTCATGATTTAATACCAATTAGGTATCCTTCGATATCATTATTAACTTTATATCATTTAACTTATATTCCTTTAATTTTAAAACAATCAAAGCTAATTCTATGTAATTCTATCTCTACTGCTAATGATTTGAATAAGTTTTATAAGGTACCTATGAATAAATTATTTCCAATTAAGTTAGGATTTAATAACAAAAAGTATTATCCAATAAAAAAAATTCGAAAAAAATTCTTTCTTATTATCGGTAGACATAATCCACATAAAAATTTGGGAAGGGTAATCAAGGCATTCGCATATGCCAAAATTAATGATTATAAGCTTATTTTCGTAGGCCCTTTTGACACAAGGTATACACCAAGTCTTATAAAACTAATTGATGAATATAATATTAGACATTTGTGTGTCTGGAAAGGTTGGATTGATGATGATGAAAAAGTATCATTATTAAACGAATGTCACGCACTTATTCTTGCTAGCCTTTGGGAAGGATTTGGCCTTCCAGCTCTTGAAGCAATGGCTTGTGGAACTCCTGTAATTGCCTCTGAAAGAGGAGCACTTCCAGAGGTTATGGGTAATTATGGTTATTTTATTAATCCATTCAATATTCAATCAATAGCTTTTGCGATGAATGCAGTCATAAATGATAAAAAGTGCTTCGAAAAAGCTCTTCATGAGGGCCCATCTCGGGCTGAGTCTTTTAATTGGGTTGATTCTGCTAGAACAATAGAAAAAATTATTCAAGAAATCGATTAACCTTTCTTTTCTAAGTTATGATTTTTTAATTACATCGATGCTACATAAAATATTCTAATTTATCTAAACAATAAATGGCTTGTACCCTTTGCTTTGATAATAACTTAGATTCCTAAAAGTTATTAAGTGATTACTTGGAATTACTTTTACTAATATAGTTTCACACTTAATTTATAACTGCTATTATGGTTTTTAAAGTCTATTTTAAATATGCCTAGAAAAAAATCTAAAAAAAAATTAACTTCTAAAATAATCGACGCAACTGATGAGAAAAAGACAACACCTAGAACTGCAAAATTTGTTCTCTTTGTATTTGGTGTAGGCCCTTTAATTTTGATGTGTGTATTTTTATTCTCCAATGGATTTTTCAATTCTCCTTGATAAATTGATCAATGTTTAGATGATAAAGCATTATTATTTCTGATTCGAAAACTAGTTTCTAAAGCTACTTTTTCCTTTTGTCTTCTTTTTATAACACCATTTGTTGATGGATCGATATATCAACAAATTATTTAGTGTTTTTAGCTAAAGTTTATTTTTATTGTTCGCCTAATGCAACTCTATTTGGTTGATTGCCAGTTCCCTGATACTGATAATCAAATTGCTGCCTATAAGCAGTTTGTGGAATTTTGGGAAAATGGAGAGATGTCTAAGCAAGACAAATTTGATGGATTTGAAATGCTTTTTCGTGTTCATGCTCCTGGAGAGGGTCGTGTTGTGATTCTCTGCAATGCAAATGGTGACAAAGAACTTTTTCAACACTTTGCCCCCTGGAGAGCTCAGTTTGGTATTGACATGGAAATTACTCCAGTCATAAGTTGTCAAAACGTTGTTGACTATCACAAGGACTTATTTGAAAAAATGTCTTAAATAGTATTCATCACATTTATTACTTGTTTGATATTTATTTATCTGTTTGAGAGAGCATTTCCGCTTGTCCATACATTTTTGAATCCAGCTTTATTCTTTAGTAATTGAATAGGAAGGCTAATTAGTATTCCTAATGCTATCAAAGCAAACGTGTCAGTTGTAAACCTAGCAATTCCCCATTCAGATGATGCTAAAGCAATAATAGATAAATTCATGATAATACTTGATTTAATATAAATATTATCAGATTATTTTTTTGTAAATTGAATTACTTATTAAAAATTATTGGTATTTCATGAATAGATAAGAAATTTGCTAAATATGAATTTATTGAATACTGATAGAAATCAAACTCCTCTCTTCCTTAAAATCATTATAGGAATTTTAATTTTTTTCTGTTGATATTACGTTTAATGGAAGATTTTAAAGAAATTGACTTTTTACTTTTGCAAAAGAATAGAGATAGATGACTTCCACTGTTTATGAATTAATTGGGTGCTATATACTCACTTTATAAGCTAATACTTATGATGAAATAGAAAAGACAATTCTATAGGTTTGTGTATGGCAAGCCTACAAGATTTGATTTAAACAATAATAAAATAAGCCAATTTTGAAGAACTACTGTCTATATTTTACTCCTCTCCAAATCATAAGTGTCATTGATGCATCAAATGTTTTATATTTTGTATTTTGGTTCTTTTCAGAGGTGTATGTATTTCCTCTATAGGTCAGAGTTTGCATTTATAGAAGTCGAAGTCGAATGTAAATTAGCTTTTTATTTAGTGAGATACTTCCTTGAATTTACAAATATGTTTTTAGTGATGTAACACTATGTACATTTTTTTTCTTGTAATTGATTTTATGGTCTCAATAAGTTCAGACCAATACATAAAACAACAAATTATTTAATTGTATCTTTATAAATTCATCGATTATTTTGTAATAAAAAATCTTTTTATTGACGGCTTCTTTAAATTTATAAGCTTGAGAATTGCCTTTCAGGAGAATTATTGTGTTTAGCTCATAATTTTCCCTTTGAGTTGTTTTGAATGTATTTTGAAATTCCAAGACTTAAGTAATACCAATCTAAAGGGAGGCCTTACAGCCTCCACGGATCAATTGGGTAATAGGTAAGCTCCTAACCCATCCACTCTCTTGCGGAATAGATGAGACTAAATATGAGTGCTGGGAAAAAAACTAATAAACCTATATGAGGAGGAATGATTGTGAGCAAAAAAGAAATCCCTAGAGTCCAAAGCAAGGTTTTTCTTATTTGTGCTCTATTAACTTGGCGTTTTTCAACATCTTTACGCTTAGATCCACCTTGCATTAATTTGTCGAACTCACTCATGACTGGATCAACCTCTTGAAGTTGTAGTAGTGAAAAGTAGTTCCATTAGCAACATTGTCCTGATTGACTACATGAGTTATTAATTCCCACCCATCCTTTCCTAGAGCCTCAAACATTTCTGGAAGAGTTGGAACTTCTTGGGTTCCTCCCCATCCACGAATTCTCTCTCCATCAATATCAAGCAAGTTAATTTCTTGAGTGATTCCGCGTCCTTTGTAGTCGAGCCGAATGTGCTTGTATTCGAATTGGTTCATTTTTTTAATATGCTTTAGATTGAGGCTAGACAAAATATTAAATCTAGTAAATAGATGAAAAAAAGACGTATTTTACTATCCTTAATCGCTGCTTTTTCTGTACCGATTTCTATTAATGCTTACGATTTCGACAGTCAATTAGCTGCAGAATTTGGAAAGAATTTTTTACGAGAAGTAGAGGTTTTTGAGCAGGCTGGAAAAAGAAAGGATTGGGATAATTTTTGTCTTCAAGGAAATATGGCTTTAAATACACTTACTGCAGGTTGGAGTTATATGCAAAATGCTGGTATGAGTTATAGCCAGTTAAGCAATATGAAAAAATCAGTAGTTAACAAGATGAAAAATATGCCTCCATTTTATAAAAGCTGCATGGTTCTTTATTAAAGAATTTTTGACCAAGTGAACGATAGTGGCTACAAAGGCTGACTTAGGTCAGTCCTTTTTTATGTTTTGAGACCATTGAGAATTGATTTTGAAGAGTTTTTGGGAATTTTCGCCCAGTTTTTCGCCCACTATTTCTTCTTAAAATTTTCGCCCACTTTTTCGCCCATCTTTATTTTTAGCTATTTTATGAGACTCCAAGACTCAAGGCATACCAAATAAAAAGGACGCCTTCCAGCGTCCATGGATCAATTGGGTAATAAGGCTGACCTAACCCCATCTCCTAAAAGATCAAGCAGCAACAGGGGCTGTTTGACGGGAGAAACTAACGATGTTGTTAGCAGTTATGGTTTTGCTCTGACCGAGCAGGCTTCAGTCACTCGCCTGATACCCCGTCGAAGCCATTGCAGCCCCATTCATGGAGCTGAGCGGAATCGAACCGCTGTCCGAGATACTGGTGTGAATCACCTAGTCTGATAAACACAGACGAACATAGTCTGACAGATATTTTGGAATTAATCGATTAGTGTTGAAAGAACCTTTTGATTGTTTTTTAGTAAAAAAAAGATAATGAAACTTGTTGCATCCATTTCACAAGGTCTGGAAAATGAGGGTGCAAAAGAGTTGATAGAACTTGGAGCTCAGTCAGTTAAAGCTTCCAGAAGACATATATCATTTGAGGCTGATAAGGCTTGTTTATATAGATTACATTTAAGAGCTAGATTGTCTTTTAGATTTCTAAGAGAGATTGCAAGATTTCCTTGTAATGGCCCTTATGAACTGTATAGCGGAGTTCAAAGATCTATTGACTGGGGAAATTGGCTAAAGCCTCGAACAAGTTTCCGAGTAGATGTGACTGGGTTTGGCGAAGGATTATCACATACCCATTTCACTGCTTTGCAAGTGAAAAATGCAATTATTGATCTACAAAGAGAGCTATGGGGTGTTCGTTCAAATATCGATTTGAGCAATCCAGGTATTTGTTTTCATTTGCATTTGGCTAATAATCAAGCTGTTTTTAGTGTTGATGGTAGCAACTCCAGTCTTCACAAAAGAGGATATAAGCCAGCAGTTGGAATAGCTCCGATTAAGGAGACATTAGCTGCAGGTTTGATGCGAATGACTGAGTGGGATGGAACTAATAATTTGGTAGATCCATTGTGCGGTTCTGGAACATTTTTGATTGAAGCAGTTAGTTCTTTGTTGGGACATTCAGTTGGATTAGATAGAAAATTTTTATTTAAAAATTGGCCTGATTTTGATATCTCTATTTGGGATAAAGAAGTAAAAATGGCAAAGAAAATTAAACCTTTAACTAAGAAGTTACCTAAAATAGTTGGATGTGAAGTTGATGAAATGATTGCACACTCTGCTAGTGAAAATGTTAGAAAAGCGGGCTTAGATAATTACATAGAAATAATTAACTGTCCTTTTCAAGAATTTCAATTACCGTCTGGATTAGGACTTCTAATTTGTAATCCTCCTTATGGGAAAAGAATAGGAGATGAAAATGAATTACCTAATCTTTACAAAGCATTAGGTGAATATTGCAAAACACATGCCTCTGGCTGGGATCTTTGGTTGCTTAATGGGAATCCAACACTAAGTAAACATTTAGGTATGAAAGCCAGACGACGTTTTCAAGTAAACAATGGTTCAATAGATTGCCGATGGTTGAATTATGAAATTAGATAATTTAATTTTTTCCTAAAACAGCTTTTGTAGTTTTTGCGATTCCCTCCAATGTTTCTGGAAGATACGGACCTTTTGCCAGATATCCTCCAATCCTTAGACTCATGCCTGCTAACGCAAGATTTATAAAAACTAAAATTAAAATTGTTGATTTGTTATCTATTTCAAGAAAGTTTCTAAGCCAATATCCAAGAAGTAATTCAGACCCAAGTAAGGCAAATAACATTAATATCCCTCCAAAAGCCAAAAAAATTAACCCACTAATCAGACGACGTTTTTCTCTGTCCATTTCTTGCAGCGCAATGCGGACATGAAGATCCATCACTGAACTTGCTAGTGCAGTAACTCTTGCTGCAGCTCCTATTCCTTTTTTGCGTTCTGAGTTGGTCATTAATTTCTTCTGCCTCCACCAAGCAGTATGCCAAATAAAACTCCAATTCCAGCAGCAATACCTATGGCTAAGAGGGGCCTTTTCCTTACAGGCTGTTCAATTCGCGGTCTAAGGGTACTATTTAACTCATCTAGAAGGTCCTCAAGCTGTTTTTCGAGAGGCTCCAAAGACTCTGCCAGCCCTTTAGTTGTGTCAGATGCAGAATGAAAAATTTCTTCTAGTTGTTCTTGCACTCCAAAACTGTTTTTTCCTGAATGTACAGATATGACATTTATTAAATCGTCGAGACTTCCTTTAGTCGCTTCTAAGGTTTGTTTAGCTAAATCCGGCCAGCGCTCTTGAATTTTTGGCAATAAATTATCAAATTGCTCATTGAACCATTGCTCTGGAGACTTTTCAGCAATAGCTTCCTCGGCTTCGACTGAATTTGATGATGAAGAGGGTGAGGAATTCACTGATTCCATAAACCTAAAGGTTTCTTAAAGAATAGAGAGATATTGCCCTAATAGAAACCCCTTAATTCAATTCAATTTTGAAAGCTGCCTTTTAAGAATTCTTTTTGTGGAGTTTTAAATGTTTGAAGTCCAAAATTTCACAATAATATTTCGTCGTCTTTGCTTACAAATATTGCTATTCGAATACTTATAGTGCTAAACGTCATTGGTATCTCCTTATAAACCCATGGGCGTCGGAATTTCATCAATGGTTTTTGCTTCTAATACAATTCCTACTGATTTTGGTCTAGTGTTGGCTTCAATAGCAGGAGCTGGAAGCCTTCTTTTAATTGCTTTAAGGTTTGTACCTGAGGCTAAAAGCTAAAGAGTTTTTCGTGCATAAATTCCCAATGAGGAGATTTATCTCCTTACTTTTTTTTATGCAAATTTCCTGTTTAGTTTTTTAATATTGTTCAATTGAGGACTCTTGGAACAAAAAAATTGTATAGGTGGGTGTTGTTAAGACATATTGGATCACCTGATGACATTAAGGGAGTCCATTTTGATTTGCTTTTAGAAGATAAAGATTTTTGCAGGACTTGGCGCTTGACTGACCTTCCTTTAATGGATGGACCATATGTGGGTTCCGTTTATATTGCACCTCATAAGCTTTACTGGCTTGATATCGAAGAAAAGATTGTTTCAGGTAATCGAGGAGTTGCAAAAAGAATTAAGCAAGGTATTTTCGTAGAATCATTTCCATCAGTTGAAAGTAGTTTTATAAATTTATCGTTGATATGGGACAAGCTTGAGGTGGATTTGGTAATAGATAAAAATGGTTGCAGAATTTTCAGCAAAAAAAAGTAATTATTTCTTGTGAGCTTGAAGGGCTTGAGTTTCTCTGATATTTCGCTAACGTCATTCATATTGTGGATGCATTCTGTTGGTCCATATCAATCACGTAGATTTGTCTCATTTCAAGTCCTTCGGTGGGTCGATGTCGATTCCACTGGAAGAGGGATTTACAGTAGTAACAGGTCCAAATGGCTCAGGTAAAAGTAATATTCTTGATGGGGTTTTGTTTTGTTTAGGCCTTGCCAATAGTCGAGGTATGAGAGCAGATAGATTACCTGACTTAGTTAATAGTGGCGTATTAAAAGCGGGCAGATCTTCTGAAACTAAAGTAACTGTAAAATTTGATCTTACTGATTGGGTGCCCGATGAAGCTGAAGATGGAATAGAACCTACTGAGGAGGGACCTTGGATTAAGCCTGGTCAAAAAGAATGGACAGTCTCAAGAAGATTAAAAGTGATGCCAGGGGGGTCATATTCTTCCAGTTACTACGCAGATGGAGAGACATGTAATTTGCAGCAATTACAAACCCAATTAAGGCGTCTCAGGATTGATCCAGAAGGTAGCAATGTCGTTATGCAGGGGGACGTTACACGAATTGTTTCTATGAGCAATAAAGATCGTAGAGGTTTAATAGATGAACTGGCGGGTGTTGCCTTATTTGATACTCGCATTGATCAAACTCGTTCAAAGTTGGATGATGTATATGAAAGGCAAGAACGTTGTCGGATTGTTGAACAAGAATTGATTCTTGGTAAACAGCGTTTGCAAAAAGATTGTGAGAAAGCAAGTTTATATAAAGATCTAAAAAATAAATTACTGATTGGTAGACAACAAGAATTAGTTTTAACCTATGAAGATGCAAAATGTGGTTTAGAAAAATTAGATATAGATCATCAAGAATTAATAAAAAAAGAAAAAATAGATTCAGAAAATTTAATTAATAATGAGAATAATTTAAAGAAATCTATAGAAAAATTAGATATCTTACAGAAAAATGTTAAGGAATTAGGTGAGGATCAATTATTAGCAGTACAAGCTAAACTGGCAGGAATTGAATCTCAGTCTAGAGAGCTAGAAAGACAGGGTCTTAATCATAAGAATGAGGGTAAAAAATTACAGGAATATAGGAATAATCTTCTACAAAAAAAGAAAGATTATAAGACTGAATTACAAGATAGATTTAATGATATTGATCCGAAAGACTTAGAAGAAGCTGAATTAAAGTGTAAAGAAGCTGAGGCTTGGGTTGAATCTTCAAGGAGGAAACTTTCTGATGTGGCTGGTCGTTCAGGGGCATGGATGGAGAAACATCAGAAAGCAAGAAGTGAGATCACCGAAATTCGATTAAAATTAGATCCTAAAAAACTTGAAAAGCAAAATATTGAAGAAGACTTATTGCAGTTGAATGTTATTTTAAAAGAATTAGAGAGTGATCAAGAAGCTGATCAGTCTGCGAATAAAAAAGTACATTTAGAAATTAATAATTTAAATAAAGAATGGGATAAAGTTGTAGATTCAATATCAATTAAAAAAGAAGAATTTCAAGAGTTAATCTCTGAAAAAGGTATACAAGAGCGTACTAAATATAGATTAGAAAAAGAAGAGGCAAAGCTTCAAAACGATATTGCTCGTTTAGAAAGTAGGAAAGAAATGATCTATGAAAGTCGAGGAACTAATGCATTATCTTTGTTATTAGAATCTGGATTAGATGGAATCCATGGCCCTGTTGCTAATTTAGGCGAGGTTGAAGATCGTTATAGAATTGCTCTTGAAGTGGCTGCTGGTGCAAGGCTGGGTCAAATTGTGGTTGATAATGATCGAATCGCAGCACAGGCAATTGATCTTTTAAAACGTAAAAGAGCTGGAAGATTGACTTTTTTACCTCTTAATAAGATTTTAAAAAATGTTCAAAATAAGTCTGATGCATTTGAGAGACCTGTTTTTAATAATCCAAATACAAAAAGTGGATTAATTGGAAAAGCTATTAACTTGATTCAATTTGATTCAATATATAAATATGTTTTCTTGTACGTATTTGGGGAGACAGTTGTTTTTAGTAACTTGTCATCAGCACGTGATCAAATTGGCATTAAAAGAGCTGTTACTTTAGACGGTGAATTGTTGGATAAGAGTGGTGCTATGACTGGTGGAAGTTTAAATAATAGATCCTTGGGATTGAATTTTGGGAGATTAAAAGATAATGATGATTCTGATCTATTGAAGAATAGATTATTAGAGATTGGTGAGACTTTAGTAAATTGTCAAAAGAAAGAAAAAGAACTCATGAATAACTTAGATAAACTTAGAACTCAATTAGGAACATTAGAGCAAAAAAAAGCAGCTCTTGATGCTGAAAGATTAACTTCTAAAAGATCAAATTCACCTCTTTTAGATCGCCAAAGTATTCGTGCAAAAAGAATTGGAGATCTTCAAAAGTCTAAAAAGCAAAAAGTTTTGCAATTAGAATCTATCAACATTTATATTAAACCGTTAGAAGTTCATTTATTGGAAATTGAAAGGGAAGACAAAGCAATAGATAACTCAAACGATTCATCTCTTTGGGCTAAATTGCAAAATGAACTAGAAAATGCTGATAGAAATCTTCTTTCACTTCGGAAAAAAAGAGATGAGATCTCGAGCAAACAATCACAAAATAAACTAGCTATTGATCGATTAAATGATCAAGAAAATTCTTTAATAGACGAAGAAAATCGGTTAAAGGATTCTATAGAGTCTCTGGCTACTGCTCATATCGCTTGGCGTGAGCAAAACAAGCTTCTTAACAATAATCGGCAAGATTTGCTAAACGAACAAAAAGATCTAGAAACTCGCTTTGGGGAACAACGACGAGAAAGAGATTTTGTTGAAGCTGAGGTATCTAAAAAACGTTTACAACTTCAAGAACTTCAATGGAGTCTCCAACGTTTAAGAGACAATCAAAAAAATATGAAAGAAGAAATGCGAATGGAAGCTATTCGTTGTAGTGAATTAGAGAAGAAGCTTCCATATCCTATGCCTGTGATATCAGCTGAAATAAGAGATAATGGTCTGGAGTCTTTACTTTCTAGCTTGGAAGGTTTGCAGAAAAGAATGGAAGAATTGGAGCCTGTAAATATGCTTGCACTGGAGGAATTGGCCAAATTAGATGAGAGGCTAAATGAACTTGAAAATCGACTTCAAGTTCTCACCGATGAAAGATCGGAGCTATTGCTTCGCATTGAGACTGTTTCAACTTTACGTCAAGAGGCCTTTATGGAGGCTTTTAAAGCAGTTGACGTACATTTTCGCGAAATTTTTGCGAGTCTCTCTGAAGGAGATGGACATTTGCAACTAGAAAACCCTGACCAACCTTTGGAAGGAGGTTTGACTTTGGTTGCTCATCCCAAAGGAAAGCCTGTAAGACGGCTTGCTGCTATGTCAGGTGGAGAAAAATCGTTAACTGCTTTAAGTTTTCTTTTTGCTTTACAACGTTTTAGACCTTCCCCTTTTTATGCCCTTGATGAGGTGGATAGTTTTCTTGATGGAGTAAATGTTGAAAGGTTAGCTGCTTTAATTGCTCAACAAGCTCAGCATGCACAATTTCTTGTCGTAAGTCATAGAAGACCTATGATTGGAGCCTCATTGAGAACTATTGGAGTTACGCAAGCAAGGGGAAATCACACTCAAGTTGTTGGGTTGCCAATCGCAGCTTGATTGAATTTACTAAGATGGTCCAATATGGTTCTACTGACCCCATTCCTGCATATTTGAGTTGACCAACACTCAAGCCCCACAAGAATCAACACCTGCTGTCCCTAGCGACAGGTTATGGCTTCGTTCTGAGTTAATGGGGACTCAGGTTATTACTCGTGATACGGGACGGAGATTAGGCCTTGTAGGAGAAGTCGTTGTTGATATTGATCGTAGAGAAGTTGTTGCTTTGGGTCTAAGAGATAATCCCTTAACACGTTTTTTACCTGGGTTGCCACGATGGCTTCCTCTTGACCAAATTCGGCAAGTCGGTGATGTGATTTTGGTAGATACAATAGATTCCCTTAGTGAAAACTTTGTTCCTGAAAGATTTAATAAGGTTATTAATTGCCAGGTAATTACTGAATCAGGTGATCAATTGGGGAGAGTACTGGGATTCTCTTTTGATATTGAAACTGGAGAGCTACTTACTTTAGTTATGGGAGCATTAGGTGTTCCATTATTAGGCGAAGGCGTTTTAAGTACTTGGGAGATGCCTGTTGAAGAAATTGTTAGTAGTGGACCTGATCGAATAATTGTTTATGAGGGGGCTGAAGAGAAATTAAAGCAATTAAATAGTGGTTTTCTTGAAAAGCTTGGCGTAGGTAATTCGGGATGGGAAGATAGCGAAAGAGAAAGGTATAGAGTTAATCTCGTCCCAGTTGAAAATCAATTAACTTCTGGAGAAAGTGCAAATGATGATCAAAGACTTCTAGAGCAATCTAAAGAGGAAATATTTGAAGAAGATGATATGGAATACGTAGAATTACAAGATTCTGATGAAGAACAATATAATCAAGAATTAAGATACTTAGATGAACCTACCCAGTCTTCAATTTATTCGGAAATTGATGAAGATGAAGTAAATTATAATGAATCAGACTACCCAACTAGATCTGATAGTTTTAAAGCTAATATATCCTCTAAAAATATTAAAAATAGGTCCAAAGTAATAATAGAAGAAGAACCAATGGATGTTGAGCCTTTAGAAAAATCATCTAACCAAAAACCTCAAAATTCTCTATCTAATGATAATGAAATATTAGATATTGAGGATCCCTGGTGATTAACTTATAAGTTTTTTGTCCTCTAGAAGATTAATAATTTCTTGACAAAACTTTTTTGTTGCTCCTTTAGTACCTCTAAGTGCTCGAAGATCTTCCTTTTGACCAGAAAGCCGTGAAGGGGAATGTAGCCAATCAATGGCTTCTTCAGCTATTTGTGCCGTGGTTATGTGACCTACTCTTTCAGGAACAATCATTCTTTTTGCCGTTATATTTGGCCAAGCCATAAATCCTCTTTTTTTTAGTTTCACGAAGCTAATTAACAAACCTAAGCACCATTTTAAAATTGGTAATCTAGCTACTAAACCTACGAGTCCATCCCATGCTTCCATAGCGATAATGTGTTGTGTAGGTACGACAACTATCATCGGAATATTTAATGAGCCCAGCTCAGCAGTATTTGCCCCTACTGTTGTTAATGCTATATCACATTGACTGAGATCACTATATGCTGGATACTTTTCCTGCACTACAATCACTGTCGAGTTATTTGTGATTAATATTCCTCTTTCATCTTTATTATTTGCTTTAGTTATTGATTTTATCCCAGATTTATATTGTTTTGAAATAGGATTTTTTCTGCTGCCAAAGTATTTGATTTCATCTATATTTGTGGTGGGAGCTATGGGTATTAGAAACTTACAATCTGGCATTAATTTTGATATTTTGTCAGCTACATCAAGAAAAAAAGGTATTCCAATTTTTAGTTTGGCGCTTTTTGAACCTGGCATGAGAGCAATCCATCTTCCAGGAGGGAGAGGATTATCAATTTTTGCAGTTTCTGTTAAGTCAGCTGTCAGGTCTCCAATTACTGAACATCGTTTTTGAATTCGTCTTGGTAGTTTTTCAACAATACTTTTCGACATCGCGACAATACGATTATTCCAAAAAGGCCATCTTGTGATCCATTCTGCGTATGTCATATGTAAATATCCCAATCTTGCTGAGAGCAGAACGCTCCAAAATTGATCTCCTCCTAAAAAAATTACTAATCCTTTGGATGGCCATGAACCAAATTTTTTAGGTTGTATGAGAAGCTTCCAGAAGTTTTTTGCTTTTATTATATTTTCAAATTGCAACCATTTTTTTGCAACGAGACTTTCTTTGCCAGTTGCGTTCGGGCATGGAACCAAGACAAGATTTAATGATATTGAAGAAGCCTTTTCTCTAGGTCTTAGCGGAATTTGTTTATGAAGCTCTTTAGCAAGTGGCTTAACCCAAGTAGCTAGTTCACCTGGTCCATTTGAGACAAAGATAATTGCTAAAGGATCATTACTCATTTATTGATGAGCTTTAGTTTTGAAAATGCGGATGGCGAGACTTGAACTCGCAAGGCCGAAGCCACATGTTCCTTAGACATGCGCGTATACCAATTCCGCCACATCCGCAAGTTAACTCAGTTAAGCACCAAGTAACCATGATCATAATGCTAAACCTATTAAGCTTCTACTTAATCCGTTTCTGTCTTGGGCACTAATACTGATACGATCCGCCTGTGGCCTTAATAAATTTGAATGCCCATAGGCAAATTGCTGATAGCTAATCGTGGCGAAATAGCTTTAAGAATTCTCCGTAGCTGTCGCGAGATGGGGATTGCAACTGTAGCTGTGTACAGCACTGTTGATAAGAATGCTCTTCACGTCCAATTAGCTGATGAGGCTGTTTGCGTTGGAGATTCCCCTAGTAGTAAAAGTTATCTAAATATTCCGAACATACTAGCTGCTGCAACATCACGAGGTGTTGATGCTATACATCCTGGTTATGGCTTTTTAGCTGAGAATGATCGTTTTGCAGAGATTTGCGGAGACCATGGGCTTATTTTTGTAGGTCCATCTCCTCATGCAATACGTTCAATGGGTGATAAGTCGACTGCTAAATCGACTATGCAGAAGGTTGGAGTTCCAACTGTTCCTGGAAGTGAAGGTTTGTTAGAGAGCATTGAAGAGGCTTCTCAGCTGGCCTCTGAAATGGGCTATCCAGTAATGATTAAAGCAACAGCAGGAGGTGGTGGAAGAGGAATGCGTTTAGTCGGACACTCTGATGAATTGGATAATCTTTTCAAAGCTGCACAGGGGGAAGCAGAAGCTGCATTTGGTAATCCAGGGCTATATATGGAGAAATTTATCGATCGCCCAAGGCATGTAGAGGTTCAGATTCTTGCTGATCGTTATGGGAATGTTGTGCACCTTGGAGAGAGAGATTGCTCGATTCAAAGACGGCATCAGAAATTGTTAGAGGAATCACCAAGTCCAGCTTTAGATGATCAGTTGAGATTACAGATGGGAGAAGCAGCTGTTGCAGCAGCAAAAAGTATCAATTACGAAGGTGCTGGGACGGTTGAATTCTTACTGGATCGTCAAGGAAACTTCTACTTTATGGAAATGAATACTCGAATACAAGTGGAGCATCCTGTAACGGAATTAGTTACTGGTATGGATCTCATATCAGAACAACTAAGAATTGCAGGAGGAGAAAAATTAAAATTTAGTCAATCAGAGATCAAGCTTGAAGGACATGCAATTGAATGCAGAATCAATGCTGAAGATCCTACTCATAATTTCAGACCCTCTCCAGGCAAAATCACAGGTTGGCTACCTCCTGGCGGACCTGGTGTTAGGGTAGATAGCCATGTTTATACTGGTTATGATATACCTCCTTTTTATGATTCTTTAATAGGAAAATTAATTGTTTGGGGGAGAGATAGAGAAGCTGCACTTAAACGCATGGAAAGGGCTTTAAACGAATGTGCAGTCACAGGAATTACAACTACTATTGACTTTCATTTGAAATTACTTAAGAGAAAAGAATTTAAAAAAGGGGATGTTCATACAAAGTTTGTTGAACAAGAAATGCTGTAAAAAGCTCTTAAGATCAAAATATAATTTGAGTTAGTAAACCTTGTTGACCAAGAAACAATTCTCTAAAAAGGCTTAAAAGACCTACCCAAATAATTGGAGTAACATCTACTCCTCCTATTGGAGCCACAATTTTTCGAGTAGCTACAAGTACAGGTTCAGTTGGCAAGAAGATAATTGGCCATAAACCATTTCTTAAATCTACTTTTGGGTACCAAGTCAAAATAATTCTGAGCAGGAATGCAAGGGTTAGCGAACCTATAAAAAAACCCATTAAAAAATGTAGGGTTGGAAGACTTTTCATTAACAAAGGCATAACAAAGCTAAAAGCATTATTGAATAGATGGTATAAATCATCTTTTATTGCGTAAGATTACTCGGTCTTGCATAAGAATTAGCTTAAATGACTTTTCATTTTTTAAATTTGTTCCTTAGTGCTGGAGCTTCTAGTCAAGCTTCTACTAGTTCTGCTGTTGGAATGATAGGGAGTTTTCTTGCCGCTGGCGCTTTGATAGTTGCACCTGCTGCTGCTGCTTTGATTTGGGTGAGTCAAAAAGATGCATTGAGTAGATAGCCCTAGCAAACAGCTATTTATGCCATAGACTGATAAATATAAGGTTGTTTTCAACCTGAAAATGTTTATTTAAGAGGGCAAACTTGGTCAATGCCAGTCTAAATTGGGCCAGCATTGTTGGCATAGTTCTAGCTGTATGCGGAGCTGGCCTATATTTTCTTAGATCTTTTAAGCCAGCATTGGCAAGGGATTACGATGTATTTTTTGCCGCTATTGGTTTGTTATGTGGCGGGATACTTTTTTTTCAAGGATGGCGTTTAGACCCTATCCTTCAGTTTGGACAGTTTTTGCTTGCTGGAACCACTGTTTTCTTTGCTTATGAAAGTGTTCGACTGAGAGGTATTGCAACAGATCAAGCAAGAAGATCTTCATATTTTGATGATGAACCTGAATTGCCAAGATCTTCTAGAGGAGGTTTGTCCGATGCAGGATCTGATAGGAATTATGATCGATTTGAAGAATCTCAACGTATTAATAGAAGATTTTCAGGCAGAGAAGATTATCAAGAAGAATATGCAGATGATGACAATTATGAAAGACGTCCATCTAGGGCGGCAATCCCAGAGCAGGCTGTAAGTAGAAGGCCCAGAAATAATAGTTCCTCAGAAATTAATACTCAAGCAACTGAGAGAGATAGGAGAATGGAAAGATTTAATAATCCAGAATCTTCTTCAGCTAGAGCCTCGAGCTTTGGCGATAGGAGAACTAGCCGACAAGAAAGTAGGCGAGGGACTCGTCCTTCAGCAAGTGCTCAAACATCAAGTCGTAGAAGAAATGGATCACCTAATGCCTCTCAGGCATCATCTGCAAGATTGAATTCTGATAATTCAAATAGGCCTTCACCAGGATCTATTAGGCCTTCAAAAACTAATAATAGTATTGAAGATGCTGCTTTCTCTAGTGCTGAAAAAGGAGCAAGCAGAGCTAGTAGAAGGCCCTCAAAGAGTTCTGGTTCAAACCCTGTTAATCAAAGATCATCTAAAAGCTCTTATTCATCCTCGACAAGAAAGTCGAGACCAAGAGATAACAGTTCAAGATTTGATGATTAATTAAACAATTATTATTTATTAATTATTCCAGCCCATTCTAAAAAAGATATTTTGCTAAGTGCTTCAACAAATAGAACTGCCATTAGACCAATCATTGCAAATCTTCCGTTTATTCTCTCTGCATAGCCACTCCACCCAAATTCAGGAATATCATTTGTGGTTGCGCTAGGTGAAAGATTTTTAATTTCTGAATCAGTTGTTTCTTGCTCTACTAACTGATTATCTTGGTTTGTTTCAGTATTGGAGTTCATAAAAATAGGCTAATTTTCTGTAAATTGGTAACTTGCAGCGGGCAATAATCGCCAACCTTTGTTCTCCGTGATTTCAAGTACATTTTCATGATAGTTCTTCAGTGTTGGTCTATGACCAACGCTAATGCATGCCATATCACGTTGGTTAAGAAGTTCATAAAGATGTTTTTCTGTATTTACGTCTAATGCACTTGTTGCTTCATCTAAAACAACATATTTAGGTGAATTTAGTAAAAGTCTTGCGAAAGCCAGCCTTTGTTGCTCTCCAAGAGATAATAGCCGTTGCCAATCTTGTTTGATATCTAGGTCAGGATACCTTTGGATGATTTGAGGTAACTTTACTTCCTCTAAAACAGCTTTTAAATGTTCATCACTGAATCTATTTTTATTTAATGGATAACAAAGCTGTTCTCTCAAAGAGCCTAGAGTCATATATGGTTTTTGCGGGATAAATAGTAAATCACCATTTGAGGGCGTTTCTATTTCACCAGATTGGATTGCCCAGAGACCGCTAATAGCTCGAAGTAAAGAGGTCTTACCGCAACCAGAAGGTCCTACAACAAGTAAACTTTGACCAGACTCAATACTTACATTTAAGTTATTAATTAAGAAATTCTCTTTCCCTGGAGTTTTAATACTTACATTTTTAAGAATAATAGAATCGTTCTTTTTAATTTCTACTTTGAAGTCATCATACTGGTCATTTCTAATCTCATTCATGTTTGATTGAAACCCTTCAAGCCTGCCTATCGATGCTGAGAATCGAGCTAAAGCCTCTATTTTGTAAATAATAAAAAATAATGATCCCTCAAGAAGGTTGTAGTTCAAATTGGCTTGTTGAAAACTTCCATAGTCCATTTGGCCGCTGAGAATTGGTCCTGCTAGAATAATGAAAGGAATAAAGACACTTCCATAAATTCCAGAGCGTTGAAGCACTCTTAATAGAGCTTCCCATATTATCAAAAGATTAAAATTATCAACTACAGATTTCAGTCTTCTACTGACTTCTTTTTCTTCTTGATTTTCACCAGAATAAAAAGCAATTGATTCTGCGTTATTTCTTACATGAACAAGACCATAACGGAAATCAGCTTCAAAGCGTAATTGATCATAATTTAATTTAAATAATTTTCTACTTGCAAAAAGTAGCAAAGATGAAACTAATGTGGCGTAAAATATTAGAGCAAGTGTTAGCTCTTTGCTTATACTTAGTAAAATAAAAATATTTAATGAAAATACTAATAAAGAATCAAAAATATTTAAAGAGAGGTCTATTGTTTGAGCAGTAAAGTCTCTGGCATCTTCAGTAATTCTTTGATCCGGATTATCGACATTTGTTTCAGACTCATCGTTGGGATTTAATATATAATATGTTCTATCATCTAAATAATCTGTTATTAGGCTTTTTGATAACCACTCTCTCCATAAAAGCTGAAGTTTTGCGGAAAAATAAAATTGGAAGCTTCTTATTGGAAGAGCTGCAATGAAACAAATTCCAAGAATCCACAAATTTTTATAACTTTCATTTTCATCTTTTTGTATTAAGGCATTAGTTATATCTCTTACTAGAAAAGTGATTCCAGCGTTAATTCCATTTACAGACAACAACATTAAAATAATTACTCCTAGCAAAAGCCAAGGAAGCCATCTCCTTTGCCTTAATTGACCACGAATCGTAATAAATGAAAAAATACCTAAGGTAAATAAGCTTGAAATTATTATTCCCGAAGGACCATCCCATATGACCTTTAATGAATTTTGAACACCTCCCAAAAATTGGTTTGTTATCTCTGGAGCTACGTTGGTTAACAAGCTCATTAAACCTGTTAGTAAAAATAGAACTGTTCCGCCTACACAAAATAATAAAGCTATTAATAAATAGACAAACAACCAGCCATTACTTTTTGTATAAGGTAGAAAATATGGCTGAGTAAGCTTTCTTAATTTAATAAGTTGGCTTACTAGTCCTTTTTGAGCTTTCGAAATTGATGAGGTCATATTAATTAGATTATTTCAAAGTCAATAAATACTTGATTAGCAATAAGGCTAGCTTATTTTTTTAAGTTAATTTGAAGTTTTTTAAAGCAAAAACTCATTAAAAAGTTATTCATCTGTATATATTAGCTAAACCCAAAATATGTTTTTATTATCATAGGTATTGGTAGTGAAGAAATAAGCTTCATATCAAAAGAGTGAACTGCAGGAATAGTTTGATCTAATATCCAAAAAACCAAAAAAGGGGCATTCAAAATTATCTGCCATTGCCATTTGTAAGTTAAAATTGACCATATTTTTTTTAAAATAGATTGCTGGTTCTCATTAAGGTTTCCCCAGAAACTTTGTAGGGTTGTGTTGAATTTATTAATAATGCTGTTTTTATCTGCAGCAGTTTGGGAATCCATTGGACGCGATTAATTAAATATCTTATAGCGCATTGATGGGCGAAGCTGAGTCAGTAACTAAGCCAGTAAAGCAATCGTGTGTATTGATAAAAATCATGGAAATCCAAGAGTTACCCTGGCGGCCAACTTAATTTTCTTCCGCCAATAATATGAATATGTAAGTGAAATACTGTTTGACCTGCTTCTTCTCCTGTATTTATTATGGTTCTCCAACTTTCTAAACCAGCAGCATTCGCAATTTCGGTCCCTTTTAGCAGTAAGTGACCCAGTAATTCTTGATCTTCTTCTTTTATATCTTGCAGACTTGGGATAGGCTTTCTAGGAATTATTAAAATGTGAGTAGGTGCTTGAGGGGTAATGTCTTTGAATGCTAAGCATTTGTTATCACTAAAAACCTCATCACAAGGGATGTCACCACTCAGAATTTTATCGAAAATTGTTGTCATTGAATTTGAGGAGAAACCAATAATAAAGATCTAATAGGATTCTGTAGAGTTTGAAAGGACATTATTCTTTCAATTCGTTTCTTTTATTACATCGTTGTGATTGAAGTTATTCTCATTTAATTGTTTTTTCAGTTCTTCTTCATCAGTTACTTTATCAACAAAACAGACACCATTTAGGTGGTCTATTTCGTGCTGAATGCATCTTGCCATTAGACCATCTGCATTCATTTTTTTGGGTCTACCCATTTCATCTCGATAACTTAATTTGATCGAGGAGGGTCGTAAAACATTAAGGTAAACTCCGGGGATACTTAGACAACCTTCTTCATATGTATCTAAGCTTGCACTAGATGAAATTATCTCAGGATTTATAAATACCATTGGCGGGGAACTTGGGTCTTCAAAATTTAAATCTATAACTAACAATCTCTTTTTTATTCCTACTTGAGGTGCTGCCAAACCAATACCTTTAGATGAATACATAGTTATGAGCATATCTTTCACTAACTTTCGAATTGAATCATCAACTTTGACGATGCGATTGGCTGGCGTTCTTAAAGCCTCGTGTCCTAATTGATAGACCTTCAAAGGGGGGTTCTTGACAGGTTCTTTCGAAACTGAAATGGAGGGCTTCTTTTTTTCTGCATTTTTTGCAAGTTGAGCAAAACTGCCAGCCAAAGGAGTCTTAAGACAACAACTTTTACACTTTACTTTGTTTTAAGTTCTATGAGTGAATTAATCATTGACTCTCAACATCAATGAAGAACAAAACAATGAGAATCTTGGATGCTGAAAAAGTTTATGGAGAAGCTCCTATATTTAAAGAGCCTCGTATAATAGGTGATTGGGTTTTATGGTTAGAACAAAGACCAAAGGAAAAGGGGAGAACTACAGCTGTAATTAGACCTTGGGGGCAACAAGACGTATTACCTCAGGAGTTAACACCTTATCCAAGTGATTTAAGGACAAAAATCCATGGATATGGTGGTGCTCCTTTAACAGCTACCCTTGATGGATCAGATCTGATATTGACTTGGGTCGACAATCAAGATAATTGCTTATGGATGAGAACTTGGTCTTATGAGGAAGAAAATGACAATTCTGCTTCTTTTAAATTCATACCTAAAATACAATCAATTTGTCTTACAAAAAAAGATAATTATTTTCTAGCAGGTGGCGTGATAGACCTTGAAAATAATATTTGGATTGGATTGATGGAAGATGAAGAAGGAGATCATATAGTTTCTTATTCTCTAAAAGAAATTGACCAATATCCAAAATTTATTTATTCATCTCAGGGGCTATTAGGTTATCTTGCTCTGAATTCTAAAGATAGAAAGTTGGCATGGGTTGAGTGGAATAATACTTCAATGCCTTGGGATTTAAATGAATTAAAATTAGCTAAATTGGATGAGTATTTAAATATCATAAATATAGTAAATTTTAATAATAAATATTTAAAATGCACAGAAAAAATATCATTTTTTAATCCCATTTGGTCTGATAAAGGTGATCTTTTTGTTGCGGAAGATAGTAGTGGCTGGTGGAATATTACTCAGATTAAAACTGACATTAATAACAATTCAATTACTATTTCTCAGAATCAATGGACTATTAAGGCTGAAATTGCTTTCCCACAATGGGTTCTTGGGATGTCGAGCTTTTCATGTGTGGGGGATGATGTCGTTGGGGCTTTTGCTCAGGAAGGAATTTGGACTTTAGCTCTATTTCAACAAAATGGATGTATCAAGCCTTTGGATCAGCCTTTTATTGAGTTCTCTAGTCTTCATTCGTATCAAAATCGACTTGTTGCTATTGCCAGTAGTTCAGAAGTTACTGAAGGGATTTTTGAAATAGACTTATTAGATAAATATTGGGTACATACTCCTGCCTCTTCATTTAGCTTGGATCCAACGGAAATAAGTATTGGCGAATCTTTTTGGTTTATGGGATCGAATGAAGAGAGTGTTCATGCTTGGTATTATCCACCTCTTAATAAACAAAAATTGTTACCTCCTTTATTGGTGAAAAGTCATAGCGGACCTACTGGTATGGCTCGTTGTGGATTGGATCTAGAGGTGCAATTTTGGACATCGAGAGGTTGGGCGGTTGTTGATGTTAATTATGGAGGCTCTTCAGGTTTTGGTAGGGAATATAGAGATCGATTGAGAGGTAATTGGGGAGTAAGCGATGTTTTGGATTGCACTAAGGCGGCTCAGTCATTGATTGCATCTTTTAAGGTTGACAAAGACCGTATAGCAATTGTAGGGAGCAGTGCATCGGGTTTTACAGCTTTAGGTTGTTTGATATCTACTGAAATTTTTAATATCGGAGCATGTAAATATGCTGTAACTGATTTAATAGCTATGGCTAAATCAACTCATAGATTTGAAGAATTTTATTTAGATTATTTAATAGGCAATATAGGAACTGATTATGAAAAGTATCTTAAAAGATCGCCTATTGAACATGTTAATTCTATCAACATGCCATTGATTTTATTTCATGGCTTAAAAGATAAAGTTATACCTTCTGATCAATCTATTGCAATCAAAGATGAATTATTAAAACGTGGAATTCCAGTACAAATAAATTTATTTGAGAACGAAGGTCATGGGTTTAAAGACGGCAATATAAAAGTTGATGTATTAAAAAAAATAGAGGCTTTTTTTAGACAGCATCTAAATATTTAAGAATTTTTCTTTAAAAAAGAAATTACTGATTTTAGTTCTTCGGCAAGACAATCAATTTCTGATGGAGTAGATGTAAAGCTCAAGCTTGCTCTAGCTGTGCTTTTTATACCATAGAAGCGATGCAGTGGTTGGCAGCAATGATGACCACTCCTTATGCAAATATTGCTGTTATCGAGTAACTCAGCAACATCATTAGAGTGAATACCTTTTATATAAAAAGTTGCTAAAGGTCCTCTATCAGGCTGAATTAAAGGGCTAGGACCAAGAATCTGTAAATCATCTATTTCCTCTAATTTTTCAAAAAGATATTTTGTTAATTCTTTTTCGTAATTATGGATTTCTTTTAATCCAATTGATTGTAAATAATTAAGTGCGGTTCCCATACCGATTGCTTCCCCAATAGCTGGGGTACCTGCTTCGAATTTATGCGGTAAGTCTGCCCAAGTGCTTTTATCCGTGAAAACCTCATTAATCATCTCTCCTCCACCAAGAAAAGGAGGTATTTTTTTTAAAATTTCTTCTCTACCCCATAAAAAACCTACACCAGTAGGTCCGCAAAGTTTATGAGAAGATCCTGCCAAAAAATCAATACCAAGTTTTTTAATATCTATCGGCTTATGAGCAAGACTTTGGCAAGCATCTAAAAGAACTAAGCTACCTTTTTGATGTGCAAGGTCTGAAATTTCCTCGATAGGATTACAACAACCAAGTGTATTACTTACATGAACAAGACTAACTATTTTAGTTTTATCACTCAATTTTTTTCTAAAATCATCAAGATCTAACTCTCCATTTTGATTGATATTGATATAAATTAGCTTGCACTTTTTTGCGTCAGCTATTAATTGCCAAGGTACTATATTACTATGATGTTCCATTAAACTTATTATGATTTCGTCATTTTCTTGAAGTTCATAATTGCCCCATGTATAGGCTACAAGGTTGATAGCTTCCGTAGCATTTCTAGTGAAAATGATCTCTTTTTCATTCTTACTATTGATAAAATTTGCTGTTAACTTTCTCGAGTTTTCAAATTTTTCTGTTGCGATTGCACTCAGTTGATGAGCACCTCTATGAACGTTAGCGTTTTGATAGCTATAATAGTTTTTTAGAGAATCGATAACTTCTTGTGGCTTTTGACTTGTAGCTGCATGATCTAAATAGATTAAATTATTACTATTTTCATTCAATAGTGGAAAATCATTTCTACTTTTCTCAGCAATCTTTTTTATTAAATTTTTCACTTTTTTATATCTTGTATTAACTTTTCAATAAAATTCCACTTACGAGCACTTTTAGGAAAGTGTGAAATCACTTCATCATAATATCCTTTTAATAACAAAGAATTGGCATGTTTATTATCAATACCTCTACTAAGTAAATAAAATAATTCCTCATCTTGGAGTTGACTTACAGTTGCTCCATGAGTACACCTAACATCATCAGCAACTATTTCAAGCTCTGGTTTTGTATCTATTCTGGCGCGTTTGGAAAGTAATAAATTTCTACTTAGCTGAGCAGCTTCTGTTTTTTGTGCTTTTTTTGGAACTTCAATCGAACCATTGAAAATGCAATGGGAATATTCAGAGGCTACGGCTTTTTGTAATTGATCAAGCTTTCCATTTGGACCTTCAAATCTAATTAAAGAGTGTGTGGCTATTTGCTCTTTTGATTTTGTAACTTGAAGCCCTTTGATAATGGTTGAAGCTTGACCTTCACTTTGAATTATTCTTGGTTCAAATCGGGCATAGTCCCACCCATGATGAATTGAATGAAGAGAGTATTTACTCTTCTCTGATTGTTCTACCGCTAAAGTGCAAATTGAGGAGGATTCTTTCTCTTCCCCCAAAGAAATCAACCCATGAGTTAGCTTTGCTTTCGACTCTAGTTTTATTTCGATTAAATGATTTTGTGCGGAATTAGTATTACCTTTAAAAATTTGTAAAAGATCTAATTTTGCTCCCTCCTCTATAAGGAGAAAGATTCTAGTTGAGATTGACTTTCCTTCTATTGATGGAATTATTATTTCTAATGCTTGATTGGAATTACGTTTAACTTTTAAAGCTAGAAGATTTGAGCTTGAGGCCTGATTAAGACATACTGAAATATCATTTTTTATATTAGTTGACTTAACTATTTTGCTAAGATTATCTTCGATTTCTTGGCTATTTAGCTTCTCAATTCCATTAGGTAAATTAATATTTAAAAATGGATTTTCATTAGGCTTAATTATAATTCTTTCTCTATTTTTATCCTTTTCTGGAAAGATAGATTTCACATCTTTGCTATCGATAATTATTGGTAATGACAAAAAACTATTTAATTTATTGAAGTTGGATAGTCTCCACGCTTCATCTTTTTTAGAGGGCATTCCTTTCTCTAAAAGAAATTCTCGCCCTATTGATTGTTCTTTTTTTAAATAACCTTCAGTTGGCGGAAGAGATTCAAGCCAGTCTTGGCAAATAGTTGATGGTTTCATTTTGCCATTTCCTTCTCTTTGGTATTTTTGTCAATAAACTCATACCCTGATTTCTCAAGGTCAATGGCTAGTTCTTTGTTGCCAGTTTTTATTATTTTTCCATCAGCCATTATGTGTACAAAGTCAGGAGTAATTTCATTGAGCAGTCTTTGATAATGGGTGATTAAAATTGTTGCTGAATTTGGTTGCGAGAGTCTATTGATCCCAGATGCAACAATTCTCAAAGCATCAATATCAAGTCCTGAGTCAGTTTCATCGAGTATTGATATGACAGGTTCAAGAAGAGCCATTTGAAGAATCTCGTTGCGTTTTTTCTCTCCGCCTGAAAAACCCTCATTTACGCTTCTTTCTAGAAAGGCTGGATTCATTTCAACTATTTTCAATCTTTCTTTTACTAGATCTTCGAATTCAAAAGTATCTAATTCACTTTTAAGTAATTCTTTTCTTCGTGAATTGGTGGCAACTCTGAGGAACTCGAGATTACTAACACCAGGAATTTCTACTGGGTATTGGAAACCAAGGAAAATCCCAATTCTTGCTCTTTCCTCAGGTTCTAACTCAAGAATATCCTTACCTTTAAATTGGATAGATCCCGATAAAACTTTATAAGATGGATGACCAGCTATAACTTTTGAAAGTGTACTTTTTCCGCTTCCATTACGACCCATAATCGCATGTACTTCTCCTTCTTTTACGACCAAATTGACTCCATGAAGTATCTCTTGATCCTCAACACTTGCATGAAGATCTTTAATAGATAATATTGTTTCTGAAGTTGATGAAATCACTAAATTAGGAAGAAAGTTGTAGAGAGAAAAAGCATGGTTTTAATTTATTTTTATCCAACCGAACCCTCTAATTTTAGAGCTAAAAGTTTATCTGCCTCAGATGCAAACTCCATAGGTAATTCATTGAAAACATCACTACAAAATCCACTGACTAACATTGAAACTGATTCCTCGAAATCAATTCCTCTACTTTGTAAGTAAAAAAGTTGATCTTCTGAAATCCTACAAGTACTTGCTTCATGTTCAATATTTGAATGAGGTTGTTTGGATTGAATATATGGGTATGTATTTGCACTGGCTTTGTCACCGATCAACATGGAGTCACATTGACTGTAATTTCGGGAGCCCTCAGCATTTGGGCTTATGGAGACAAGACCTCGATAGCTATTTTTAGATTGTCCAGCACTTATACCTTTACTTACGATTTTTGATTTTGTATTTTTTCCTATGTGAATCATTTTTGTCCCAGTATCCGCTTTTTGAAAATTATTAGTTAGTGCAATTGAATAAAACTCACCAATGGAATTGTCTCCTTGTAATACGCAACTTGGGTATTTCCATGTAATGGCAGACCCTGTTTCGACTTGAGACCAGCTTATTTTGCTTTTCTTTCCTCTACATTCTCCTCTTTTTGTGACGAAGTTATATATTCCTCCAATTCCCTCCTCATTACCTGCATACCAATTTTGTACGGTTGAATATTTAATAGATGCATTATCGAGTGCGACAAGCTCAACGACAGCAGCATGGAGTGTATTGGTATCAAACATAGGCGCTGTACAACCCTCTAGATAACTAACGGAGGAAGATTCTTCTGCGATGATTAAAGTTCGTTCGAATTGGCCAGTATCGCCAGAATTTATTCTGAAATAAGATGATAATTCCATTGGACATTCGACACCTTTGGGTATGTAAACAAACGAACCATCACTAAATACTGCAGAATTTAGGGCTGCAAAAAAGTTATCATTTATAGGAACAACTGAACCCATATATTTCTCAATTATATCTGGATATTTGCTAATCGCTTCACTAATAGAGCAGAATATTACTCCATGTTCAGCTAGTTTTTCCTTGTATGTAGTTGCTATCGAAACACTGTCAAAGACAGCATCTACAGCTACATTAGATAATCTTTTTTGTTCACTAAGCGGTATTCCAAGTTTTTCAAAAGTTTCAAGTAACTTAGGATCAACCTCATCTAAACTCTGCTTTTTTATGTCTTGTTTTGGGGCAGCATAATAAACTAGATCCTGATAATCTACTTTGGCATAAGTTAAGTTAGACCAATCCGGTTCTCTCATCTTCAACCATTGTTCATAAGCTCTTAAACGAAATTTTAATAAAAAATCTGGTTCATTTTTTTTCGCGGAAATCAACCTAATAACATCTTCATTCAATCCTTTTGGGATCTTTTCAGTTTCAATTTCAGTTATAAAACCGTATTTATAAGGTTTGGAAACAATTTCTTCGACAGTATTAGATTGGGTCATTTTATTTTGATTAAATCAAGTCGTAGTAGTTTTTATTTATGAAAAGTTTGGTTTTTAAGATCCTAGATAATTTTCAATTATGACATCTGGGGTTCATCATTGGATCAGAGTGTTTTGATAGTTGGATCTCAAATGTCATTCTAAGTCAAATCAAGGGGGAAAACTCAGTGTTACGAAAGTAGTTTTAATCTCTTATTACTATAAGCTAAAATTCTTACAATCGTTCACAGCTCTAATTGTCCTGGAACAAACTCTTAATCTTTTTACAATTCGTCAAAGCTTTTTTAGTGTATACAAATAGCTATGTAAATCCTTATAAATACAGATGATTTCATTTGTTAATTACTTTTTTGGATTTGTAATTGTTAATGAATGAATGTCTTTCCCTTGTTTATACGTGGAAAAAATAAGATAAAACCTATTTAAAGATAAATATTCTTTTAAACTTTACAGATCAGAGATGCTCCTGTTACCAGATGATGGAATCTACTTTTAACGATAATGCTAAAAATAGTCCCTTGAGTAAAGAGGATATAAATTTGATCGGATTGACTAACCTTTCAGCTAGCGAAAAGCATCATTTAAGGATGCTTGCACATTGCTTACAATGTTTTAAATCCATGAGTAAGGACAATCCAAGAGGTTTGATACCTGTGAAAGAGGAATGGCTTGAATGGTGCTTAAAAAATCCCATCATGATGAAAGATGATGAGTTTGTGCAGATTATGTTTGAGCAATTTTCTGGAGCAGCTATCCAGCTGGAAAGACTTTCAAATGATTTAAAAGTTGCTCCATTGGATTTGACATTGAGAAATTTAATCGATGCGTATGAGGTTTGAAATCGTTCTAGTCCATAGATGCGAAGAAATTTAATTTAAAGACGGTGATCCCAAAGAAAAAAGTCTTCGAAACTTTCAAAATCTGAATTTATTTCTGATTGACTTTGAAATTCGTGGATTGGTAATGAACTCCTAGTTTTTAGTTGCCGCAACGCTTTTTGTCTGTAGATACCACTTTTTGATCTCTTCTTGGAGTCAGTAGATGCTGACCACACCAACGAGAAGAGCACATTTCATCACATACTTATCGGACTGATCCCAAACAAAAAATGGAGGTTTATGGGCGTGACTTTTGATCAAGAATCCCTGTCACGTTTAACACTTCGTCAGCTTCGTATTAAAGCGAGTGAATTAGGTATTCCTCTTTACAGTAGAAAATCAAAGGCTGATCTAGTTAAAAGTGTTTTTCTATACGAAGAAAAAAAGGAATTAGAAAAACAGTTGATAAATAATAAGGCTGAACAATCCAACGAAGATTCATATTCAAGTTCTACTGAGACTAAAGTCGTTTTTCTACCTCGCGATCCCGAGTGGGCATATGTATTTTGGGAGATTTCAGATAAAGACCGTGCTAATGCTCAAAATGAAGGAGCTATTAGACTTTGCCTGCGTTTAGCTGATGTCACCAATAAAAACGATGGAGAAGCTAATCCTGGTACTCTTCAAGAAGTTGTCGTTGATAGTCACAGTACCGAGTGGTACTTACCTATTCCTCTAGGTGGAAGAGATTATAAAGTTGAACTCGGTTATCGAATAGGTCATAAATGGATGTCACTTGCTCATTCATCTTCAGCCAAAGTACCTTCTCTTCATCCAAGTGAACAAATTCTTGATCAATTTGTTCCTTTTAGCCTGGAATCCCCAGTTGCCTTGACTGGTCCAAAGATAGAAAGTTTTGCATCAGAACAACCAGATAGTGGTTTGCATGAGCGCTTGTATCAATCAGCTACCACAAAATTCAGAACTCGAAGAGTTGGTTCAGAAGAATTCCAAGAGGGTGTTCAAGGAGATCTAAATTCAAACAATGAATCTGGTAGTGGTCTTTGGGCTAGTGGGTTGAATGAATCTGGTATTGGAGGGGTTTCTCAAGCACGTTCTTTTTGGTTGGTTGCTGATGCTGAATTAATCGTTTATGGAGCTACTGATCCCTCAGCTAAATTGTTTATCGAAGATGAAGAGGTTCCATTGGCAAATGATGGAACCTTTAGATTGCAAGTCCCATTCAGAGATGGTACTCAGAACTATTCAATTAAAGCGATTGATAAAGATGGTATAGATTCAAGGAACATAACAATGAAATTCGAAAGAGTTACTCCAGTTGATAATACTAATCCAAATTCAAAAGCTGAATCAGAATGGTTTTAAATCTAATCCCCCTTAATTAATGGTTCGCTTAATTGTCGCTTTTACTCCATTAGTTGGCGCTATTGCTTTCCCTTTATTAATTCCTACTACGATTGAGCGTTTTGGACTTGGTCCGGGTGTTTTAAGTGCCTTGATATTAAGTACTCTTTGGTTTATCGCAATGCTTCGTACTTCTGAAATGCCTCACTGAATTCAAAGTGTTGCCATTTCATTTCTATTCATTTTTAGATCATTCACTAATTTATTTTTAAAGTGTTTTCTACAGAATTTAGCCAACTTACAGTTAAGTTAAACTCACCTTTTACTGATCAGAAACCAGGTACTTCTGGATTAAGAAAAAGTACTTTGCAGTTCGAAGAGGCTCATTACCTGGAGAGTTTTATTGAATCAATCTTTTGTTCCCTGCCTGGGGTGCAAGGAGGTATTTTGGTTGTGGGAGGTGATGGTAGATATGGCAACAAAAGAGCGATTGATATTATTGTTAGGATGGCAGCTGCACATGGAATTCAAAAAGTCATAACAACCGTAGACGGGATTTTGTCGACCCCTGCGGCTTCAAATTTGATTCGAATAAATAAAGCAATAGGTGGAATTATATTATCTGCTAGTCACAATCCAGGTGGACTTAAAGGTGATTTTGGCGTCAAGCTAAATGGTTCAAATGGCGGACCTGCCTCAGAATCTCTAACTGATGAAATTTATAATTACTCCAAGAACCTTAAAGAATATAAGATCATAAAATGTCAATCAAATAATTCTTTTTCACGTGGTAAATATAAATTAGCTTCAATGGTTGTCGAGATCATTGATGGAATAGACGATTACATAAATTTAATGAAAGAAATTTTTGATTTTGATTTGATTAGTTCCCATATCAACAAAGATTTTCCGATTGTTTTTGATGCACTAAATGCCGTAACCGGTCCATATGCAAAGCGTCTTTTTGTTGATCATTTAGGAGCTAATGCAGAAACAGTAAGGAATGGAATACCTTTGGAAGATTTTGGAGGTCTTCATCCTGATCCAAATTTGACTTATGCAAAAGATCTTGCTGATTTGCTTTTAAAAGGTAATTTATTTTCTTTCGGAGCAGCATGTGATGGGGATGGCGATAGAAATATGATTTTGGGACGTAGTTGCTTTGTAAATCCTAGTGATAGCCTTGCGATTTTAACTGCTAATTACGATTGTGTACCAGGATATGCCAAAGGTTTATCGGGGGTCGCTCGTTCCATGCCTACGAGCTCAGCTGTAGATGTTGTTGCAAAACATTTAGGGATAAATTGTTTCGAAACTCCTACTGGATGGAAATTCTTTGGCAATCTTTTGGACGCTAATAAAATTACTCTGTGTGGAGAGGAGAGCTTTGGAACTGGAAGTGATCATGTAAGAGAGAAAGATGGATTATGGGCTGTTCTCTTTTGGTTGCAGATACTTGCGTCAAAGAAAAAATCAGTTTCTGAGATAATGAAGAATCATTGGCTATTTTATGGTCGCCATTACTATTCTCGGCATGATTATGAATCTATTCCATCTGACGTTGCAAATTCTCTTTATTCCAGACTGAGGAATATGCTTCCCACTTTGATAGATCAATCTTTTGCTGGAAGAACAGTGCAAAATGCTGACGATTTTAGCTACACAGATCCAGTTGATGGTTCAATTACGCTTAATCAAGGTTTGAGGATTTTATTAGACGATGGTAGTCGAGTGTTAGTGAGACTTTCTGGTACTGGCACTCAAGGAGCTACGTTGAGAGTTTACTTTGAAAGCTATGTTCCTAGTGATGGTGATATCACTCAAGATCCTCAGTTAGCTTTGGATCCGTTAATTAAAAGTATCGATTCTCTAGCTGAGATTTCAAAACGAACAGGCATGTCCACTCCGACAGTTATTACGTAGATAAAAAATCTTTCAATTTGAAACCATCAAAACGACGTTATAAGTTATTTTTTACTTTTAAAGTGTCAAAAATGCTTGTTTATTAGTTTTGGCCAAAGATCTATTTGATTTTAATGGTGAACAGCTAATAAAGAAGAATGCTCCTTTAGCTGATCGCTTAAGGCCTCAAACACTTGATGAATTTGTTGGTCAAGATCACATTCTTGCTCAAGGACGTTTATTGAGACGTTCAATTATTGCTGATAAAGTAGGCAATTTATTGCTTTATGGACCGCCTGGAGTTGGTAAGACTACTTTAGCTAGGATTATCGCCTTAAATACTCTGTCTCACTTTAGTATCGTAAATGCAGCATTGGCTGGCATTAAGGATTTGAGATCTGAGATTGAGTCCGCAATTGATAGGTTAAACAAATATGGTAAACGAACGATTTTATTTATTGATGAGGTTCATAGATTTAATACTGCTCAACAAGATGCTTTATTACCTTGGGTTGAAAATGGAACTTTGACCCTGATTGGGGCGACAACGGAAAATCCATATTTTGAAGTCAATAAAGCTTTGGTAAGCAGATCTAGATTATTTCGGTTGAATAGTCTAAATACGACAGCATTACATCAATTGCTGCAACGAGCTTTGAATGATAAGGAAAGGGGGTATGGGTTGAAATTAATCAATTTAACTAGTGAAGCTGCGGATCATTTGGTTGATGTGTCTAATGGTGATGCACGGGTTCTGCTTAATGCGCTTGAACTTGCTGTAGACAGCACTATTGCAAATCAAGATAGTTCAATATTTATTGATCTCGAGATTGCTGAGGATTCAATTCAAGAACGAGCGGTTTTATACGACAAACAAGGTGATGCTCATTTTGATACGATCAGCGCTTTTATTAAGTCATTACGAGGCTCGGATCCAGATGCGGCATTGTTTTGGCTGGCTCGAATGTTGGAGGCTGGAGAAAATCCACGCTTCATTTTTAGACGTATGCTCATCGCTGCAGGAGAGGATATTGGTCTCGCTGATCCCAATGCAATTGTCATAGTTGAGTCATGCGCGGCGGCTTTTGATCGAATAGGTCTGCCAGAGGGTATTTATCCACTAGCTCAGGCAACCTTGTACTTAGCTGCCACTGAGAAAAGCAATAGTGTGAAGGCTATTTTTAAGGCAGTTCAGAAAGTTAAAGATTCCCAAAAGCAAAATGTTCCGTCTCATCTTAAAGATGCAAATCGAGATCAAGAAGCATTTGGAGATGGCCTGGGTTACAGCTATCCTCACTCATTTTCAAAAAATTGGGTACCTCAGCAATATTTACCAGATAGTTTGCTAAACGAGAATTTTTGGGAGCCAACTGAACATGGATGGGAAGGGCAAAGACGATCTCTTTTGAATGAGAGACGATCTGAACAGTTAGCTTCATTAGTTGAAGTTGAGCAACAAAATCCTTTAACTATTACATCTGGAAAAGTTGATAGTGATTTGGAGAAATGGTTATCTCGCCAAGTTTTGCAAGAGGGAGAACGATTAAAAAACTTGATGACTAAATTATGGTCGGGTATTACTTGGAGAAAAAATCATAGAGTTTTAGTTTTAGAACCTAGTTCTTTGCTTTGGTCTTTAAGGCCTTTAAGAGAGACATCTGAAGGGGGAGTTGTTTTGGCTGTTTCAGAAGATAATCAGCCAAGATTATTAGCTGAATTAGAAGTTTTAGCGCCAATGGAGCGACCTGTTTTAATTGATTCAAAAGTTGAATCAATTAAAAAATTAGAACACAATCTCAAATTTGAGGTGATTGGAGGAAGGATTCCATGGAAAGTTTTTTCTGAAATAAATTTTATGGAATTGTGGCCGATTCTTACTGAGAAATGTACAGAGAATGCAGAATTAAGTTTAATTATAAGTAACCCATGCTCTGGTCCTGCACTTTCTTTAAAGGAAAGTTTAGAGGATGATAGTAATAAGAACAATACTGATTTTTCATTGTTGAGTGATTTAATTTGCAAAGAAGATAATTGGTTAAATAAGCAAGATCATAAAAAGAAATTTATTCTAAGATTAGAAAAATTAGGCTGGAATATTTCTTTTGAAGAATGGACTGAGTTTGTATATCAAAAAGTTGATAGTTCTACAATTAAAAGATGGCTTGATGAAGGAAGTGAATATAGAGAAATCATTCTAAAAGATTGTAAGGAAGAAACATTAGATCGATGGCAGAAATTATTTAAAAGATTGGAAGGCCAGACTATAAAACAGAAACTTCTACATACTAAATATATTGCCAAAAGAATAATTAATTAAGGCAAATTATTGGTTCTTTTGTTAAGGAGTCTTCATCTAATGCAATCGCATAATTCCACTGATCATAAATTCGTTCGTAAATTTTTACTTTATGTCCAAGTCTTTGATGATATGCAAATAATGATTTATTTTCCCAAATCCATTGATTTATATTAGTTGCTATTTTTCCACTCTGCCATTTGATTGCGGCTTCTTTTACTACCCATCTTTTTAGTACTATTTCTTTAGCTTGACTTGGCGTTAAATATTCTATTTCGCTATTTTCATCTTGAGTGAAAAAGCGTTTGGACAATTTATGAGCATGAAACTGTCTATCCTTTCTTTCTATATCTACACCAATTTTTGTTGAAGACCATCCTATTAATAACGCATCAGAACAGTGGCTCATGCTGATATGACCCAATCCCTCCGCCAATAAAGGTGGTTTCCCAGGTTCGGCTTTAAGAGGGATCTCTAGAGGTTCTAAGCCAGTTATGTTGGACATGACATGTCTAAGGCAGCCTCTAGAAAAGTGGTAATTCAATGCTCTTCTTGGGGTTAAATTGTTAACCCATTTTTTCTCTTCGCTGCTTATGGGTAAAAGTTTTGATGGCATTAAAAAAAGCCAAAGACCTAGTACGCTTTTATTGTTTATTTGAGTAGTAATCATGACTCTCTGTATAGGCGATTCTGCACCAAATTTCACTCTCCCTAATCAAGATGGTGTTGATACCAGTCTCACATCATTCAAGGGGTCGAGAGTTGTAATTTATTTTTATCCAAAAGATGATACTCCTGGCTGCACTAAAGAAGCTTGCAGCTTTAGAGATAGTTGGGACCTTTTTGAATCAAACAATATTAAAGTTTTAGGCATTAGTAAGGATGCCTCGAAGTCGCATATAAAATTCATTGATAAACATAAACTGCCATTTATACTTTTAACTGATAATGAGCCTTGTCCTGTTGCGGCATCATACGAAAGTTATGGCTTGAAGAAATTTATGGGTAGAGAGTATTATGGAATGATGAGACATACTTTTGTTATAGATAAAGATGGGAAAATAGAATTAATCTATTTAAAAGTAAAATCAGCAAATATGGCTAATCAAATTTTAAATGATCTTAAATTGAATTAATTTTTTGGTCTATATCAATCATTCCTTCTAGAACTAGATTCGGACAATAATTTATATCAATATTTGTCTTTTTAAGTTCGTTTAATATAATTGGAGCATCACCTCCGCACATCCATATTGGTAATTTTGTTTCCTCTAACAATTTTATGATTAATCCTAATAATCCATTTATTGCACCTTTGATCATTGCATCTTTAGTCTCATGTTGAAATGTTTCTATTGGGATTGTCTTGATGACTGGATTTTCTAAATTTAATGAACCATTTGCCATAGAAGATAGTTGAAGTCTTAATCCAGAAATTAATTGCCCTCCTGCGAATACACCTTTTTTTGTTATTTTTGTGACGCTCATGATTGTGCCTGCATCAATAACAATTAAGCCTTGCTCTTTGCTTGTGAAAGATGATTGCTTTTTATAAGCACTCCATGAAGCTAGAGCTCTATCAATCCCTAAATAAGGTGGAAGATTGATGAGTGGAACATCATCTAAATTTATTTTATTTGAAGGGCATAATTTAATTTTCTCAGGGACGGAACCAACTGAGGCCCAAGTTAATTGAGAATAATCCTTATCTTTAAATTCGATGGGATTTGGCGAGGTATGAAAATATTTCCAATCTTTTTTTCTCTTGCTGGCCCAATGCCATCTTGTATTCCCAATCATTAAATAATTTTTTTCTGAAAACACCAGCTATATCCCTTCTCCTAAAAAATTATTTTCATCAACATGAATACCACACTCTTCACTGACTCCTCCAAATCTTGTTGATCTTCCTTTGGAATTATTATTTTCAGCTACGCTTGAATGCCAATCTCCGACAGTAGAATAGCCTTTTTCAAATAAAGGGTGTTGAGGTAAATCATTATTTTCCATGTAATAGAAAATATCTTTCTTAGTCCAGTTTAATAGTGGTCGGAGAGTTAAACGTTCTCTGATGTAATCAATATGTGACATGGATTCTCTGTTTTTGGTTTGACCTTTTCGAACTCCGCTAGCCCAACAAAGAGTGTCGAGTTCTGATAAGACATTTTCTAAAGGTTCAATTTTTCGTATTTGGTGATATTTGTTTAGATCTCTGAGTTCGCCTGTTTCCCAAAGTTTTCCATATATTGCTTCCATCCTGGCCGGTGAGATAGAGCTTTGGGCTACGATTAAATCTAATTCGAATAGTTTTGTTAGTTCTTCTGCATAGTTATAAGTTTCTTTAGGTAGATAACCAGTATCTATCCAAATTACCTTTGGTTTTTTTCTAGATTTTAAAGCCACTGTCATATGAAGTAAAACCGCAGATTGGATTCCAAAACTGGTTGTTAAAACAAATTTCTCATCAAATTTCTCATGGGCCCATTGAAGTTGATCTGGAGCAGCAAGTTTTTCAAGATATTTACTTGTTGCATCAATTGATTCCACCAGAAAAGGTTGAGCGAAGTTAGTTGATTCTCTCAAATCATCGGTGTAACTGTCTTGGGATTCTTTCTGCATATTTGAGAATTGAATGCCGAATCGGTCAAAGTTTGTTTAGGGTCTCTAAAATAATCTTAAATCTAGTCCATATGGACTTGAACAATTTGAAAACTGACCCAATAGTTGTTGTAGGTGGTGGCTTCGGAGGACTGGCTACTGTTCAAGCTTTGTTAGCCAAGTTAGATGGAACTTCAGTGATTTTGATTGATGAAGGCAATAGATTTCTTTTTAAGCCATTGCTTTATGAGTTATTAAGCGGTGAGCTTCAATTATGGGAGGTGGCACCTCAGTATTCTGATTTAGCGTCAGAATTAGGATTTATTTTTTTACAAGAACGTGTAGTTGAGATTGATGAAATAGCACAAAAGTTAGTTACTTCCTCTGAGATTGAAATCAATTATTCTCAACTTGTAATTAGCACAGGAGTGACAACTAATTATTCCTTGCTAGAAAATTTACAAGACTATGCTTCTGGCTTTTCTAATTTAAATGACTTTCGAATACTTAAAAAGTTAATAACTAACATAAATAATTCTTCTGAATATACTAATCCTATAGTGATTGCTGGAGCTGGTCCAACTGGAGTTGAGCTTGCATGTAAAATTTCTGATTTAATAAAAGATCGGGTTGAAATATATTTAGTTGATAAAGGAGATAAAATTCTACCTACTTGTAAATCATTTAATAGAGAAAAAGCAATCGAAGCAATACGTAAGAGAAATATTAGAGTTTATTTAGACTATTATATAAATTCTGTTGATAAAAATTTTTTAGAACTTTATAGTACTGATAATGAAACAAACAATTTCATTAAAATTGATTATTCTAATCTATTATGGACTGCAGGATTAAAACCTTCAAAATCAAGATTTTTACATCATTTTTTGAATGACAATCTGAAGATTAAAGTAAATAAGTTTATGCAAATGGATGAATATAAAAATATTTTTTTCGTTGGAGATATCACATTTTGTGAAAATGCCCCTTTCCCTTCTTCTGCGCAAGTTGCAATGCAGCAAGGTTCTTTAGTGGCTCAAAATATTATTTCTTTAAGGAAGGGAAATGATCTTAAACCATTCCAATTTGAAGATCTTGGAGAAATGTTGAGTCTTGGCATTGGTAATGCATCTATTACTGGATATGGAATCACCTTGGCAGGACCTCTTGCATTTGAAATTAGGCGTTTTGCATATCTAATGAGAATGCCAGGGTTTCTTCTATCGTTTAAATCGTCTGGTTCATGGTTATTTAGTAAAAAAATAATTAATCATTTATTATCTCAATCTCCTTAGCTCCTTTACGCAGTAGTCTTAAAATTAATACTTGGACAGAGTCAGTTGAAAAGGTTATTAATTAAATAATATGAATGAGATATTAACTGTTTTTGAAAATCCAAAAGCTGTCATAACTTTGGCAGTGTTAATTAGTGCAGTTTGTTTATTTATAAGTAGTGCTCTGGCTCCTGAACTGACTGGACTTTTGAGTGTTGCATTATTAATGGCAACAGGAGTTCTTTCTCCTCAAAAAGCATTGGCTGGTTTTGGAAGCCCTGCTTTGATTACATTGATGGGCTTATTTGCTGTTTCTGCTGCACTTTTTAAAAGTGGAGCTCTTGATCGTTTAAGAGAGTTAATAGCTTCTGAAAGTATTCGAACTCCGCGCAGGTTAATAGCTTTACTTGGTTTGGTTGTTGCTCCTGTGTCAGGCGTTGTTCCTAATACTCCAGTGGTTGCTTCGCTTTTACCAGTTATTGAGGCTTGGTGTATAAAGCGAAAATTATCTCCTTCTCGTGTTTTGCTGCCACTATCTTTCGCTACGGTTTTAGGTGGCACTTTAACTCTTTTGGGGAGTTCAGTAAATTTGTTAGTGAGCGATATTAGCGATCAACTTGGCTACGGTCCTTTTGATCTTTTCACTTTCACTTCAATAGGTATACCTATATGGTTGCTTGGGACGGCTTATATGTTGTTAGCTCCTCAATCTCTACTACCGGATAGAGGAAGAATTAGTTCAGAGTATGGAGGTAGTTCGGATCAAACTGGTTATTTTACGGAGGTTACAATTCCTTCTGGTTCCGAATTGGTTGGGAACTCCTTGAGGAATAGTCGGTTACAAAGAAGATTTGATGTCGATGTTTTAGAAATACAGCGAGAGAATGAGAGGCTTTTACCACCTTTGGCTGATCGAATAATTCAATCTGGAGATCGCTTATTGATAAGAATTACACGCTCAGATCTTTTGCGTTTAAAACAAGAACATACAGTTCAATTAACTAAAAATTTAAATACTGAAAAGAATTTTTTTCTATCCAATACTGATGAAGGCCAACAAACTGTAGAGGTCCTTTTGCCAGCTGGCTCAACCTTGGCTGGAGCGAGTTTGCGAGAATTACGATTTAGGCAAAGGCATAATGCAACTGTTTTAGCTTTAAGACGAGGGCAGCAAACTGTTCAAGAAAGATTGGGACAAGCAATTTTAAGAGAGGGGGATGTACTACTTCTTCAAGCACCTAGAGATTCAATTAGAGGATTGCAAGATAGTAATGATCTACTCGTTTTAGATCAATTTGATAATGATCTACCAACTGTCACAAGAAAACCCATAGCAATTGGTATCGCCATTGCTATGTTGATTCTTCCTTCACTCACTGATTTGCCTCTGGTTGCTTCGGTTTTATTGGCAGTAATTGGAATGGTTTGGGGTGGATGTTTAAGGCCCGCAGAGGTTCAAAGATCAATTCGACTTGATGTAATTCTTTTGCTTGGATCTCTCTCTAGTTTTAGTGTCGCAATGCAAAACACAGGCCTTGCAGATGCTTTTGCGAATATTTTAATTTTTATATTGAAAGACCTATCTACTTATTCCGCTTTACTAGTAATTTTTCTCTCGACTACAATATTCACTCAATTTGTCAGTAACGCCGCTTCAGTAGCTCTTTTGGCACCAATTGCTGTTCAACTGGCTCCAAGTATGGGTCTACCTCCTTTGGCTTTATTGATAACAGTTCTTTTTGGGGCTAGTCAATCTTTTCTTACTCCTATGGGTTACCAGACAAACCTTATGGTATTTGGACCTGGGCGTTATCAGTTCTTAGATGTCACTAGATACGGAGCTGGGTTGACCATCTTAATGACGTTTCTTGTTCCTGGGTTGATTTTGCTAAAGTATGGTATTTCTTAAAGATGATGGATATGATTATTAATTTAGAAAAAAATCCAAAGTTTCTATTTGATTTTGATTATTTAATCTTGTCAGAATTAGTCTCAATGTATTGTCGAAAAAAGTGAGTATTAAGCAAGAAACTTATAGAAGGCTTACCGTTCCACAGTTTACAGTGGTAACGGGTTTAATTGTGATTACTATTGGAACATTATTATTAGCTTCCCCTTTATGTTCTCATGCAAATGTAGGCTTATGGGAGGCATTATTTACGGCAACTTCTGCTGTTACAGTTACTGGATTATCTATTATTGATATAGGGCTAGATTTGACATTTTTTGGGCAAATAATTTTAGCTATTATGTTATTAACTGGGGGCCTTGGTTTAATGGCAATCACTACTTTTCTGCAGGGCTTTATTGTTAGTGGAACAGAATTAAAAACACGTCTTGATAGAGGAAAAACTCTTGATGAATTTGGAGTCGGCGGTGTGGGAAGAACTTTTACAGGGATAGCGATTACAGCATCTATTCTTATTTTTCTTGGTGCTATTACTTTGTATTTTTTTGGTTTCAATAATATAACTAGCTCAAGTGATAGGATATGGGCATCAATTTTTCATAGCATATCTGCTTATAATAATGCCGGATTTAGTTTATGGGCAAACAGTTTACAAGATTATAGAAGTAATTGGGTGGTGAATTTTGTTTTAATTACTTTAATTATATTAGGTGGTTTTGGATGGAGGGTAACTAATGATATTTGGATAAATCGTAGATCTTTAAAATTAAGAAATTTAAGTCTTCATACACGTTTAGTAATTAGATCATCTTTTATATTAGTTTCTCTGGGATTCTTCGGATTGCTTTTTACTGAATCGTTAGCTAGGGGTAGTTTCTTTTCGTTAATTAATTTTGATGATCGTATTTTAACCGCTCTATTTACTTCTGTTAGTGCTCGAACTGCAGGCTTTACGAATTTACCTATATCAATTGAGAGTGTCTCTGATTCTGGTCTTCTTTTAGTAATGTTTCTTATGTTTATTGGAGCAAGTCCAGGTGGTACTGGAGGCGGAATTAAGACAACAACTATTGCGGCATTAATGGCAGCTACTAGAGCAACTTTACGTGGTCAAAATGAAATTATTATTCGGAATCGGCAGATATCTGACAAAGTAATTCTGAAAGCTTTAGGTATTACTGTTGGTTCATTTTTATTTGTATTAATTATGGCTCTATTATTGAGTTTGAGTAATGGTTTAAATAGTGGAGAGAATTTTTCATTTTTAGAAATGCTTTTCACTTGTATTTCTGCTTTTGCAACTGTAGGTTTCGATCTTGGCGTGACCTCTAAGCTAGGACATGTAGGTCAATTAATTCTGATTATTGGAATGTTTGTTGGCAGACTGGGAATCCTTTTATTCTTGAGCGCTGTATGGCAAGCTCTTAATAAAAGCAAGCTTCAAAATCGGAATCGAATTGGCTATCCGAGGGAGGATCTTTATGTTTAAGGAGAACAAATCATGAGTGATTGGTGGCAATGGTCTCCCATAAAAGCGAACCAGAAACTTGGGTTTGCCGTAGTTGGAATTGGTCGTTTTGGAAGTGCGGTATGTAGAGAACTAATGAGAAATGGTGCTGATGTTTTGGCTGTTGATTTCTCAGAGAAGGCAATAGAGGAATTACGTCAACTCGAGCCAACAATTGAAGCTAGGGTGATTGACTCAACGGATGAAGAGTCTATGAAGGAGGCAGGTGTTCTTGAAATGGGGACTGTAGTGGTAGGCATTAGTGAGCCAATTGAGGCAAGTATTACGACAACTCTTATTGCTAAAGACACAGAGGGAAGTTTAGTCAAGCAGGTTATTGCTAGAGCAACAAGTGATCTGCATGAAAAAATGCTGAAAAGGGTTGGTGCTGATCGGGTGGTATTCCCTTCAAGAATGCAAGGAGAAAGATTGGGTTTGGAATTAGTTAGACCTAATTTGATTGAAAGATTAGAACTAGATGATAAAACCGGTATTGATGAGATTAAAGTTCCTGAGGTATTTGTAGGCCGTTCTCTAAGAGATTTGAATCTTAGAAAAAATTATTTTGTTAACGTTTTAGCTGCTGGTCCTGCTCAACTACTGACGGTTAATCCTCCAGCTAAATATATTTTAGAAAAAGACCATGTACTTGTAGTTATGGGCTCAATGGAAGATCTTCAAAAGCTGCCACAAACTTAATCCATGCGTGTCTTGGGTTTAATGAGTGGTACTAGTGCTGATGGAATAGATGCAGTTTTGGTTGAATTTAAAGGTGATCCTTCAAAGCCAAAATGGAAAATTTTAAATACATGTTCATATCAATATCCTTCCTCAACAAGAAAAAAAATAGTACAAGTTGGACAAGGATTAAAAATTAACAGCAAAAATTGGCTTGAGTTGTCTGAGGAAATTACGGAACTAAATGCTCTTGTTGCAAGGAATTGTGATCCTGAATCAACCGCAGACGTTGTTGGATGTCATGGCCAAACTTTATTTCATAGAAGCGTAGAAAGATCAAAAAAAGGAGGAAGTCTTCAGATTCTTTTAGGACCTTTACTTGCAAATATTTTAGATCAAAGTGTCATTTATGATTTTAGATCAAAGGATATTGCTGCAGGTGGTCAGGGTGCCCCTTTAGTAGCGTTAGTAGATGAAGCTTTATTTGGAAGGCTATATGGATGGAGAGGTGTTCTCAATCTTGGAGGCATTGCTAATCTTACAATTATTCCACCTAAAACTGGAATTGATAAAACCTCTGAATGTTTAGGCTGGGATTGCGGGCCAGCTAACTCTTTAATTGATTTGGCTATTCAAGAAAGTACTAATTCATCTTTAATGTTTGATCAGAATGGATCAATGGCAACTCTTGGGATACCTAAATTAGAAGTTATTAAAAAGTGGTTAAGGGATCCTTTCTTTCATCTAGAGCCTCCAAGATCAACAGGTAGAGAGCAATTCGGTTATCAATATTTACAAGAAAGGAAAAAGGAATTGGGTGATATATCAAAAGAAGATTTACTATCAACATTAACTACATTTACTGCGTCAATTGTCTCTCAAGATTTAGATAATCTTTTTAGGTTCAAAAATATTCGTTTAATTGAGCTTTTGGTTGCTGGAGGTGGGAGCAGAAATTCATTTTTAATGAGGCAAATACAGAAAAAATGTCGTGGTTGCCATGTTCGTCAAATTAATGAAATTGGTATTCCATCTCAATTTAGAGAAGCTCTAGTTTTTGCTACTTTATCTTGGTGGAACTTATTAGGGAAAAAAGTTAATCCTAAGTTCGTTACTGGAGCTAATAAATCTATTTTATATGGAGTAAGAGTTGATCCTTGATTTTAATTTATAAAATAGTTAGTCTCTTTTAAATTTTAATCTTTTTGGAATACCTTTTAATCTTTGTGTCTTTTGTTTTTCTAGTGCGTTTATAAAATTTTGTGTTTTAGTTTTTTTTGTTTCTAATTCTTTAGATCCTGAACTTTCTCTCAATTCATGATTCTTAACTCCCTCTTGAATTAAAACTTTGGCCATATTGCTAACAGTTCTAGATTCTGTTTCAGCTAGTTCTGACAATCTTTCACATAAATCCTCTGGTAGGACAACTTGAATGCGAGGCGACTTTTGCTTCCCGTTCGATGAGTTTTGACGAGTAGCCATGCGTACAAAGAACTACCAAGTAGTAAATAGTGTACACTTGTACGCAAAGGTAGTATCCTTGTGTATGATACTTACTAATCTGGCCAATTTTGCCTTTTCCGCCTTTACTTAATTTTTTTGATTTAACAGGAGTATTTCATGTCTAAGCCATCTCTCCCCGCAACATCAAAACCTCTTTCTAGGAATGTTGTTGTAAATAAAGGGACTGTAAAACCACAAAAAAAGAAGAGTCGTACTAATGGTAAGAATGGAGACGTTCTGATTTCTGCTGTTGTGAGTTCTTATTTATTGACTCATTTACACCATGTCTTGCAAAGAGCAGAATATGGGGCTAGTAAAGAAGGAAGATCTTCTCATGCTGCAAACTTTGCTCAACTTCGTAAAGTTCTTTGTATGGACGCTAGAAGTATGAAGGACGCGTCTGCCGTAGGTTTAAAGGAAAGTGATTTAGATATGTGCAATGGATCTTCCTGCTTAGAGACAAAAGCTGCATAATTGAATATTCTTTAACTAATCAATATTTTTATCATGAGTGGTAATGCTGCAGAGCTTTATAAGCTTATAAATGCAGACCCTAAGAAAAAACAAGAACTTTTTCGTCAAGCTCTTCAAAATCCAAAAGGTGCGATGCAATCTATATGTGCATTCGGGATTGAAATGAATTTGCCAGTTACCTCAGAAGAGGTAAAAGAATATTTGACTACAATTGATGATTTAGATACTAAACAATGGCTAGTAAAGGCTAGGGGTGGGTTGTGATTAATTTTTGAATGAAGATTGGATCTCTAAGGTATCTTGTCCATTGTCTCTAATTCCTCTTCTTTCATAGCCACCTCCGCCTGCCATCGTCCAAAAAAACCAATAACTTGGAATTGCAAGAGCAGCGGCGAGCACTAAAGCAGAAATTTGTTCGAGTCTTAACATAGTTCACTTAAGTAATGTAATTTAAATCAGTTGGCATCATTTAAAGCTAAATGATCGAAGCTAATTCACTTGAGGTTTTGTTGTAGTGTTGCGACTTGAAAAGATAAGTAAGATTTATCCTACTGGGGAAGTGTTGAAAGATGTTAGTTGGGAAATAAGAAACGGAGAGAGAATTGGTTTGGTTGGAGTCAATGGGGCAGGGAAATCAACACAATTAAAGATTATTGCTGGACTAGAAGAGGCAACTGATGGATCTTTGATTAGGGAAGGAGATCCATCTATTGCATATTTAAAACAGGAATTTGATGTCGATCTCTCAAGAACTGTCAGAGAAGAGTTATTTGAGGCATTTCAAGAAGCATCCAATTTGCTTCAAAGTCAAAAATTAATTCAAGAAAATATGGAATCTGATTTAGCCGCTAGTGATTTGGATTATCTGGATTCATTAATAAAAGAATTAAGCGTTATTCAAAGCAAATTTGAATCAATAAATGGTTACGATTTAGAGTCTAAAGTTGAAAAACTATTACCTACGATAGGCTTCAACCAAAATCAAGGAGATCGACTAGTTGGAGACTTCTCGGGTGGCTGGCAGATGAGAATAGCTTTAGGAAAAATTCTCCTGCAAACTCCTGATTTATTGTTGTTAGATGAACCAACTAATCACTTAGATTTAGAAACTATTGAATGGCTAGAGAATTATTTAGTTAATCAGAAAGTTGCCATGGTAATTGTTAGCCATGATAGATCTTTTTTAGATAAGGTTTGTACTAAAATCGTTAATACAGAGCGAGGACAATCAAAAAGTTATCTTGGTAATTATTCATCATATCTTCAACAGAAAGATTTTGAATTGGAATCAACAAGAGTTGCATATGAAAAACAGCAGAAGGATATACAAGTTCAAAAGGCATATATAGAAAGATTCCGAGCAAGTGCTACTAGAAGTACACAAGCTAAAAGTAGAGAAAAGTTATTAGATAAAGTTGAAAAAATAGAAGCTCCTGAGAATAAGTTGAAAGGACCTATTTTTAACTTTATGGATGCACCTCGTGCAGGTAAGGATATTTTGAGTATTAAGGACTTAACGCATAGCTATGAAGATAATATTTTATTTTTAGGAGCCTTTTTGGAACTTGAACCTGGTGAAAGAATAGCATTTTTAGGTCCAAATGGTTCTGGTAAGTCTACTTTACTTAGGCTAATTATGGGCTTAGAAGAACCTGATGAAGGATCTATTGTGATAGGAAAATATAATATTATTCCTAGTTATTTTGAACAAAATCAGGCTGAAGCCTTGGAATTAGAAAAAACAGTAATCGAGACAATTTCTCAATCTGTACCAAATTGGACTCAAACACAAATGCGATCTTTGCTGGGTAGCTTTGGTTTGACTAATGATTCAGTCTTTAAGGAGGTGAGTCAGATCAGTGGAGGAGAAAAAGCAAGGCTTGCTTTAGCTTTAATGATAATTAAGCCATCAAATTTACTTATCCTTGATGAACCGACAAACCATTTAGATATACCTTCAAAGCAAATGTTAGAGAAGGCATTGTCTAATTATAGTGGAGCTGCATTAATAGTTTCTCATGACCGATACTTTATTTCAAAAGTTGCAAATAAAATTGTTGAAATAAGAGATGGTCAATTAATTAAGTATCAAGGTAATTATAAATACTACAAAGAGAAAAAAATTGAAGAAGCACAAACAAAAGAAAAAGAATTACAATTAGCTGAACGTGAAAGGAAAAGGTTGGCTAATCGAGAAAAACAACGAAAGAAGAAAAAACTAAATAAAAAATAATCATTATTCAAGATCTTTTTTAAATTTATAGTTGAAGATCATAGATATCGATTGGCTTTATGATTTTTATAAAATATATATTCTCTCTAATTATTTTGATTTTCAAATTCGATTTTAAATTATTCCGATTTATTTTTTGAACCACATCGGCAGGAGTATAAATTTTTTCATTATTGATTGAAATTATTAGATCATTTACTTTTAATCCACCTTTTTCAGCAGGACCATTTGGCATTAAATATTTAATAATGGCTCCATCTTCTGTTTGGGAAAGAAAATTACTTTTTTGTTTGATATTACTTGAAAGGGTTACTCCGATCATGGGATGTTTGGCCCTGCCACTGGTAATTAAATCTTTGGCTATTTTTCTAGCTCTATTTATTGGTATTGCAAAACCTAACCCTGCTCCTGGTCCTGAGCGGACAAGAGTATTAATACCAATTACTTCTCCAGCAGAATTCAATAATGGTCCTCCAGAATTACCTGGATTAATTGCTGCATCGGTTTGAATAAGATCTATTCTTTTGTCGGATATACCTAATTGGGCAACATCTCTATTGAGATTGCTAATGATTCCAAGAGTAACCGTATTTTCAAGTCCAAAAGGATTTCCAACTGCAATTGCCCAATCACCAACTTTTAAATTATCGGAGTTACCTAATTGAGCAGTGGGCCAAGGACCTTTTGCTTTCAGTTTAATTACTGCAAGATCTGTTAAAGAATCCTCTCCAACAACATTTCCAAGAACTCTTCTTCCATCTGATAAACCCACTATTAGCTGGTCAGTTTTTTCAATAACATGAGCGTTGGTCAAGACTAGACCTTCTTCAGAAAAAATTACGCCACTCCCTTGGCCTTTCTCAATTCTGGATCGTGGAACTTGGAGGCCTCTTAGACCAAATAATCTTTCAAAATATCGATCATTCAAGATTCCAGGAGGAAATACACCTTCAGTTGAAGAAAAAACCTTACGCTGTGTCTCAATGGTGACCACTGCATCTCCACTGATATTTAATGCGTTTGATACAAAAGATTGTTTATTGCGATTCTGCGGAGATGATAGTAAAGCTTCGCTTGAATGAAGCGGAGTTTCATATCGGAAATTACAAAAAATAAGAATAACTAAAACAACAATTTTAAAATATTTTTTTTGACTAAATTTTAGTGATTGTATTAAAAGTCTATTCGAATCTAACCCAAGCATGATCTTTTGGAAGGGATTAGTTTTGTATTATCAGAAATCATCATAGCTAATTTGGAAATTGAAAGGTCCAACAATTTAATTACCATAGATTTTTACTAACGAACTATTCATTGAACTTTCTTTCCTTTAGAATGTAGATCTGATTTATACTGGGATTAATGATGAAAGTAGCGCGACTTCAAAACTTAATCTGATCAATGCATTCAGTTTTTTAGACTTCTCATTTTGCAAATGTTGAGCAATTTCTTACCTTTTGTTTATGGCCTTTCAGTTTTTGCTTTGTTGATTTTGGCTGCCAGAATAATGCTGAATGGTTTTTTTTCAGGTCAAGCATCATTTAAAACTAGAAATTCATTCGCAAAGAAAAAAAGTGATGATCGAACAGGTTTGGTTACTGTTCATCCTGAGCTTTTAAACAAAGATGGTTGCATTACTGATGAAGATTTGCTCACAGTTCGTTTTTCTAAGGACACTGATCATCCACAATCATCTGAAAAGCCTTCTGAATAATTTTCATTAGATTTTTTAGTTTGACATTAAATAGTTATCAAAGAGGTTTTGATTTTGGAACAAAGAACCCGCATAGTCGCTGCAGTTTTGAAAAACATGAAGTTACCACCAAGGTTTCGTCTCAGATTATTAAAGGAAGATCCAGTAAGGCTTGAATTAAGTCTCACTCCAGCTTATGGAAAAGATCCTATTCAAGTTGGTTTGGTAGAGTCTCTTGATTTGGTAGCTAGAAGAGACAGAGAAGGAAGAATGCCAAGAGATCTTCAAGGGACCTGGGATTGGACTGTGCGACATGGTGAAGTTAGTACTGGTGGATGGAATCCTTATTTAAAAGAAGCACTTCAAACTATGTTTGAAACTGGATTGCCAGCAATTATTTACGAAGAACTTACTGGAGAGGACTATCATCCAGTTGATGGAGCAAGACATGTTAGGTAGGTTTTTAGAAATTTAAAAATAAATTAATTTCAAGAGTAAATTTATATTTTTTCTCACATTGAGCATTTCTTTAGTACTATTAGGCTGATTTCGATTTCCAAATGAAAGATAACTTTGAACCTCGTTATGGATTTGTCAACTTTGCTGAAATATGGAATGGCAGATTAGCAATGATGGGTATTTTAATCGGTTTAACAACAGAGCTTTTAACAGGGCAAGGCATTTTAACTCAGATGGGAATCGGTTGAAAAACTAATTTTTAGTTTTTTCATTTTGAATAGTTTGACCAATCTTAAAAACGCTAAACAATCACTAACTACATATAGTGTTCAAGAATTAAATGAATCTATTGGTTTATTAATTTCAAGAGGATTTGCGCCAAGATTTATACTTAAAGCCACTGTTTCAAAGTCTACAATCAAAAAAGGTCATTTATGGTTGACTCTAACTGATGGAAAAGCAACTGTAGATGCGGTTGCTTGGTCATCAACAATAAAGTCTTTAAAGTTTTTACCTAAGCAAGATGATGGCGTTGTTATTGTTGGTAAATTAAATTTCTGGGAGTCTCAAGCAAGATTATCTGTACAAGTTTTTGATATTCGACCAAGTATTTCTACTGTTCTAAAGAAGTTTGAAATCGTTAAATCAAAACTACTGAAAGAAGGTTTGATAGATGATTCATTACGAAGAAAATTACCAAAATATCCTCGTTCAATTGGTATTCTTACAAGTGTTCCTAGCTCTGCTTTGGCGGACATGCTTAGAACATCTAAGGAAAGATGGCCATTAACAAAACTGCAAATAATTCCTATTCCAGTTCAAGGTAATAATGAAAATGAATTGCAATCTGTTTTAAGTAAATTAAAAAAAAATAAATTAAAATTAGACGCAATAATTATAGCTCGAGGAGGAGGTAGCAGAGAAGATTTAATGTTGTTCGATAGTGAAAGAATAGCTAGAGAAATCGCAATGTTCCCAATACCTGTTATTACAGGTATTGGGCATGAAGATGATCTAACAGTTTCTGATCTTGTTTCAGACCATAGATCTGCTACACCAACTGCCGCGATTGTTGATCTATTACCCTCAAGAGAAATTGAGAAAAGTAATTCTTTGCAAAATAAAAAAATACTCAAAGACTATTTGAAATTGTTTTTTAAAAACAAAAAGACATTTTTAATTACAAAAAAGTCTTCTTTTCAGTCAGATTCACCACGAAAATTAATAAAAAATGAAAGAATAAAAGTTAATTATATGTATGAGATTTTGAATGTAATTTCTCCAGAAAAACTGTTAAAAAGAGGTTTTGTACTTATTACTGATGAGTCGGGTGATTCGATCTATAGTGTCAAACATGTTAAGGAAAAAGATAAGCTAATAGTTCAATTTTGTGATGGAAAAATAACCGTAGAGGTTGATAGTCTTAATTATGATAAAATTTAAATTTGTTAAAATAAAATTTTCAATTCTATGACATTTGCAGATGAAGGCACCAAAAATCAGTTATCAATGTCTAATAAAGTTACTAACAAAAAAAATATTGAAATTTTAAAAAAAATATTAATAAATTAAGTTATGAAGAATCTATATCTGAATTAGAAATTATTTTAAAAAATGTACAAGATGAAAATATTTCATTAAACAAAATTCAGATTAATTATATTAAAGGTCATCTACTTCTTAAACATTGTGAGGAACTTCTACAAATTGTTGAACAAGAGATTAATGAAATTAATCCTGAATTTTTAGAATTAAATTAAATTTATAAATCTATATCTTCAGATTTAATGTCAACCGTTGCTGCACTTGCTGGAATATTTTCCAGAATATCTGTAGTATTTCTTATACTTTTTCCACATACAGGACAAATGGTCTGACTATTTAGAAAGGTTGAGCCACAAGCTTCACAGGTTGTCACTTTTGATTGAATTTTTTTCCAAGTAAACCATCCAATGCCTCCTAAGATTAATGGTATTATTGTAAAAATAAGGAATATTCCACCCGCTAAATCAATAATAAATTTTCCAGCTGGTGTAGGGAAAATAACAAGTAAAATAAATACCATCCATATCAATGAAGATGGCTTATTCATGATTAGTTAAGAGATTTATTTATATATTCTAATTTAAAATATGTTGAATGCTTCATTGATGTTTAAACGTATCGATTGCGACGCATGCTTGCAATTACAACGCTCCAACATTGCCCAAAATAAATAATCACACCTACCATCCAAACCCAAAGAGTCAATACTAGGACTCCACCAATGAAACCATAAGCTTGAAACCTTGATCCCAACGAGAGGATACTTCTACTAACTGCCAAATTTAGAATAGTTAGCAGAGTTCCAATCATAAACGCACCAGGTACGAGAGGCTTTAAAGGCACTCTTCTACTTGGAAGTAAACCTTGTAAAAGTAATGCCATAGTTGAAAAACCTATTAATGGAAGCATGAATTGCCCTACTTCAAGGACGGGTATTTTTGACATCGTATTTTCAATCCAAGGGCTTGTATTTGCTAACTCTTCCAAAACGGCACCAGGGATCATACGAATATTTGCACTGATTTGATCTAGGACCATTAAAAATCCAACTAATAGAACAACAAAAAACGCTTCTATTCGGTTTCTGATAAATCGAAATGCTTGGATCTTTAATGGATCAGGTTTGGATTTAACTGGTAGAACATCTTCCCATAATCTATCTGCTCCTCTTTGTAATGTTAGATAGGCATTGCCAGCAGTGATCATCAAGAACATTGCGCCAAGTATTCCAGCTCCAAATCCTTGATTAACTAATTTTATTAGAGTTGAATCGACTAGGCCAACAACTGATGGCGGTAAAACTTGAGCAGCAAGAGCAATGATTTGTTGATCTAAGCCTTGCTGTTTTCCTAAAAACCATGATGCGACTGATAGTGATATTAGTAATATTGGAAAAAAGGACTGAAGAGTGTAGTAAGCAAATGCTGCGCTTAAATCGACGCAATCACATTTAGACCATCTTTCATAAGCTCTCCAGAGGCTGCTAAAAAACCATCTTGCTTTTTTACTCCAGTTCAAGCCCACTTTGGTTTTAAAGTATTTAATATTACGCTACATCCTAAGGAGAAGATTGTTCTTAGTTGAATCAGTAGATTTAAAATCATAAATTTTTTCGTTCAGATAATTTCTTTATTTAATGAAAACAAAAAACAGATGTTGAATTAACTATCTTGGATTAAGGCACTTGCCCAAGGAAGCATATTGTTCAATTTATCCTCGGAGGATGCTGTTAGTAATGGGAAATTCACAGAAGTAAGATCTGTTCCAGAAAGAATATCTTTTGGGTTAGTGTCCAACCAATTGATAAGACAATTAAGTTCCTCAAGAATTAACCAGGCAGCTGCAACATCCCAGATTTTTGGTGTGGCTTCTAAAGCAGCAATAGTCTGACCTATGGCAACACTAGTCATATTTAAACTGGAGACCCCAAGTAGTCTTATTTTTCCTGGAAAAGATTGCTCTGGTTTCATTTGTAAAACTTTAATTGACCGGCTACAAAGAGAAATGCAATCACTATTTTTTTTGAAGCGAGATTCAGGCTTAAGTGGCTTGTCATTTAGCCAAACTCCTTTTCCCTTTATGGCAAAAATTCTTTTTTTCAGCGCTGGTATGTCAAGAAAGGCTGTTTCGGGTTCACCATTGGTGAAACGAGCTATTGAAATTGCCCAATAAGGAATGCCTGCTGCAAAATTAGTTGTGCCATCTAGCGGGTCAACTACCCAATATTCACTTGAGCTAGGAATTGACTTATTACCTTCTTCACTCAGGACTCCTTCTCCGGGAGCAATTTTTGATAACCCTTGAACTATTGTTTTATCGCTCCACCTATCACATTCTGTAATCAGTGTTCCATCAGGTTTGATGTCAGAGTTGATTTGACCAAAATCTTGAAGTTGACGTCTTCCTACCTCATCAACTAAATGATGAATTGATATTAGTTGAGAGTCGCTCAGAGTTTTAGATATTGGATTTAGAGTCATTTTCTTCAGTTAAAAGCTATAGCTGACATAAAGGAATTAAATTCGATTCATAGAGATTTGATTGGCTGTCTGTGTTACTTTGATTTTCTTGATTGACTTTGATATCACATGGTTTGATGATATCTAGACCAGTTTGTCTACTTAAATCAGCTAATAAGGTGTTGTAGCTAGTAACAGAAATAATATAACGAACTTCGGAATCAGTTAAATCTCTTTGGTTATTTACAACTTCTCTTTGTGTAGTAATACCTGATTTATATCTAAGCTTGGCAAGTCTTAGAGACTCTCGTGCAGATAATACTTCTGTATACGAAGCGGAAATATTTAGTTTGGCCGATTCTAGTTTGAAGAAAACTTCTTCAACTTCTTTTCTGATTTGAGCTCTTCTTGATGCAAAATTTAGCTTAGCTTCTTTTGCCTTACTTTTATTGTAGTTATATAAAGATCTTGAATTGCCTCCATCAAAAATAAACCATGTTGCATTTAGCCCAATTGTGTTAGAGAAATTGGAGGATGTATTGCTGGTATTGGGAGATACTTGATTTAATTCCCCTTTTGCAAATGAAGAGGTGGTTGTATTTACTATGCTTAGTTTTGGTTGGCTAGCGGCTAGTGCAGCATTGGCATTACTGCTGTTAATTGATATATCTAATAAGATACTTTCGAGTTCTTCTCTTGAATTATAAGCAGCAATAATACTATCTTCTAATGATAAATCCCATATACCTATTACTTGAGTTTTTGAACCAATTAATGGTGTTACATCCTCTGGAAAATTAAGTATTTCAGCAAGAGATCTTTGTCCAATTTTTTGATCTCCTAATTTAATATTAAATAATTGTTGATCTCTAGCTAACTGTGTTTTCGCTTCTAGAACCTCTAATTTTGTGCCAATACCTGATTCAAATCTAATTTCTGCGTCTCTTAATCCTAAAGCGGAGGATTCAATTGATTTCTTTGCAACTTCTATTTCCTCATTTGCTTTTTGCAAATTGAAGTATCTTTTTTTTGCCTCTAATTTTAAATCTCTTAAAATTATTGAGTATGTATATTTTGACTTTTCAAAACTGTCTCTAGCTGATGCTATCTCTGGGACTCTGGCAGGATTAATTAAATCCCATTTTATTTGAGCAGAAATTGAGGAGCTCCATTGTTTACTTGAAGTGTCTGGTATTACACTTGAATCATTATAATTTTTAGATTCAAAATATTGAGGTATACCATTAGCTGTTAGGTTTAATGTTGGGTACCATAAAGATAATGAACTTTTTAATATTGATTTAGCTTGTTCAATTTTTTCTAAGTAAATTTTTATCTTTCGATTGTTATTTATAAGTATATTTTCTAATTGATCGAGATTAACTTTTTGATAAGTTTTTACTAATACTTCGCGTGATCTAGAGGGTAGAAAAAGATCTTTAGGTGAATTTAATTCATATAAGACTACTTGGTCTTTTGGACTTTGGCTTTTACTTGATTCTCCTATTGTTTTTATATTGGAAGCTATTTTTTGCGAACTTGTAGCCCATAAAGGATTAAGCCCAGATATAAATAAACCTGCAACAATTAGGAATTTTCTCTTCACTCTCCTCATAGTTATAAGAAAAATTGAGATGGATTGAGTAAAGCAATTATGCTTTACCAAGTGCTTTGCTCACGATGTCTTGGGCATCATGGACAATTCTTATAGGTACATTAAGTGAAGAAGAGAGCTCTTGAAGAGTCATGTCATCAAGAAAAATTTTTTCACCTTGCCTTAGCATGACCGATGGTAAAAGTAATTCATCGCCTAATTCTTTTCCCTGCAGGCCTTTTATTAGGTCCTGTCCTGTAAGTAGCCCTGTAACTATTTGTTCTTGCCCCCAGTAAGGACTTGGAATCCCATATAGTTTAATTGTGAAATTATTTATTTTATTTAGTCGTTTACAAGGCTTCAGTAATTCATTTTCAACAAGTTTGCCAACAACCCAGCTGCAAGTTTTTTTTTGATTAATTAATTTAGGTAAATTTCTTGTGGCTTCATCCATCGCTCTAAGAAAACTGCGAATACTTCCTACTCCATTCTCTTTTTGAGGTAAATCTTCATAAGAATTTAGTGAGGGCAGAGGCTTTTTCGCTATTAAATACCATTCGTCAGATAACCAGGCAAAACGGGAACCAGTTAATTTGTAAAATTTTTTCTGCATTGGTTCAACTTGATTGATGACTTTTATTGCACAAGCTGAATCCACGGGTATTAGTCCATCATTGCTGGGACGGAATCTGGTTAAACCAACTGGAACTACTGCGGCTGAAAGGACAACGGGAAAATCTCCTTGCGCAAAATTATAAAGATCATTAATTGTTCTTTCTAAAGCTTTGCCATCATTTATTTCAGGGCAAACAACAATTTGAGCATGAATTTGTATTCTCTTTTCTGAGAACCAAGCTAATTGATTTAAAAGTTCAATAGCTTTAGGATTCCTTAGTAATTTCGATCTTAAAGAAGGTTCTGTTGCATGCACTGATACAAATAAAGGAGTGAGTCTTTGTTGATCAATTCTCAGCCAGTCTTGTTCGGTAAGATTTGTCAGTGTTAAGTAAGAACCATATAAAAAACTTAGCCTGTAGTCGTCATCTTTTAGATATAAGCTTTTTCTTTTCCCTGGAGGCTGTTGGTCAATAAAACAAAATGGACATTGATTATTGCATTGTTTTAATCCATCAAATAAAGCTTCAGTAAAAGCCAGTCCTAACTCATCGTCGTAATCTTTTTCAACGTCAATTGTGTGTTTTTGACCTTTTTCATCGAGTATTGTTAGTTGAATATTTTCTTCAGCAATAAGAAATTTGTAATCAATAAGATCTCTTGGTTTTACACCATTAATACTAATTAATTGATCTCCAACTTCAAATCCAAGTTCCTCTCCTATGGAACCTTGTTCGATAGAGGCAACAACTGCTGGTTTTATTTGATTTTTCATTATCTTTACTGTGCTCATTAATGCTCTTAAACAAAAAAATAAATTTTTTATACTTTTCGGGCGGTTTGAAAAAAATTAAATTGATTTTGAAGAATCATTTATTTTTTAATATACGTAAATTTTCAAAAAAAAGTACTGAAGCAGCATTTTTGAACCATGTCTTTTTCTAAGTATTAAAAAACTAGACCTTGAAAAGCATTGTAAACATTGTAATTAGGAAGTTTTAAGATTTTTTTGTTTTAACTTTGTTATTTGTATTCTGAAGACTGTTTGGTTTGGGTATCGACTTGAATGTAAATTCATAGAAGGTTGAGCTGAAAACCAACTCAGTTTTATTAATTCTGATTTACTCAAACAATCCCACCAAGCCCATAAATCAAGAAACGTCCTATCTGTCAAAGCGAAGGACATTGCAATTTTGGGCTAGCACAATGGTTGTCCTGCCGGTTTTTGTTCAGGCTCCATGGGTTCATGTATTTCCTTTTTCAGCTTTTTTATTTAGTTTCATAATATTTTTTCTTGGTTTTTATCTTCTTAGATTTTGTAGTGATAGATGGTCCTCTGTCGGTTCGCTAATGGTTGGAGTGAGTTGGAGCTGGTTAGGAGGATGCCTCTTTTGGGGATGGTTAAGAGCTCATCCTGTATGGCATTTGCCTGTTGAGTCAATAGCTTTGCCAATAGCAGTTAGCCTTTTAAAGACTCGATGGAAAATTGGAGCAAGTTTCTATTTGGCATCTTTATTAGGAACCGCTTTTACTGACGTAATGATTGTTTTAACAGGTGTCATGAAGGCTTGGCCTGAAGTTGTTGATGCGCCTTTTTCAGAAGCCTCCCAAATATTGAGTTTCACAGCGGAAAAATTATTGACACCTTTTTCTTTAATAGCAATTTTGATTGCGGCACTTTTAATAATCTTGATAGCTAATTGGATGAATCAAAAAGCAAAAAATGAGCCTTTATCTTCTGATGCTTGGCTTGTATCAAGTTCAGCTTTAACAACAACCTTATGGGTTGATGGTTTATTTTTTGCTACGACGTTGATTCAGCCTCAATTGAGTGGATTGATTTGAATACTAATATTTTATGAAATTAAATAATGGATTTAATAAAAATGATATTTACTCAACTAATTGGGATGTAGTTGTTATTGGAGCAGGTGCTGCGGGCTTAATGACTTCTCTTGAATTACCATCAAATTTGAAAATCTTACTGTTAAATCGCAATACTAGTAAGCGCTCTTCAAGTAGATGGGCACAAGGAGGAATGGCTGCTGTTACGAGGATCGAAGATAGCGAGGATATTCATGCTCTAGACACCATTAAAGCGGGCGCTGGTCTTTGTGATCCCGAAGCAGTTCAAATGTTTGTTGAGAGTGCTCCGAGATTAGTAGATAGACTTTTGAAACTAGGAATGGAATTTGATAGAACCTCTGGAAAATTATCTACAACTCTTGAGGCTGCTCATACTCATAGAAGAGTACTTCATGTCAAAGATAGAACTGGAAAGGCATTGGTTGATGTTCTTAATGAGCAAGTTGAACAAAGAGCAAATGTTTTGCATCAAAGAGGAATAAGAGTTACACAGATTTGGGTTGAGAGAGGAAGATGTTTAGGGGTCCAAGTTCTAGATGGACCAGCTTTACGTTGGATCAAATCCAAGGCAGTTGTTTTAGCTACTGGTGGTGGTGGGCATTTATTTGCCAATACAACAAATCCAACCCAAGCAGCCGGCGAGGGAATTGCTTTGGCATGGAGGGCTGGAGCTCTAATAGAGGATCTCGAATTTTTTCAGTTTCATCCGACTGCTCTGAAATTGGATGATGCGCCCTCGTTTTTAATTTCTGAAGCTTTAAGAGGGGAGGGCGCAGTTTTAGTCGATTCTCTGGGTGAGAGCCCTGTCCATCATCTTGAAGGGAAAGATCTTGCATCAAGGGATCAAGTCAGCAGGGCATTGTTTAAAGCTATGCGAAAGCAAAAAGTTGATCATATTGGTCTCGATGTCAAATCTATTAATGTTGAGGATATGGAAGCGCGCTTCCCTTCCATTTTTCAGAGGTGTAGAGAGCTTGGCTTAGACCCTTTGAAAGAAGTCATTCCCGTTGCTCCATCTGCTCATTATTGGATGGGTGGTGTCGCTACAAACTTGAAGGCAAAAACTAATATTGAAGGACTGTTTGCGATAGGTGAGGTGGCATGTACAGGACTACATGGTGCAAATAGGCTTGCAAGCAATTCATTAATGGAATGTTTGGTTTTTGCAAATCAGATGAGAAATATTGAATTAAATGATTTTGAAACTCCATTAATATCAATAAGTAATTCAAGTTTTAAGAAAGAGAACCTTCGCTTTTCTAGAAATGATGGACCTAAGTATTTAACCAATGAAATCGAAAAACTTAGACGATTATGTTGGCGAGAAGCTGGAGTGGATCGATCGCAAAAAGGAATGTGTGCAGCTCTTGCAAAAGTTAAACGAGATCATGAAAATCTCTTAAACGAGCCTTTATTAAATTTAGTTTTTTCTCAGTCAAAAGATGAAATCAATGGATTTGATGAAATTGCTAGGAGAGATCTTAACTTGCTTCTCGATTTAAGTAATCGACAACAGTCGAGTTCGCTTATGTTGGAGGCTTGTTTATTTCGTAAAGAGAGTAGAGGAGGTCACTTTAGAGACGATTACCCTACTTCAGTTCCTTTTTGGCAATGTCATACCCGTCAAGTAAAAGGAAAGGATATTCATACAAGACCGGTTAGCGAGATTACTGTTGGGTCTAAAAATCATTAATGTTATTGTAATTACTTAGTTCGGCTAATTCTTTTAGGCTTTTCACACCCGAATCAATTGAGCCATTGATTTCCCAAGAGGGGAAACCAGTTATACCTTTCGCTTCGCAAAGTTCTCTTTGATTATTAAACCCATCTTTTGCACATTCAACTAAATTTAATTTTTTTGCAGCTTCTTTACCGAACATTTCTTTTTGATCATGGCAATGTGGACACCAATAGGCGTTATACATGACTGCTCCTTCTTTTGTGAGATGTTCAGCGAGTTTTATTTTTTCGGGAGAACTTATCGCGATTACCGCAGGTGGAATACCTTGGATATTGTTTGAAATTTCCTTGGTAGATGGATCAACTGATGATGACCAAATTAGCCCTGCTAAAAGAACTGCTACTGACACAATAAAACCTCTGAAGAATAACTTTCCATAATCCTCCCATCCGCCTCCAAACACATTTAATAGTAGAAGTGAAACTGATATAAGACAAGAAAGAAGACAGAAAAAACAGAAAGCTTTAATTTTAAATATCATAATTGAGATTAAAATTAAGCTAAAAATAAAAGTCGATGTAGATATATAAAAAGATCCCCACCATGTGACTTTTGAGACACTATTTTTTTGGTTTTTTAGAATAGGTATTAACGGAAATATTGCCATTAACAATATTAAAAAATAACTTATTAAACCTATGAAAGATAATGGAATAGAGTAATTATTTGTTTGAATCAAAGTCCCCCAAGGGCTATTTAAAACTTTATCGCATCCTCCTAATCCACCTGGACAGTTTAAATTTCCTATTAATCCCCATTTATTCAATGTTATTGATCCTGTATCAATAACTCCTACGGTTGATAATATAGCTATACCAACTCTCGCCCATTTCGAACCAAGATCTAGGCGTCGTCGACTTTTTAATCTTGAAGATCCCATGCAAGTTTATTATGAATAAATAAATTTATTTACAATTCTAAAGAATAATTCATTTAAAGGCTGAATAATCTAAATCATTTTCAATGTTCTTTATATTTTAAAAACCGTTTAAAGATTTGATTGGGTATTAAATATAGACCTCTTTAACTAATCTATTACTAATTAAGAGCGATTTATTGATTCAGATTAATTTAATAGCTTTCAGTGCTTTTTGAATCAAGAATGCTGCAGAAAGGCCTGCGCCAACAAAAACTAAGTAAAATAGAATTCCCATTTGATTTAAATTTCTCAATTAATAATAGAACATAAGTGGTTTACCTTTTGAATTTATTAATTTTTAATCTTGAATATATTGTTTCCCAGTTATCAGGCATTGCTCTGCTCGTTGTAATTCACGACCAATATAAATTGCATGATCTAAATGACTGATGGGGAATGGACCATGACCCTCGGAGATTTGAATACCTACTTGCTTGGCACTCTTCCCTTTGAAAATATTGCTTGGTTGATTTCTACTTTTTGTTTTACAACCAATTGTTTCACCCGACTCTGGATCAATAGCGCGACCTTTTTGATCAATATCATTTAAGTAATGTTCAAGTATTAACTCATTCGTTGTTGGTTCGATTTTTATTAAGAAATAACCTTTTGGGTCAAGCTTTATTTGTCGCTTGGATAATTTATCGTCTAAAAGCTTGATTGAGTTAATTAAGTCTTCTTGAGGATCTAGATTTTTCATTTCTTTAATTTACAAATTAGAAGGAAGATTCACAAGTCATCTGTTCTTTTATTATTAAATTTTTAGCTTTTTCTTCAAAATTTATCCTGCAATAAAGCTTTTTAAGATTAAAAATATAAGTAGGTTTACAAAAATAAAAGATAAATAAACAATACCTGGGTTTTTCAGTCCTGCTGGTGCTGTTAGTTCATAGCCAAAAAGATTAATAACACCTTGAGTCCCTTTATCTTTATAACTAAAAATCCCTTTAGCAAAGAAAGGTTTTTCTTCACTAGAATTAACTTTATCTTTTTCGGTGGAAAGCGATTTATCTTTCTCAGGAGAATCTAGTAAATTGTTGTCTGTCATTTAGATTAAGTCTTTAATTTGTCTGAAGTTACTATGTATTTGATAGTTTTGGCTCTTCAGTCTTGAAAGGTACTTCATTATTTGTAGCGTTTATTTGATCAATCATTAACTTATTTGCTTTTGGGAGCCATTCTCTTATTAATGAGTCCATATCTAAGTTGTACCATCTATAAAGACTTGAATTGGGTTTAGCGGTAAAACCTCTTCGTTTTTTATGACTCCCGCCCGCTCCAGGATCAAAATATTTTATTTGATTTTCTATTGCCCACTCAATCGGGGAGTAATAACAAGCTTCAAAATGTAAATTATCTATATTTTTTTCTGAACCCCAATATCTTCCCCAAAGCATATTTTCATTTTTTACACATAATGACATTCCAATAGTTTTATCAATTTTTTCTTCTTTTGCTTCAAATAAAACAATATTTTCTTTGAGTTCTGTTGATGTAAGTTCAGTAAAAAATGATTCAGTGAGGTATTTACTACCCCATACTCCCCATCTTGAACAATGAAGCTCATAAAAATAATGCATTTTTTTTAAATTCATTACATTTATTTTTGATCCACTAAGAGGTTCAACTTTTACTCCACATTTATTTATGCTTTCTCTTTCTCTCTTAATATTTCTTCGTTGATTAGAATTAAATTTTTTTAAAAAATCAGAAAAACTTTTTTCGTCATTCAATGTCAATAAACTTTGTTGGTTGACCCACTTAGCGCAATTTAGAGATTCAGCTATTTTCATCCATTTAGGATCTACATATAAAAAATTACAACTTAGAATACTATTTTGTCTGGCAAAATTATCAATTTCAGAGATTAATACCTTCGTGAGCTCTGTATGATTAACTCCGTCTGCAAAAAGAAAGCGATAACCCTCTATTGGACTTAATGGACTCATTCCTATTAGTTTTGGATAATATTGAAGACCCATGTCTTTAGCTAGTTGAACAAAGGCATTATCAAAAATAAATTCTCCATAACTATGAGACTTCAGATATAGGGGTGCACAAGCAATTAAATTTTTTCCACTCCACGCAGAGAGAAATAATGGTTGCCATCCATATTTTTTACTAACACTTTTTGATCTTTCTAATGCATTTAACCAATCCCACTTATAAAAAGGAGTTGAATTTTCTTTTAAGAAATTATTCCAAATAATTTTAGGAATTTCTTGGACTGATGTATGCCATCTGATTTTGATATTGTTCATTTATTTGATACTTAACTTATATTCAGGATAAATTATTTCTAAAATATCTGATAAGTAATTCATTATTACCAAGCTTTTTACTTTCTTTTAGAATCCAGTTATTTTTTTTATTCATGATTGTATTTAAGTTTCTTAATTCAGATGAAACCCAGCAGTAACCTCCTCCTAAAAGATCAGGGGTAATAGTAATTTGTAATTCATCTATTAGATCCTCTAAAAGAAACGCTGAAATAAGATTTGCGCCTCCTAGTAATACAACTTTTGCAATACCTTTCTTATATAAATCATCAAGAGAATCACGCCAAGTGTGTTTTAAATTTATTTTTTCATCGAATCCATTAGGAAGCGTAATCTCATTTCTCTTATCTTGACATTTCTTTTGGATTAACCATTTTTGAAGAGGTTGTCTAAAAAAAAGCCAATTAGCTGGAAAATCTATTTGGTTGCTTGCTATAAGAGCAATTGGCTGTTCATTCTTTCCTTCTAAAGTTCTTTGTTTTAATAAGTTTTTATTTTTAATGACGCAAATTGATTGATGATCTCTCAGCGTTTGCCCTCCCATTAAAATCCCATCTGACCAAGCAAGTGATTCTTCTAGGACTAAACGATCACCAGACTGACCTAATTGTGTTTTACCTCCTTCTGGATATGCGATACGTCCATCAATACTAGAAGCTAAAACTAATTTAACCCATTTTTCTTTCAATTATCTCAGCAAACCAACCTGATTTTGTGAGTCTTTAGTATCGATTTTTGATTCAGGTACTGTTGCATAAACTTCAGCTGCGTTATTTGGACTCTCTTGCAGTTTTATCTTATATAAATTTGCCCCAATCGCATTAATTGGCTTAGTTAATTTATCTGAAATATGTAATGCAATATTTTCAGCTGTTGGTACACAATTTGCAAAATAAGGAATATCTTTGTTTAAAAAGGTATGATCAAAAGGCTCTACAACCAAATCATTAATTAAACTATTTAATGCTGATAAATCACATATCATTCCGGTTCTAGGATTAATCTTTCCTTTGACAGTTATATCTACTAAATAATTGTGACCATGTCCATTAGGTCTAGCACATTTTCCGAATATTTTTTCGTTTTCGGTTTGAGGTAGGTCTTCTCTAGCTAAGCGATGAGCAGCTGAAAAGTGGGTTTGAACTGTTAAATAAGCATCCATAGCATTTCCTTGATAGTCAGCCCAAAGTTTTGGGTTTTCGTAAAGACGAAGAGATTTTAGGGGTAAGTGAGATTTAAGGCGCTCCCATATAATACGAACTAAACTTTCAGTTGTGGGAAGGCAACCTTCGGGTTTAGAAAGGTCAAACTCTGGCCATGTTTCATTTAAAAAACGAAAGTCAAGCTGACTTGTTACTTCGTTTTTTATGGCATGTTTTACATCTGAAAGGTTTAAGACCATTCCATATTTATTGAGTTCTCCTTCCATGGTTACGATTAACTCGTAATTATGTCCGTGACCAGGAGCTATTGAGCATGGGCCAAACAAGGCTGAATTATCATCATCAGATAATTCAGGAAGTCTATAAAGGTGGCTTGCGCTAAAGCAGGCTCGCCTTGTGATTACACAGCTTCTCCCTTCTCCGTGGGAAAAATTGGATGTGATTTCTTCCATAAATTTTTCACATCAAAACACATCTTAATAACTTTTAGTTACTTCTGTCTTTATGGCTGTCCAATCAACCCCTAAAACTCTTAAAGAAAAGTTAGGTGGTCGAAATATATTTTTGATAGGAATGATGGGTTCTGGCAAAAGTCAAACGGGACCAGTTTTAGCCAAAATGATCAATTATGCTTTTGTTGATACTGATGATGTTATTGAAAAAGCTTCTAAGCAGTCTATTTCTTCTATTTTTGAAAAAGATGGAGAAAAAGTCTTTAGGGATGTTGAAAAACAAGTTTTAAAAGAAATTAGTCAACATCATTCTCTTGTAATTGCTACTGGAGGTGGTTTAGTAACCTTGTCTGAAAACTGGGGCATTCTTCATCAAGGAATAGTTATTTGGTTAGATCTTGATTTGAAACGTTCCATTCAACGATTAGAAAGTGATAAAAAGAAACGCCCTTTATTACGTGGGGATGATTTAGCTGAGACTTTTAGTCAGATTTATGAAAGTAGAAAACCAATATATTTAGAGTCAGATTTGAGAATAGCAGTTGAGGATCAATCTTCATATGAGGTTGCAACTATGATTGTTGAACATTTGCCAAGCATCCTTATTGACCCGGAGACTCAAGCCGAACGGCGTACCACTGAATTGTAAAACCTGTTTTGATTTCAAGGTCGCAGGCTGTATCAAGCAAATGTTGAGCAGCTTCTGCTATTGAGGACTTGCATGCAAGATCTAATGGTAATGAATCGAATTTATTTAACCAAGATTGAAGCCATGAAAGAGTTTGTTCTTTATCTAGGAATTGTTCACTTTCGCCAGGAACCAATACAACATAATTATCCATTTCTCTAATTAGCGGATCAGACATGAGACAGAAATTTTTCTTTTTTTGATTTCTATTTTAATTATTTTTACTTACGCAGGTCCTGCGATTGCTGAAACTTTTCTTGAAATAAATAATTTTCAACCATCTAAGCTTTCTGAACGCAAATTAATATGGCCTGATTGGCGTTTTCCTTCTTCTATTAAGCGCCCAAGATTGAAAGATGATTTAATTTACCCTGATTGGTTTGAAGGGGTATGGGATGTTACTAGTCAGATAGTAAGTGATCAGTATCAAGAACCTATTATTCATTCAGCTAAATTTATTCACAATACCTTTGGTAATTTAATTGCCGACCGTGAATACAACACTCAGTCTTATGCTTTGAGCTCAAAGACTGGTGGTTTTTTATCAGTAAAGAATGATCCTAAATCACCTAATCGTCAGTTTGCTAAATTAACTGAAGACAGGTATTTAGAGACAAAAATCATAGGAAGACGTCAGGAAGAAATAGATAATAATATTTTTATTACTGATGAATTAATTTTACAAATTTTGCATACACCAGAATTGAGCAGAGTTAGCCAGGTCGAAACGTTAACCGAGTTTAAAAAATGTGGATCTGACCAAAAAAATGAGATAAATTTAAGTGATATTAATATTTGTGGAGAACAATTTCAGGCAATTTACAATCAACCTGGGCAAAATATTATTTCTTTGCCGATTAAAACAGAGAAATCTAAATTAATACTTAGGAAGACTAATTATGATTAGTTGTTGTTAATTTATCTTCAATTATATCTCTCCAGTTAAAAAGATTTTGAAGACTTGGATTATTTATGTATAAAGAGCAACCTTTACCTTTTAGACTTTCTCCAGATGAATTTGGAAATTTAAGTAGTGATAAGTGTGATGCTACAGATATATCAGCAATAGAAAGCTTGTCTCCAATAAGAAAGTTTTCATGATTAATTAAATTTGATAGATATTCTAGATTTTGTTTTAGAGATTCTTTCTCTTTCTGGTTTATTAATCCAGAAATCTGACTAGCAATTTTTGTAGGAATATTCACAAGAAGTTTTTGCATATAATCTGAAATTTCGTTGGTGAATAAAGCGGAAATCAATATTGGATTCGTCGTAAGCTCTTCCAAAAAGACAATTTTTATAGATTTTGCCAAGGTTGTATCTGCCCAATTTTCAATTATTTGGGCCTGAGAAGCTTCCTTTGGGCACTCTGGAATTAATTTTGGTTCTATTTCAATTTTCTCTAAGTGTCGTATTATTGAACTTGATTCATGGATTGTTGTTTCCTTATCAAAAAGCACGGGTAATTTTTTTTGTCCTGTTTTTTGAAAGATATCTATTTGGCCTATGGCTGGAGTTATCTCAACGGTTCGATATTCAAGCTTTTTTGCCGCCAAAGCCATTCTTACTTTCAAGCAATAAGGTGAGTGCCTAAATTGATGAAGTTCCAACATTTTATTTTCCTTCAAATGGTTAGCAGAGTAGCTATTAATTCAGTATTTTGTTGGAGAAAAAATGGGTGAGTTTTTTTCTAATGTTTCTAGATATCCCAAATATCTCATCACAATAGTTTTGGGAGTTTTCACCTCTGCAATTTCTCCATTAATTAAACGAGGTAGTAATCCAATCACAGCGATTGCTCTTGTTGGGGCGTTGGTAAGTGGACTTCTGACAATAATTTTCTTATTAAAGGCTATGGCTTTCCCTGTCCCAATAACTTAGATATGGCTAATTCAAGAAGAGTAGAAAAATTAGCAGCTTTACTCAAAAGAGAAGTTAGTGAACTTTTAGTTAATGGGGTTAGAGATGAAAGAATTCATCAAGCTATGATTACCATTACCTCTGTTGAGGTCTCAGGTGACTTACAGCATGCAAAAATTTTTGTAAGTCTTTTTGGCGAAGAGAAAAACAAAGCTGAGGTGCTAGTGGGTTTAGAGGAAGCAAAGAGATTTATTCGTGCTGAGCTTGCTAGAAGGCTTCAAATGAGACGATCTCCTGAGCTTGTTTTTAAGATTGATAAAGGTATGACAAAAGGTCCGGCAGTTTTAGATCTTCTCCATTCATTAGAACTTGAACGTAAAAGTAAAGACTTATAGATTAATCGATATTTTTGATGAATAAATCTGATCTTAGAAGACAAGTTGCTGAATTATTTATAGTAAGAGCCAGTGGATTTAATCTTGATTCGCAACGTTTATATCCCAACTTAGAAGAATCTAATTCAAATCTTAAGAGACTTTTAGAAGAAGGAGTTGGTGGAGTTATTTTTTTAGGAGGAACTGTAAAAGAATTAGAAATTCGTTGCAATGTTTTAAAAAAATGGTCTGGTAAACCTCTTCTCTTATGTGCTGACATTGAGGAAGGTGTAGGTCAACGATTTTATGGAGGAACAAAGTTTATTCCTCCAATGGGTATCGCTCAGATTTATAAAAAAGATCACAATTTAGCAATTTCTATTGCTGAGAAAATCGGTTATTTTACTGGTAAAGAAGCAAAATATATTGGTTTAAATTGGCTATTAGCACCAGTCTGTGATATCAATAACAATTCAAATAATCCGGTTATTAATCTAAGAGCTTGGGGAGAAGAAACTGAACCAGTCACAAGTTTAACTTGTGCTTTTCATAGGGGTGTTTCTAAATCAAAAATGCTTACTTGCGCAAAACATTTTCCTGGGCATGGTAATTCCGAAATTGACTCGCACTTGGATCTTCCAGAAATAGAGAATGACTTATCTGAATTAGAGAAATTTGAGTTAATTCCCTTTAGATCTTTAATCAATGAAGGAGTCAATAGTATCATGATCGGTCATTTACTTTTATCGAAAATTGATCCTATTTACCCGGCAACACTTTCAAAAAGATTGGTTACTGATTTGTTGCGTATCAAATTAAAATATGATGGTTTAGTTGTCAGTGATGCCTTGGTTATGAATGCAATATCTAATAAATATAGTAGTGGTATATCTGCAGTTATGGCTTTTGAAGCAGGAATTGATTTGATTATGATGCCCAAAGATATTGATGAGGCAATTGATTCTCTAACTGATGCTTTTTATTCAGAAAAAATTTCTTTAGAAAGGTTACATACATCTAGAGAAAGAAGAAAAAAACAACTTGATTTAATTGGTAATGAAAATGATTTAGAAAAAAAAGAATTGAGGCATGAAGATGTTAAGAATAAATTTCTATTTGATGCTTATAGATTTAGTAATTCTATAATAAGAAATTCACTTTTTGTCAGAGGAGAAAGTACTATAAAAGCTAAGGTTAATGATATTAACCTTATACAGATTGATAATTTTGATCAAGTTTCTAATAAATTTTTACCTGCATTAAATTTACCCAAAGCAGTAGGCTTTAGAAATTTGATTATACATCCACTTGGCATCAGTCCATGGCAAGATAATAATAAAAAATTGTTAGAATTAGGGCAATTTCGTAATAGTAAAATTCTTGTTCAGCTTTTTGTAAGAGGTAAACCATTTATAGGATTAGAATATCATAATGATCATTGGATAGACGCTATAAAAAATTTAGAAATTGAGGAAAGATTATCAGGAATTATTATATATGGATGTCCATATTTATATGATAAAATAAAGAAAACCATTCATGACTCTATCCCTTTAGCTTATAGTCCTAGTCAAATAGAGGAAGCACAAACTCAAATTTTAAGTCGTATTTTGCAATCAAAAATAGTTCAAAAGGAAGTTGATAAAAAATCAAGTCAAGAATTTACTGATTGAAAATTGTTTAATAGATAATCTAGACTCAAGAAAAACCTTATCATTGTTTAAATAACTGCATAGTGATTCTTTAGACTTCCTAGAAAGAAGCATATAGAAATGCCTTTAACCGACAAGAAGATAATTATTACTCGTGCCCAAGAACAGACTTCAGAGGCTCGTAAGATCTTTCGAGAAAATGGAGCTGAGGTATTCGATCTTCCTTCATTAATGATTGGACCTCCAGATGACTGGGCTCCTTTAGATGATGCCTTAAAGGAAATTACAACCTTTGACTGGATAATTTTTTCTAGCGCAAATGGTGTTAGAAATGTTGAAGATAGACTGAAAGAAATAGGATTATCTTTATCAAAAATTTCCGAGACTATTCAAATTGCTGCTGTCGGTAGAAAAACAGCTTCTTTGTTATCAGATATTGATGCAAAGATTAGTTTTGTTCCTCCTAGTTTTGTTGCAGATAGCTTGGTTGAATATTTCCCTCAGAATCAAAAAGGTTTAAAACTATTTATTCCGAGAGTACAAACTGGAGGTAGATCAATATTATCTGACTCTTTTAAATTAAAAGGAGCAGAGGTTACTGAAGTAGCTGCTTATGAATCTTCTTGTCCTAAAGATATGCCTCAAAAGACTATAGAGGCTTTGAAAAGTGGGGAAATAGATATTATTGCCTTTACTAGTGGTAAAACAGTAAAAAATACTGTCAGTTTATTAAAAAAATACTTTGGTGAAAATTGGTTGACATTAATCGAAAGGATTAAACTTGTTTCGATTGGACCCCAAACAACTATTAGCTGTAACAACCTTATTAGAAAACCTGATAACGAGGCTTCACCGCATGATCTAGATGGATTATTAAAAGCTTGTTTGGAACTAAAATTTAATTAAATTTATGCAGATTTTTCGACAAGTTCTTTAAATCCATCAAGATTTTTTTGTAATTCTTTCGTGACCATTCCTCCAAGAATATTTGCTTTCATTAGATTTGCTAAAACTTGAGGTAATTCATAAGATATTTTTAATTTAACCACAGTTTTAGTGCTCTCTTCATTGTAAAACCGTACTGACCCCTTGGTAGGTAAACCACCAACTGATTTCCATTCCAATTTCTCTGCTTCTACTCTTTCAGTGATTTGAGCTTTCCATTTAAAACGAAAGCCATTAGCTGCAAGTGTCCACTCCGTTAAATCAGGAAGTGTCGAGGTTTTTTCATCGACTGTCTTAACCGATTCAATCCAAGTCATCCACAAAGGCATCGAATCTAAATCACTCCAAAACTTCCAGACAAGTTCAACTGGAGCATGAATTTCACTTATCACTGTGTGATCAAGCCACTTTCCCATTTCTTAAGCAACCGAAGAATTTTTTGCTAGTGAAACAGACTTTGAGAGCATTGCTGAAGCAGCAAGATGCCCACTCATTGTTGCTCCTTCCATAGAGTCAATGTAATCCTGTTTTGTGTAACTGCCTGCTAAGAAGAAATTACTAAAAGAAGTTTTTTGATCTGGTCTATATGGCTCCATTCCAGGTGCCTCTCTGTAGAGAGAATGAGAAACTTTGACCACATTGCTCCATAAAAGCTTCAAGCCTTTTGAAGAAGGGAAAAGTGTCCTGACCTGTAGATCAGTATGTTTTACAATTTCATCTGAGGGCTTGGTTATCCAGGGATCTCCAGGCGTTAACACACATTGAAGTAGTGAGCCCTGACCATCTTTTTTATAGTCTTCTGGGCTTGATAAGGCTAAATCAGCAAAACAACTGAAATCAGCATCGGCTGTGTATAGCAAATTGTCTAACCCAGATGGACTTTTTAGATTTATTTGAGCTTTTTCATTATTAATCTCTGTTACCCAGCCATCGTATCTAAGTTGTACTGTTGCGACTGGTACAGCATCAAGATTGAAAAGTGAGTCAAACTCTTTAAAACGTCTCCATGATCTAGGAATTATTCTTTTAATACCAGATACATCGCAAGCAGCTAAATATTTGTCTGCTTGAATTTTTTGTTCACCATTTGGAGTTTGAAGAGTTAATCCAGTCACGGATGGTTGGTCGGAATCCTCTGAATGAATTTCTTTAACAATATTCTCTAAGTGAAGTTTTCCACCTCTTTGTTCAATGTAATCGAGTATTGGCTTCGTGAGCCATTTGTGTGGTGAGCCCTTCAATAGGTTGAGCTTGGATGCCTCTGTTTTTGAAGCAAACATCATAAAGATGGTAAGCATGCATCTTGCTGAAATAGCTTCGCAATCAATGAATCCCAGAGCATATGCAATAGGATTCCACATCCTTTCGATACTATTTAGGCTTCCTCCATGGTTTAGAAACCATTGTTTAAAGCTTATGGAATCTAGTGAGCGTATTGTTTTCATCGCCCCCTCATAGTCAATAAGCCCTCTTACAATTGGACTTGTCCCAAGAGCAAGAGCATTCCTTAGCTTGTCAATCCAATTTAATTGAGGTGTAGTGAAGAAAGCTTTTAGACCGTTGAACGGAGCTCCTGCAAAAAATCGAAAATCAAGTGACTTGATGTCACCGCCTTTGTTAACAAAAAGGTGAGTGTGGTCTTTTGGTAAAAGATTTTCAAATGCCCCTACTTTTCTCATTAAGGCAAACAGATTGGCATAGTTGAAAAAGAACACATGCAAGCCCATCTCTATATGATTGCCATCGGAATCTTCCCAGCTTCCAACTTTACCTCCAATAAATGGTTTTGCCTCATATAGGTCGACCTCATGTCCTTCATCAACAAGGTCAACTGCAGCAGTCAATCCTGCTAAACCTGCACCTATTATTGCGATTTTCACTCGTTTAATTAGATGGATACACTAACTCTATGAATAAAAACTCGTTTTTGGCACTTTTAAAATCGAATATAATTAATAGAGTGTTATTAAAGTACGGAAAAAACAATGAGTGAATCAAACGCACCGCCCGAAACTCATAAAGCTCAAGATGGCAAGGGAGTACTTATTACCACTCCCGCATTGGATCAGTTGTCTAGACTTTGCAAAGAACAAGGTTCAGGGAAATTATTGAGAGTTGGAGTGCGTTCAGGAGGATGCAGTGGTATGAGTTACACGATGGACTTTGTGTCTGTTGATGATATTCAAAAAGATGATGAAGTTTATGAATATTCAGTAGGAAGCAGCTCTTTTAAAGTGATTTGTGATCCTAAGAGTCTTTTGTATATATATGGCATGCAGTTAGATTTCAGTACAGATTTAATTGGTGGAGGCTTTAACTTTACTAATCCCAATGCATCACAAACTTGTGGCTGTGGAAGTTCCTTTGCTGTTTAACTTTAACTAAAAGAATTTAAAAATTAACAATGGATCAATCAGAGGAAAGTCTTTTTGAAGAGGCCCTAAATCGCTATAAAGCTGGTTCACCGGCTGATGAATTGATTGAAGATTTTCAGAAAATAACTTCTACTACTCCAAATAATGCTGCTGCATGGACATGCTTGTCTTGGCTGCAGTTGTTATGTGATTTGCCTCAGGAAGCGTTGCGATCTGCAAGGTATGCCGTGAAACTTAACGGTCAAGATCCACAGTCAAGAATTAATTTAAGTCTTGCATTGTTAGAGACTAATTCTAAAGGAGTTAGAGATCATATTGATTATGTGAAAAGGGCTATGTTCGTTCTTCCTGAATTAGAAAAAGAATTAAAAGAATCATTTGAAGATGGCCTTTCACGGAAACCTAATTGGAAAACATTACTTAAAATAAAGAATTGGTTAGATCTTTGATGTTTGATTAGATTCCATAAAAAATTTTTAAGTTAAAATATCTTTAAAAGCGACTTTAATTGAGGGAAAACTGAATTTAAATTTGAGTTTATTCAATCTTTGAGGTTGTACATTTTGTCCTTCTAAAACCACACGAGCTCCATCTCCTAAAAGTAACTTCAAGATTGGCCCAGGAACTGCGATAAGACTTGGTCTGCCAAGTGATTTACCAAGTGAATTAGAGAACTCACTCATTCTTACAGGATTTGGTGCGACCCCATTGACGACACCTGACCAAGCAGAATTTTTTAGACTTTCGTTAATGAGATTACAAAGGTCTGTTCTATGTATCCAGCTCATCCATTGTTTTCCATCCCCTATGGGACCTCCAAGACCAGCTCTAAAAATGGGAAGCATTTTCCCAAGTGCTCCGCCATCTTTAGCCAATACAATTCCAATTCTGACAATTAAAAGTCGAGTTGCTCTTGGTTTTTCTCTCGCAATAGATTCCCATTCTTTACAGAGATTTGCTAGAAAATCTTCACCCTGAATATTTTCTTCAGTGAATTCAGTTTGGGCATGTGATCCATAAAAACCAATTGCCGATGCATTAATAAGAACTTTTGGCGGTTTTCTTAGATTCCTGAGGTTTTTAATCAGATTCTTTGTTGTCTTTATGCGACTATTTGTAATTTCTTTACAGTGATCAGTTGTCCATCTTTTTTCAGCAATTGGTTCGCCAGCGAGATTTATAACTCCTTCGCAGCTTTTAAGAGAGTTTTGAATTTCTTCGTTATCCCAAGAAGAAGACTCAGCTGGATTCATTTTTATGACATTGATGCTTTGCTCATCAGCTATCGCTTTTAATTTTTCTTTGGATTGTCTAGATATGACTGTGAGGTTGTGCCCTTCTTTGATTAGCAAAGGAATTAATTCCCGCCCAATAAAACCAGTGCATCCAGTAAGTAGTAATTTCAAGATTTCTCTAATTAGATTTGATCAGCTTAGAGGGATTTTGATTAACTTATGATATTGATCGATCAAGAATATTCGCTTTATGGAATTTGCGATTGATTAATAGCATGATTTTTACCATTTTGTTTTAACTGCTATTCTTCATTTGAATATTTGAATTAAGTCATTACTCTTTTTTATTAATTATTAAAAATGTCTGAACAAACCGGAAAAGCAGATGATTCACAATCACCTCCAAAGATACAAAAGAAATTAAGAAAAGGAGATCTTATAAAAGTCGATCGTGAAAAATATTCTAATAGCTTAGAATCTAAAGCTAGCGATAATAATTTACCTGAATATATTTTTCAAGGGCCTGGAGAAATTTTATTGATTAAAGGAGACTATTGTCAAGTTAGGTGGAGAAGACCAGTCCCTGATATTTGGGTAAAATCTGATCATATAGTCTCATATTAATAAATGAAAAAAAATATGAAACTATAGAATAAGCCATTCTTTTTTATTACTTTGTAAAAATTTTCTTTTTTTCTTAGCAATAGCAATCATTGCCTTTCCATCATGGAGGTAATTGTCTACATAGCCCATTGTATAGCGTTCTAATTCATTAATACCATCCTCAACATGTGATAAACAATGATAAAGATCTAAGCTGAAATCCCTTATAATTGTGGGACTTGCAAAAGATGTATATATTTTATTAATCTTAGTTATTTTGTTTTTACTTTTCTCAAGATATAGGCAAAAAGAATCCATTAATATTTGATCATAAGGATCAGCTGATAAATCTCTTATTTTTGAACCTAAAGGATTAATTATTTGTCCTAATAATTTATCTATGGGTAAGTATATATTCTGGAACCATTTCTTTATCTCTTCAGATTGAGAGTAATTATTAGCTTCTCTTTTGTATTCATTCTGGTTATAAGCTGGTGAATTATTAACTGTATTTAAATTAAAATCTTTATGTTTTTTCTTTAATATTTCCCATGCTGAGTTGACTTCGAGCATGACTGTTGAATCTCCTCCTTTGTCTGGGTGATGTATCTTTACAAGATTTCTATATGCTTTTTTAATCTCTTCTAGTTTTGCATTGGGATGAACTTTCAATATTTGATATGGATCTTTTCTCATTGTTGAATGTTTATTTTTTTATTTAGAGGTATTCATTCCCTTTGACTGGGTTTGCGGGGATGGAAGTAAACATAGTTGTTGAGAGATATCTTTCACCAAAACTAGGCAGGATAACTACCAATCGCTTATTCGCAAACTCAGTTTGATTACCTATTTTTAAAGCAGCTGCTACTGCAGCGCCACTGCTAACACCACTTAGCAAACCCTCTTCTTTGGCAAGCCTTCTTCCTATGTCCATTGCTTCATTATCATCGATTCTTATAACTTCATCAATTTGATCCATGTCTAATACATCAGGAATGAAACCAGCTCCAATGCCTTGTATCGCATGAGATCCAGGATTCCCTCCTGACAGAACAGGGCTTGATGAAGGTTCTACGGCAAAAACCTTGATTTTTGGATTTTTTTGTTTTAAAAATCTTGAGCAACCTGTGATGGTTCCTCCTGTTCCTACTCCAGCAATTAATGCATCAATTCTGCCTTCGCAATCTTCCCAAATTTCTTCAGCGGTTGTTTTTTCATGAATTGCAGGATTGGATAAATTATCGAATTGCTGAAGTAAATATGAATTAGGTATGGAGGCTACCAATTCCTTTGCTAGCTGAATAGCGCCTTGGATTCCCTCTTTCCCAGGAGTTAGTTGAAGCTCTGCTCCAAATGCTCTTAACATTGAGCGTCGCTCAGTACTCATTGTGTCAGGCATTGTAAGTATGAGCCGATAACCTTTTGCTGCTGCAACCATGGCCAATGCAATTCCTGTGTTGCCGCTAGTTGGTTCAATAAGAACAGTATGTCCTGGTTTGATGGTGCCCTCTTTTTCTGCTGATTTAACCATTGCACCAGCTATACGGTCTTTTACGGATGCTGTCGGATTGAAACTTTCTAATTTGGCTATAATTTCCGCTCTACAATTAAATTTATTAGGTAATCGATTTAGTTTGACCAAAGGAGTTTGGCCAACTAAAGCAGTTATGTCATTAGCAATTGGCATGATGTTATTTTAAAAACTTAAATCAGTTTCTAGGCAAAAGTTATTTAATAATTCAATTCTTTTTTAATAATGCTTGAAAATTTGGTATTCAAAAGCTTTATTGGCCTTTTAGAGATATAAATAGATGGAATAATTTTTTGATATTGACTCAGAGCATTTCCCACAACTATAGGCCACCAATTGTTTGGATTTTTCTTTTTTGGACCATAGCTTGTGGAATTGTATTTGTCTCTTTGGGCAATCTGCCTTTAAGAGATTTTGATGAAGCAACTGTCGCACGAGTTGCATTGGAATTAAACCAAAAAAGTGGACTAGATCGATTGCTTCCCTCGATCTGGGACAAACCTTATTTGAACAAACCCCCTGGATTGCATTGGATAATATCTTTTGGTATTGGAATAAGTCAAAATTTCCAAAATAGATTTGATTTATTACCCTCAGAGTTTTGTATCAGATTTTTCCCAGCATTTTTTTCTACTTTTGTTGTTCCATTGGGTGGACTGATTCAGTGGAATTTACGTCCTAAAGATCGCTTGGCGTGTATTACTACATCAGCAATTCTATTGACTTTATTGCCAATTATTAGATATGGAAGAATGGCAATGTTGGATGGAACTCAGCTTAGTGCTATTGCACTTTTATGGTTTTGCTTATCATCAATAAAGAATAATAGGTCTACTAAATTTAATTTCTTAGGAGCTGGATTTGCTTGTAGCTTTATGCTTTTACTTAAAGCTCCTGTAATTATTCCTGCACTATTTGCATCTTTATTACCTTTAATCTGGGAATATAAATCAAAAAAATATTTTAATAATCTTGCATTGTCTTGGTTCTTTTATGGAGTAATTCCAGGTTTTGCTTGGCATGTATGGAACATTATTTCATATGGTTCAGGAGCTTTCTGGCTATGGTGGGGTGATGGAGCAGGAAGAGTTTTATTTGAAAAGGGATCAGGAAGTGAGCTAGGTGTTCTGGTACCAATAATTGAAGTATTTGAAGGTGGCTGGCCTTGGATTCTTGTATGGCCAATTGGTTTTTTGTGGGCATGCTGTAGCCTTAATACTCGTTGGGGCGTTTGGACCTTTAGTACACAGATAATTATTGCAGGAAGTATTTTACCTTTAAAAATGCAACTTCCTTGGTATATCCATCCATTTTGGTTGCCTTTCGCTTTAGCATGCGGCCCCCCAGTATCTTGGTTAATTCAAAGAAAAGAGAATCATTATATTTTAGCTAGAAAATTATTAAGAAATATTCCTTATGTATTGTCTTTTATTGGAATGTGCTTAGTTGCATTTTGCTTATTAGTTAAATTAAACATTCTCAACTTTGAAGAAGGTTATTTGAATGCAATATTCTCCATTAGTTTGGCTTGGTTTGTTGGGGGATTATTATTATCTAATGCACGAAAGAATATTAGAAAATTTGGTTTTGTGGGAATTATTTTTGGAAGCATTATTGGTTTATTATTTTTTGTAAGTTCTAAATTTTGGTTATGGGAAATAAATGAGAATTGGGATGTAAGGCCGGTAGCTGAATTCATATCTGACTTCCCTAATCAAAAAATTTATATTAAAAATAGTTTTGAGCGACCAAGTTTAAATTGGTATGCACGAAAACAAATCAAAACTTTTGACGAAAGAAATCTAACTAATTGCAATGCAATTAAGAAAACTAATAATTGGGATCTTTATACATGTAATAATTAAATAAAATATTATTATTAACATATTTTTCACTTCTTCCGTTTTTATTTGTAAGAATTATCTAGTAATAAGGATTTCTAAACAAGTGTATTGTATCGAGCTTACTATTAAATTAAGTCCTATGCCTTTGGTAGTACAGAGAAAAGAGCATGGAGATGCTCAAAGGCTTTACTCTGAAGTAATAGATTCTATTCGAAAAGGTAATGAAAGGCTTTTAGAGTTGACTTGTGAAAAAGTTGAAGATAAGAAAATTACTGTTCTTGTTAGTGAAATTACAGCTGTACAAATTTATGAAAAGACAAGTAGTAGCACTAGTAAACCTCCAGGATTCTCTTTTCAGAATTAAAAAAACATTGGAGTGATTTAATTTTGGAACAAACTGGGTGTGGCTATTTGCAATTTGATAATGTTTCTTTTTCTTGGCCCAATGGAGTCAAGGTTATTGATCAATGCTCTTTTTCAATTGTAAAACCTGGTTTGTGGATGCTGGTAGGTGAAAATGGAAGTGGAAAAAGCACTTTGTTTCGCCTAATCAGTGGTGCAATTCGTCCTAAAAGCGGAAACATTTTTTGTTCTCTTAGACCATCCATGGTTTATCAAAATCCAGACCATCAATTGCTTATGCCAACCTGTAAAAGTGAGTTGATGCTTAGCGTTCCAAAAACCGTTAAGGATAGAAATTTATTGGATTTGATTCAATCCGCTCTTGATAAAGTGGAGTTAGGAGAAATGTTAGACAGACCTATTCACACTTTGAGTGGTGGCCAGAAGCAGCGTTTAGCTCTTGCTGGAGCAATTGTCAGCAATTCTAATTTACTTTTACTTGATGAGCCGACAGCACTATTGGATCCTAAAAGTCAAACTTCAGTTTTGAATGTTATTAAGAAATTGACAAGTTCCTCATCCGATCCAATAACTGCAATATGGGTCACACATCGATTGGAGGAATTAAATTTTTGTGATAAGGCGGCAATTGTTAAAAATGGATGTCTTAGTAATTGGAATTCTGGGTCAAAAGTGTTCCAAGAATTAAAATCACTTGCCCTTAGGTAGCTAGCAAGGGTAAGTTCTTAATGTTGTAATCCTCGGTAGCTCAGCGGTAGAGCGATCGGCTGTTAACCGATTGGTCGCAGGTTCGAATCCCGCCCGGGGAGTTCTTAGAAAGAGTAAAAAGGAGTGAAGAGCAATTGACTCATCTCCCTAAAAGGGATTTTGAGAAGACTAGATGTGTATTGGTTGATTGCTGAGAATAGTTTTTTTTACTTTTAACTTCAAAAAATATTTTTTGATTTTAGAAATAAAACCAATCTCACGATTTTTTATTAACGTTTTTCATGAAAGTTTTGAGAATTCCTTAACAGTTGAGCCTTGGAATCGGAAGACTTTCTAAAGACAGGCCAGCTTCTTTTCCTCTTTTAAGGCTTAAAAAATCAGTGATAGACTTTGATCTTGTCGATTAAGCTATAGGAAACCGTATTTTTTGAATTCTGCAATAAAAACAAAATTTTGAGAGAATCATATGAATCTTTAGTAATCGCTACAGCGGGTACTTTCTAACTTGGGCAATTATTAATGAAGCCTTGCATTTTACTCATTGAAGACGACCAAGACATGAGAGATCTGGTTGCTGGGCACCTTGAGCACACAGGTTTTGATGTCCAAAAAGCTGAGGATGGTATCAAGGGTCAAGCACTCGCTCTCCAGTACGCGCCTGATCTAATTCTTCTTGATTTAATGCTTCCAAAAGTTGATGGTCTAACTCTTTGTCAACGTTTAAGAAGAGATGAGAGAACATCAGGTATACCTATTCTTATGATCACTGCCTTGGGAGGTATCAAGGACAAAGTAACGGGTTTTAATTCTGGCGCAGATGATTACATAACTAAACCATTTGATCTCGAGGAATTACAAGTCAGGATAAAGGCCTTACTAAGAAGAACAAATCGTGCTCCATTAGGTAGTAATAATCAGCAAGAAATACTCAATTACGGTCCCCTTACACTTGTTCCTGAAAGATTTGAGGCTATTTGGTTTGAATCTCCCGTTCGTTTGACTCATTTAGAATTTGAACTGCTCCATTGTTTGATGCAAAGGCATGGCCAGACAGTTGCACCTTCACTAATACTCAAAGAAGTTTGGGGTTATGAACCTGATGACGATATTGAAACCATACGAGTACATGTAAGGCATTTGAGAACCAAGCTTGAACCTGATCCAAGAAAACCAAGATTCATTAAAACTGTATATGGTGCAGGATATTGCTTGGAATTACCAATTGGAGAAAAAATAAGTGAAATTCAAGCATTAATAACTCAATCGAGAGAATCTAACTCTTCTAAAAATAATTCAGATGAAAGGGTTATTGCTTAGCCGATCAATTGTATTTCTAATAAAGTTACCTCCCAAGCAAGTCGCGGTTGTACATATTTAAGTAATTGCTTTCTAAGCTCTTCGAATTGTTTAACCACATTTGAATTTCTTTCTTCTATCCAAGCCTTATATTGTTGGAAATCAATGATCCATAGTTGTTGCTCTATATCTAGTTCATCGGTGATTTCCTTTGCTAATTGTAATGACTCAATTTGAGTATTTAATTTGGCTTCTAGCTTGTTTCTCAACGGACTGGAGATGGATAACCAAGATTGAAGGTTAATTAGATATCGTCCGGGTGATCCATATGAAAAATCGATCAATTCTCTAATTTTGTCAGTGGGAATATCGTCTATTTCTCTACCTACTTCTAATTGTTCAATAATTTTACTGACTTGATTATGATTCAATCTTATAAATGGGACTATCTGACACCTTGATCTAATTGTGGATAGTAATTTTTCTGATCTTTGAGTGATAAGAATAAATAACCCTGTATTTGTCTCTTCAAGAGTTTTTAATAACGCATTGGATGCAGATTCATTTATTTTTTCAATATCTTCAATTATCACTATGCTTCTTTCTGATTCAAATGGCTTTTTCCCAAGAAATTCTATTATTTCTTTAACTTGATTTAGCCTGATTTGCGGAGGTGATTTCATTCTTAAACTTTCTGACCTTGCTTGTGTCTGAGAAATACTTTTACCTTGGACTAAATAAGATGGTTCTATCCATAATAAGTCAGGATGATTATTACTTTCTATTTTCCTTTTTGTACTTTCTTTGTCTTGATTCTTTTCAAGAAGAGCTCTAATAAAAATTTTAGCAGTTTTTTTTCTTCCAACTCCCTCTGGTCCAGAGAACAAATAAGCAGGAGAAACATGTTCTTTTTGAATAGCAGACTTTAAAATTTCAATTGCTAAATCCTGCCCATATATATTTTTGAAATCATTCATTTTACTCGTATTGTATTAACTTCTTTACCTCAGATTTAATTTCGGACATGATATTTTCTTTAGAGTTACTAGCAGATATTTTTTTCCATTTTCTGTCTTCTGACAAAGCTTGAAAGCCTAGAGAAACATTTAATAAAAATTCTCTACCTTCTTTTTCTATTCGATCATCTTTTATATTTATTCTTCTTTCTATACTTTCTTCAACTGGTATGTCTAGCAGAAATGTAATATCTGGAGAAATACCTTGTGTAGCAATCATTTCTAGATCTTTAATTAACTTTATATCTAATTTTCTTCCATAACCTTGATAAGCAATTGTGGAACCACAAAATCTATCGCTTATTACCCAATTCCCTTTATTTAAAGCTGGGCGTATAATTTCATTTACATGTTGTGATCTATCTGCGGCATAAAGCAAAAGCTCAGTAATAGAATCTGGGCTTTTTCCTTTAGAAGTATTTAGTAGCAGCGATCTTATAGATTTTCCTAAATTAGTCCCTCCAGGTTCTCTAGTGATAACTAATTGATTGTTTTCAGGAATGATGCCTGTATTAACAATCCATTGCGATAATTGATTGATTTGAGTGGTTTTTCCAGAGCCATCAATACCCTCAAAAACAATAAATTTTCCCTTCATTTTGACTTCAAAGATAAAGCATTAAATACAACACTTATAGAGCTCAAAGCCATAAGTAAAGCCGCCAAGGGAGGAGATAGTAATAAGCCAGAAGATGGTAAAAGTAATCCTGCAGCGATTGGTAAAGCAATTAAGTTGTATCCAAAGGCCCATGCAAGGTTTTGTTTTATTTTTTGCATTGCTTGTTTTGATAACTGTAAGGCATTTGGAAGTGCTTCCAAGTTTTCTCCAAGTAGGACTAGATCAGCAGAATCTTGAGCTATTTGAGTGCCTGTTCCTATCGCTACGCCCAAGTCTGCGGCAGCAAGAGCTGGTGCATCATTAATGCCATCACCTATCATCGCAACCAAACCATTATTTTTTAATAAGTTCAACTTATTTAGTTTGTCTGAAGGTAACATTTGCCATTCAATTTGTTTTGCACTGAACCCTAATTTTTCCCCTAAAGATAAAACTGCGGAATTTCTATCACCACTGAACAAACTTAATGAAAAACCTCTTGAGCGTAATTTATTAATTGATAGGAAAGCATCTTTTCTTACTTGGTCATCAATCAAGAAAAAACCTAATAATTTGTCCTCCAAAGCTACAGCAACTATTGATTGGGCTTTCGTTTGTGAAAGAATGAAATGATTTTCAATCATTTCATTCCATTCAATTCCTTCATTCTTTATCCATTCGGGAGTTCCGACTCTTATAAGTCCTTCTAAATTATTAATTTTGCCAGATAATCCCTTCCCTACATAGGTAGTTGTTGTTGTCACTTTTTCTAGCTTAATTTCTTTTTTTTGTGCTTCTTGAATAATTGCTTGTGCTAGCGGATGCCGACTATCTTGTTCAATGCTTGCCGCCAATTTGAGCATGAAATTTTTTTCTGACTCCTTGTTTTCCCAGCAGCCAACAACTAAAGGTCGTCCAATCGTAAGTGTCCCTGTTTTATCAAAAATAATTTGACTTACTTTTGATGCCATTTCTATAACATCCCCACCCTTGAATAACCATCCTCGTTTAGCAGCTTCCCCGGAGGCAACTGTTATTACCGTAGGTGTAGCTAGTCCTAGAGCACATGGACAGGCCACAACTAAAACAGCTATTGATAATTGAAATGAGAGTCCAATGGGTGTTTGAGGTGTATTAATTAAATGATCATGTAAATGATGACTTTGCATGAAACCTGTATTAGAGACTTCTAAAACTTCGGGCCATATCCTCGTACCTATCTTCCACCAAAAAAGAAAAGTTATTAAAGCAAGAGTTGTTACTCCATAGCAAAATATGCCTGCCACCTTGTCTGCTAATCCTTGAATTGGCGCTTTTCTAGCTTGTGCCTCTTCAACCAAACTTATTATTTTAGCTATTGCAGTCTCAGAACCTATTTTTTGAACTTCTAAAGTAATTGTTGATTCTAAATTCAGGCTCCCAGAGGGAAGTTCGACTCCTGGTGCAGCTTCAAGAGGCAAAGACTCACCAGTTAAACTTGAAACATCTACAGCCGAATTTCCTTTAATAACCAAACCATCAACTGGGATCCTATCCCCTGCTAATAATTGAATTTTCTCTCCTGGTCTTAAGGCACCTATTCTGATTTCACGAATTTCATTATTTTCTAAAATCAGATTGGCCGTTTCGGGTTGTAATTTTGCTAATTCTTTTAATGCTGTGCCTGTGTTGGTTCGTGCTCGTTCCTCTAAAAAACGGCCTAATAAAACAAACCCAAGTAGCATTACTGGTTCATTGAAAAAACATGGCCAGCCAACTGTTGGCCAAACTAAAGCAATTATGCTAGCTATATAAGCACTCAACACACCAAGGCTGACTAAGGTATCCATAGTCGGTGTGAGCATGATTGCTGATTTAAGACCTGCTTTTATGATCGATTTACCAGGGCCTAATAAAGCAAATGTTGCGAGTGCAGCATGAAAAGGTAAGGAACCAATAAGTGGAAAGGATATTTGTTGACCCTCTATTAAATGTCCCAACCCAGATAGGATCAGTAATGAAGTGGCAATTATTAGTTGACGCCATTTATCCCACAAGTTCCGATTTTCGTTTGTTTCTAGTTCGGCATAGTTTGAAATCGTTTGATAAGCTCTTTCCCTTGATGGAAAACCCTTTGATGTAAGAGTTTGTATCACATCGGACAGGGAAATATTAGGTTCTTTAATTTCTACAAAAGCCGTTTTTGTAACTAAATTAACGCTTGCATTTTTTATATTTGGGTGGCCTTTAAGTAATTTTTCAACGGCTTGCACACAACTGCCGCATTTCATTCCATCTACATCAAGCAGAATTGAATTTTTGCTATGGGCAATCTTTTTGTTGCTCAAGGGAATATAAATTGTGGATACTTATCCTAAAGTTAATAAATTAAAAGCATCTTGCATTCATTTAATAATTTATTAATACATAAAAATTAGTTTCATCATTTATATACATTTTTTCTATTTCCAGGCAGGATATAATTATATCTATTGATATTGGTTCAATCGTGCCTAGAAGCCAAAACAAAGACAATTTTCTTGATAAGGCCTTCACGAAGATGGCTGAGGGAATAGTAAAAGTGATGCCAATCGCCTCTAAAGAAAAAGAAGCCTATCTTTATTACAGAAAAGGTTTAGCAGCTCAAAATGATGGAGATTACTCAGAGGCTCTTGAGTATTACGAAGAGAGCTTAAAACTTGAGGATAATCAAGTTGATAGAGGAGAGACATTGAAAAACATGGCTATAATTTATATGAGTAATGGAGATGAAGAGAGAGCACTAAATACATATAAAAAAGCTTTGGGACAAAATCCCAAACAGCCATCTTGCTTAAAAAATATGGGATTAATTTATGAAAAAAGAGGCAGAATGGCTCAAAGAAATGGCAATCAAGATGAGGGTGATATCTGGTTCGATCAGGCAGCTGAGGTTTGGAGTAAAGCTGTTCGTTTATATCCAGGAGGATATCTAGATATAGAGAATTGGCTTAAGACTACTGGTAGAGGAAATGTTGATGTTTATTTATAACTAATTAAAGGATGGATTAACTATTATTTAAAGCATAGATTAAAGCTTGATTAATATTAGAAGCTTTTAATATTTCTAACTTTTGATTTGTTTCAAAATCATTTGTATCTATTCCATCAGGGATAATTAATTTCTTATATCCAAGTCTAACAACTTCATTAATTCGTTGTTGCATTTGTCTGACCAATCGTAATTGACCAGCTAGACCTATCTCTCCTATAAATACTACACCTTCTTTAAGTTCAATATCTTTAAAGCTCGAAACTATTGCAGCAGCTATTCCTAGGTCAGCACCAGGCTCTTCAACTTCTAATCCTCCAGCAACAGCTAGATAACAATCATATCTAGAGAGTGATAGATTCATATTTTTTTCTAGAACTGCCAAGATTTGATGAAGCCTATTTATTTCAACACCAGTGGTAGTTCTTCTTGGACTTGCGTAACTCGTTGGATTTAAAAGTGCTTGTATATCAATGGCCAATGGTCTTGTCCCTTCACAAGTAACAATTGTTGAAATTCCAGGTGCAGAGGTTTTGCTTAAAAATAATTCGCTTGGATTAGATACCTCTGCTAATCCATTTGTGTGCATTTCAAAGACCCCAAGCTCACAAGTTGCACCAAAGCGATTTTTCACCCCTCTTAACAGTCTGTGAGAAGCAAATCGATCACCTTCAAAAGTAAGTACTGCATCGACAAGATGCTCAAGAACTTTTGGTCCGGCTAACATTCCATCCTTTGTAACGTGACCAATAATCAGAAGAGAAATGTTTTCTCGTTTAGCAATTCGCTGAAGAGCTGCTGAACATTCTCTTACTTGAGCTACTGAGCCAGGGGAACTTGATAAATTTTGATCATGCAAAGCTTGGATGCTATCGATAACTGCAACGTCAGGTTTTAAATAATTAAGTTCTTTTATTACTAGCTCTAGATCTGTTTCTGCAAGCAAATGAAGATTGGACTCAGAATCTTCAATGCGATTCCATCTGAGTTTTACTTGTTGGGAAGATTCTTCAGCAGCCACATATAGGACTGATCTTTGATGAGCCATTTCAGTCGCACTTTGCAAAATAAGGGTGCTTTTACCAATCCCTGGGTCTCCCCCAATTAGTACAAGTGATCCAGGTACTAAACCACCTCCTAGTACCCTGTCTAATTCTTCATATCCAGTTCGAATGCGTTCGAATATTTGGCTTTTTGTACGGCTTATTAGTTCTGAACGATAGGGTGATTTCTCATTAGGAGAATTAATCTTTTTGTAAATAGATTTATCTGATTTTTGATTAATTTTTTCCTCTATTATTGAGTTCCATTCTCCACAATTGTTGCAGCGGCCAAAGAATTGCCTGGTTTGAGCTCCGCAACTTTGACAGACATAAATCGAGACAGAACGAGACACTTAGTTGTAAAAAGGAAGTTGGCTGTAGTTGAATAAAGATAGTGATCTTTAAATGTTGGTGAACCTTCACTTAAGATCTTGTTGCAGCCGCCAAAGCTAAGAAACAAATGACGGCCACAAGTCCCTCAAAGGAAACCATCCTCGTAGCTGATGATGAGGCAAGTATTAGGAGGATCCTAGAAACTCGCCTATCCATGATTGGCTATCAGGTGGTTACTGCTTGTGATGGAAATGAGGCATTGGATCTTTTCAGGAATTGTGAGCCTGATTTGGTTGTACTCGATGTCATGATGCCTAAATTGGATGGATATGGAGTTTGCCAGGAACTAAGAAAGGAATCTGATGTTCCAATAGTCATGCTGACAGCATTGGGAGATGTTGCAGATAGAATTACTGGCCTAGAGCTTGGTGCTGATGATTATGTTGTGAAGCCATTTAGCCCAAAAGAATTGGAAGCTAGGATCAGATGCGTATTAAGAAGAGTAGAAAAAGAACAAATAGCAGGATTACCCAATTCAGGGGTGATTGCGGTTATGAATTTAAAGATCGATACAAATAAACGTCAGGTTTATAGAAATGATGAACGAATTAGATTAACAGGTATGGAATTTAGTCTTTTAGAGCTTTTGGTTAGTCGTTCAGGTGAACCTTTTAGTCGAGGGGAGATTCTTAAAGAAGTTTGGGGATATACACCTGAAAGACATGTTGATACGAGGGTAGTGGATGTTCATATTTCTAGACTTAGATCCAAACTTGAGGATGATCCTGCTAATCCAGAATTAATTCTTACGGCAAGAGGAACAGGTTATCTTTTTCAACGAATTGTTGATTCTATGATTCCTGAAGGATCATAAATCAGTGGAAAAAAATCATTTAAATAATAAAACAAATCGTTCTAAGGCAATTAGAAGATTAGTTATTTGGTATCGCCGAAACTCAGCTGTTACAAGTCTTGTTGACACTGCAACAAGCTCAGCTACAGCTGCAAGCAATGTTGCAGGAACAGTTGTTTCTAATGCTGGTTCTGTTGTTACTAGTGCTGGATCAATGGCTAGAAGTACATTAGAGCCATTTGTCTTTGATCCTCTTAGGAGACTGCAAGGTGGACTTAGTACAGACGAAAAACATGGAATTCAAGATTCCGAAAGGATTTGGGTCGCTGTCGATGGCATGGGAGGAGATTTTGCCCCTGGAGCAATTCTTGATGGTTGTTTGAAATCTTTGTCATTACTTCCATTGAAAATTAAATTTGTTGGTGAAATTGAGAAAGTAAAAAAAGCAGCAATTGAATTTGGCTTGGAAGAATCTCTAGAGAAAGCTATTGATGATGGAAATTTCGAATTAATTCCAAGTGGTCTTTCAGTTGGCATGGATGAAGAAGCAACTGCAGTACGTAAAAAAAAGGATGCGAGCATAAATATTGCAATGAAATTGGTTAAAGAAGGAAAAGCTATGGGTGTTTATTCAGCTGGAAACTCTGGAGCAATGATGGCCTCAGCGATTTTCAAGTTGGGACGTTTAAAAGGAATTGATCGTCCCGCAATTGGAGCATTATTTCCAACTAAAGATCCAGGTCAACCAGTTTTGGTTTTAGATGTAGGAGCAAATATGGATTGCAAACCAACCTATTTGCACCAATTTGCTCTTCTTGGAAATATTTATTGTCGAGATGTATTGCAGGTAGACAAGCCAAGAATAGGATTATTGAATATTGGTGAAGAATCTTGTAAGGGTAATGATCTTTCTCAAGCAACTTATAAACTTCTAAAAGAAGAAGAACGGTTTTACTTTTCAGGAAATTGTGAAGGACGAGATGTTTTATCAGGTGATTTTGATGTTGTGGTTTGTGATGGATTTACCGGAAACGTTTTGCTGAAATTTTTAGAGTCAGTAGGAAGTGTCCTTTTGGGAGTTTTGAGAGCTGAGTTACCTAGAGGAAGAAGAGGAAAAGTTGGTTCTGCATTTTTAAGAAATAATTTAAAACGAATTAAGAAACGTCTAGATCATGCTGAACATGGAGGAGCTTTACTTTTAGGAATTAATGGAATTTGTGTTGTTGGTCATGGTGGAAGTAAAGCTTTATCTGTTTTGAGTGCTTTAAGAGTTGTTCATTCAGCAGCAAGTCATGGAGTAATGGATGATTTAGCAGATTTAAATAAACCAGATGTTTTGATGGTCTGATTGGATCTGTCCTACCATGTGATTGACTTATGAAACGAGGGGCTTTTTTTAGATTTGATTAGAAATTCTCAATGGGACTTAGGAATATCTTTTGTGGGGTGCGGAAGCGCAATGCCTCATAAGGTAATCACGAATGATCAACTTGGTCAGAGAGTGGATACTAATGATGAATGGATTAAAAGTAGAACTGGTATTGGTGAAAGAAGGGTTATTGGAGAAAATGAGTCTCTGATTGAATTAGCTACTGAAGCGGCATTTGATGCCATCAAAATGGCTGATTGGGATGTAAAAACTATCGATTTGATAATTCTTGCAACATCTACACCGGAAGATTTATTTGGCTCGGCGCCTAAAATTCAATCAAATTTAGGTGCTTCCAATGCAGTTGCTTTTGATTTGACTGCTGCTTGTAGTGGTTTTTTATTTGCTCTTGTAACTGCATCACAATATTTAGGTTCTGGAGCTATGAAAAGAGCTGTTGTGATTGGAGCAGATCAATTATCAAAATGGGTGGATTGGGATGACAGAAAGACCTGCGTTTTGTTTGGAGATGGAGCAGGAGCAGTAGCTATTGAGTCCTCTGAAAATGAAAGTGGTTTGGTTGGATATGATTTGAAGTCTGATGGAAGTAAAGGAGGTTGCTTAAATCTTTCTCAATCAAATATTTTTTTAGATTTAGTTCAAGGAGTTACTCATCAAAAAGGAGAATATTTGCCAATACAAATGGAAGGAAAGGAGGTTTATAAGTTTGCAGTTAAAGAAGTCCCAATAATTCTTGGAGAACTCTTAGACAAATATCAAATTAATTCTGAGTGTATAGATTGGCTCCTGTTACATCAAGCTAATCAAAGGATTCTTGATGCTGTAGCTTCAAGATTTTCTATCCCATCAGAAAAAGTGCTTTCAAATTTAAGACATTATGGAAACACTTCAGCAGCAACCATTCCATTGATGCTTGATGAGGCGGTTAGAGATCAGAGGATCAAATCAGGAGATTTAATAGCATGTAGTGGATTTGGTGCTGGATTGAGTTGGGGTGCTGCTTTGTTTTATTGGCATGGTCCCCATTAAGCTGTTTAACAATTAATCTAGAAAGTTATGACTATTGCCTGGGTCTTTCCTGGACAAGGCTCTCAGAAAGTAGGGATGGCAAATTCTTTAATAGATTTGCCTGGTTCGAGAGATAGATTTGAATTGGCTTCTCAAATTCTTGGGAGAGATCTTTGGGAAATCTGTTCTGGTGAGGGGGAGGCAAACGAAGAAATATATGATTTAAATGATACGAGGAATACCCAACCTGCACTTTTTGTTGTTGAGTCACTATTGGTTGATGATTTGAAAAGACAAAAAAGGGAGGCCCAATTAATTGCAGGACACAGCCTCGGAGAAATAGTTGGTCTTTATTCAGCAGATGTTTTAGATGCCAAGACAGCGTTATTGCTATTAAAGAAAAGATCTGAATTGATGGCATCGGCAGGAGGAGGAGCAATGATTGCTGTTTTGGGTTTTGATCGAAATGAATTAGATGATTTGATTAAAGAAACTGAGGGAGCTGCAATAGCCAATGACAATAGTGAATCTCAAGTTGTTTTATCTGGTTCACCCGAAGCAGTGAGGAAAGTGGCTGACAATTTAAAATGTAAAAGAGCAATTCCTTTACAAGTTTCAGGTGCTTTTCACTCCATATTTATGACTGAAGCATCTAAAAGTTTTGCTGCAGAACTTGATCAAGTAACTTTTCACGATGCTCAAGTTCCAGTTCTCAGCAATGTTGATCCAACTCCTACTTTAAGTGGTGAGATATTGAAGGATCGTCTAAAAAAACAAATGACTACTGGAGTAAGGTGGAGAGAGACTATGGATGTAATGCAAAAGGAAGGTATAACCACAATGGTTGAGATTGGGCCAGGTAATGTGCTTAGTGGTCTTGCTAAACGATCAATGAAAGGTGTCCTGTCCAGTCAAATATCAAATGCAAGTGATTTGGGCTATTAATTTTGGAACTATTTAGAGTTTTTAGGGGAGTTGAAAAAATCCCAAAAAATAGACCTCGACAAAGTTTTGTTTATGCTTGTGTCAGTTATTTATTAGTTTTTCCGATCTTTCGTTTTTTGTTTAGGGGCCAAGCAATAGGTATTTCGAATTTACCCAAGACAGGAGGAGTCGTCGTTGTTTCTAATCATGGTTCCCATTTAGACCCACCGATTTTGGGCCATGCTTTGGGTAGACCAGTAGCTTTCATGGCCAAATCTGAACTCTTCAAGGTGCCCATATTGTCATTTATAATTTCTGCCTGTGGGGCCTATCCAGTTAAGAGGGGAGCTGGAGATAGAGAGGCAATTAGAAATGCATCTAATCGATTGAGTGAAGGTTGGGCTACAGGTGTGTTTTTAGATGGAACCAGACAAGAGAATGGAAGAGTTAATGATCCTAAAGCAGGAGCTGCTCTTCTGGCCGCGAGGACAGGTTCCCCTATCCTTCCGGTGGCAATAGTTAATAGTCACAGAGCTTTCCCTAAAGGATCTGTTCTCCCTCGATTCGTATCTATTCATTTAAGGCTTGGTGAATTAATTCAACCTCCTAAAACAAAGAAAAGAGAAGATTTATCATCAACAACTAAAGAAATTCAAATATCTATAAATTCAATGTTGGATCAAGGACTAATTCAGAATATATGAAGTTAAGTTATCTTTAAAAGAATAGAAAATAATGGAACTCACGCATTTTTATTTTGATTATCTATTGGTGAAGTTGGATAGATGGGTAATGTTTTTTGCCAATTAGATTGAACTTTTAAATTTTGACAATATTGAGAAAAATTTATAAGTGAAACTATATCTTTTTCTACATTGTTTGATGCTTTTATTGAAGGCTTAATAAGTTCTTCATTTCTAATTAATTGTGGAGAATTTATTTCATTAAATTCATAATAATTTGACTCTTTGTGGAGTTTCACTAGTTCATACCTACCTGCTATAACTCCTCTTCTCGGTAAAATATCTTTAATCCAAAATGGATTCAAGATTTGGCTTTTAGCAAGATCCTTGTAAAGTCTTGGAGCCATTAAATGAAAGGAACTAATCGAATCTAATGAACAATCAATTTGTTGAGCAATAGTTCTAGCCATTGAAATAGTTAATCTTGTACTGGTAAAACTCCCAGGACCTTTTGCAACTGAAATACGAATAATTTGCTGCCAAAACTTTCTAGGAAAAATTGTTTCTATGCAACTAAATAATTTGTTTGATAATGAGCGACCAATATGAAAAACCTCGCTTTTTATTAGTTGTTCTGGATTTTCAGTATCTTTAACGGCAATTCCAAAACATTCTGAGCAGCTGTGTAAAGCCAATAAATATTTTGATTTTGAGTTATGGAAATTTTGCAACGAATTTATTATGATTATTATTTTGGAATTTCTTCTCCTGGACGAAGCCTACTCCATTTCCCTTGGTCAAGTTTAAAACTATCGCACCCTCTTACATCCCATTCTATGCCTGTCTTGCTATCAGGCATATCAAAAATATTGATATGTATTTTTGGATTAGTGCCTTGAAAGTCTGGGTTTTTGGAGAGGTGTTTGACTTGATGATTTTCTTCAACTGTGTAGTAGGTCTTACATCTATCTACCCAAGCACAATCAACACAGATGCACATAACTATTAAAAAAAGATCTAGGTGTCATTTTGATAAGTAAGGACACACTACTATCAAATGATCTTTTTGGAGATTTAAACCCAAAAGATTGGCCAATTTCAATTAGTGATTTGCCGCCTGGAACTGCCTTGGTGGGAGGTTCTGTGAGAGATGGATTATTGAACAGATTGAGTCAAAAACCTGATTTGGATTTTGTAATACCAATAAATTCTATTGAGTTCAGCAAAAATTTATCTAAAAAGATAGGTGCTACTTTTGTAAAGCTAGATGAAAAAAGAGATATCGCTCGATTAATTATTAATGGATGGACTGTGGATTTTGCTAGACAAGTTGGACGAAATCTAAAAGAAGATTTATTAAGACGAGATTTTCGAATAAACGCAATTGCTCTAAGGCTAAAAGAAAAGCCAGAGATTTTTGATCCGACTGGGGGAATGGAAGATTTGAAAAATAAAAAAATTGTTGCAATAAGTGAAAAGAACTTACTTGATGACCCTTTGAGAATAGTTAGAGGTTTTCGATTAATGTGTGAATTGGACTTTGAGTTGGATGAACAAACTAAAAGTTTCCTCAAAAATAATGTAGATAAATTAAGTAATGTTGCACCTGAAAGGATAAAAATGGAGATCTTAAAAATACTTTATTCAAAATGGGATTTTTCAATTTGGCAAACATATTTAGAACTTAAACTATTTAACAAATGGAATGATGGTAATCTTCCATTTATTGAGCTGCAAAGAAAAGATATTTATTCAAAGCAGCCAATGATAGGAAGCTTTTTAGCGAAATTAGTGTTTCTACTTAGTGATGAAGGCTTGTCAAAGTTGACGTTTAGTAAAAATGAAATCAAAAGATGCAAAAACATTAGGTTTTGGGTTCATAAAATAAATCATTTAGGTTTAGATAATCTTTCCGAGGATGACAGATTTCAACTTCACATGGATTTAGAGGAAGATTTGCCATCTTTAATTCTTTTCTTGAAAGATGAATACACAGGTGTCTGGCTAAAGCGCTGGAAAGACCCTTCTGACCCTCTCTTTCACCCTTCATCACCTTTGAACGGTAATTTGCTTCAGAAGGTTTTTAGGATCCCTCCAGGCCCTTTTTTGGGAGAGCTTATAAGGCATCTTTCAAAGGAAAAAGCTTATGGAAGAATTTTTACAGATAACGATGCTTTGGAGGTCGCTCGTAAATGGAAGCTAGAGAATTCACCCTTTTTGTGATTAACTACACACAAATCAAATTAATCTCGGCCGTATGCCGTCGTCTTCTTTATCCCCTTTTTTCTAAATGAGTGTTCGCCTTTACATCGGTAATTTGCCGCAGAATGTCAATGTTAAAGAACTTGAAGCTCTCCTAGTATCCATAGGAGATGGCATCAAATTTAAAGCTGTTTTCGATAGAGATACCAAGGCTTGCAGGGGGTTTGGTTTCGCTAATATCAAAGACGAGAATGTTGCGAATGAGCTTATTGAAAAATTAAATGGCCATGAATTTAATGGCAATAAATTGAGGGTTGAACGTTCTGAACGTAAAGATTCAAATTCCGGTAATTCAAGAAGAGGCGCAAGTGCTAACAATGGAAATAAAGGTTCTAATCGTAAAGATGTTAAGAAAGTTGTACATAGTGATGCACCAATTAAAGAAGCTCCAGATCCAAGATGGGCTGGAGAACTGTCAAAATTAAAGGATCTTTTAGCTAATCAAAAAACACCTGTATAAACCTTCAGTTAATTAATGTTCGAAGTTTATATTTTTCATCGTTGATAGTTATTAGATAAGAGATTGGTAGATTTACAGCTTTTACCCATCCTTTTACGTAAGCTCGATTATTAAAGACGTCATAATCGAGTTTTTCAATTGAATTGAGTATGCCGCTATACAGCCTGAGTGAGGTCCATATCGGCCACCTTGCATCTATCGAGAGCCATTTGATGCCTTCTTCAGATCTAAGGAACCAATCTCTTGCTCTAGATAATTGAAAAGACATTAAAGCCTTCCAGTTTTCATTGATTTTTCCATTCATTAGATCTTCTTCGGAGTAATTAAATTTTTCCAAATCTTCCAATGGCAAATAAATTCTTCCTCTCTCTCTATCTTCTCCAACATCTCTAAGAATATTAGTTAATTGATTCGCAATTCCTAGAGCAATAGCAGCTTTTGATGTGTCAGGAGATGGCAAATTTGAATTGGCAGTATAAGCAGAATCTATTCCTATTACACCTTGCGTCATCAATCCAACCGTTCCAGCGACTCGATAACAGTAGAGTTCGAGTTCTTCAAAGGTTTTATATCTCGTTTTATCCAAATCCATTCTTTGGCCTTCAATCATGTCTATATAAGGTTGAATAGATTGAGGGAATTTTTGAAGAGTATCGGCTAAGACTGCATCAAGATCATCTTCAGTGTTACCAGCAAAAATATTTTTTGTTTTGTTTTCCCATTTATTCAGTCGATCTGATAACTCATTTTTAGATTTTTTTTGAGCTTCAGCACTGTCCATCAGCTCATCTGTTCTGCGGCACCATACATAAATGGCCCAGATTGCTCTTCGTTTAGCAGGGGGCAGCAACATAGTGCCAAGGTAAAAGGTCTTGGCCCATTGTGCAGTTTCTTTTCTGCAAGCCTCGTAGGCATCCTCTAGATTCAAAGAAGGCTGCGCCAAAATTAGAAGTTTGTAAGTTTTTTAGTGTGCATTAAGCTGGTGAATTGCAATTTTAGGTAAATTGCTGTTCATACATTAAGACTAAGAAGCACCTATGTCAGTCGAGATTTGGATTTTTTCTGCACATAGTTTTCCACTTAACACCGCACCTTCCATGGATGCGAGGTATTTTTGCATTGTGTAATCACCAGTCAAGAAAAAGTTGCTTATTGGAGTCTTCTGATCTGGCCTTAAGTCTTGGCATCCAGGAACAGCTTTATAGACTGATTTTGGGGTTTTTATTACTTTATATTTTCGCAAGTTTGCTTGATTTTCCCCTGAGAAATGCATCGGAAAAAGTTTAGTCAATTCTTGCATTGTTGCATCAATTATTTCCTCATCTTTCCTACCAATCCAGTCTTTTGCAGGAGCAAAAACTAATTCAAGCATCGATCGATTTGGATCTTCATATTCTTTACAAGTTATGCTCATGTCTGCATAAACACTCAAAAGAGGGGATCTACTGAATAACAGGTGATCGATATTTGTAAGTTTTCGATCAAACCAAAGATGAATATTAATTACTGGAACTCCTTTCAGACCTTCAAGTTTTCTGAAAATATCTTTAGAGGCCCATTCATTAGGCAAAATTGTTTTAAAGATATCTACGGGCATGGCGCTGACATATGCGTCCGCCTCAATTTCTTTACCATGAGATTCTTTGGCACTACCTATCAAGAAATTGTCAACAGAGCCATCTTCTTTTAAATTTATTTTTTTAAGTGGGCTATTTAAAAATACATCTCCTCCCAAAGACCTAATGTGATCAACAATTGGTTGACAGAGTCTTTCTGGTGGCGCTCCATCTAGGAATGCCATTTTTGATCCGTTTTTTTCTTGTAAGAAGCGGTTTAATGCAGTTAGCAATACTGTTGAGGATATTTCATCAGGACCTATGAAATTGAGTGCTTTACTCATTGCGATAAAAACTTCATCATTTACTCTTTCGGGTATATTTTGATTTTTTAGCCATTCGGTCCACGAATACTTATCACAATCTTCTACATAATTTTGGCCGCGCAACATAGCTGGTATTAGTCCTATACCGAACGAAATTTTTTCTGGCCAGCTAAGCATGTCATTGTTGCTTAAAATTGCCGCCACTCCATTTATTGGAGCAGGAAGATCAGGGAAATCGAAACGGCTATATGTGCCAGGTTCTTCTGGTTGGTTGAAAATCATGGAATGACTTTTCCATTGAAGACGATCTTCAATATCTAGCTCTTTAAAAAGCTGAAGCATGTTTGGATATGCTCCAAAAAATATATGTAATCCAGTTTCATACCAGTCTCCATCCTCATCTTTCCAAGCAGCAACTTTTCCACCTAGTACATTTCTTGCCTCATAAACAAATGGCGTATGACCTGCATCGGCTAAGTATTTTGCACATGAGAGTCCTGCCAATCCGGCTCCAGCGATAGCTACGCGCATACTTAAATAAAAGAGTATTTAACAACTTTAGTGATTAAGACCACCCAACAAGGGATAAGGTCGTTAAATTTGCAGTATATATTTCGGTTTGTTGTTTTAAATTCATGAGCGATACCATTCTTAAATGCACAACTAGACACGTAAGAATATTTACTGCAGTACTAGAAAATAATGATTTAATTTTAGATAATGGACATTTGACGTTAGATATCGATCCAGATAATGAGTTTCTTTGGAGCGATCAATCTTTAAACAAGGTGCAAGATTATTTTCGTGAATTAGTGGACTCTCAAGCCGATAATGAATTGAGCGATTACAGCTTGAGAAAAATAGGATCTTTGTTGGAAGATTTTATTCGAAAGTTGCTGAAAGACGGAGAACTCAGTTATAACCCAAATAGCAGGGTAATGAACTATTCCATGGGATTACCTCGAACTAAAGAATTGTTATGAATCAAGGTCCTTATAATCGTCGACCATCATCTCGTAGAAGATCAGATCTTGCGAGAAGACAAGAAGGTAATAGATTTAATTCTAGAAAAGATCCAAATGTTAGAGATAGAGATCAATATGAGCCAAGAGGAAGTCGATTTAAATCGTCAGGTCCCTCTGATGGAGGAGGTGGCATAAAAATCAACTCTAATTCAATCGCTATTTTGGCTGGGGTATTGGTTGTTGGTGTGGGTATAGGTAGCCTTATCACAAGCACAACTTCAGGCGGACAAGGAAATATTGCAAGTCAGCAACAGTTGGATATGGCAGTTCCAGACCCTGATTTTTGTAGGCAATACGGTGCAAGTGCCTTTGTTATTGACGTAGAAATGTATACGACTTTAAATCCCTCTACAAGCTTTGTTACACAACCCGCGCTTCAACCAGGTTGTGTAATTAGAAGAGAGAATTGGACTGTTTTGCAAAAACAAGGAGCTATAAACAATGAAGATGTAAGAGAGTGCAAACAGAGGATGAATACATTTGCTTATATAGGTTCGATTAGGGATCAGCCAATTGTCCGTTGCGTTTATCAGGCAGATGTTAACGAAAATAAATTTATAATTAAAGGCGCTGAAGAAGATGCTGTTGGAATAAATAAAGAAGCTATACAGTTCTAGTTTTGTGGATGAAAGAGAGGCGAAAATGAACTTGCAAATAAAGGTAAGACATCTTGTGTGAATGCTTCAGCAGCTCTTGATGAATATCTGCCAGGATTAGTAATTACTTTTAGTTCTCTTTTGACTTCTAAATCAGCAACAAATGGTCTGTGAATTGTTCCTCCTGATAGCTCTCTTTCAATTGAGACTACAGGGAGAAAAGCAGCTCCTAGTTCAGATTGGACAGCATTTTTTATAGCTTCTAGAGAATTTAATTCCATTTCTATATGTAATCTTTGGACGTCTAACCCTGAAGAAGAAAGAAGTTGGTCTAAGACTTTTCTTGTCGTTGATTGATTGTCCAAGGTGATAAACCTCAGACTATATAAATCTTCTTTTGTGAGTTCTTTTGACTTCGCTAATGGATGATTAATAGGCAAAACAAGAGCTAACTCATCAGTTGCGAAAGGAATTACTTTTAATGATTCATTTAATTCTATTGGAAGTTGGCCTCCGATAATAGCAATATCTATCTGACCATTTGCAACACTCCATCCTGTTCTTCTAGTGCTATGGATTTGAAGTTGAACTGAAACTTCTGGATACTTTTGTCTGAAAAGCCCAATCATTCTAGGCATCAAGTAGGTACCAGTAGTTTGACTGGCTCCAATAATGATGGATCCCCCTTTGAGATTATTTAAATCTTCAATTGCTTTGCAAGTCTCTTGGCACTCCCCTAAGATTTTTTCGCAGTAATTTAAAAGAAGCTTTCCTGCTTCAGTTAGTTGAGCTTTTCTGCCACCTCTATCAAATATGGCAATTTCCAATTGTTTTTCTAGATTTTGCACTTGTAAACTAACAGCCGGTTGAGTAACAAAAAGACTATCAGCAGCTTTTTTAAAGCTTCCCTCATCAACAATCGCTTTGAGGATTCTTAGTTGATCAAGTGTGAATGGGATCTCGGCCATGGTGGCAGGCCTTCATGGCAGTTATTAAAATAAAATGTAGAGAAAAACAACTCCAACTGTTGATCCGGTATGGATCTAATAATTTATTAAAAGGCTTTTTATAAGACTGATGTCATTTTCAGATACTCATAGTTCCAGTTTAACGATGATATTACTTTTATTTTGTTTTGCAGTTATTCATAGTGGCGGAGCGGCTTTACGGGTGAAGGCTGAAAGGTTAATTGGAGCTAGAGCTTGGAGATTGATTTTTGCTTTTGCAAGTATTCCCTCAGCCGTTGTTTTAGTTGGTTACTTTATTTCTCATCGTTACGATGGAGTTAGATTTTGGAATTTTCAAGGTGTTAGCGAACTAATTCCAGTGATTTGGATTATGAGTGCAATAAGTTTTCTTTTCTTGTACCCAGCTACTTATAACCTTTTAGAAATTCCTGCTGTCCTAAAGCCCAAAGTTAGAATTTATGCTTCAGGGATTATTAGAGTCACACGCCATCCCCAGGCAATTGGTCAGATTCTCTGGTGTTTTGCACATTTACTTTGGATAGGTACAAGTTTTACTCTGGTGACTTGCTTGGGACTAATAGCGCATCATTTGTTTGCAATCTGGCATGGTGATAGACGACTTGCTCTCAAATTTGGAGAAGAATTTGAGGAAGTTAAGAAAAGAACATCGGTCTTTCCATTTTTAGCTGTGTTGGATGGACGACAAAAATTACAAATAAAAGAATTTCTTAGGCCCTCTCAAATGGGTATTCTCATTGCAGTGTTTTTTTTCTGGTGGTCTCATAAATTTATTTCTGTTGGAGCTCAGAGATTTCTCTCTTTTGATTTAACTGAATTACTAGCAAGAATTGCCTAAACTTATTTCAATATGATTTAGCTGGATGCATTCGGCTGCAGATTTTGCTTGGTTAATTCCTCTTCTTCCTCTTTGCGGGGCAGTTTTGATTGGTTTGGGATTAATTAGTTTTAACGATCTTTTTAATCGGTCAAGGAAACCCGTTGCAATAACCCTTTTAACCTCTGTTGGCGCTTCTGCATTTATTAGCTATGCAGTTTTGGCTGAGCAACTCTCAGGCAAGCCTCCAGTTGAACACTTATTTATATGGGCAAGTGCAGGGTCTTTTGAGTTGCCAATGGGATATGTGATTGACCCTCTGGCGGCAGTAATGCTCGCTCTCGTAACTTCAATTGCCTTCTTGGTCATGATTTATTCCCATGGTTATATGGCTCATGATCCTGGGTATGTTCGTTTTTTTACTTATTTAGCCTTATTCAGCAGTTCAATGCTTGGGCTAATTGTTAGTCCCAATTTGCTTGAAATATATGTTTTTTGGGAATTGGTTGGGATGTGTTCATATTTACTCGTTGGCTTTTGGTATGACAGAGATGGTGCAGCACATGCAGCTCAAAAGGCTTTTATCGTTAATAGAGTGGGGGATTTTGGGTTATTGCTTGGTATTTTGGGTCTTTTTTGGGCAACAGGTAGTTTTGATTTTCATGGAATCGCTGATGGTTTATCAGAGGCAGTTAGTTCTGGGACAGTACCGATTTGGGCAGCTTTGATTCTTTGTATCCTTGTTTTCATGGGACCTATGGCAAAGTCCGCACAATTTCCTTTACATGTTTGGTTGCCTGATGCAATGGAAGGTCCGACTCCCATATCTGCCCTTATTCATGCAGCAACAATGGTTGCGGCGGGAGTTTTTTTAGTAGCAAGGCTTGATCCTCTTTTTAGCCAGTTCCCTTTTGTCGGATTATTCATTGCAATTATTGGAACAGTAACTTGTTTCCTAGGTGCATCGATAGCTTTGACACAAATGGATTTGAAAAAAGGATTGGCCTACAGCACAGTCTCTCAACTTGGATACATGATGCTTGCAATGGGATGTGGAGCACCAGTTGCAGGAATGTTCCATCTTGTTACTCATGCTTGTTTTAAGGCTATGTTATTCCTGGGCTCAGGTTCAGTTATTCATGCTATGGAGGAGGTGGTTGGCCATGAACCAATTCTTGCTCAAGACATGCGATTAATGGGGGGGCTTCGTAAAAAAATGCCAATCACAGCAATAACTTTTTTCATTGGCTGTATTGCTATCAGTGGCATCCCACCTCTCGCAGGTTTTTGGAGTAAAGATGAAATTCTCGGTCAAGCCTTTAATAGTTTCCCAATACTTTGGTTTATAGGTTTTTTAACCGCAGGAATGACAGCTTTTTACATGTTTAGGCTTTATTTTCTAACTTTTGAGGGAGACTTCCGAGGCGAAAATAAAGAGATGCAGCTTTCTTTACTTGCTTTAGCAGGTAAAGAAAAAGATGAAGAGCATGAAGAGCATGAAGTTGGAAAGATACATGAATCGGCATGGCCCATGACATTTCCCTTAGCAGTTTTGGCAATTCCTTCTGTTTTGATTGGATTTCTAGGAGTTCCTTGGAACAGCATTTTTGCAAACTTGTTAGACCCCATTGAGGCTATTGAGGCTGCAGAAAAGTTTAGCTGGGGGGAATTTCTTCCACTTGCAACTGCTTCAGTAGCTATTTCATCTGCAGGAATATTATTAGCGGTCTTAACTTATTATTTAAAAAGAGTGGATCTAGGCGTTTCTCTATCCAAGAAGTACCCTCAAATTAATTCATTCCTTCAGAACAAATGGTACCTTGATGACATTAATGAGAAAATTTTTGTCAAAGGTAGTAGAAAGCTCGCAAGAGAAGTACTAGAAGTTGATGCAAAAGTAGTTGATGGAGTTGTAAATCTTACTGGATTATTGACTCTTGGTAGTGGAGAAGGACTCAAATATTTTGAGACAGGAAGAGCTCAGTTTTACGCATTAATTGTTTTTGGTGGAGTTATTGCTTTAGTTGCACTTTTTGGAGTAGTAGGGGCATGATTTTTACATAATTTTTTTAGGTGTGTGTTTCATCCCCTATCTTGAGGGTGCCAATAGTCCCATAATTTCTAAACTCAAAAAGTGGTGATTAATTTCGAGTCTTGGAATTCGCTCTCAATACAAGTTTGAACCTAGGAACAGCGCTGATTTCTGAGCCGATATCAGCGGATTTTCCTTGGTTAAGTTTATCCATACTTTTTCCCATTGTAGGTGCTTTAATTGTTCCTTTTATTCCAGATAAAGGTGAAGGTAAAGAAGTTCGATGGTATGCCCTCATAATTGCTTTAATTACTTTTTTAATTACTGTCGCTGCTTACTTCAAAGGTTTTGATCCAAATCAAGAAGGCTTGCAATTATATGAAAAAGTTAGTTGGCTTCCAGATCTTGGATTGACTTGGTCTGTTGGCGCAGATGGCTTGTCTATGCCCTTGATATTACTCACAAGTTTCATTACCTCACTAGCAGTTTTGGCAGCATGGCCAGTTAGCTATAAACCAAAATTATTTTTCTTTTTAATTCTGGCTATGGATGGTGGCCAAATAGCTGTGTTCGCTGTTCAAGATATGTTGCTTTTCTTTTTGGCTTGGGAATTGGAGTTGTTCCCAGTGTATTTATTCCTTGCAATATGGGGCGGGAAGAAGAGGCAATATGCAGCGACGAAATTTATTATCTATACAGCAGGAAGCTCATTATTTATTCTCCTTGCTGGTCTTGCAATGGGTTTCTTTCAAGGAGGAGGTATACCAGATTTCGGCTATACCCATTTGGCTCAGCAAGATTTTGGTAGAGGGTTTCAACTTCTTTGTTATTCAGGTTTGTTAATAGCTTTTGGGGTCAAACTTCCTATTGTCCCTCTTCATACTTGGTTGCCAGATGCGCATGGAGAGGCTACTGCTCCAGTACATATGCTATTGGCAGGAATCTTGTTAAAGATGGGTGGATATGCTCTCCTTAGATTCAACGCGCAATTACTGCCTGACGCTCATGCTCAATTTGCACCATTGCTAATTGTTCTTGGAGTAGTAAATATTATTTATGCAGCCTTAACTTCTTTTGCTCAAAGAAATTTAAAAAGGAAAATTGCCTATAGCTCAATAAGTCATATGGGTTTTGTTTTGATAGGTATTGGAAGCTTTAGCTCTCTTGGTACTAGTGGTGCAATGTTGCAAATGGTTAGCCACGGTTTAATAGGAGCAAGCTTGTTTTTCCTTGTAGGTGCAACTTACGACAGAACTCACACGCTTCAATTAGATGAGATGGGTGGCATTGGCCAAAATATGAGGATTATGTTTGCTCTATGGACGGCATGTGCTTTCGCTTCGCTTGCTTTACCTGGAATGAGTGGATTCATATCGGAATTAATGGTCTTTGTTGGATTTGTTACTGATGAAGTTTATACTCTTCCTTTTAGAATTGTTGTTGCTTCTTTAGCAGCAATTGGAGTTATTTTGACGCCTATATATTTATTGTCGATGCTAAGAGAAATTTTCTTCGGTAAAGAGAATGCGAAGTTAATATCTAAAGCAAAGTTGGTGGATGCAGAGCCTAGAGAAATATATATTATTGCTTGTTTATTAGTTCCAATCATTGGCATTGGCTTGTATCCAAAAATCATGACAGATACTTATATTTCATCAATTGATGGATTGGTTAAAAGAGATTTGTTAGCCGTTGAAAGAATAAGAAGTAATCAAACACAAATCATTAGTAATACAAATTTATCACTAGGGACGATTCAAGCTCCTCTTTTAGATTGAACATTATTTCAACTGGCATTACATGCAATATAGAGATAACTTTCTTTTAGATTCATAGTTTTCTTTGCCAGTTGATCTTTTAACTCAAACTGCAGATTCTGGCGCGAGACTGGCTATTCGTTTATTGCAAGACGCTGCTCAAAGAGGAGATATTGACCCTTGGGATGTGGATGTTATTCCAGTTGTTGATGGTTTTTTGGACCAACTTCAACAGCGTATTGAACTTCCCAAAAAGATCTCACAACATTTCAGCCAGAGTGGTGGAAGTTACGAGGTTGATCTAGCACAGAGTAGTGAGGCGTTTTTAGCGGCTTCTGTATTGGTTGGTTTAAAGGCGGAGGTACTTGAGTCTGAAATATTTTCTTTTGAAATGGAAGTTGAAGATGATTCAGGTGTTGATTTTGGAGAACAGGGTTGGTTAGATGAAAGTTTTCAATTACCTCTTCGACCAGAGAGACATCTGTTAAGAAGACCGGTTGCACCTCCTCCATTTAGAAGGCCAGTTACGCTTGGAGAATTAATAAATCAGCTTGAGTCAATTGCAGAATCTTTAAAAAATGATGAGTTGCAAAACCGTAGAAAATTACGACAAAAAAAATTAAGTAATCGGGAGGTTATTGCTCAAGTATCATCTCTTGCGCATAGAGAAAAATTACCTGAAACAACTGCAGCGCTTGCAATTTTCATAAATAATTGGGAGCAGGCCTTGCACTGGGTTGATTTTGAATTATTAGTTGAAAATTGGAAAGAAAACTCTGCCTCAAACAATTTGGATACAGATAGAGTAGGTGTCTTTTGGGCTTTGTTATTTTTATGCTCTCAGGGCAAGGTGGAGATTGATCAAAAAGGTTCTTTGTTCTCTCCAATAAGTTTGAAGAGGCTTTTAGAGCCTGGAATGGTTGCACAACTTCCCCTCGCTTCTTTAGACGTGACAGATGGCTCGCCGGCTGCTGCTTAGCTCTTTGTGGAGGCAGCATTCTATGTTGGCCTTGTATTGCTTAGGTTAAACCGCCTATGAAGGCGATGATCCTGGCGGCTGGGAAAGGAACACGAGTTCAGCCGATCACCCATGTGATTCCAAAGCCAATGATTCCTATCCTTCAGAAACCCGTAATGGAGTTTCTGTTGGAACTCCTTAAGGAGCATGGTTTTACTGAGGTTATGGTTAATGTTTCGCATTTAGCAGAAGAAATAGAGAATTATTTTCGAGATGGACAAAGATTTGGAGTTGAAATTGCATATAGCTTTGAAGGCCGTATTGAAGATGGAGAATTAATAGGGGACGCACTTGGCTCAGCGGGTGGTCTGAAGAAAATTCAAGATTTTCAAAAGTTTTTTGATGATACTTTTGTCGTCTTATGTGGAGATGCATTAATTGATTTGGATTTATCTGAAGCTGTCAAACGACATAAAGAAAAAGGTGCTTTAGCTAGTTTGATAACTAAACGTGTTTCAAAAGATCAAGTAAGTAGTTATGGAGTTGTTGTAACAGATGAAGAAGATCATGTTAAAGCTTTTCAAGAAAAACCTTCTATAGATAATGCACTAGGAGATACTATTAATACTGGAATATATTTATTTGAGCCTGAAATTTTTGATTATATTCCGTCTGGAAAACCTTTTGATATTGGCTCGGATTTGTTTCCTAAATTAGTAGAAGAAGGTGCACCTTTCTATGCTTTACCTATGGATTTTGAATGGGTTGATATTGGTAAAGTCCCAGATTATTGGAGAGCAATAAGGAATGTTCTAAAAGGTGATGTTAGACAAGTTGAAATACCTGGAAAGCAAGTTAGACCAGGGATTTACACTGGTTTAAATGTTGCAGCTAATTGGGATAAAATAAATGTAAAAGGACCTATATATGTTGGTGGAATGACAAGGATTGAAGATGGTGTAACTATCGTTGGTCCTTCTATGATTGGTCCGAGTTGTTGTATTTGTGAAGGTGCAACAATTGATAATTCAATAATCTTTGATTACTCACTCATTGGGCCTGGTGTTCAACTTGTAGAGAAGTTGGTTTTTGGTAGATATTGTGTTGGTAAAGAAGGTGATCACTTTGATTTACAGGAAGCTGCTTTAGATTGGTTAATAACTGATGCTAGAAGACAAGACTTAGGCGAACCCTCACCTCAACAAAAAGCAATGGCTGAATTATTAGGCACTGATCTTATTGGCTCTTCTAATTAATATTTGCTCTATCCAAAATTATTGGTATTTGTTGCTCTGCTTTAACTGCCATAAGGTGAACTCCTTGAGAGATTTTTAGAAAACTTTTTACTTGCTCAGCAGCAATTGATATACCTTCATCAACTGGGTTTGATGAACTTTCAAGTCTAGCAATAACTGATTCAGGTATGCATGCTCCTGGTACTACACGATTGATGAATTGAGCATTTTTTGCAGATTTGAGTAGAAAAACTCCAGCTAAAACAGGCATTCTTATCGGCTCTGTTATTTCTTTGCAAAATCGTTCAAGTACTTTGGGATCCATCACCATTTGAGTTTGAAGGAAACTTGCACCTGCTTTTTTTTTGAGCTCTATTCTTCTTCTCAAACCATCAAATCCTCTACAGTTTGGATCAGCTGCGGCGCCTGCAAACAAATTAGTTGGGCCATCAGGTAATAAATCAGATACTGGATCTAACCCTTTGTTAAGTGATGTGACTTGATCAATAAGTTCTATTGAGTTGAGGTCTTGAACTGATTTGGCTTGAGATTGATCTCCTACTCGTACTGGATCGCCTGTCAAACAAAGGATGTTTTTTATTCCTAAAGCATGCGCTCCTAGTAATTCAGCTTGTAATGCGATTCGATTCCTATCCCTACATGATAATTGCAGAACTGGTTCAAGATTAGCGTCTAAAAGCAGCTTGCATAAGGCTAGGCTGCTCATTCTCATGATTGCTCTGCTGCCATCTGTAACATTAAAACCATGCACAAGGTCTTTTAATTTGATGGCCTTTGAGAGAGCTGAAGCTGTATTCCCTCCTCTAGGAGGCATGATTTCAGCAGTAATAGCTGATAAGCCAGATTCAAGACGATTTTGAAGTTTAGATTTCACATGTATTTTTTACTAGATAATTACTATCGGTGATTAAAGGCCCTAATCTAAGTAGTATTAATTAATGAGTTGTGAGTGAGGGGAATGTTTACAGGAGAGATCGCCAATTCGTCCCATATGGGACTCTCTGCTAGGGAAATGGAGATTATTGGATTAGTTGCTGATGGCCTTACTAATCAAGAGATTGCTGAAAAACTGACAATTAGCAAAAGAACCGTAGACAATCATGTGAGCAATATGTTTACGAAAACCGGGTCAAAAAATAGAGTAGCCCTATTGAACTGGGCAATGGATCATGGAAAGATTTGCAGGGATGGGTTTAATTGTTGTTCATTGCCAGATGAAACAGCCTCTTAGAATATTTAATTATTATCATCTTCACTAATGTCGGATAAGGGCATTAAAGAAAATTCAATTGATGACAGTTCAAATAATTTTGCATATGCTATGCAAGCTTCCTTGTCCGTACAAGTGAAGCGAAGGATACCTTCAGTGTCATAAAGACCATACAAGTTATACCTCTTGCAAAGGATGCATAGGGCGCTGGAAAAAACCAGTGTCGATTATAAAGACAATCTAAAGGACAAGTCGCCTTTTTGCTTGTTATTCTTGAATTTTTATCCGATCTTTTACTGACAACTGAGAAATAGGTGTTCTTGCAAGTGAAGCATTGCTTAAGGATTTGATCCCAGTTATTTCTTGACCACACCATGATGGGATTTGAATGTCTTCAGATTCAGAATTCAATTCAATTTCAGCAATTTTTAAAGAAGAATTGGAACCATAAAAAAAATCAACCACCCAAATTTTTTTATTTATTTTTAGCTGATAACGAGTTTTAGTAATTTTATATTTAGATAATTGTATTAATTCAGTCGCATCTTTTATAGGAATTGAGTATTCAAATTCATAGTTTTTTAATCCATTTAAAGAGGATTTTAGTGTTATGTATGCTTTTTTATTGTCTATTGTTCTTATGCGAGTAGCCCATTCATCTACACTGGAATTTAAGTAGGCTTGACTAAAATCTTCACTGAGTATTGCCTTAGATTTCCAATCTTCATTGTCAACTAAGAATCTTCTTTCGATTTCTATCCCCATAATTTATTATTTATTTCTTTCATTAAGGCTGCTGGCCCAGTGAAGTTTTTGAGTGATTGTCTTATAATAAGAAAGATTTTCATCTAAAATTATTATTGAGGTTGAATGATTAGATTTCTTTATTAAGCATGTATCATTCATTTCAATTAGACATCCACTAGATCCATCTAACCATAGCTTTATTTTTTGTTTCTTTTCTCTTATTGGCTTTATTACTAATTGAGATTCAGGAGGGACCACAATCGGTCTACTAGCAAGGCTCATTGGACAGATTGCGCTTACGATAATGGCATCTAAGGAAGGGTGTATTATTGGTCCTCCTGCGGCCATAGAGTAAGCAGTAGAACCTGTTGGGGTTGAGAATATAAGTCCATCTCCTTTGTATTTGTCAACAGCTTCACCATCTATTTCAAGCTCAAGGCTGCAAGTAGGTGATATTTCTTCTGTGCAAGATCGTAAATAGAAATCATTGAGTGCAAAAAATGATCTTTTAAGTTTGCTTTCATGATTTTTATTTTTGGTAAATATAGTTGCTTCAAGCATCATTCTTTTTTGTATATTAAATCTATTATTTGAAACTCTTTCCCAAAAATTTTCTTGCTTTAAGATATGACGATCGTGGGTCAAAAAGCCTAGATTCCCTCCAACATTGAAACTTAAAATAGGTATATTTTTTGGGGATAAAAATCTAGCGGCCCGTAAAACTGTTCCATCACCTCCTAAGACAAGAGCGATTTCAGGTGAAATCTCAGACAATGAAAATAATTGATTAATATTATTGGTTTCATTACTTATCTCTGAAAATAAAACTTCTTTTCCATAACCTTCAATTATTTCCTTGCAATTCAAGGTTTCTTTATATGCAGCATCGCTATCTGATCTATATAAGATCCAGATCAGATTTGTTGTCATTGATAATATCTACCATTTGAGTAGATTAAAACTTTCCATATCAATTGTAACTCTATTTCTATACAATGAAAGTAGTATTGCAAGTCCAACAGCTGCCTCGGCAGCTGCTACTGTAATAACAAAAATTGAAAATACTTGTCCTCTAATTATTGATCCATCTATATAGGATGAAAAACTCATAAGATTTATATTTACTGCATTTAACATCAATTCAATACTCATTAAAACTCGTACAGCGTTTCTACTATTTATTAATCCCCAGACTCCTGTACAGAAAAGAAATGCAGCAACTATAAGATAAGCTTCAAGAGGTACTGGAACAATAGAATTCTCTAACATTTTTAGAAAAAAAACTTTATATTTAAAATCAAATTCATTTTAAACTATTTTCGGAAAGAAGAGGAATTTTCTTATCACTTAAGGATTTTTGATTCTTTAAATCATTTATATCATCTGTTGGAATTGAAACTTCTCTTCTTGCTAATACAATAGCTCCAATCATAGCCATTAATAATAGAATAGAAGCAAGCTCAAAAGGTAATAAATAATCGGTGAAAAGATGTTCACCAATTCTTTCAGTTGCTTCTTCACCAATAGAGGTTGGTCCAGGGAGGTTCCATTTAGTGGTAATGCTAACTCGCAATAATAAAATTAATAATCCACCACAAACACCACCAGATATTAATTTTCTAGTTTTAAGACCTTCAATGGGTTTTAACTTTTCTTTATTATTAACCAACATTATTGCAAATAATATTAAAACATTCACAGCTCCTACATACACTAGGACTTGAGCTGCAGCGACAAAACTAGCATTTAGTAAAAGATATAAACCTGCTACAGCCATAAATACTCCACCTAACAAAAATGCTGAGTAAACAATATTTTCTAATAAAACAACTGCCAAACTCCCAGAAACTATGACAGAACTAAGAATTAAAAAGCAAATTAATTCAGTTGAATAAGCGATATTCATTAATTAGTAGAATTTAAGTTATTTGAAACCATATCTGACGAATTATTCTTATCTTCTGCTTGTGATTTCTCTGCTTGTAGTTCTTTTATAATCTGACTTGGTAGTTTACCTGCTCTTTTTTGGTTCATAGGTAATTCATGAGGGTCCATGATGCTCTCTGGTAAATAAGCTAATTCTCTTAAAGGACGAACTGATGGATCTGAAGTGACACTTGTTGGTAGTCTTCCAAGAGCAACATTATCGTAGTTAAGGCTATGTCTATCAAATGCAGAAAGTTCATATTCTTCTGTCATTGATAAGCAATTTGTAGGGCAATATTCAACGCAATTTCCACAAAAAATACATGCACCAAAGTCAATAGAATAATTTCTTAATTCTTTTTTCTTGGTTTCTTTATTCATTACCCAATCAACAACTGGAAGATTAATTGGGCATACCCTTACACAAACCTCACAAGCAATACACTTGTCAAATTCATAATGAATCCTTCCTCTATAACGCTCAGAGGGAATTAGCTTTTCGTAAGGATATTGAACCGTTACAGGTCTTCGACGCATGTGGTCGAACGTAACGCCTAGTCCATCAACTAAATATTTCGCTGCACTAACGGCTTCTTTAGTGTAGTCGGCAACTTTTTCAAGGAAACCAAGCATATTGAATTTGCTGCCGGTGGCCTCTTTTTACAATAGTCATTATACAGTTTTTTTCAAGTGAATGTAGGTACTTTTACTTAAAAAAAAAGCTATTGTGTTGCTTTTCTTTTATCCGCCAAATGTCATAGGAAATGCCAATTTAAGTGAAGCAGTTACAAGTAAGTTGACCAACGAAATAGGTAAAAGAAATTTCCATCCTAGATCAAGTAGTTGATCAATCCGCACTCTTGGAGTAGTCCATCTCAATAAGATTGCTAAAAAAACCAGTAAATAAGCCTTCAGAATTGTCATAACAATTCCAAGAGACGCAGCAATAATTTGAACTAATGGGTTATCAATTGAAAGACCTATTAAAGATGAAAACCAATCAATTGAGATTGGGAAACCCCATCCTCCTAAGTACAGAACAGAGACAAGTAAAGCAGATAAAACAAGATTTATATATCCAGCCAAGTAAAACAGAGCAAATTTCATACCTGCATATTCAGTTTGATAACCGGCTACAAGTTCTTCTTCTGCTTCTGGTAAATCAAAAGGTAGTCTCTCGCATTCAGCTAATGCACAAATCCAAAAAATAATAAAACCTACAGGTTGTCGCCATATATTCCAGCTAAGAAAACCTGCAGTATTTTGTTGTTCAACTATATCAACAGTACTCAATGAATTGCTCATCATAACTATTGCCAAAACCGCTAGCGCTAGTGGAATTTCATAACTAATTGATTGAGCGGCAGCTCTAAGTCCACCTAGTAAAGAATATTTATTATTAGAAGAATAACCACTCATTAAAAGTCCAATAGGTTGGATACTGCTAAGGGCTATCCACAAGAAAATTCCAATACCAACATTGCTAATTAAAAGATTTTGTCCAAATGGAACAATTAACCAAGATAAAATTACAGGAACTAAAACTAATATTGGACCAACTGTGAAAAGTACACTGTCTGCTCTTGCTGGGATGATGTCTTCTTTGACTAAAAGTTTTAACCCATCTGCCATGGGCTGAAGAATACCAAGTGCACCTGCATATTCAGGCCCAATTCTCTGTTGAGCTGCTGCAGAAATTTTTCTTTCAAGCCAAACTGTTACTAATACACCAATAACAGCCGACACCAATACTAAAAGCATCGGGAGAGGAATCCATAAAAGATGTGCTAATTCATGAGATAAACCAAGGTTTTGAACACCTTGGGTGAAACTCATTTCAAGGTCTATACCTGAATTCACTTCTAATATTTAATCTAACAACAAGGTTAGTGTAATTTTGAATTAATTTTAAATTCGAGAAAAATAAATTTCAAATTATCTTCTATTAAGAGGCTGCCAATTTCTGATTTTTTCTCCTTCATAAATTTGTGATGGTCTAAAAATTCTATTTGCTCCAAGTTGCTCTCTCCAGTGAGCCAACCAACCAGCAACTCTGGAAATCGCAAAAACTGGTGTAAACAAATCTCGAGGAATACCAAGCTTTCGATAAACAAGTCCAGAATAAAAGTCAACATTTGGGAATATACCTTTTGGTCCCAGTCTGGAAATAGCCTCTTCTTCCAGTGCTTTGGCTACTTCATACATTTCATCTTTACCAAATTCCGAGAAAAGTTCCTCTGCGAAGGCTTGTAATATTGTTGCCCTAGGGTCTTTAACACGATACTCCCTGTGCCCAAAGCCCATGATTTTCCTTTTTTTTGCAATCGCATCATTTAGAAATGCAGATGCTTTATCAGGGCTTCCAATTTCTTCTAGCATTGCTATGACATCTTCGTTGGCGCCTCCATGAAGAGGTCCAGCCAATGTCCCAACGGCAGATGCTACGACAGCATAAGGATCAGTTAGTGTGCTGGCAGTTACTCTGGCGCTAAACGTACTCGCATTAAGACTGTGCTCGGCATGAAGAATTAAACATCTGTCGAAGACTCTTGCTGCAAGAGGATTTGGCTCCCTCTCCGTTAGCATATAAAGGAAATTGGAGGAATACGGTAAATCATCTTGGGGTTGAATTGGATCATCTCCTTTTCTTATCTGCTCGAAAGCAGCAACCATAGTTGGAATTTTTGCAATTAACCTCACTACTGCGTCGTAGATATATTTTGGATCATCAATTGCTCTTCGAGAATAAAAGAGGCCTAAAGATGCAGCACTTGCTTGGAGGGCATCCATTGGATGTCCAGATTCTGGAAAACACTTGAGCATATCTCTAATTCGAAAGCTCACTCGTCTATGCATTTGAACGTCCTCTTCAAACTTCTGAAGCTCATTTTCAGTCGGAAGTTCTCCCCATATCAAAAGAAATGCGGTTTCTAAAAAACTACTTTTTTGGGCTAGCTCAGATATTGGATAACCTCTGTAGTTCAGTTTTCCCTCTGTTCCATTAATTTCACATATCCCTGAATTGGTTACTGGAACCCCTTCCAAGCCTGGCTTTAAAACCAAATTAGTTGTCTTTTGTTCGTTATCTATGGTTTTAGCTCCAGCAACTTAATTTTTCAGTCCAATTGGAAAAAATAATGTTCAACTTCAGTTTACTGTATAGAAGTAAGCTACCAAATGAATATAGCACTTAAAACTTTTTATTAACTTGTTTTTAAGTTGATTTTAACTTTAATAAAGTCTGGATAATTAATTGTAGGGACGGCAATAGATATATCAATATTCTGAGGAGGAGTTAGTTTGTTTCCTAACATAGTTTTAAGTAAGATATATGGATAGAAATTATTTAAAACTGTCTTAGTTTTTTCTTCCCCTAAATGTATTCTAAGAACATCATCAAAATCATTAACTTCATCGATATTTTTTTCATTGTCTGAATAATAGTCTAAGTAATTTTTATTATCAAAATATGAAATAGAAGATAAGTTTTTACTCCAAATATAATTCTCTTTATCTTCGTCAATAATTGCCTCAATATTTTCTTTTAACTCGTATTTTTCATTTTCATATGTACTTATTTTCGACCAAATTTCTAGCTTCCTATTTTGAAAATCTATATTTGAATTCAGGAAGTTCTCTTTTTTTAAAATAGTATCTATTTCTGTTTTGTTCGTATCAGATTTCCTAGTCAAAACCAACCAGCCTTTATTATTTATCCAAATCATATTTCCTTTGGAGTTTTCAAGAATTATTTTCAAAAGTTTAGAATAATCTGAAGTTGTTGATTTTTGAATAAGAGAAGCGATAAGTTTTTGATATGGATGGCTAGAATCTTTACTCAGATACTGCTTTGGATTATCAACTATTATAAAATCTTGAAATAATTCAGATTCTTTTTTGATATCAACGAAATTATAATTAATATCTTTGATCGGCATTTTAGTTTTATTATTATAAGATATTATTCCTTCTAGATTTAATTTATTGTCATCTATATTTAGAGAAGATATAAGGCTATCTATCTCATCTATCTCAAATAAATTTTCTTCTTGACCTATTAGACTTATAATCTTTTTTGGAGACATTTCTAATAATAATAGACCGTCTTTAAGATTATCCTTTAATTGAATATTCTTATATTTTATTTTTGTATTTAATATATTTCTATCCAATTCATCTATTGAGGATTTTATGATTTTTGGATTGGATGATATTAAAAGATTATCTTTTGCATTCGCAAAGTATATTGAGTTATTCGAATTAATTTTTTTTGAAATTATTTCTGAGTTAGAGTTGTTTAATTTATTGCTTGGGATGTTATTTACATCAACAATTTTAGAACCTAGAATAGGTTCTAATTCTTTTTCAATATTTATATCTTCTTTGATTGCTAAGACCATTATCCAATCATTTAGAGCTTGTGTATTTGAATCAAATACAGCAAAGCTCCCATAATCTCCTACCCATTTTGAGATGTCTTTTGCAAAGTCAAGACTAATTAATTTAAAAGAAGAATCTCTAATAAAACTTATTTTTTTATTTATAGTTTTTTTGCTAGATTTATCTTGATAACTTTCGATGTAGTTTGGAAGCTTAGCTGGATTTATTTTCCAGTGAAAAATGAGATCAGCATTTGTTGGTATATATTTCGATGAAACTGGAGCATGAAATGATTGTTCATTGAACTTAGGTATTTTCTTTAGTTTATTATTGTGCCAGATAAATATCCCTGTCAAAATTGATAAAATTACTATTCCTGATATTAAAAAATAAGGTAGACGTGATTTCATTTGTTATTATTTGAGCATTTGTATACTTTTTGAGCTTTGATAAAAGAAAGCTTAATCTTTACTTAGAATCTCAAATATGAACCAGAACACTCCTTTAAATATATCTCCAAAAGAGTTAAATAAAATCTTAGAAGATGATTCTTCTGATAAACCATTCATTATAGATGTGAGGGAGGATAATGAAATTGCTATTGCTTCATTTTCATTTTCAGTATTACATCTTCCTTTGAGTAAGGCTGCAAACTGGTCAGCCAAAATAGGTGAACTGTTACCGAAGGAACAGCCTATTGTCGTTGTTTGCCATGCGGGTGTGAGAAGTCTGAATTTTGGTATTTGGCTTTTAGAACAAGGAATAACTAAAAGTGTGTGGAATCTTGTAGGGGGTATAGATGCTTGGAGCACTGATGTTGATCAATCTGTTCCAAGGTACTAATAGTCTTTTTACTTTATATTTTTTGATCCTAGTTTTTCAGCAACTGTGTTTACATCTTTATCTCCTCTACCAGAGCAGTTGATGACGATTTCTGAATTATCATTGAGAGTTGGGCAAAGTTTTTCGAGATAGGCAAATGCATGCGCGGTCTCTAACGCAGGAATAATACCTTCTAATTTACTAACTAATTGCAGAGCTTCAATAGCTTCAGTGTCAGTAACAGCTGCATATTCAGCACGACCAATTTCTTTGAAGTAACTATGCTCCGGTCCAACTCCTGGATAATCAAGACCTGCGCTAATGGAATGCGCCTCCTCAACTTGCCCATCTTTGTCTTGTAGCAGGAGACTCATGGCTCCATGAAGAACTCCTATTCTTCCTTCAGTAATTGTTGCTGCATGTCGACCAGTTTCGACTCCATCTCCAGCAGCTTCAACTCCAATCATTCGCACACTTTTGTCTTCAACAAAAGAATGGAAAAGACCCATTGCATTAGATCCGCCACCAACGCAAGCTAAAAGAACATCGGGAGACCTACCAAAAGCTTGTGTACATTGTTGCTTTGTTTCTTCTCCAATAACTGCGTGAAAATCTCTAACCAACATTGGATATGGATGTGGACCCGCAACTGAACCGAGAATATAATGAGTCGTTTCAACATTAGTAACCCAATCTCGAATAGCTTCGCTTGTTGCATCTTTGAGTGTTGCAGTACCACTTGTTACTGGCCTCACTGATGCCCCTAGTAATTGCATTCGGAAAACGTTTAAGGCTTGTCGTCGCATATCTTCTTTGCCCATATAGATAATGCATTCCAATCCAAAACGAGCGCAGACTGTCGCAGTCGCAACCCCATGCTGACCAGCTCCAGTTTCAGCAATAATTCTTTTTTTTCCCATCCGTATCGCAAGAAGAGCTTGCCCAAGTGCATTATTTATTTTGTGAGCACCTGTGTGATTTAGGTCTTCTCTTTTAAGCCAAATCCTTGGTCCTTTTAATGTCTTTTTTCTGTAATGTTCAGTTAATCTTGTGGCTTCGTATAGAGGAGTAGATCTTCCTACGTAAGTTTTTAATAAATGATTCAGTTCTGAAGTGAATGAAGAATCTTTCCATGCTTCTTTAGCAGCTTGCTCTAATTCAATAAGGGCAGGTATTAAAGTTTCAGGAACATATTGCCCCCCGTACTTACCAAATCGCCCAAGAGCATCTGGCCTTGTTAATGGAGATAAATCCGAATCTTTAAATTGTGTGGGGAGCGTACCTGTCACCGTAGATTAAGAAAATAGTTATCAGCCAAAACACAAGAAGATGTCGAAAGGTGGCTGGAGTGAATTTAATGACCCTCTTAAGACAATAGGGAATGACACTCAAAATAGTGTTACTCCTAAAGGAAAGCGACAAGTTCGTCTAGAAAGAACTCGATCTGGAAAGAAAGGTAAACTTGTTACTGTTATTAAAGGACTTGAATTAAAGCAAGCAGAGGCAAAAAAAATTCTTAAGAATTTAAAAATAGCTTGCGGGACAGGGGGGGCTTTGAAAGCTGATTTTTTAGAGTTACAAGGAGATCAAATCTCAAAAGCTCAAGAATTTCTTTTTAAGGAGGGTTATAGGCCAAAACAGAGTGGAGGTTAAGAATAAACTTTGTATAACAAGATGGAGAAGAGTAAACAATTAGTCTGAATTCATGGAACAAAACTCTCAAAGACCTCTTTCAAAAGCCACCAATATAGTTTGGCATCAATCTTCAGTTGATAGAGAAGCTAGATCTCGGCAACGAGGACATAGCAGTGCAATACTTTGGTTTACAGGTCTATCTGGTTCAGGGAAAAGCACACTAGCCAATGCAGTAAATGTAGCTCTGCACAAAAATGGTTATTCAACTTATGTGCTTGATGGTGACAACATCAGGCATGGTTTATGTAAAGACTTAGGATTCTCTAATAGTGATAGAGAAGAAAATATTAGAAGAATTGGCGAAGTCTCTAAATTGTTTCTTGATGCAGGAATAATAGTTTTAACTGCATTCGTATCACCATTTAGAGTCGATCGAGATAATGCGAGATCATTAGTTGGAGAAAATGATTTTATAGAAATACATTGTTCAGCTGATTTGGGGGTTTGTGAAACAAGAGATACAAAAGGACTTTATGCCAAGGCAAGAAATGGAGACATTAAAGATTTTACTGGAATCTCAAGTCCTTATGAAGATCCTAAGTCTCCAGAATTAAAAATTGATACTGGAAATCTAGAGATTGATAAATGCGTAAACTTAGTTATTAATTTTCTTGTGCAGAAAAAGATTATTTCAAAAATTTCTTAGTAAATTAGTAATCAATTTCACGGTAATTACATTTGTTCTAGATAAGTTATGGCTCCAATCTTTTTAAGTTTTTGATCTTTTTTTACGACAAGGTCGTGAAGCTCAGATCTGTAGGTTTTTAATTTGTTTGTCAATTCAGTATTGTTAATTGCCAAAATTTGAGTAGCTAAAAGACCAGCATTTAGGCCTCCTTCAATGGCAACTGTTGCCACGGGGATGCCTGAGGGCATTTGCAAGATTGAATACATAGAATCTATTCCTGAGAGAGCTTTACTTTTTACTGGAACCCCTATCACTGGAAGTGTCGTAAGTGATGCGATCATTCCTGGTAAATGAGCAGCCCCTCCAGCCCCCGCAATTATGACTTTAAAACCATTTGATTCTGCCATTTGAGCAAAATCCAACATTTTTTTTGGAGTTCTATGAGCAGATAAGATTCTTACTTCATTAGATATGCCAAATTGATCTAGAATTTCAACTGCAGGCTGAAGAGTTTGAAGATCTGAATCACTACCCATTACTACTGCTACTTGCTTAAATGTATTAGCTTCGGTTAAAGACAATTGTCAATTTTATAAATCTCATTCTTAATAATGGCAATTATTTATGAATCCTGCATTAATTATTTTTTTTTTTAAGAAATGAGAAAAATTATAAACATAAAATTACCTCAACCAGATAAAAGCGAAGATGAAAATAATGTATTTTCACTAGTTTTAGATGAACATGGAATTATTCTTTCTATTGATAAAAGTTCCAATAGGAAATCAATTTATGATGAAGATTGGTGCGGTGATTGGCTAAGTCCAAGAGCGATTGATCTTCAAATAAATGGAGGTTTAGGGGTCTCATTTACAGATTTAACTTTTAATAAAATACCTAAATTATTAACATTGCTTGATAGACTTTGGCTTGATGGAGTTGAAGGGATTTGTCCAACTTTTGTTAGTTGTTCTCCAGATCAATTCCAATTAGGGATGAAGGTCTTAAAGGAAACTAAAAAACATATTTCTAGTAATAGATGTCGACTCCTTGGTGCTCATATGGAAGGACCTTTTTTATGTGAATCATATTCTGGAGCACATGACATAGAAAGTATTTGTAAGCCAAGTATTTCTGCTTTAAATAAAAGAATAAAGGGATTTGAAAACGACATAGCATTAATGACATTGGCTCCAGAATTAAAAGGTTCTTTTGATGTTATTTCTCGTCTAAGAGAATTAAATATCGTGGTTTCACTTGGACATTCTTCAGCTGATTTTGATTCGGCGATGAATGCTTTTAATAATGGAGTGACTATGGTTACACATACTTTTAATGCAATGAAAGGTTTGCATCATAGGGCTATTGGTCCTATCGGAGCGGCTTCAAGCAGAGATGATATCTTCCTAGGACTGATTGCTGATGGTGTTCATGTTCATGCAGATATGATTAGGCTTTTAAAGATAATTGCACCAAAGCAAATTGTCTTAGTCAGTGATGCAATATCAGCTTATGGTTTAGGAGATGGATCGTTTAATTGGGACAAACGCTTGATAACAGTAGAAAATGGTTTATGCATACTTCCTAATGAAACAATTGCAGGATCCACGTTGCCTTTACTAGATGCATGCAAAAAAATAGCTAATTGGATTAATGATCCTTCTGCTGCTATTTGGATGGCAACAATTGCTCCACGTATGGTATTAAGTCAAAACAAAATGACTTCAGAATCTTTTTTTATTGGAAAAAATATTCAGTCTTTACTTCGATGGAAAATGAATTCTTGTAATCATCAGTTGTCTTGGCAGTTGGCTGCGTAAGATTGGTAAGAGATAATTATCTGATTAAATGACAACGCAAATTGAGAACAATGAAAAGGCGGAAGTCGCGGAATATTTTAATGGGACTGGGTTTGATAGATGGAATCGCATATATAGCGAAAGTGATGATGTAAATAAAGTGCAAAAAAATATCAGGATAGGTCACCAAAAGACAGTTGATGATGTAATTAGTTGGTTGAAAGAGTATGACAATATCAAGGATAAAACTTTCTGTGATGCTGGCTGCGGTGTTGGTAGTTTAAGTATTCCATTGGCAAAATTGGGTGCTAAATCGATTCATTTAAGTGATATTTCTGAAGCCATGATAAATGAGACAAAAAGCAGGGCAAAGGGAGCAGGTTTGGACTTGAATAAGCTGAATTTCCGAACATCTGATTTAGAGAATTTAAAAGGTTCATTTAATACAGTTATTTGCTTAGATGTTTTCATTCATTACCCTCAACAGGAGGCTGAGGCAATGGTGAAACATCTATGTCAATTATCTGAAGAGAGATTAATTGTTAGCTTTGCTCCCTATACGCCTTTACTAGCCCTGTTGAAAGGTATTGGTCAACTATTTCCTGGACCAAGTAAAACTACTCGAGCATATACATTAAGGGAAACTGGAATTATTGAAGCTGCAAAGCAATCTGGTTTTAAAGTGATCAAAAGTAAGTTGAATCAAGCTCCTTTCTATTTTTCGAAATTAATAGAATTTGTTAAATACTAGTGAACTAAAATTTTTATTTTTCAAAAACACATTTATGTAACTAAATGATTTTCAAGTGCATATCTAACTAATTCTGTTCTACTAGAAGTACCGGTTTTAATAAATAATCGACTCACATATTTCTCTACATTGCGTATAGAAGTCTCAAGTTGTCTTGCAATTTCTTTGTTCATTAAACCTTCCGCTACTAGTTGCAAAACGCTTGCTTCTCTTGGGGTGAAATTTGGAATTGAATCATCTTTCCGTGAGTTATTTTTATCTCCATGGCTAAGCATTGATTTGATTTCTGTAATCTGTTTTGCCATTTGGCCAACATCAGCATTCGCAAATCTGGCTGCTTCAGTTAGTAAGCGCTCTTGCCTCTGAACTACATTCTTAACTCTTGCAACTAACTCATCGGGATCAAATGGTTTTGGCATGTAGTCGTCTACACCTGCTTGATACCCTTGAGTTCTATCAGCAGTCATACCCTTAGCAGTAAGAAAAATGACAGGTGTACCTCCAAGTCTTTCGTCTTCTCTAATTTTTTTTAAAAGCCCATAACCATCACACCTAGGCATCATAACGTCACTGATAATTACATCAGGGATCATTTTTTGAGCTTTTTCCCATCCCTCTTCTCCATCTACAGCGGTTGTAACTTGAAATCCTTCATCTTCAAGATAAGCCTGAACAGCAGTTCTTAAACCAGGCTCGTCATCGACAAGTAATATCCTGGGAGTCTGAGAAACTTCTTGTGTTGATGGATTTGGGTCACTCATAAAAATTGGACTTCTAAAGTTTTTAAAGAGGATTTTAACCTTTATTCCTCTCTATTATTAAGCTTAACGAATCAATCAATGGATAATAAGCATCTGATTTTTGATTTTCAATCCTCAACACCATGTAGCACAAAGGTCGTTGAGGAAATGGCTCCTTATTGGAATGTGTTGTGGGGTAATCCCTCTAATACTAATAATCGATCCGGTGTTTTTGCTTCAGCTGCAGTAGAAGTATCTCGTGAAAAAATAGCTGCATATTTGAACATCAATCCGAAAAGACTAATTTTCACGAGTGGGGCAACAGAAGCAAATAATTTGGGTTTAGTTGGACATGCACGATCTAAAGCACAACTCACTGGAAAACCTGGACACATAATTACCGTTTCAACTGAACATCATGCAGTCCTTGATCCGCTTAGGCAGCTTCAAAAAGAAGGCTTTCGTTTGTCAGAATTACAACCCAATACAGATGGTTTAATCAATATTGAACAACTATCTGAAGCTGTTGAAAAAGATACTTTTTTGGTCAGCGTTATGGCTGCAAATAATGAGATAGGGGTTTTGCAACCTATTGCTGAAATTGGGTCTTTTTGTAAGAGAAAGGGAATTGCTTTTCATACTGATGCTGCTCAAGCCTTGGGCTACTTAGATTTAGACCCCGATAAATCTCTCATTGATCTGATGAGTTTGAGTGCGCACAAAATCTATGGCCCTAAAGGAATTGGGGCTTTGGTGATTAGGGAAGGATTCCCTCTTGAACCATCTCAATATGGAGGAGGTCAAGAGCTGGGATTAAGATCTGGCACGCTCCCTGTCCCTTTAATTGTTGGTTTCGCAAAGGCAGTCGAAATAACAAAAATTGATCAGGATAAGAGGAATAAGAGACTTTTATTTTTTAGAAATCTATTGTTGAGTGGATTAAAAAAGAATATTTCTGGATTGATAGTTAATGGATCTATCGAGCAAAGATTGCCTCATAATCTCAATATTACTTTTCCTGGTGTGAAGGGAAATCAATTGCATGGTCAATTAAGAAGATTTATTTTTTGTACTAGTGGTTCAGCTTGCAGTAATGGTGAAGCTTCTCATGTCCTTAAGGAGATAGGACTCTGCAAAAAAGATGCTGAAGCATCAATAAGGATGAGTATTGGTAGGAAAACTACCGAGAAAGATATCAAAGAAGCTATTGAGATTATTACAAATATAGTGATCAATCTTAGAAAATAAGTTAATTCTATTTTAAAAATTTCTTTGCAGAAATTCTTAACTTGGCACTTTTACTTCTTGGATTTAATTCTATCTCTTCAGGGCCTGCTCTCATTGGTTTTTTAGATAGTACTTTTAATCTATGATCAGTTTTAAAACTCGATTTTACTCTTCTATCTTCTAGTGAATGAAAACTCATTACCATAAAAAGTCCATTTTCTAACAACCAGTTTGGAGCTTTTAAAAGTAAACTGTCGAGCGAACCTAATTCATTATTTACAGCTATTCTTAAAGCCTGAAAAGTTCTTGTTGAGGGATGAATCCGACCATATCTTTGCTTGGGTGGGAAGCATCCGGCTATTGCATAAGAAAGGTCTTGAGTTCCAGAGTATGGTCCATGTGCAGCTAGATCAGTTTTGATTTTTCTTGCAATACGCCTAGAGCGCTTTTCTTCTCCTAATTTATATATTAAATCAGCTAGATCCTTCTCAGAGAGAGTTTCAATGATTTCAGCTGCACTTGAACCCTTTTTGGGATTCATGCGCATATCTATTGGACCGTTTAGACGAAAGCTAAAACCTCGTGAAGGCTCATCAAGTTGATGACTACTAACTCCAAGATCTGCTAAGACGCAAATGGCTTGCTGGTCAAGTGAAAAGTCTGCGAAGTTTGTAGAGATTATTTCTATTCTTGTTCCAAATTTTATTAATTTTTTTGATGCTGCTTCTCTAGCTATTGGGTCTTGATCAAGCCCTATAATTTTGATTCCTGGGAAATTTTCTAGTATTTGAGCTGAATGCCCTCCTCCTCCAATGGTGGCATCAATAATTAATCCTTGTTTTGTTAATTCACTTGGTAATTCCTTCAGTGATTGGATTATTTCTTTCCCCATTATAGGGACATGATTAAAGTTAGAACTTGCACTAATTGGCCCTTCTTTCATGAGTTTTCACTAGTATTTAAACATTGCTTTGGTTGGGCCTAATGACGCAGCTTGAAACGCGTACCGAGCCAATGGTGGTCAACTTTGGGCCACATCATCCATCAATGCATGGGGTGCTGCGACTGGTCGTAACCCTTGATGGAGAGGATGTTGTTGATTGTGAACCAGTTATTGGTTACTTGCATCGAGGGATGGAGAAAATTGCTGAGAATAGAACAAACGTTATGTTTGTTCCTTACGTGAGCCGCATGGATTATGCGGCTGGTATGTTTTATGAAGCAATTGTTGTTAATGCCCCTGAGCGTTTAGCAAATATTAAGGTACCTAAACGAGCAAGTTATATCAGAGTGATAATGCTTGAGTTGAATAGAATCGCTAACCATTTGCTATGGTTAGGGCCATTTTTGGCTGATGTCGGGGCACAAACTCCTTTCTTCTATATTTTTAGAGAAAGAGAGATGATTTACGATTTATGGGAGGCTGCAACTGGTCAAAGATTGATTAATAATAATTATTTTCGTATTGGTGGCGTTGCATGTGATTTACCTTGGGGTTGGTTAGAAAAATGCAAAGATTTTTGTGATTGGTTTGGTCCGAAAATTGATGAATATGAAAAGTTGATAACTAATAACCCTATCTTTCGTAGACGTATAGAAGGTTTAGGAGTTATAGGGAAAGAGCAAGCGATTAACTGGAGTCTGTCTGGTCCAATGCTTCGGGCAGCAGGTGTTCCATGGGATTTGAGAAAGGTAGATCATTATGAATGTTATGACGATTTTGAATGGGATATTGCATGGGAGAAAGAGGGGGATTGTTATGCAAGATATAGAGTTCGTATTGAAGAAATGAGACAGTCATTAAAAATATTGCGACAAGCTTGTGAGATGATTCCTGGGGGTCCCACAGAAAATCTTGAGGCACAAAGGACAGTTGATGGAAAAAAAGGTGATTTATCAGGGTTTGATTATCAATATGTAGCTAAGAAAGTTGCACCTACTTTTAAGATTCCTAATGGTGAATTATACACACGCCTTGAGTCTGGAAAAGGAGAGATAGGAGTATTTATTCAAGGTAATAATGATGTAACTCCTTGGCGGTTTAAAATTAGAGCAGCTGATTCTAATAATTTGCAGATACTTCCTCACATACTGAAGGGAGCTAAAGTCGCTGACATAATGGCTATCTTAGGTTCTATTGATGTGATTATGGGTTCTGTGGATAGATAGTTTCTTTTGGAAAAGCGTAATCCTAGAGAATGGTTATGTTTGAAACGAACAGTTCGTTTTGGTGAGACAGATGCTGCTGGTGTGGTGCATTTTCTTGAATTATTCAGATGGTGTCATGAAACTTGGGAAGAAAGTTTAGAAAATTATGGAATAGTTTTGCAGGAAATTTTTCCTACAACCCAAATGAATAAATGCCAACTGAATGTAGCTTTACCAGTTGTTCATTGTGAAGCAAATTATTTTCAACCACTTTATGTTGGAGATACTATCAATATCGAACTGAACCCAGAGAAGATAAATGAGTCTTCATTTATACTTCGATTTAAATTCAAAAAGAATGGTGAGAAAATTGGTACGACAAATATAAAACATGTATCGATAAATACGATTACAAGAGAAAAATGCGCATTATCTAAGCAAATAAATTTGTGGCTTCATGAATCTAGTTTGAATTTTTAGTTAATAGGTCTATTAAGGACTATCCAATCTTGCCATTTTTTGATTTCCCATTTTTTATTGATATTTCTTGAAAGTTTTGGACAATCGTACCACTTTAGTGGTTTTTTGGATGGCTGCCAGTCCTCAATGAGATCAGTCAGAAGTGAGATGATTGGATATCTGTTGATTTCTTTCTCTTTGAATTTCGTTAAGGCAACTAAACGTTGTCCCCATTTCTTATCACTAACTCCTAGTACAAAAATGTCTTTAATTGGGATTTGATGTTTTGAGACTATTTTCATTAATTCTATTTCGATATCTTCTGGGAAAATCGTTTCACCACCTGAATTTATAGCTGAATCTCTTCTGCCTAGAATTTGTATTGCTTTTCTATTGTCGAGACTGATGTATTGCGCTAAATCGCCTGCTTCCCACCATCCATTCGTATCTGTAATTTCTACGAATTTACCATTATTCCATTTTGAAGTTGCAATTCTACTAGTTTTAATTTTAAGTGAATGTCTTTTGTTGATTTCTATCTCAACATCTTCAAGAGGGAACCCAACACTATTACTTCCTTTTATAAAATCTTTGGGACTCAAGCAAGTCACCATTGCTCCAGTTTCGGTAGCCCCATAACAAGGCGCTAAATTAATAGACTTTCTCCGCGCTTTGTCAGCAAGATCTATGGGGATCAAAGCTCCTCCAAGCCAGATTAAAGCTAGAGATTGCAGCCATTTTAAACCATCAGGATTATCAATCAAAGATAATAATTGAGTTGGGACTAGGGATGTAATTAATGGACGTCTATATTTATTAGCTAATGCTTCACTAAACTGCCTAAGTTGAAGCGGTTCATGCATGAAAGAAGGTGAAATCCAGTGATACTCTGATCGCCAAGTGCGATGTCTCCACCAAGGCATGAAGCCACTTATATGGTGTAAAGGTAGTGAATTCAGAATGATGCACTCATTTGGTGTAAGTCCATGATTCTTTAACCACTTTCCGGTTGCTAAAGCCGACTTAGTTAGATTTTTAATTGATTGTAAACACAGATTTGGTCCTCCAATACTGCCCCCACTTGCAATGATTATTCCTTCTCCTTCAGGTAAAGATAACGATGTGGAAAATTTCGTTTGATCTTTTGGAGGTGCTAGATATACCCAGTTATGTTTTTCAAAATTCTTCAAAATTTCTTTTGAACATTCCAGGTTTTTTTCAGGAATACATTTTACAACTGCAATATTGCTCATGCGGCTTCCCAGACTAATTTTGGATTGTTGTTAAAGAGTGGCCCTTTGGGGCACCACCCAGGTGCAAGTCCAGGTGCACAAGGATTTTCTCTTTTGAGTTGCATAGCAGCGAGGTGATTAATCCATTTTCTACCAATACCAGTTTCAAAAGCTGTGCTTATTACTTTTTGACTATCTTCTTTCTCTAGTTCTTTTAAAAGTAATCGAGGATCACCATCTAATGCAGGGCGACGGATTTGCCAACTTTTCCATGTTTTTCGTAAATATGGAAATTCAACTAATGATTCATCTAGTGCAATTGGAATTTGATTGGCTAATGAAAATAAACCTTCAATGTCTTTTGATGGGAGTGGCTGTTCAATCCATTCCAAACGAGATTCGTTTTTGAGTTCGTTACTCCATTCTTGTGCTTTTTGACGACTCCATCCTCCATTCGGATCAATTCGAAGTTTAAAATTTTTTGGGAGAATATCTAAGATTTTTTGTAATATTCTCTCTTCCTCAAAGTTATTTTCTTGGTTAGATACTTTCCACTTTATTGTAGATGAACTTTCCTTTTTATTTGATCTATCTATATAGTTAATTATTGACTCTAAAGGATCTATATCTGTAGGTAAAAGATAAGCTGATTTTGTGATATCAAATACTTCAAAATCTAGCTTTCTTATAGTTTGATTTTCCAAATCGGCTAAGGAGGCTCCCAATCCAAAAGTAAGTGCTCCTAATCCTTCTAATTCACGTAAATAGTTTTCTATTGAATCTTTTGTAGTTTGTCTTCCAATAAAATTTAGACATTCGATACTTTTTTTTAATTCATTTTTCTCAATAGGTGAAACTTCACCCCATCCACAATTCCCATCTGAGTCTTTTATTCTCAACAATAAACCTACCTTGTTATGAATAATTCCTTGCGAGGTGATTAACTTTCTTGTTAATTGAAATGAAAATGGCTTGATATTAATAATTAATTTCATGATTCAACAAAATCAAAAATTAATTATAAAAAAATGAGGATATAGCAAAACCTATACTCAAGCATAAACCATTAATTGTCTGAAAGCGTAGAGCTAAAAACTTACTATTTTTAATAAGCTCGGGTTGATTGTGATGTCTTTTAATTAATTTGATAAGATCTAAACCTGAAGGAAGGCTAATTAAACATATAAGAGTCGTTATTGGCCATATTCCACTCATTACTGGAAATAATTCTAATAAAAATATTAGACCAACTAACCACGGTAAAAATTCTGCCGCTCGATGAGTGCCTAAAACAACTAAGGGTGATTTTTTACCGACAGCAGCATCTTGGTTGATTTGATGAAAATGCGAACAGAACAGAACCAAAGTGGTAGCCATCGCTGGACCTGCTCCAACCATAAGTGCTGTTCCCCAGGGGATTGCGTGAATATTAGATTTTGTAGAAATAACAATTAGTGCAGCAGCTGTCGCAAGAGGGCCAAAGGCAATCCAGCATAGGGGTTCTCCCAACCCCTTATACCCCAGTCTAAATGGTGGCCCTTGATATAAATATCCAAGGAAACAGCAAATTAAGACCAAAAAAAGTACTGTTATTTTACTTTTTAGAGCAAGGATAAATATGATAAATAATCCTAATAAAAGAGAAAAATATGCAACTCGGCTTACAGTGGTTTTATTACCTGTTAAAGCGACTACAGAGTGGAATTTGTATTTGTCAACGCCAGTTTCATCGTCAAAAAGATCATTGGTAAGGTTTTCCCAAAGCAAAATCAAGATAGAGGCAATTAGAAAACCGATGAATTGTCCTAGACGAATATTGCCATTATTCCCTAGCTCCCATCCTGCAGATAAAATTACAGGCATTATTGCGACTGAATACAATGGCCACTTAATTGCCGCTTGCCAAAGATGTTTCCTTTCAGTTGTAGAAGATTTCACTGATAAAATAACCTTCCTTGTTTGTTTCTTGGTTCCTTTCTCAAGACTAGGCAGCAGTTCATGTATTGGTTTATTTATGTATAAAGGTTCTAATTAGTTATGAATTTAGAACCTGTTTTTAGTGAGCTTTTAATTACTTCTCTTCGCAAATGGAGTGAACGAAAAGTTGATGAATGTATCTTGAGCATTTCTGTCCCTGTAAGTCAAACAGATCCATTAACGACATTACCTTTAATTGCTGAAAAACATCAGTTTAGATTTCTTTGGGATCTCTCTCCCGGATTGTGCATTTCTGCCGGAGGACATTGTCAATCTTTGGATTTATCTGGACCAAAGAGGTTCGAAAATGCACAAAGGTTTAGTGATGAGATTTTCACTCGATTGATAGATATTTCTCCAAGTCCATCATTTTCAGCATCAAGGATTTTATTTTCATTTTCTTTCTTTGATCAAATTAAAAGTAATGAAAAATCAATAGATGATAAGTTTTCCCTTCAGGCTGTTTTGCCTAAGTGGCAATTAACTGCAAAAGATGGATTGACATGGTTACGATTAAATTCAGTTACCCAAAACCCTTCAGATGTGCGTGAAGCAATAGAAAGATTGTGGTCAATTCGAGAAAAGATAAATAAATCACCAGTTCAAATTGTCCATGATGTAAAAGAAAATTTCTTAATCGATAATTTCTCTGATGATTGGAAATCTCAATATCGAGATGCGTTGAACAAAGGGATCGAATTAATAAATGCAGGTGATTTGGATAAACTTGTCTTAGCTACGAGACAACGTCTTTCCCTAAGAGAACCATTAGATCCACTGAACTTACTTGCTCGCTTAAGAGTTCAGCAAACTAATAGTTGTCGATTCCTATGGCAAAAAAATTATGACGAGTCATTTTTTGGTGCATCACCTGAGAGATTAATAAGTCTCAATCAAAATCAGTTGTTAATTGATGCTTTGGCTGGTACTGCAAAAAAAGGCGATGATGGAAAAGAATTACTTGCCTCTTCTAAAGATTTAAGAGAACACCATTTTGTAGTTAATTCCATTGTTGAAAAACTTTTAAGAAAAGGTATTGAAGCAAGTCATCCATCTCAACCAAAATTAATTACTCAAGGCCATTTAATTCATTTGCATACTCTTATTCAAGCATATGTTAGAGAAAAATCTCCTCTTGACTTAGTTAAAATGCTTCATCCAACTCCTGCTGTTGCTGGCTTGCCACTGACTAAATCTTTGAGTTGGTTGAGAGCTTTAGAACCATTTGAGCGTCAAACGTATGCTTCTCCAGTTGGATGGATAGATAAAAATCAAAATTCAGAATTTAGAGTGGCCATTCGTTATGGACAGGTTAGAGGCGATGAACTGAAATTGTTTGCTGGCGCTGGACTTGTAAAAGGATCAACTGTTGAAGGAGAAATGCAAGAAGTAGCTTTGAAATTTGAAGTTTTAAGAAATCAATTAAACTTAGATAGAATTAATTGTTCAAATGATCTATAAGGTTATCAATGACTTGATCTGCTAATGGAATATTCATTAAGTTTTCTACTTCTCTAATACCCGTTGGACTCGTAACATTAATCTCACTGAGCATCCCTCCAATAACATCTATTCCAACAAAAAAGAGCCCTTCATTCTGTAAAGCAGGCTTTATTTGATCGCATATTTCTACTTCTTTAGGAGTTAATTTAGTTATCTCAGCTTTTCCACCTAAAGCGAGGTTGCTTCTGAAGTCCCCTTTTTTTGGACGTCTATTAATTGCACCTAATGGCTCTCCATTAACCAAAAGGATTCTTTTATCGCCATTCATTACTTCTGGTAGAAATTGTTGCATCATTACTGGCAAATGTTCTTGTGAAGTAACCAGTTCGAGTAATGCTTCTAAGCCTGGAGCATCCTTTGCAACTCGTATGACTCCTTGCCCACCTTTCCCTCCAAGTGGCTTCAAAACAACTTCTCCGTACTCTTTTGCAAATATAATTAATTGTTCCACCCTGCTCGCGACAAGAGTGGGAGCCATTAAATCACTAAATCTTAAAGCTCCTAACTTTTCATTCCAAGCTCTAAGTGATGCAGGCTTGTTTATTACATTGACACCATCTCTTTCAGCAACTTCTAATAAATGAGTTGCATATAAAAAAGCCTCGTCAACAGGTGGATCTTTGCGCATCCAAATGCATGAGAAATCTTTTAAAGGAAGGCTTTTAGACGACTGGATATTGATCCATGGTTCACAATTGACTTTGTTGGAAACGACCCATGCATCGTCTCCTCGGGCTTGCAAGTCCGAGGGAGTACAGATCCAAACATCTATGTTGGCTCTAGATGCGGCTTGCATAAGTGCTGCTGATGAATCCTTATTGGGATTAATATTTTCAATTGGGTCTAAGACAAATAGTTGCTTCATGAATCAAGTTCTAATTCCAATCAGTTCATTTAATTCGTTGTTTCTCTCAAGTTCGTAGAGCTCGTCGCAACCTCCAATACTTTTTTCATTAATAAAAATTTGTGGAACAGTTCTGCGACCTCCTGCTCTTTCAGACATTTTTGTTCTTGCATCATCGTCTCCATCTATAGAATATTCTGTGAATTGAACTCCTTTGTCATTTAGTAGTGCTTTTGCACGTAAGCAAAATGGGCAAAATCTCCAAGTGTATATTTCCACTTTAGTAATGCCTGAATCGGGAATTGATCTGTTCATTTATAGTTTTTGGGTGGATATGCTGATAGCTTTTAATGTATTGATTCTATTACTTCGCTTGCAAGACCTGACTGATTTTAAAAGAGACCTTTCTCTATTGACTTCTCGCCTGGGTACAGCCCAGGATTGTCTTTGACGAACCTGCATTACTCGCTAGAAAAAGGGATTTAGAGCAAGTTGCATCGCAACCTGAGTTTTGGAACGATCCCAAAAATGCGCAAAAACAGATGCGTCAACTTGATGAGGTTAAAGCAGAGTTAGAAAAATTAATTACATGGAGGGGTGCTATTGAGGATGCAAATCTTTCTCTAGAGCTTTTTGAGTTAGACCCTGATGAAGAAATTCTTTCTGAGGCTCACAAAGGGCTTGAGAAATTAAAACAAGAACTTGAACGTTGGGAGACGGAGCGCCTCTTAAGTGGACCCTATGATAAAGAGGGTGCAGTTCTCTCCATTAATGCCGGTGCTGGTGGGACTGATGCCCAAGATTGGGCCCAAATGCTTCTAAGGATGTATACCCGTTGGGCTGAAAATAATGGTATGAAAGTAATTATTAATGAACTTTCAGAGGGAGAGGAAGCTGGAATCAAAAGTGTCACTATCGAAATAGAAGGTGTTTACGCATATGGTTTTTTACAAAATGAAAAAGGAACTCATCGTTTAGTAAGAATCTCCCCTTTTAATGCCAATGGAAAGCGTCAAACAAGTTTTGCGGGAGTTGAAGTTATGCCTAAACTTGATGAGGAGGTTGAACTTGAGATTCCTGAAAAGGATTTAGAAATTACGACAAGTCGCTCAGGTGGAGCAGGTGGACAAAATGTGAATAAAGTTGAGACTGCGGTTCGAATTCTTCATGTGCCTACGGGTATTGCAGTTAGATGTACACAAGAAAGATCTCAGCTTCAAAATAAAGATAAGGCAATGGCACTTCTAAAATCAAAATTAATGGTCATAGCAGTAGAGCAAAGGGCTTCAGAGATTGCAGATATTCGGGGGGACATTGTTGAAGCTGCGTGGGGCAATCAAATTAGAAATTATGTTTTTCACCCTTATCAGATGGTAAAAGATTTACGTACTGAAAAAGAGACAACAGATGTAGATTCAGTAATGAATGGGGAAATAGATATGTTTATCCAGTCTCTTTTAAGGCAAAATATTGAAGAGTCATAAATCAATAAGATATGAATAATAAAATTATTTCTGATGACGTTGCCAGAAAAGGAACGCCATCTCCAAGTTTTGTCAAACTTGCGATGAAAAACATGGTCCGGAAAGGCAGTCAAAGTCTTTCTCATTTTGGTTTAACAGCATTGGGTTTTCTTGGATTTATTCTTTTAGTTGCTGTTCTTGGGAAACCCCATATCCCTCAATAACTTGATGGAGAATTATTCGACTACTTCGTATAAATTGGATGTAGATCTTTCTTTTACGCCCTTCCCCGTTGAAGATTTAGATGTCTATGTGAAGAGTGAGACTTTAGAGTTGATGAAAAATCCAAGTAAATGGATTAAGGAGATAGGTAGCTGGATTAGATTTATCCAAGTAGATAAATCATTGAAGTGTCCTGAAATTGTCAGGAATGCATCTCAACTTAGTTTGGGTTTGGAATTAACTAATGATAAAAAAATTCTTGATTTGAATAATTCCTGGCTTGGGAAATCAAAAAGTACAGATGTGCTTTCATTTCCCATTATTGATGAGACATTTTTAGGTGTAAGTAATGAATTTCTTGAATTGGGTGACATAGTTATCTCAGTCCCGACAGCAATCAGACAAGCCAAAGATAATAATGTTGATTTATTTAGAGAACTTAGATGGCTTGCAACTCATGGCCTTTTACACCTTTTGGGTTGGGATCATAGTGACGAAGAGAGTCTTAATAAAATGCTTTTAATTCAAGAGCAACTTCTTGATATTGGAGTTATTCTTTAAAATAAGAATGAAGACTCACAAATATGGTTCCTGAGATATCCAATGACTCTGAAAGAGAAGTTAGGGACATGTCTCAAACTCTTCAAAGTTCCAATAAAAGGTCATCGTGGAAGATAGCTAAAGATTTACCAACTAGTTTTTTATATGCAGCTAAAGGATTAAAATATGCTTTCTCAACCCAGAGAAATTTTCGGATTCATGTTGGTTTTGCATTGGGTGCGTTTGGCTTAAGCTTTTTTTTAGGCCTTAAGAAAAGTGATTTAGCAATAATGGCCCTTACAGCCACTAGTGTGTTAGTAGTTGAATTGCTTAATACAGCGATTGAATCTGTTGTTGATTTGGCTATTGGGAAACGATTTCATCCTCTCGCGCAAATCGCTAAAGATTGTTCAGCTGGGGCAGTTTTAGTAGCTTCAATCAGTTCGGTGCTGATTGCTGCTTTATTATTATTTCCTCCATTACTTCAACAGTTAGGAATTTAATGGCTTAAAAACTATGTTTTTGGTGATCGACAATTATGACAGTTTCACTTATAACCTCGTTCAATATTTGGGCGAACTAGCTTCTCAGCACCCTATTGCGTCAGAAGTAAGAGTTGAACGTAATGATGCTCTGACGATCAGTGAGATTAAAGATTTAAATCCTGATGCGATTTTGTTATCTCCTGGTCCAGGAGATCCGAATCAATCTGGAGTTTGTCTGGATATTCTATCTGAGTTATCAATTGAAATACCAACGCTTGGCGTCTGTCTTGGTCATCAAGCTATTACTCAAGCGTTCGGTGGAAAAATAATCAGAGCTCACGAATTAATGCATGGTAAAACATCTAATGTTTTGCATAGAGGTACTGGAATATTTAAAGATTTGCCTAATCCTTTAGTAGCAACTAGATATCATAGCTTAATTGCAGAGAGAGAAGGGTTCCCAGAATGCTTAGAGGTTATAGCCTGGCTAGAGGATGAAACAATTATGGGAATAACTCATAAAGATTATCCGCACATATATGGGGTACAGTTCCATCCTGAGAGTGTATTGACCGAAGCTGGTCATAAGTTACTCTCTAATTTCTTGGACATAGCTGATTCTTCCTAGAATAGCTCAACTTATGTAGATGTTATCAAATATTATACACTATATTTCATCGACAATCTTGAAAACTGACCAGAACCTTTTCATCTGATCAATTGTTCCAATGCTAACTCTGATGGAGCCTTTTAAATCTTTTTTCTTATCCATATTTCTAATTAAAATTCCAGATGACTTTAGCTTTTGCTCAACTTGTGTTGGGTTTGATCTTGGCCAAAGTAGAAAATAGTTTCCTCCATCAATATGATGCTTAACATGGTACTTCTCGAATTGATCTTTGATCCAATTACGAGCCTCAAGTACTTCGTTCACGTACGAATCAGTATAGGACTGATCTTTCAGTGCTGCAAAAGCAGCAATCACAGCAAAGTTATTGACGTCATAAGGACCAGTGACTCTATTAACAATATTAATTACTTTGGAATGACCAAGAGCAAACCCAATTCTTAAACTTGCCAAACCAGCAGTCTTAGAAAGTGATCTTAATACAACAAGATTAGGTGTCTTTTGGAAATTTACAAATGGTAGAACACTATCACCTGTAAACGCCTCGTAAAGTTCATCGACAACAACTAGTGTTTTAGATGAAAGTTTTGTGATCTCTATAATTCTTTCAGGACTTAACCTTGTTCCGGTGGGGTTATTGGGGTTGCAGATGAGTAAAATTTTCGGATTATTTTGAGTGATGAATTCGCAAATACTATCAAATGGATATTGAAAATCTTTCCCCTCATAGGGTATTGAATTGATTTTCATGCCTCGCATTTGTGCGCAAGGGGTATAATATCCAAAAGTAGGCGATGTTGTTAGCATTAGATCATTAAAGTCGCCATAGGCATGAAAAATAGCATTTATTGCTGCATCTACTCCATTAAAAATACCAATTTCAGAAGAGTTTATATTTACGCTTGAATTTTGTTTAATGAGAGCTTCTACTACTTTTTCTTTTAGACCTGAGTATTCAGGATAAATAGAGATTTCATCTCTGCTTATTTCTCTTAGTGATTTAATTACTAGCGGGCTTGGCCCAATAGTGTTTTCATTAAAGTCTAGTCTTAGTAAATTTCGTCTTCCTTCCAATGGTGCTGAATATGGCTTTAAATTCTCGATATCTTTCCTTGGATTAGGTAGATCAATAAATGAACCTTCTGTTTTTTCCATTACATTCTTTCCAGAGTGGGGATGCCTAACAAACTCATCCCAAGTTTAAGTGTATCTGCAGTGATGGAGCATAAAGCAAGTCTACTGGTTCTGGCAGGTTCACTTGTTTTTAAAATAGGAACTTGATCATAGAATCTGTTGAAAATCTGACTTAATTCAAATAAATACCCGCAGAGACGATTAGGAAGAAGTTCTTTTTCGACTTCAGCGATAATACAATCAAGTTGTAATAACTTTCGAATCAAGGCCCATTCTTGTGCTTCATTGAACTGAAAATTTTGACTTGAGACATTTAAATCCCCACCTTTGCGAGATATTCCGGCTATTCGTACCAATGCATAAAGTAAATAAGGTGCTGTATTCCCCTGCAATGAGAGCATCTTATCAAAACTAAATTGGTAGTTAGAAACTCTATTTTGACTTAGATCCGCATACTTGATAGCTGCAATCCCAACAGTGGTAGAAACTTTATCTATAAAACTTTCATTTTCGGATCTGCTTTCAGTATTGAGACGATCTTTAAGATCTTCTCGTGCTCGTTGAATTGCTTCATCCAGAAGGTCTACTAATCTAACTGTTTCTCCAGAACGAGTTTTTAACTTCTTACCATCTTCTCCTTGAACAAGACCAAAGGGGACATGCTCAATTTGACAATCTGTAGGAATCCAATTTGCAAGCTTTGCAATTTGAAAAACCCCAGAGAAATGTGATGCTTGACCAGCATCTGTGACATAAATCAACCGGAATGCTCCATCTCCATGTGGGGGAGTAGTTAATCTGTACCTAAGGGCTGCCAAATCAGTGGTTGCATAATTAAAACCTCCGTCACTTTTTTGAATAATTATTGGTTGAGGTTTGCCGTCTTTTCCTACTACGCCATCAAGGAAAATACATTGAGCCCCTTGATCATTTATTAGTAAATTTTTATTTTTTAAATCATTAATAACATCTACTAAAAATTTGTTATAAAAGGACTCACCTCTTTCAATTAGCTTGATATCAAGTCGATCGTAGATCTTTTGAAACTCTTTTCTGGATTGTTTACAGAGTAATTGCCACGCAATTAGACTTTCTTTATCACCTGATTGTAAATTAACAACCTCATTTCTAGATTTATTTTGAAAGATTTGATCTTCATCAAATCTTTTTTTTGATTGACGATAGAAATTTACTAGATCGCTTATTTCCACTACATCTTTTGTATGGAGTGCCTCTGGTATAACCTCTTTGAGATGAGTGATGAGCATGCCAAATTGTGTACCCCAATCTCCCACATGATTGAGCCGTAAGACTTCATAACCGCAGAATTCAAGAACCCGTGCTAAGGAGTCCCCAATAATTGTTGATCGTAAGTGCCCAACATGCATTTCTTTGGCAATATTTGGGCTGGAAAAATCAATAATCACGCGGTTATTATTTTTTCGATCTTCTATTTTGTCATGACTAAATTTTTTGAGAGGCACCCCCAATCTTTTATCATTTAAACGAAAGTGGATTTCCGATATAAGTGTTTTTGAATTTATGGATAGGTTTATGAAACCTGGACCTGCAATGACTGGTGGATTACATATTTTAATGAACTCATTATCTTCATGTAGTTGATCAGCTATTTGTTGTGCAATATCACGAGGAGGTTGTTTTATTTCTTTTGCCAGTGATAAAGCACAATTTATTTGAAAATCTCCAAATTCCGGCTTGGATGCGGGGACTAAATTAGAGCCTGTAAGTATTTTAGAAGTTTTTGAACTTCGATTCTCTTTTGGGAATACTTTGATGAAAGCTCTATTAAGGGCTTCTTCTAGTCTGGTGGATATTTCAAGCATGATGTTTATGGTTAGTTAGATACTCTTAAGATTTTTCGGTTTTTATGATGTTGTGAGAAACCCGTTTATTCATTTTTAGTCAAAGCGCATACTGAAATCTATCCATTTACTTTTAGTAATTGGCGCGCTAGTTGAGATTAGATCAATACCTGTGAAAACATAGTCCGATAAATTATCTGGGTTGATTCCAGAAACTTCAATAACAATATTTTTTGAGATGTATGTGAAATCATTGGTTTTTGAAAGTTGACGTAATTCTGGCACTAATTTTGCTATCGCTGTGATAGACATTTCATCAAGTAAAACTCCATCAGCACCTGCCTCTACAGCTTCTTTCGCTTGGGAGGGAGTTTCTGCTTCGACTATTATTTTTTTTGTCCATGGAATAGTTTTTTTTAAGATTTTGATACTCTCTTTAATCCCCCGAGACCATTCAATATGATTTTCTTTCAACATGGCAGCATCATCTAATCCAAGTCTATGATTAATACCACCACCACAATGAAAAGCATATTTTTCAAATATTCTCAGACCTGGAGTCGTTTTACGGGTGTCTGCTAACTTCACATCGGATCCTGATAGTTTGGCTACTAGTAAAGCTGTTGATGTAGCAATACCAGAAAGATGCATGGCTACATTTAGAGTTATTCGCTCTCCTGCTACTAAAGAAGAGGATGAACCTTTTAATTCTAGAAGTCTTTGATTCTTTTTAAACTTCTGACCATCCTCTATTAGAAGTTGAATATCAACTTGGGGATCAATTTTTCTAAATATTAGTTTGACTAGATCTCCACCGCAAAAAGTCCCATCCTCTTTTGCTACCCAATGTGCTGATACACTTCTTTCGTTGAGGACAAATCTTGTGAGATCTCCATGACCGAGATCTTCCTCAATCCAGGTGTCTAATATTTTATGTAGCTTTGGTGAGCGAAGATCCACAATACAACAAATACATTCGTTACTATACCAATATTAAAACCATATATAAAAATATCTTTTTCTATATTTAAATTTTATCTACTTATTTTGTCTTAAAAGTTTTAAAAAATAGAAATCTTTTAATATTTTTTCTTTGAGATATGTGAACTATATGCTTTAATTAAATTACTATCAACTTTTTCGATCAAGTGGACGTTGTTCATAGTGTGAATATTATGGTTGCACTACTGATTGGAGGAGTTTGCTATTACTTATATTACATTTTTACAATCGATAATCAGTAGTAGATAAACACTGCTGATTACTTACCAATACAGAATTTCGAAAATATATTATCAAGTAAGCTTTCTGTTAAATCGTCTCCTGTTAGTTCTCCTAAATAATTAATAGCTTGTCTTAAATCAATCGTCCAGAAATCCCACGGTAGCTTTTCATCAAAAACTTTATTAATATTTTCTAGGGATTCCATCGTGGATTTCGCGAGGTCAAGTTGTCTTTCATTTAGAGCAATATGCAATCCATGCGTTTGAGAAGAACCACATATTTTTAGTATGTAACTAATTAGATCGCTTTCTCCATTTCCGGTTTTTGCACTCATAATCACTAGATTTTCTTTTTTTAATATATATTTTGGAACTTTTTTACAAGATTGGTTGTTCGTTAAATCAGATTTATTTCCAACAATTAAGAATGGAATATTTTTGGGCAATTGTTTTAGTATTGACTCATCCTCGCTAGTCCATCCTTTTGAATAATCAAAGATTAATATGATTAGATCAGCTTGAATTAAAGTTTTTTTAGTTCTAGAAATTCCAATATTTTCGATGATATTGTTAGTCTCTCTTAGACCTGCTGTATCAATAAAAGTTACTGGTATGCCCTCCAATACAATCTCACTTTCTAAAAGATCTCTTGTGGTTCCAGGTAAGTCAGTCACAATAGCTTTTTCTTGTTTACAAAGACTATTTAGTAAGGAGCTTTTTCCTACATTAGGCTTTCCGGTTAGTGCAACTTTTAAGCCCGAACGAACCCAAGATGCTCTTGTAGCATTATCAATTAGTTCAATTAGATCTTTTTTAATTGCGATAAGTTCATTCTGTACATGCTTTTCATCTAGAATTGGAAGATCTTCTTCAAAATCTATTCTTGCTTCAATTTCCGTTAGTTGCTCAATCAATCGTTTCCTAATTGATTGAATCGTAGTTTGAATATTTCCTTCAATTCCATTAATTGCAAGTTCTGCTGCTTTTCGACTTCTTGCTGATACCAGCTCACTAATTGATTCTGCTTGAGTGAGGCTAAGACGACCATTGAGCACGGCTCGTTGACTAAACTCACCTGGTTCTGCTCTTCGAACAGTTGGGATATTCAGAATTCTTTCAAGGATCTTTTGGACTGCAATGATTCCACCATGGCAATGAATTTCTACTACATCTTCACCTGTAAAGCTTCGTGGCCCTTTCATTATTAGTATTAAGACTTCATCGATAAATATTCTTTGATTTGCTTCTGTTACATGTCCGTACAGCACTTTGTGAGTGCTCCACTCGTGCGTTCCTGGAATATGAACAATAGTTTTAGTTATCTCAATAGCGGATGATCCAGAGATCCTAATGACAGCGATACTTCCTTGGCCGGGAGAAACAGCAGTCGCAATTGCAGCAATAGTATCTTCAGTAGGGGAAAACGAATTCATTAATCAATAATCACGCAATCTTCACTAAGATCAACTCTAGTTTCTTTTTTGGATCAAGATTTTTTAAAACATGAAAAAAATCTTCCTAAATCTAATACAAAGAATTCGTAAATTTATCTCTTGGCTCTGGAATCAGGAAGGTTCTCCCTCTATGAGAGCATTAGGACTGGGTGTGGGGATATTTAGTGGTTGCTTTCCATTCTTTGGTTTGCAAACCTTGATGGGTGTGTTTTTAGCAAAAATCTTCAAAGGAAACAGTATTTTGGCGGCTGTTGGAACCTGGATTAGCAACCCATTTACTTATGTTCCTCTTTATTATTTTAATTATAGACTGGGCTCATTAATACTCAATAAAGATAAAAATGTAGTAGATTTTAGCCATATCACTACAAATGAGTTGTGGTCTCAAGGTTGGTACTTGAGTTCTAGACTGATTCTGGGTTCGACATGTATGGGTCTTTTTGCGGGAGTAGTTGGTGGATTTGGTCTATATTTTTTACTCAAAAAACTCTCTAATAAAATTTAAAATGCTATATCTTAGATATCATTTATTTGTTATTAAAAATCTTTTGGATCAGGTAACAGTTAATTCATTCCTGTTCTAGCTATATCTAAGACATCAACCATTGAACGTATTTGATTGATAGTAATTTCTAATTGATTAACGCTTTCCAGTTCAATTCTAAGGTCTATGCAGGCAGGTTTACCATGAGATGTCTTGACTCTTGCATCGATTACGTTAATACCTCTATCAGAAAGTCTCATTAATATGTCTTTAAGTACTCCTACTCTATCAATAACTTCAATTCTTAATTGAATAGGAAATTTCTCTTCTATGGCATGTTTATTGCTATTCCACTTGACTGATAGTCTTCTATTGTTAGGTACTGATTGTACATTGACACAATTAGTTCGATGTATCGTAATTCCATGATTACCCAGTGCAACTGTTCCAAGTATTAATTCTCCTGGTAAAGGGCTACAACATCTCCCTAGTCGATAGTCAAGTCCTTCTAAGCCAACTATTGGCGAATATTTTGCTTGAGATGTTTTTGATTTGTTTGAAGCTAGATTTGCTTGTGCCCCAATTTGGTTCGCTAGATCTATATCGCTTAATTCAGTCTCAGATGGTTGGTTTTGTATTTTTATCTCTTCTCTAAATCTATTGATTACTTGATGTAGGGTTAATGCCCCAAATCCAAGTGCTGCTAATAAATCTTCCGTAGACTTGAGATTACACCTCTCAGCAACTTTTGTTATTGCTTCACTTTTCAGTAAATTATCAATTCCTTTCCGACCAAATTCTTGTTCTAGTAGTTCCTTTCCTCTTGATATTGTTTCTTGACGATGACTTTTTTTATACCATTGTCTAATACGATTTCTAGCTGTGGGTGTGGCTACATAGTTTAACCAATCCAAGCTTGGATGAGAGCTCTTGTGAGTTAGGATCTCAACGAAATCTCCATTTTCAAGAGGTGTTGATAGCACACAAAGTCGATCATTAATCCTAGCACCATTGCAATGATTTCCTACTTCAGAGTGAATTCGATAAGCAAAATCGATTGCTGTTGAACCATTTCTTAATCCCAAAACATCTCCTTTTGGAGTAAAAACAAATACTTCTTCATCAAATAAATCCTCTTTAATTGAGGCAAGGTAGTCATTATGATTATCAACCCCATCTTCTTGTTGCCATTCTACTAATTGGCGTAACCAATTAAATTTTTCTGAATCAGGATTAGCAGGAGATCCTCCTTCTTTATACTTCCAGTGAGCTGCAATTCCGAATTCTGAAACCCTATGCATTTCTGGAGTCCTGATTTGCACTTCAATAGGCCTATGCCTGCCAATTACAGCAGTATGGAGTGACTGATAGCCATTTGGTTTTGGGAGACCTATGTAGTCTTTAAACCGACCAGGGATTGGTCTGAATGTGTCATGGACAACAGCAAGAGCTCGATAACATGTCTCGACATCTGAGACAAGAATTCTTAGAGCAGCAACATCAAAAATCTCATGAAATTCTTTTTGTTGTCTTTGCATTTTGCTCCATATTCCATATAAATGTTTTGGCCTTCCACTAACTTCACATTGCCTAAGTCCTGCTGAGCTCAAGCGATCTATAAGTAATTGAACAGTTATATTTAATCTCTCTTCTCTTTCACTACGTTTACTAGCTATTTGTTGTTGAATTTCTCGGAAGGGATCTGGCTCTAAAAGTTTAAATGCGAGGTCTTCTAGTTCCCATTTAAAGCGTCCTATTCCTAAACGGTTTGCTAGAGGAGCATAAATTTCTCTAGTTTCCTTGGCTATTCGAGTTTGTTTCTCTTTATCTAAGTAACTAATAGTTCTCATATTGTGAAGCCTATCTGCAAGCTTCACAAGTACAACTCGAATATCACTAGCCATGGCTAGAAACATTTTACGTAGGTTTTCTGCTTGAGCTTCTGTTCGATTATTAAAATGGATTCCTCCTAATTTAGTCACACCTTCAACTAGATATCTAACTTCACTGCCAAAATACCCTTCCAGTTGTTCTGGTGTTATGTCTGTATCTTCGACGACGTCATGTAAAAAACCTGCTGCAATTACACTAGCGCTTGCACCTATCTCTCTTAGTAAGTCAGCTACTGCAACTGGATGTATTATATAAGGCTCACCACTTTTTCGATATTGCCCTTTGTGTAATTGAAATGCAAGATCAAAAGCGGAAACTAAAAGTGCTTCTGAATCTCTTGGGCAACTCAGTCCTATCCCGGGCGGAATATTTTTAATGCAATTTCTTAACCATTCTGGCAAAATAATTTCATAATCATCAATATGTTTGATCTGATGAGTTCTAAGTTGCGGCTGACCATCAAAAAATTCATCACAGACGATATGAGTCTGGTTTGAATTGTGTACAGAGGTGACTTTAGGCATCAGCACCGAAGCTTAATTTATTTTATTCAAACTCAACATTTCTTGCTACCTTTTTATGAATAATTCATCAAAAGAAGTTTTAAAGATAAATCAACTAAATGCTATTTATCCAAATACTACTACTTACGTGTTAAGAGGATTAAACTTGAATATGAATGCTGGCGATAGACTTGCATTAGTGGGTAGTTCAGGATGTGGTAAAAGTACTGTTGCTAAGGCAGTAATGCAGCTTCTACCTAATGGATGCATTTGTGATGGTGAAATTGTTTTAAATGGACGAAATGTATTGGGCCTAGGTAAGGTTTCTTTGCAAAATATTCGAGGGAAAGAGGTTGGATTGATATTTCAAGATCCAATGTCACGTTTAAATCCTTTAATGACTGTTGGCGAACATTTGGTTGATACTTTTAAAGCTCATGATGATTCTGAACCAATTTATAAGTTAAAAAAAAAAGCAAAGAGATTATTAGAAAAAGTTGGAATAGATCCTTTAAGATTTAATTCTTTTCCACATGAATTCAGTGGAGGAATGCGACAACGTATAGCAATTGCTTTGGCAATTTGTTTAAGACCTCCTTTGATAATTGCTGATGAACCTACAACTAGTTTGGATACAATAGTTTCTGATCAAATCATGAGTGAATTGAGTTTACTTTGTGATGAGATTGGGACTGCTTTACTATTAATTAGTCATGATTTATCAATGGCATATAAATGGTGTAATAAAATTGCAATACTTGATTTTGGTCATATAGTCGAGTCTGGAAATATTAAAGAGATAGTTGCTAATCCCAAAACTAAGATTGCTCAGAAACTAGTTAACTCAGCTTCTATTTTAGAGGGTTCAGAAAGAGAAATAATTAATAAAAATACTGCATTATTGAATGTAAATAGATTACGTTGCTGGCATGATTTAGGCTTTTGGCCTTTCAAGTCTTCATGGTTAAAAGCTGTTAATGAAGTTACCTTTTCTCTATATGAAGGTGAAACTCTTGGTGTCGTAGGCCCTTCAGGATGCGGTAAGAGCACTCTATGTAGAGCGTTGACTGGCTTATTGCCAATAAGAGGTGGAAGTGTTTTTTTCTTTGGAAAGGATATTTCAACTATCAATAGGAAATCGTTAAAACAATTACGTAAATATATTCAAATTATTTTTCAAGATCCTTCTGCATCTTTGAATCCTAAGATGTCAGTAATTGATTCAATTATAGATCCAATTCTTATCCATCAGTTGTTCAGTCGATCTAAAGCTATAGAAAAAGCTCGTAATCTTCTAAAACTAGTTGGTTTAACGCCCACAGCAATTTATGAAAAACGCTTTCCTTCTCAACTTTCAGGGGGACAACAGCAAAGAGTAGTTATTGCAAGAGCATTGGCACTTAGTCCCAAAATACTTATCTGTGATGAAAGTGTCAGTATGTTAGATGCAGAAATTCAAGCAGAAGTTTTGGAGTTACTACGCTCTTTGCAAGAAAAATTAAAACTGTCTATGTTGTTCATAACTCATGATTTATCTGTTGCGGCAGGCTTTTGTCATAGAGTATTAGTGTTTGATAAGGGTACAATTATCGAAGAGAATTCTGGTAAGAATTTGTTAAATCATCCTCAAAAATACCTAACAAAAAAGATGGTGAAGGCTAGTCCTAGACTTCCGAAATAATATTATTTTTAGGTTGTAATACTTTCAAAAGTCGTTCAAAATCTTTAGGTAATGGGGCTGTAAATTTCATTTTTTCTAATGTTATTGGGTGTATTAAACCCAATTCAACTGCATGCAAAGCTTGGCCACCAAGCTTAATAGGCAATTTTTTACACCTACTGTAAGTTTTGTCTCCAATAATAGGATGACCTATGTGAGCACTATGAACACGAATTTGATGCGTCCTACCTGTATCAAGTTTGAATTTAAGAAGAGAAAAATTTCCTAGATTTTTAATTAATTTCCAATGTGTACAAGCATATCTACCAGAGTCCTCATCAACCACAGCATATTTTTTTCTATCTTTTGGATGTCGACCAATACATCCGACAATCATACCTGCATTGTCTTTAATAGCTCCATGGACAACTGCAATGTAATTTCTTGAAGCTACTCTTTTTTGTATTTGAATTTGTAGTTTAACTAAGGCTTCTTGAGTCTTCGCTACGACAATGCATCCAGTTGTGTCTTTATCTAAGCGATGAACTATTCCAGGCCTTAATTTACCTCCGATTCCTGGTAAGTCTGGGCAATGATTGATTAATCCATTTACTAAAGTTCCTGATTTATTTCCTGGTGCAGGATGAACTGCTATGCCTGCTGTTTTATTAATGACTATTAAATGATTATCTTCATACAAAATATCTAAATCAATTTCTTCTGGTTTTAAGTAAGGAAGAGGTTCAGGTGGTGGTACCCAAAGTTGAATTATATCTCCTGGCCTAACGGGGGTTTTTGCTTTTCCAGTTTTACCGTTCACTCTTGCAAACCCTGCTTCAATGAATTTCTGAATATGAGCCCTACTTTGTTCGGCTCGTTGACTTACCAACCATCTATCAAGTCGCATAGGTAAAGGTTTTTTATATTCACCCTCAAATAATTCACCTGGGCCTTGCCCAAATTCATGTTTGATTTCGTTATGCATTAGGGGACTTCAAGAGAGATATTGCCCAGTAAATTTTTGCGAAAATCATCCAGTAATCTTTGAGACATTCTTCGTGTATCTCCAGAAGTGTGACGTTCTGCTGCTGAAAGTAGCCATAAAGGTTTATCTTTAATGACTTCATTAACAAAGATGCCATATCTATTTTGAAGACACATTGGTTTGATTCCCGCTTCTTGTGCGTTTTCTAATGTCTCAAGAAGTTTCATAAAGTTAATGGCTACTTGTTCAGTATCGTATGCGGCTTGACCAATATCATCACAAATAGCTAATTTTAACGCGGCATTTTGATCTTCAAATCTTGGAGGAAGAACTCCAGGAGCATCTAATAGATCCAGATCTTGTCCCAATCTTACCCATCTCAAACTTCTTGTGACCCCAGGTTTTCTTGAGCTAGATACAACTTTCTTTTTAACTAGTCTGTTAATGAGAGCGGATTTTCCAACATTTGGAAATCCAAGAGTGAGAACTCTAATTGCACGATTTTTCATGCCTCGGTCAAGACGTCTTTGATTTAACTCTTTCCCAGCACGAATAGCGGCGTGTTTTATTTGGAGAACACCTGTTCCAGCTTTTGCATCACACCACCATGGGATTTTTCCTTCTGACCTTAATTTTTTATCCCATGCTTGATAGGCATCGACATTGATCATGTCTTTTCTATTAATAACTAATATTTGCTTCTTTCCTTTTAACCATTTTTGAAGATATGGATGCGACGTGGCGAGGGGGATCCTTGCGTCTCGCACTTCAAAAACTAGATCCACTTTATTCAGGTGTTCCTTTAATTGTTTTTCTGCTTTAGCAATATGCCCTGGATACCATTGTATAAGCTGCTTGTTCACGGAATTTGAAAAAGAATTTGGTGAAATTGATTAATTTAAAAATAATAAAAGTTTATTTTTGATTTATTTTGTAAGTGTAGTTTTGAAAATTATTATTATCAACTTATCATCTGCAAAGATGAAATAAGTTGATAATAATAATAATTGAATTTTTCAGAATATCCCGATGGGAGTTGAATTTTGTTGATCAATCTAGATTGATAGAATTACAATATTTAATAACTTGCCAATAAAAGAAATTTCTCAGAATTGGAGTTTAAATAAAATCGGATTTCTAGCCTTAGAATCTAACTTTATTTTTTCCAGTAATTGCAGGCATTTGAGGGGTGATTAATTATTTTAACCATAAACTTTGAACATTGAAAAAGTCGTTTTAGTGTCTTAAAGGTTTAGGTAGATTTTTTCTGTGTCTTAGCAATTACCCAATTGGTGCCTTTAAAGAGCTATGGTCACTCAGTTTACTTTCTGAATCTCATACATTATGTCTAAGCGTTCCCTGTCAAGTCTCGGCGCTGAAGACTTATGCGGCAAACGTGTTTTAGTGAGAGTTGATTTTAATGTCCCGTTAGGCGATGAGGGGCAAATTACTGATGACACAAGAATTCGTGCTGCTTTACCAACTATTAATGACCTTCTTGAAAAGAGTGCAAGAGTCATTCTTTCTGCTCATTTTGGAAGGCCAAAGGGACAGGTTAATGAAACAATGCGTTTGACTGCTGTAGCTCAAAGACTCAGTGAATTACTAGGTAAAACAGTTACAAAAACTGAAAGTTGTGTAGGAGCTGAAGCCAAGGAAAAAGTTGATGCGATGTCCAATGGCGATGTTGTCCTTTTGGAAAATGTTCGATTTATTGCTGGTGAAGAAAAAAACGATACAGAATTTGCAAAGGAATTAGCTTCTTTGGCAGAAGTCTACGTTAATGATGCTTTTGGAGCGGCCCACCGCGCTCATGCCTCAACTGAGGGGGTTACAAAGTTCTTAAGTCCTTGTGTAGCTGGTTATTTAATGGAAAAAGAACTTAAGTACCTTCAAGGAGCTATAGATCAACCTGAAAAACCTTTAGCAGCAATAGTTGGAGGTTCAAAAGTAAGTAGTAAGATTGGTGTTTTAGAGTCTTTGATTGACAAATGCGACAAAATAATTGTTGGTGGAGGAATGATATTTACTTTTTACAAAGCTAGAGGATTATCTGTTGGAAATAGTCTTGTCGAGGAAGATAAGCTTGAATTGGCAAGTGCCTTGGAGAAGAAAGCAAAAGATAAAGGAGTTGAGTTTCTTTTGCCAAGTGATGTTGTGTTGGCTGATGATTTTTCTGCTAATGCAAATAGTAAATCTTCAAAAGTAGATGCAATCAGCGAAGGTTGGATGGGATTGGATATCGGTTCAGAATCAGTTGAACTCTTTCAGGATGCTTTGAAAGATTGCAAAACTGTTATTTGGAATGGGCCTATGGGTGTCTTTGAATTTGAGAAATTTGCAAATGGCACAAATGCAATAGCAAATACTTTGGCTGAATTGAGTGCTCAAGGATGTTGCACAATTATTGGAGGGGGAGATTCAGTGGCAGCAGTTGAGAAAGCAGGTTTAGCAAAAAACATGTCTCATATATCGACTGGGGGTGGTGCAAGTCTTGAACTTTTGGAAGGGAAAGTTCTTCCAGGAGTTTCTGCTCTAGATGATGTGTAATAATTTCAATCTAATTTTTGATTAATAAAAGTAGGTTTTTATTAATCTACTTTTATTTTTTTTGTGATTAAATAAATCCCTTGAGGATGAGTAATAATTGCTGAAATAGTTTGGGAACCAGGTTTTAAGGGTGCTTGAATAAATTTAAATAAACCACCTGATGTATTTGGCTTAATTCCAAATACTTCATTTGATATGTTCTTATTATCTTCGTTTTTAAGTACGATGATTCCACTGGCAGTTAAAGAATTGTCCAATGGTTTTTCAATAATTAAATTCATTTCATATTTTTCACCTGTAAGAACTTTGTCTGGAGATATGATTTTTATAATAAGAGGTGACTTCTGGCTGTTTAGAATTGATTCTTCATCAATAACTTCATATTCTTTTATTTTATTTTTGTAAGTATCTATTTTAACAGTCTGTTTTGTATATAGATTATAAATTTGATCATTAATTTCTCTTGTAGATATTATTTTTACATCTAGCAATGATTTATTTTGATCATTTTTTACTGGTTTGATTGACCATTTTGCATCTTTATATTTTTTTCGAAAGGTTAAATAATGCTTTTTAAATTGATTGAATGATTTTTGTAGAAATAGCTCCTTAAGCAAATTATCCTTTCTCTGGTTAAGGCTTTCCTCCAATTGATTAATGAATAACTGATTATCTATATTTTTACTTGAAGCAGAATTGATAATTAGGGGATATAGCGCTAAAAAAACTATTGATTTCGCTATTAGTGAATTTCGCACGCCTACCTTTTTTGCTTAATATAACTTACCCTCCAAGGATAAGGTTATTTAATTTATGCCTCGCCTTTTAATTGCTGCAAGCGGAACGGGAGGGCATATTTATCCTGCGTTGTCTTTCGCTGACTCACTTTCAGATTCTTGGGAAATTGAGTGGTTAGGTGTGCCAAATAGGCTGGAAATTGAACTGGTTCCCAAAAAATATAATTTAACAAAGCTAAAAGTCGGTGGTTTACAAGGAAATATTTTTAGAAAAACATTTTATTTGTGTAAATTACTCTTTGCTTCTATTCGAGTCTCTTTTTTATTACGTCAAAAAAAAATCAACGTTGTTTTTACTACCGGTGGGTATATATCTGCTCCTAGTATTCTCGGTGCGAAACTGACTGGTATCCCTATTCTGTTGCATGAATCTAATGCTATTCCAGGAAAAGTAACTAGGTTATTGGGTAGATTTTGTGACCATGTTGCGTTAGGAATTCCATCAGCATCTGAGTATTTGCCAGGGTGTAAAACAAGTTTTACTGGAACACCTGTAAGATCAGAATTTTTTTTAGATCAGTCTCTTCCATCTTGGGTACCTTTAGGTGAGGGGCTATTGATTGTAATTATGGGAGGTAGTCAAGGAGCAATTAAAATGAATGAGATGGTCAGAAATATCTTGCCTTGGTTGCTTGATAAGGGTTGTAGAGTCATTCATCTGACCGGTAAAAATGATTGTTTTTATGAGAAATTAGAAAAAGTTGATATTCACGCTAATTTTGTTATTAGACAATTTAGTAATGAAATATCGGCCTTGCTGCGAAATGCTGATCTTGCAATCAGTAGAGCAGGATCGGGAGCAATTAGTGAATTAATGGTAACTAAGACCCCTTCAATTTTAATACCTTTTCCAGCTTCTGCCGATCAACATCAAGAACTCAATGCTGCTTATATGGCTAGATATGGAGGGGCTGTAATAGTTAATCAACATGATTCTGAAAAAGATATTTTGAAAAACACTATATCTAATCTGATAGATTCTAATTCTCTCAGTGAAATGAAATCAAATTTAGATAAGTATGATTGCCTAAAATCTGAAAATAATATATTTGAGATTATAAATTCGATTAGTTAATATAATCTTTTAAGGTATTAATAATTCGAATATTTTGTTTTCGTTTTTGTAGACTTATTCTGATCCAATTTTCATCTAGAGTTATAAATGATCTACAGTCTCTCAATAAAATTCCTCTTTGTTTTAAGTTCTCAATCACATTTAATATAGAACTATCACTTTTAATTAATTGAAAATTTGTAGTTGTGGGTAGAGGCTTAATAGTAGAAAACTCTGACAAACTTTGATGTAACCACTTTCCTTCTTCTTCTACCCATTTATGGATTTTATTTAATCTTTTTTTATGCATTTTAGAATCTTTCATGATCATATTAGTTGCATTTATTGCTAATGTATTTACTGGCCATGGATCTCTTATCTCTTTCCACTCTAATAGTCTATCTGAGTTCGATATGGCGTATCCAATCCTTAATCCAGCAAGACCTAGAAACTTAGTTAAACTTCTTATTACTATGAGGTTTTTATGGTTTTTAGTTAAATCAATGATTGATTGACTTTCACCTCCTGGCGTAAGAGAAATAAATGCTTCATCGCAAATTACTAGTTTATAATTAGTTAATAATTTTTCTATTGACGAACGACTCCATAATTGCCCAGTTGGATTATGTGGGTTTGTAATCCATAAGACATCTGTTTTTGGTTTAATGGGGAATGGCTGTGGGTTTCTATTAGTCCAAGATAAAGGAATAGGATTATGAATATAAGAGGCATTCCAACATCTTAAAGCTCTTTGATAGTCTCCAAACCCAGGAGAGGGTAAAGAACTTATGCCATTTAAACCTGCATCTCTTGCTACCCAGGTAAACAATTCTGAAGCTCCATTACCAGGTAATATCATTGAAGGATCAATATTATGCCATTTTGCTATAGAATTCTTGACTTCAGAATAACTTCTATCAGGATAAGACTTTATAGATTCATTCTTTATACTATTAATTAGATAATTATTTAATTTTTTGGGTAATTTAAAAGGAACTATTGATGCACTTGCATCGATTATTTTATCTGTAGATAGTCCTAACTTTCTTGCTTCTTTTTCAATATTACCTCCATGAATATCAAAGTCTACTTTCATTATAATTAGGACAATTTTATTCTTAGTTTAAAAGATAATCATAATCATTTATTGATTTAAGTTTTATTTCCATGGCTCTTCAGAACCGATTGCCTCTTTGATATTTTGGAATCCGTGTTTTTCCATTTGCATGGTTAATCCATCTAGGATTTCAGGAACTAAATTTGGTCCCTCAAATATCCAACCAGTGTAAACTTGAATCAATGAAGCCCCAGCAACAATTCTCTCCCATGCTGTTCTTGCTGAACTAATTCCACCTACTCCAATCAGAGGTAAATCATTATTTGTGCTACTTCTTAGCCTTCTAATCACTTCTATTCCTCTCTTTTGCAAAGGGAGTCCACTTAAGCCTCCATCCTCTTGTTCAAGCGTATTTCCAGTTGTGATTTTTAGGTTTGTTAAATGAAATCGATTTAAGCTTGTATTAATTGCAATGATTCCATCAATACCATTTTCCATTGCAATCCTTGAAATCTCATCAATTTCTTGATTTGAAAGATCAGGGGCAATTTTCACAAGTAAAGGCGGACAATTGGATAAATCTTTAAGTGTTCTTATTAATTTTTTGATTTGTTTTGGTCCTTGTAATGTTCGAAGGCCTGGGGTATTGGGAGAACTAACATTGATTACTGCATAGTCTGATAAAGGAGCTAATAGTCTTAGAGATAAAGAATAGTCTTTGTGGGCTTCATCTAGAGGGGTGATTTTTGACTTGCCTAAATTTATGCCTAGGACACAAGGTCGATTTCCTGGTGCAGGGATTTGTTGCTTTTCAATAGTTTTTAAAAATTTTTCTGCTCCTTCGTTATTGAATCCCATACGATTTAAGGCAGCTTTCTCTTTTGCAATTCTGAAAAGCCTTGGTTTTGGATTGCCTTTTTGGGCATGCCAAGTAATTGTCCCTAATTCGGCAAACCCAAATCCAAAATAATTCCAAAGTCCTGCTCCTACTCCATTCTTATCAAAGCCAGCAGCAAGTCCTAAAGGGTTTTTAAAGTGAGAGCCAAAAACGATTTGATTTAATCTTGCATTGTTTCTTTGAAAATCCTTTGATGCTTTTGAAAGGATATTAGAAAATATTGGAAAATTTCTATTTAGTGATGCGATTCTAATTGCATTAAGAGCTGAATTAGTAAGTATTTCTGCATCAATACCTTCGTCTTGAGAAAGAAGTTGACCAAGCAAAATATTATATAAGTCGTTTTTTTTATTTTTTGACAAAATCTTTTAGTTGTATTTTTCTACCTTTTGAAAAAGCTACTGCAATTGCGTCGACTCTATCATTGTCCTTCTCTCCGCTATGACCTTTGACATATTGAAATTTGATTTTTGGTAGTTCAGGGTGGTCAAGAGCTTTCCACAAATCTTGATTAAGTACTGGTTTGCCAGATGCAGTTTTCCAGCCTTTCTTTTTCCAATTTGTCATCCATTTTTCCATTCCATCAATTAAATATTTGCTATCAGTCTTAATGGTTATTGAAGGGGTAAATTTTATCTGTTTAAATTTTTCTAGAACAAATAATGCAGCCTTTAATTCCATGCGATTATTTGTTGTCTCAGGGCTGAAACCACCAAATTCAACTTCGCTTCCATCCTGGAACCTAATCAATGCTCCCCAGCCACCCGGTCCGGGATTTCCACTACACGCACCATCAGTTGCAGCTGCAATCGCTAATTTTTCTTCTTTAGACATAAAAAAACCGGTCTGAATAGACCGGTTTTATATAAGCAGAAAATAGGCTTTTTTCCAGTAACGATATTTATTTTAAAGTTACTTTTCCGCCAACAGCCTCAATAGCTTTCTTTAAAGCCTCAGCATCTTCTTTTGTTGCTCCTTCTTTTATTGTTTTGGGAGCAGCCTCAACTAAGGCTTTTGCTTCGCCAAGGCCTAAACCTGTGGCATTTCGAACTTCTTTAAGGACTTTGATTTTAGATGAAGCTTCAAAGCTTTCTAAAACTACCTCAAATTCAGTTTTTTCTTCTGCAGCATCAGCAGCATCGCCACCAGCAGCAGCTCCTGGAGCTGCCATGACAACGCCGGCAGATGCGGCAGCAGATACACCAAAAGCTTCTTCTATTTGCTTGACAAGCTCTGAAGCTTCAAGCAAAGAGAGGCTTTTTAATGAATCTAAGATTTCATCGGTTTTTGCAGACATGTTTTAAATCAGCAACTAAGTAAGTAGAAAACAAATTGTTTAACAAGGAGTATCAGCTCTCGCCGCTCTCAGAATGTTGTTTAAGAGACCTTGCAAGTCCAGATGGGACCTCATTTATACCAATAGCGATTTTGCTTGTTATGGAATTCATTGCACCAGCAATTTGCGCCATAAGTGCTTCCTTGCTAGGAAGTTTTGCAATCGCTTTGATCTCATCTTGAGATAAAAGTTTGCCTTCGAAAAGACCTCCTTTAGTCTCAGACTTTTGAGTTTCCTTTTGAAATGCTTGTACAGCTTTAACAGCACTCCCAACATCTCCTTTGATTAAAACAAAGGCGTTAGTTCCAGTAAGCAATGACTCCAAACCAGTCCAGGAATCTTTTCCTTTTATGGCTTGACGCATCAAGGTATTTTTAGTGACCTTGCAGACGCCATCGCTTTTTTGCAATCTTGAGCGCAAGTCAGACATCTCTTTTGTGGATAAGCCCTTGTAATCAAGAACTAAAGCCATGTCAGAGTTGTCTAGTAGACCCTCTATCGTTTCGACGATCTGTTTTTTGCTTTCCAGCGTGCGGCCCATAATAATTGGATCGAATCGGGGGAAGAACTGGACATACGGCCATATTCCCCATAGGGAATCGAGGCCGCTAACGATTCAATCCAAAAAGATAAAACCCTGCTTATACCTCGGCGGGGATTATAAATTCTATTAAATGAAATATTTAATAGAATTAGACCTGCTGTCTTTGGCTGGGCGTATGCCCTAGTGGTTATACCACTTGGCTAATTTACAACAATGAGGGTCACTTTTCTTTCTGTAAGTCTTGTAATTCGTTTATATCTACTTCTACTGATGGTCCCATGGTGGATGTAATAAAAAAGCTTCTCCAGAACTTTCCTTTTGCTCCGCTTGGTTTATTTTTTTCTATTGTTGATTGCAATGTCTTCAAATTTTCAAGGAGAGCATCTTCCGAAAAACTTGCTTTACCAAATCGGACATGCACAATTCCTGCTTTGTCAGCTCTAAATTCAAGTTTTCCTGCTTTAAATTCTTTAATAGCCCCAGCTAAATCGGTTGTAACTGTTCCTGCTTTTGGATTAGGCATAAGACCTCTTGGACCGAGCACTCTTCCAAGTTTTGCAACCTTAGGCATCATATCCGGAGTTGCAATTAACAGGTCGAAGTCCATTTCTCCCTTATTGATTGAATCAACTAAATCTTCCTCTCCAGCCAGATCAGCTCCTGCTTTGGTCGCCTCAGAAACTTTTTCTCCGCGTGTAACTACTGCTATACGTACTTTCTGACCAGTACCACTTGGTAAGGCAACCGTTGTTCTTAGCTGCTGATCAGTATATTTTGGATCAATACCTAGTCTTATGTGAGCTTCAATAGTTTCATCAAATTTTGCATTGGCATTCTCCTTGACTAGCTTTATGGCTTCAATTGGAGAGTATGAACGTTCTTCCACCTTGGAAAGTAACGTTGTCATTCTTTTAGAAAAATTTTTCATAATAAATTGGGGTCCATTCGACTTTTAGTCTCCCCCCTTTAAGAGAACTTTAGATAATTTTACGATTTAATTAGTCCATTATGGAAACCCCCATATTTTTTGCTGTCCCCTCAATAACTTTCATCGCTGACTCGATGCTGCTGCAATTGAGATCTGGAAGCTTTGTTTTGGCAATTTCTTCAAGTTGACTTTTACTAATCGAACCAGCACTTCCTTTGGCTGATTCGCCTGACCCTTTTTCAATGCCTGCTGCTTTGGTTATCAAAACTGAAGCAGGAGGGGTTTTTGTTATGAAAGTAAAACTTCTATCTTCGAAAACTGATATTTCTACAGGGATAACAAAGCCAGCTTTGTCTTGGGTGCGCGAATTGTATTCCTTACAAAACGCCATTATGTTTACCCCATGTTGGCCAAGCGCAGGCCCAACCGGGGGGGCTGGGTTAGCTTTGCCAGCCTGTAAGGCCAACTTGATCAGGGCTACTACTTTCTTTGCCATCGGCTGAAAATTAAACTAATGCGGAAAATCTGAAAGTAATTCAGATGAATTATCTAATAAACTTAACTCCTAGACTGACCAGACAGCAAAAGGAAATTAAAATCAATTTTGTTTGGTTATTTGAGAAAATTCAAGCTCAACAGGTGTTTCTCTTCCGAAAATTGATAAAAGCGCCTTGAGTTTGTTTCTTTCTCCAGAAACTTCAATTACTTCTCCTTGGAAATCTTTAAAAGGACCTGAAGTCACAACAATCTGATCACCTTCTTCTACATCCAACTTGACAACAGTCTTCTTTTCAGCTGCTCGTTTGAAAATTCTATTAACCTCTTGCCTGCTAAGAGGGCGAGGTTTTATATGCCCTCGTGTTTTACCAGTGGCTCTTCGGTCTTCTGCACCAACAAAATTAATTACATTGGGAGTACTCCTTACAGCCATCATTGTGTCTTCATCTAAGACCATACGCACGAGAACATATCCAGGGAATACTTTCTCTTCTGTAGTCTGCCTACTACCATCTTTCTTTAGCTTGACTGCAGGGGTTTGAGGTATTTCTATCTCTATGATTCTGTCACTAACGCCAAGGGTGATGGCTCTTTGTTCAAGTGTCGCTTTTACCTTCTTTTCGCAACTTGAAGCAACCTGAATAGCATACCAACGTGCAATATTTGTTTTTATTGTTTGGTTTGCGAAATGTGATTGATCATCCTCAAGTGTTTCGGATCTATCAATTATTTTTGAATCTTTAGTAGGAGTGGTTTCAATATCTGACACTGGAAAAAATTGTGAGAGGTTTAAAAATTTAGATTAATGAACTCAGCGGAATATCTGAGTAGAGGCCCATCCATAAAAACGGCTTACAGCGGCAATGGACACTGCCGATAAAGTGACCATTAAAATCACAGCAACAGATTCGCTGAAAAGTTGTTGGCGTGAAGGCCATACAACAAGTTTCATTTCATCGATTGTAGAGGATAAAAAACTTTTTTTTAAGGCAGTCTTTTCCTGTTTAGTAGGAATTACCTTTTCTTGATCCTCTTTAGAGGTTGGGCTTGTCACTTTGGGAAGATTAAAAGGAAGGTACTTTTTAAAAAAATGTCTATATTCCTAGATTAACTTATGTTTGAAAGATTAGTTATCTATTAAAAAAAGAAGTTGGTTAGACTCATCATCTTTAGTCTCAACCCTTATAGATCTGGCATCTTCAAAAGCCTCCTCTAAAATTTGTGTTGCCAGTGGGTTTTCTAATCTTCTTCGAATCACTCTTCTTAGAGGTCTGGCCCCATATTCAGGTTCATAACCTTCATCAGCAAGAGTTTTAATGGTGTTTTCGTCAACATAAAGATCTAAACCTTGGTGCTTGAGCAGCTTCTTTAATTCTTCAAGTTGAAGTCGCACTATTTGTTCTAAACTTTCAGGCTTTAGTGGACTAAATCTTATTATTTCATCAATGCGGTTCAAAAACTCTGGTCGAAAATGTTTGGTTAGCGCTTCGTTGATTTTTTGATTTAATTCTTGTGAAAGAACATTTTTATTTGAATTTTCGCTTTGAACTTTAAGTGAATTATTTAATATTGCTTTGCTAGCAAGATTGCTGGTCATAACAATAACTGTATTTCTAAAATCTACCGTTCGCCCTTGAGAATCTGTGAGTCTTCCATCATCTAACACCTGTAAAAGGATGTTGAAAACTTCTGGATGAGCTTTTTCTATCTCATCAAGCAGTAATACAGCATAAGGTCTTTTTCTAATTGCTTCTGTTAATTGCCCACCTTCTTCGTATCCCACGTATCCAGGCGGGGCGCCTAAGAGTCTTGAGACAGCATTTTTCTCCATGTATTCACTCATATCAAGTCTCAATAAAGCGTCTTCTTCATCAAATAAAGAACTTGCTAGTGATTTAGCAAGTTCAGTTTTTCCAACACCTGTAGGCCCCAGAAAAAGAAAAGATCCTATAGGCCTTCTTATGTCCTGCATCCCAGCTCTTGCTCTGCGAATTGCTGCGGAGACTGCTTGAACTGCATGTAATTGACCAATAACTTTTTTTTCTAAGTCTTGTTCTAAATTTAAAAGCTTTTGTCTTTCACCTGATAAAACTTTGTTAACAGGAATTCCTGTCCATCTTGAGACAACGTCAGCTATGTCTTCTGGGTTAACTTGGTCTGTGAGCAAGGAATTGCCAAATTCATTATCTTCTTGAATAGAAGCTTCTATGTCTTTTATTCTTTCTTTTATTTGAAAAAGTTGTTCAAATTTAAGTCTTTCTACCTCTTCAATATCGCCAGAGATTTCAGCTTCTCTTATTAAATTTTTTAACTCTTCAGCTTTTATGTTTAGTTCTAGTAATTCAGCTGATTTCTCAATCTGATCTTGCCATTGTTGTTTGATCTGAGATAACTCATAGAGCAGCAATTCTCTCTGTTCTTCAAGATCATTAATAGTCTCTAATGTTGTCTCTTCGTTAGCATTTTGGATTAAAGAGTCTAAATGATTAACCTGAGATTCTTTCTCTTCGATAATTTTTGGTTTTGATGCTGATTCGATTTTGACTTGAGCTGAGGCCTCGTCAATCAAGTCAATGGCTTTGTCAGGTAGGCATCTATCACTAATATATCTATGAGATAAACGATTGGCTGTAATTAGTGCTTCATCAGTAATAGTTACTCCATGATGTAATTCATAATTTTCTTTAAGTCCCTTTAGAATTTCCAAGCTTAAATCTAAGCTTGGCTCTTTAATTGATACTTGCTGAAATCGTCTGTCAAGTGCTAGATCTTTTTCGATCGTACGTCTATAATTATCCGGAGTAGTTGCACCAATACAACGTAAGTCTCCACTGGCTAATAATGGTTTCAATAGACTGCCAGCATCCGTGTTTGATCTGTCTTTGCTTACAATTGAATGTAATTCGTCTATAAATAGAATCACTCCTTTTTGACTATCGCTTATTTCACTTAATAAAGATCTGAATCGTTCTTCAAATTGCCCTCGGAATTTAGCTCCAGCTATTAGTGCACCAATATCAAGTGAAATTAGTCTTAAACCTTGAAGAGAATCAGGAAGTTCGTTGGCTATGATTTTTTGAGCTAATAACTCTGCTACTGCTGTTTTTCCAACACCAGGAGCACCAATTAGTACTGGATTATTTTTACCTCTTCGTGATAAAACTTTTGTAATTGCTTTGATTTCCGACTCTCTGCCGATGACAGGGTCTAATTTTCCATTTTCAGCTTCGGCTGTAAGGTCTTTGCAATATAAATCCAATGCGCTTGGCATTTCATTAAGTTTTAAAGATGCTTGTTTTGATGTAATCTCTTCCTTATAGATAGGAGCAAGTGGCTCTGGGTCAGAATTCTTCGAATTGTTTTTGGTAGATACTGAAGACCTTGAATTTTTTGGAGGTCTATCTTCTTTATGTTGAGTCGTAGTTCTTTTTGATTGTTTAAATGATTTAGGTGCTGGTAGTCGTCTCAATTCCGCTTCAAGAATTTGACTAGGGAGACCTGCTTGATAAAACAGATCTTCTCCTAGGCGATTGTCTCTACCAATGGCGATAAGGATATGAGATATCTCTATTTGGTTAGATCCCCATCGAGAGCGGAAATCATCGGCTGTTTCAAGAAGAATTTCTAAATCTTCTCCAATAAATAAGTCTGATTGGTTGTTTATTGGAAGTTCAGCGATAAAGTTTTCTAAAATTTCATTTATTTCTTCATGATTTACAGGTAGAGAGTTTGTATATTTCTGAAATTTTTTATTTCTAAAAAGAACCTGAATAAGATGTTCAACATCTAAATTCTGATGTCGCCACCTTCTGGCTGATTGTTCAGCGATTAGTAAAAGACTCCAAGCTTCATCGCTAAAAGAATCTGGTTCTGTAGTTAGACTTCCATTCATTTTCAATCAATTTAGATTCAAAGTGGTCATTTGTCTTCTTGATTTTGATTAAGACCTTTTTATCGATATGTTTATTTCTTGTTAAGACAAATTTGATTGATTAGGTCTTGGAAAGCAAGCTAGATTAGCAATTCAGGAACATATGGGAATAATGTAGTCCATAAGATCTAAAAATCATCTTAAATTCGTGGCTGACTCTCTAGAACTAGTAATTGATACCATTATGGCCCGAGAAGTTTTGGATTCTCGTGGAAATCCAACCGTTGAGGCTGAAGTGCTTTTAGAAGGTGGAGCTATTGGACGTTCGATTGTCCCAAGTGGTGCAAGCACTGGAGCCCATGAAGCTCATGAATTAAGAGATGGTGGAAAACGTTATTTGGGTAAAGGAGTCATAAAGGCCGTTGGTCATATAGAAGAAACTATTGCTCCCGCGCTATGTGGGCTTTCTGCTTTAGAGCAAGCCACCGTTGATTCGGTAATGAAACAATTAGATGATACAGACAATAAATCAAATCTTGGAGCAAATTCAATTCTTGCTGTCAGCATGGCTACAGCAAGAGCAGCTGCTAATGGATTGGGTTTGCCTTTATATAGGTATTTAGGGGGGCCGATGTCATCTTTATTGCCAGTGCCATTGATGAACGTCATTAATGGAGGAGAGCATGCAGCAAATAATTTAGATTTTCAGGAATTCATGTTGGTTCCTCATGGGGCTGAAAGTTTTAGAGAAGCATTAAGAATGGGAGCTGAGGTTTTTCATACGCTTAAAGATTTATTGAGTCAGAAAGGTTTATCAACTGCTGTTGGTGACGAAGGAGGATTTGCTCCAAATCTTGAAAGTAATAAAGCAGCAGGTGATCTTTTAATGCAAGCTATTGAACAGGCTGGATTTAGACCAGGGGAGCAAATCTCTTTAGCTTTGGATGTTGCAAGTACGGAGTTTTATAAGGAGGGGAAATATTTTTATGGTGGGAATTCCTATACCAGCGAGCAAATGGTTGAAGAATTAGCTGGGTTAGTTAATTCATTTCCAATCATTTCTATTGAAGATGGATTGGCTGAAGATGATTGGGATGGTTGGAGCTTGCTAACTAAAAAGCTTGGCAAAAATGTGCAATTGGTTGGAGATGATTTATTTGTCACCAATACACTTCGTTTACAAAGAGGTATTGATGAGAATATTGCAAATTCAATATTAATTAAGGTCAATCAAATAGGTTCTCTGACTGAGACCCTTGAAGCTATTGAGCTTGCTTCAAGATCAAGTTATACAACTGTCATAAGTCATAGAAGCGGAGAAACTGAAGATACAACTATTGCTGATTTGTCAGTAGCAACTAAATCTGGTCAAATTAAAACAGGGTCATTGAGTCGGAGTGAAAGAGTCGCTAAATACAATCAATTACTTCGTATTGAGGATGAGTTAGGGAGTCAAGCAACATATGCTGGATTGGTCGGTTTGGGACCAAGAGGAAGCTCTTAGTTTTATTATCATTATTTAAAGTTTTCTTCCTTGAAAATTATCTAAACGACTTTCACTTCTCATCTTAAATTTTAATTTAACCCAGCTTACAGCTATAGGAAATCCAATAGTCACTGGTATGAGAAATAAAAAAGGTCTGTTAGTTGAAGAGAGTAAAGCTGATGATATTGCAAGTGAGCCGAGAAGAACAGAATTACTTAATGATTGTTGAGCATTAATCATTCTTCTGAGTTGTCTGTCTGATTCTCCCATTCGCACTTGAAGTTGCAAGTCGCCTTGTTCTAGTCTTTCTAGATTTTCATCCAAACGTTTTGGCAACCCAACTGCTTTACTGCCTATCTCAGTAACTTGTCTTCCTAATTCATTAAATAAGTCATTAGAGTCTGGATTTTTTGAAGTCATTAGAGGAAGTAGGAATGGTTTGGCTATTGCTATTAAGTTGAATTCTGGGTCTAAATATCTTCCAACACCTTCAAAAGTTGATAATGCTCGAAAAACAAAAATCAACTCAATTGGAATTCTAAAGGGTTTCCCATAAGCCAGTTCAGATATATCGCCAGAGAGCTTTTCTATGATTTGAGAATTAAATGGAGGAGTGAGAGCTTCATTTAACATTATTCTTATTAACCTTCTAACTGGACCTATTTCTACTTCTTTTTCTATTAACCCAGCGATTTGAAGTTCTTTGACTAGTCCGCTAACATCTCTTAGTGCTGCGGCTTTGATCATTGAATTAAGCCTGCCTCTAATACGCTCAGAGACAAAACCCATCATTCCAAAATCATAGTAAATAAGAGCACCATCCTTGGAAACAGCTAGGTTGCCTGGATGCGGATCCGCATGAAAAAAACCGTAGTTAACTAATTGTTTTAGATAACTTGTAGCTCCAATCTTTGCGATTAAAGAAGTATCAATATTATTATCTTTTAGAGATTCAATGTCATTTATTTTGATTCCTGGTAAATACTCTAAACATAAAACTTTGCTGGTGCTTAAGTCCCAAAATACACTTGGAATTAAAACATCTGATTCATCTATAAATTGTTGTTTAAATCTTGCAGCATATTGAGCTTCAATTCGAAAATCCAACTCTCTGAGTAATACTCTTTTAGACTCTTTAGCAATACCTATCCAGTCATTACCCCTGCTTAGAGACTTTATTCTCTGAACTATTTTTGCAACTTGATTCATTACATCTAAGTCAAGCCTGAAAAACTTTTCTATATCTGGTCTTTGGACTTTAAAAATAACATTTTGCCCATCAAGTAATTTGGCTTTGTGAACTTGAGCAAGCGATGCTGAGCCAATTGGTAATTCATCAATACTTATAATTTTTTCATATGAATTTCCAAGTTGGGTTGTTAATATTTCATCAACTTTCTGAAATGAAAAAGGTGGAACTCTATCTTGTAGAGTGCTAAGCTCATTTACCCATGCAGATGGAATAACATCAGCTCTTGCAGATAAAAGTTGGCCTAATTTTATAAATGCTGATCCTAGATTGACTAATTCTTTTGTAAGCCATTTTGCTCTTAAATTATTTCTTTTTTCTCTTCTTTTGGATGAATATCCTTTTAAATAAGTCCACTTTTTAGAATCAAACCATAAGTAGAAAAGCAAACCTAATAATATTATCCAGATCTTAATTGCTCTCCCCAACCGTTGAATTTGACTAACTAGAAAAATCAATTTTTTCCCTCAATATCTTTGTTGATTTCGATAACCTTTGTTCTTAAATTATCTATTTGAACTTGAATTAAATCTTCTTTACTTAATTGTTCCTTAGAACTTTTCTCTTGTGTCGCATTAGTCTTTCTCTCTAGACGTTCAGATTCTGCAATAACTTCTTTTTTAAAGCTAGACCATTCATTTTGGATCTTTTGAGGTAATTCTTCAGCAATTTCAGTGAATTCTTGGGCAGAATTGATAACTTTATCAGTTATCCGAGCTGCTATTCGGTTCATAGCTGCTTTTAGCAGTATTTCTGAGTCGCTCAATAATCTAATTATTCAGCTTTCACTTTAGAAGATTCAGCGTTTTTTGTGTCTTCAGATTGAAACTGGATATATGCAGATTTGCTCTTAATCAATTAAATCTATTTAGAAGATTGTTTGTTATGGCTCAACCTAGAATATTTTCATTAGAGTTGAAGAAAACAAACATTTGATTTGATTTGGGTTGAAAGTCTAATCTTTTAACTTAAGTGATCTCAAAGCATCCTTTTCTCTTCTTGAAAGAGAGCAAAACCTAACTAAGAGATTTTCCATTGGAAACCATTGAAACTGATGTTGTCATAGTTGGTGGTGGGCCTGCTGGTTGCAGTTGTGCGCTTTACACTTCCCGAGCAGACTTAAGAACAGTAATTCTCGATAAGAATCCTGATGTAGGTGCGCTGGCAATAACCCATCAAATTGCCAATTATCCAGGAGTTTCTAGTGAAATGAGCGGAGAGGCCTTGTTGAAATTGATGAGAGATCAAGCTACACAGTATGGAGCTGATTATCGTAGAGCCCAAGTTTTTGGAATTGATGCGAGTGGAGACTGGAAAACTATTTATACCCCAGATGGGACTTTTAAATCAAAGGCACTTGTTGTTGCGAGTGGTGCAATGGGAAGGCCAGCATCATTTAAAGGTGAAGCTGAATTCCTAGGTAGAGGAGTAAGTTATTGCGCGACTTGTGATGGAGCTTTTTATAGAGATCGTGAAGTCGCCGTTGTTGGTATTAATAAAGAGGCAATTGAAGAGGCAAATGTTCTTACAAAATTTGCTTCCAAAGTTCATTGGATAACATCCAATGATCCAAAATCAGATGATCATCATGCGCAAGATCTATTATCAAAACCAAATGTGAACCATTGGAGTAAGACTAGGCTAATGCAGATTGAAGGTAATGATTCAGGGGTAACAGGTATTAAGGTTAAGAACCGATCCATTGACACTCATCAAGAGATAGCTCTTGAGGGTGTTTTTGTTTATATGAGCGGTTCAAAGCCTATTACCGACTTTCTTGGCGAACAGGTTGCTTTTAAAGAGGATGGTGGGGTATTGGTGGATGATTTTATGTCGACAACAGTTGAAGGGGTTTGGGCAATTGGCGACATCAGAAATACTCCATTTAAACAAGCTGTTGTCGCAGCATCAGATGGATGTATTGCAGCGATGGCAATAGATAGATACTTAAATAGTCGTAAATCAATTCGTGTCGATTGGGTTCATGCTTGAATTGCTCAAATAAAAGGTATTTTTAAAGAGGAGTTGCTTCAGAAACATATGCAACACCACCGTAGTAACTAAGAACAGTTTTTATATTGTCTCGTATCTTTTCGATTATCTCTTGCTCGCAAAAAATAATTACGTGGGCATTTGATCCAAATCCAGTGAATTCCATGTCTTCTGTGACAATTCTCTCTGGACCTCTTCCCGTGGCATGTTTCATAACCGTGTAGCCAGGAACTTCAGCTTTTTCTAATGCTGAGAGAACATCATCTAGCTCTCTTTCGCTAAAAATCAAGTCAAGTCTTTTCATGAAATTGAGTTACCCAATTGATGGAATCATTGTGTTTACTAAGCCCATATATACTGGTATACCTATGATTATATTAAAAGGAAAAGTTAATCCAAGAGTGGTAGAAATGTAATAACTAGGTCGTGCTTCAGGAACAGTCATTCTCATTGCTGTTGGTACGGCTAAATATGAAGCACTAGCGCATAGAACTACAAATAACAGAGCATTTCCTGGATCTAAATTTAGAAATCTAGCTACGATTGATCCCAATACTGCATTAACTATTGGCATCAATATTGAAAAAATAATTAGAAATGCACCAGTCTTATTTAGACGAGCGAGGCGTTGAGCGGCAACAATTCCCATATCAAGAAGGAAAAAACATTCTGCGCCATAGAACAATTCAGCTGTGAATGGTTCCATTTTTTTTATGTCAGATGGATCAATAGCGGATGTTAAAAAACCTATTAGAAGGCTTCCGAGTAATAAATAGACAGAACCATTTAACATCGACTCATGAAGAATTGATCCCCATTTCATTTTCCTTTTAATAGGTCTATCTTTGGGCGCTCCGAATTTGACTAAGAGAAGACCAATTATTATTGCTGGAGACTCCATTAGCGCTAAGGCCGCAACCATAAAACCATCAAATGGAATATTTTGACTCTCTAAAAAGCTTTCAGCCGTTATAAATGTCACTGCACTTATTGATCCGTATGCTGCTGATATTGCTGCTGCATTGAAAACATCGAATTTAACTCTTAGGACTAAAAAGCAAATAAGTGGAATTAATAGGGACATTAATATTGCTGCTATCACAGTTGGAAGAACTGGATAACCAAAGCCACTTTTTTGCAGTTCAATTCCCCCTCTGAAGCCTATTGCAAGCAAAAGATATAAAGAAAATAATTTTGGTAGCGGAGCTGGAATCTCAAAATCAGACTTTAATGCGTATGCAATAGCACCCAAAAAGAAAAAAAGTATTGGCGGACTTAAAGCATTTTGGATGAAAAGGTTGTGTCCCATTTCTTGTTAGTTCTTAAAGCAAGCAATCAGATGAAAATGGAGATTATCAAACAGTTATGTTGTCAATTGCAGCTGTGAGTGCTTCTTTCCTGGTACCAATTACATCAACCCCAAATTTAGCAAGTCTGTCTTTTACTCTTCCTGTAGCACCAGCAACATATGCTTTTCTTGAGTTGTTTAGAGCTTCTTGAACCATATCTTCTATTGCGAGAGTTGCAGTAACTCCAAGCCTGGGAACATCAGTAATATCAAGAATTAGAACTTTATAGTTTCTTACAAGCATCATTCTTTCAGTAATTCCTTTTGCTGCTCCAAAACTCAATGGGCCTTTTAATCTGAATAGCATTACTTCTCCTGCACAACGATCTAAAAGTGCTTTTTCATCTGAGGGTAGTTGTGCATTTGCTGCATTGTTATTTGATGCTGAATCAAATGGGTTGTCTGCCTCCATTCCTTCCAATTGCGTCTCTGTAATTGAATCGATTGTGAGCATATTTGCTATGAATACTCCAACTAGCACAGCCCATATCAAGTCCCAGAAAACTGTCATCAACAGGACTCCATACATCACACTTGCAGTTTTCAACGAAAGTCTATGAGCTCTTAATAAAAATCCCCAATCAATAATGTCTAAGCCAACTTTTATTAAAATTCCAGCAAGAAGAGCTGTAGGAATCTGAGCGGCTAAAGGACCAGCACCAACTAGAACGAAGAGCAATACCACTGAATGAACCATCCCAGAGATTGGTGTGGAACCTCCAGATTTCACATTTATTACTGTTCTCATGGTTGCCCCAGCTCCAGGCAAACCTGTGAAAATCCCAGCTACTGCATTTCCAATACCTTGTCCAATTAGTTCTCTATCAGAATTGTGCCTTGTTTGAGAAATATTATCTGCTACAAGAGATGTAAGAAGGGAGTCAATAGCGCCAAGAACAGCAAGGACTAGTCCAGCTTTAAGAATTATTGGGAAGAAATTATCAAAGCTTGGATCTGGGAGACTTAAAGAAAGACCACCTTCTGGTATTGCACCTATTCGGTCTAGGGAACTATCGCCAAAAAGAAGTATAGATAAAGGAGTAACTATTAATAATGCTAAAAGAGGAGAGGGGACCCATTGACTTATTTTACGGGGGGTCAGGAAGACTATCGCAAGTGTCATTACTGCAACTGCTATTGCAGCCCCATTTGGTTCGAAATTATTAATTAAAGTTGAGAGAGATTCTAATACTCCTCCTCTAGTTGATATTCCAAGTAAAGGACCTATTTGAAGAGTAATTATGATTACTCCAATTCCAGACATAAAGCCTGAAACAACTGAGTAAGGAACAAGAGTGATGTATTTACCGAGCCTTAGGAGGCCAAATAAAATCTGAAATAATCCTCCAATGACCACGGCAGCCATTACTAAAGGAAGAATTTCGCCAGCAGATAAATCTCTAGGTACTCCTACAGCCGCTAAACTCGCAACTACTCCAGCAACTGTTACGCTCATCGGCCCAGTCGGACCACTTACTTGAGCAGGAGTTCCTCCAAATAATGCGGCGAGAAATCCAACTACGACTGCCCCGTAAAGGCCGTAAATAGCGCCCCCTGGGCCAAGCGCGGCGTTACCAAACGCTAGAGCTAGTGGTAGGGCTACAACCGCAGCAGTTAAGCCGCCTAATACATCACCTCTAATATTTTTTAGGTGAAAGCCATTAATTAACGCCAATCGACTCTCCTTACTTGATTTAACTTGAATAAGCCTATCTCTTCAAGGTTCCATTAAGTTCTGGAATCTCTACTTTTAAATACTTATATTGAAGAAAAATCATTGAAAAAATTGATTTTTGCTCAGAAAGCAGCGTAATTTCGATGAAATCAGATGGTTTTAAGGATTATTTCAAAATTCTTGGTGTTAGTAGAAATGCTACGAATCAAGAAATCAAAATTGCCTTCAGGAAACTTGCTAGAAAATTTCATCCTGATTTGCATCCACATAATGAGATTGCAGAGTCAGAGTTCAAAGAAATAAATGAAGCTTATGAGATTCTTTCAGATGAGGATAAAAAAAAGTCTTATGAACAATTTCTAAATTATTGGTTCAAAAATAGAGATGGAAATCCGACAGATTTTTATGGGAAAGATAATGATCATCTCTTTGATAAATATCTAAACTTTGACGATTTTTTGAGTGATTTAATTGGAGGATTTAGTAAGGTTGGTAAAGAAATTTATTCAAATATATATTCAGATAATAATACTCAATTATTAAATCTTGATGCTAAATTTAATTTGCAGATTAGTTTTTTAGAGGCTTTGAATGGAACAAAAAAGAATCTTTTGGTGAATGATGAACGTATCGAGGTGAAAATCCCAAAAGGAATTGAAACAGGATCAAAAATACGTATTAAAAATAAGGGTAATATACAGTTTGGAAAAGGAAAAAGAGGAGATTTATTGATCGAAGTTAGTATTAAGTCTCATCCGATTTGGAAAGCAAAAGGTTTAGATGTTTATGCAGATTTACCTATCTCTTTAGATGAATTAGCTTTGGGAGCAAATATTTCGGTTGCCTCTCCTCAAGGAGAAACATATTTATCAATACCCTCTGGAAGTTTACCCGAGCAGAAATTGAGATTAAAAGGTCAAGGATTACATAACTTAGATACCAAAGGAGATTTATTTTTTACTCTAAAATTAAGGTTCCCTGAAAACTGGTCAGATGAGGAGTTGAGACTTCTTGAAAAGCTTAGATCTGTTCGAATAGATGAACCTCGTTCAAGTTGGTTCGATCAGGCTAGGACTTAAAGGAAGTAAAATGTACTTATCTCTAATGTAGTTATCTCTATTAGTCAATATGGATCTTACTTATCGGCCCCGTCGTCTTCGTAGAACAAACTCTTTAAGAGATATGGTTAGAGAGCAAAGTGTCTCTGCCTCTGACTTTATTTACCCTCTTTTTGTACATGAAGGTTCAGATATTCAAGAAATAGCAGCGATGCCGGGTTCATTTCGCTGGTCAATGGATGGATTAGTTGATGAAGTTCAGCGTGCTTGGAATTTAGGTATTAGATGCGTTGTTCTTTTCCCAAAAGTTCCAGACGAGCAAAAAACAGAAGATGGAGCTGAATGTTTCAATGAAAAAGGTTTAATACCTAGGGCTATTGAAAGGTTGAAAATAGAGATACCAGAAATGTGTGTGATGACTGATGTCGCATTAGATCCTTATTCTTGTGATGGTCATGATGGAATAGTTAGTAATCAAGGAATAATTTTGAATGATGAAACCGTTGATTATTTGTGTAAACAAGCAGTTGTTCAAGCACAATCTGGAGCAGATTTAATTGGTCCTAGTGACATGATGGATGGAAGAGTAGGAGCTATAAGAGAAGCCTTAGATGATGAAGGTTTTGAACATGTAGGAATAATTAGTTATACAGCAAAATATTCATCTGCATATTATGGACCTTTTAGAGAGGCTTTGGATTCTGCTCCTAGATCATTATCAAATAAGCCTATCCCGAAAAATAAAAACACCTATCAGATGGATCCCGCGAATGCTAGAGAAGCCATAACAGAAGCTCAACTTGACGAACAAGAGGGGTCGGACATCCTTATGGTTAAACCAGGTTTGGCTTACTTAGATATAATTTATCGTTTAAGAGAAGAATCAGAATTGCCAATTGCTGCCTATAACGTTAGTGGAGAGTATTCAATGGTCAAAGCTGCTGCTCAAAGAGGTTGGATAGATGAAAAGGCAATTGTGTTGGAAACTTTATTGAGTTTTAAAAGAGCTGGAGCAAATCTGATCCTTACATATCACGCATGTGATGCGGCAGGATGGTTGAAAGACTAATACAGTTGATTTATACAATTCTTGAAATTTGAATTTCAATCAATACGAATGATAAAAAAACAATCTGATTTAAATATTAAAAGCGTTCATCGTCTCGGCCATGTAGCTATAAGAGTTGAAGATGTTGATAGGGCTAAAGAATTTTATATAAGCTTGGGAATGAAGCTAGTTTGGGATGATGTTGATTGGTGTTACTTAGAGGCGGGAGAGAGTAAAGATGGCCTTGCTTTACTTGGTCCGGGTTATAAAGCTGCCGGTCCACATTTTGCATTTCATTTTACTAATAAGAATGAAATAGAGAGAATTCATGATTCTCTTGAAAATCAAGGATTAAAGGTTGGTGCTTTACATGATCATCGAGATGGTACTTCTTCTTTTTACTTGAAAGATACAGAAGGTAATTGGTTGGAAATGCTTTATCACCCATCAACAGGAATACCAACAAATCAATAGACTTTAAGCAGACGAATGGGATTAACAATAAACCATGATGATTCAAAAAAGAGACAAATAATTTCAGAGTCTTTGGATTTACTTGAATGGCCAACTGTTTGTAGCCATTTAGCTACATTTGCAGTTACTCAGCAAGGTCGTAAGAAATGTGAAAGTTTTGACTTGCCATCAGATATATCATTAAGCCAGGAGCTCTTAAGTCAAACTTTAGAGATTGGATCCTTAGATACTTCTCTTGATGCAGGAATATCTTTTGAAGGTGTGCATGATTTGGAAAATGTTCTTTTCATATGTTCCAAAGGTGGTGTTGCTATGGGTGAGGATTTACTAAAAGTAGCTGATACTTTACGAGCTGCTAGAAAATTACGAAAACTAATATTTGACCAATTGATACGTCCACGACTCTCTGAATTACTCAAAGACATTGCAACTTTGCCAGATCTGCAAAAACTTCTCGAATTTGGATTAGATGAAGGTGGTCGAATTGCAGATCGTGCTAGTCCCAAGCTGTCTGAATTACGACGCCATAGGAATTCGGTACGTCTTCAAAGAAAAGATATTCTTCAAGATATTATCCGCAGATATAGCGGCTTACTTCAAGATAGCATTATCTCAGAGAGGTATGGAAGACCTGTTTTAGCGTTTAAGGCTGGGACTTCTGATCAGATTAAAGGAATGGTTCATGATAGTTCAGCTTCTGGGAATACAATCTATGTCGAGCCACAAGTAGTTATATCAATTGGTAATCGTTTAGCGAATATAGATTCTGAAATCTCAGATGAAGAGAGGAGACTTCTTGCTAAATGGAGTAAAGAGGTTGGTCTTAATGCAAGTGTTATAGCTCATTTAGGAGAGATACTTTTACAGATAGAGTTTTCATTAGCTAGATCTCGTTACTCTAAATGGCTTGATGGAGTACCAGTAATTCTTGATGAGGAGGAAAATACACCATTCGAGATTAAAGATTTTCGTCACCCTTTATTAGTATGGAATGACTACTATGAAAACAAACATAGAGTAGTACCAACTAGCTTTGATGTCGCTACTGATTTAAAAGTAGTAGCAATTACAGGACCTAATACTGGAGGCAAAACTGTAGCTTTAAAAAGTATTGGTTTAGCGGTTTTAATGGCAAAAGCCGGTTTGCTTTTGCCATGTAAAGGTTCACCAAGATTGCCATGGTGTAAAAATATTTTAGCTGATATTGGTGATGAGCAATCTTTACAGCAAAATCTATCTACATTTAGTGGACATATTCTTCGTATAAGTCGAATACTCGAAGCTATAGATGTATTTCCTGGTACGACTCTTGTCCTTTTAGATGAAGTTGGAGCTGGCACTGATCCAACTGAAGGAACAGCATTGGCTATGGCGCTCCTACAAGTGATGGCGGATAGAGCAAGATTAACTATTGCGACTACTCATTTTGGACAATTAAAAGCACTCAAATATAGTGATTCAAGATTTGAAAATGCGTCAGTTTCTTTCGATAGCGAAACTATACAACCAACTTTTCATTTGCAATGGGGAATTCCTGGTCGAAGTAATGCAATTGAAATTTCAAAGAGACTTGGTCTCGATGAACAAGTAATCAAAAGTGCTCAAAAATTTATTAATCCTGAAAGCGTTGATAATGTTAATCAAGTTATTCAAGGCTTAGAAAAACAACGAGAGCGTCAACAATCAGCAGCTGAAGATGCTGCTGCCTTATTAGCTAAAACCGAATTATTACATGAAGAATTACTTAATAGTTGGCATAAACAACGTCAACAATCGGAAGAATTTAATGAACAAGGAAGGTTCAAATTGGAGTCATCAATTCGTGAAGGTCAAAAAGAAGTTAGACATTTAATTAAACGCTTGCGCGATCAAAACGCTAGTGGTGAGACAGCAAGAATTGCTGGTAAACGATTACGGCAAATGGAAAAGGGATATCGAAACGATAAGCGAATTAAGCATATACAGAGTTGGTCCCCAAAGATTGGGGACAAAGTTAGACTATCTTCTATTGGTAAAGCAGGCGAAATAATTTCTTTTTCAGATGATGGAATGCAATTAACAGTCCTATGCGGTGTATTTCGAAGCACAGTTCGCTTATCTGACGTAGAAAGTCTCGATGGTCAAAAAGCGGAAATAAATACAACTGTGAAAGTAAAAACTTCGCAAGTAAGAAAGAATTTTTCTTTGGTGCGCACTAAGAAAAACACTCTAGATGTAAGAGGTTTAAGAGTGCATGAAGCTGAGGGGGTAATTGAAGAAAAGCTCAGGAATTGCTCTGGAGCTTTATGGGTTATTCATGGAATTGGTTCTGGGAAACTTAAAAAAGGTTTGAGAAAATGGTTGGATTCACTCTCTTATATTGAGAAAGTAGCCGATGCAGAACCTTATGACGGCGGGCCAGGATGTAGTGTTATATGGATGGTTGAATGATCTTGGAGTGAAAAATTATAAAAAGTGAATTCAGATTCTTTAATTTAGCAAGAATGAATTTAAGAATTATTATTTGGTTTATTGATTATATATATTTCTAAATGCAATTTATTGATCAGGCCATTATTGATGTCAAGGCAGGTTCAGGTGGTGATGGTATTTCTGCTTTCAGAAGAGAAAAGTATGTTCCAGCAGGTGGTCCTGCGGGTGGAGATGGAGGCCAGGGAGGAAATGTTGTTTTAGAGGCTGATGATAATTTGCAAACTCTTCTGGATTTCAAATTTCAGAAATTAATTTTTGCTGAGAATGGCCATAGAGGCGGTCCTAACAAATGCACTGGAGCATCAGGAAAAGATACCATACTTAAAGTTCCATGTGGAACAGAGGTAAGAGATCTTTCTACAAATATCATTCTTGGTGACTTAACTCACAAAGGTCAACAATTGATTGTAGCTTTTGGTGGAAAAGGAGGTTTTGGGAATGCTCGCTATCTATCAAATAGCAATAGAGCTCCAGAAAAATTTACTGAAGGGAAAGTTGGGGAAGAATGGTCATTGCAATTGGAATTAAAACTTCTAGCAGAAGTTGGAATTATTGGTTTGCCCAATGCAGGTAAAAGTACGTTGATTTCTGTACTCTCCTCTGCAAGACCTAAAATTGCTGATTATCCTTTTACAACTTTAATTCCTAATCTAGGAGTAGTTAGGCGACCCTCAGGAGACGGAACAGTTTTTGCAGATATTCCTGGTTTAATTTCTGGAGCCTCAAAAGGTATTGGACTAGGGCATGATTTTCTTCGACATATTGAAAGAACAAAGGTTTTGCTTCATCTAATTGACTCCGCATCCATCGATCCAATAAATGATTTTAAAATTATTAATGAGGAATTAATGTCTTATGGTCATGGTTTAATTTCTAGGCCTAGAATTTTTGTTCTTAATAAAAAAGAACTATTAAATGAGTATGAAATTAAAAAACTTTTAAATAAAATTGAGAAATTAACTGGGACAAAAGTACATATAATTTCCGCAGTAACGAAATTTGGTCTGGATGGCTTATTGAGTTGTATTTGGAATGAACTTGGATATTAATTAATTGTTATGAGTGAATCATATCTACTTGTCTTAAAGTTGATTTTTGGTCATAACTAAAGAGAGTTTTTAAAATTATGGATTTTTACAGTTGTTTTGATCGACAAGGAGAAATTATTGCTCGTTGTCAGACTCATCTAGATATTAATGTACTAAAGAAAATGGGTAGACCAATCGCTGAGGTACGTCAAATGAAAAACGAGGAGGCAGTTGTGTGTTCTTTAACTGGCAGCCCTTCAGATTTTAATATGGATTATTAGTTGATTATAAGAAAAGAAAAAGGGGGCAATTTGATTGCCCCCTTTTTCTTTTCTTAGGTTTTCTTAGTATTAATCGTCGTATACTAAGCACTCTGGTTCGTCAGGATTTGCGTCGCAGAAAAGTTCAAGCGCATTTGGATCATGCTTGTCTTCAGGATGATGTTCCTTATATTCCTTCAAAGAACTAAGTTCATCTTCTAAGTGATGGAGCTTAGATTCATTACCCTGAGCTTTAGCTTCTTGGATCTCAGATTCATCCTTTTTAATATGCTCGTCAATGGTTTTCATGGGGTCTTGTAAGAGCAGGACAATTTGATTAACACAATAATTATGTCGGAGGAATAATGCACGTGGTTTGTAAATTTGGTTGGATTTCCTCACCATTCCCTGACTTAAAACATCCAAAAGGGATCTTTTTTTGGTTTCTTTCTTGAATTTAGAGTTGATCTATTTATTTAACCATCAGATTTTTTTAGCTTCCTTTGGCTTTCTAAAAAGTCAAAAACGCTCTTATCTCCTACATCTGCTTCTGCTGGCAGGTTGAATTTCCTTATTCCCAATGTTAGTAATAGAAAGGCCGAAACTAAAAGCATTGCAAAAGTAAAACTTTCATTAGCTAATTCAGTTAAATATCCAATTAAAGCAATAGGAATAAAAATCGTTATTCCTATTGCTTCAATTCTTCTAAAACAAAAAAACTCTTTAAAACCAATCCCCGTTAAAGAAGCAAAAAATGGACCAATAAGTAATATCAATTTTGGATTTTGTTTAAGGCCATAGATTAGATTTTTTGCCCCAAAATGATATGAAAGTATTAAAAATCCAATACAACCCAAGACCCAGAATATTGTTAATGTTTGATGTAAAGGTCTTAAATATATATGTATCCACTTAAGACTTAAACCCATACTTATTGACATACCAAGGAGCCAAATCCATATTTGATGAGATCCATTGCTAAACCATTGAGCTATTCCTATTGAAAAAAATAAGCCGCAGAAAAGAATCGATAAGCGGTAAAAGAGAACCTCTTTTTTATCATCAGAAGTTACTATAAAATCTCCATAAGCTCCTTTAATTGGATTAGAAGATTGAAAGTAGGAATTTTCTTGTTTCATTTTTGAAGATTACCGATTTATTATTTCGTTTATACTTTCACCTTTTGGAATAATACTACTTGGATTTAATGGAAATAAAGCTCCAAAATAATCTTCTCTCCAAGAATCTGCGTGACAGGTATTTTTAATATTATATAAATTAAAAATAGTTTTTCTCCATTTTATTATATTTGGAAATGATTCAATTGGCTTCTGACCACACTTGAATAATGGTTTATAAACAGACTCCCATCTAATTAGAGTAGGAAATAGCCTTATATCAGCAATTGTTAAATTTTTCCCACATAACCAAGGTCCATTTATTTTAAGACTTTCTTCGATAATATTTAAAGTTGAAAATAAATCTTTTGATGCTTTGTCATAAGCTTTTTGGTTCCTAGCAAATCCACATTTATAAACTCCATTATTAATATTTTCTTGAATTAGATTCTGCCAATTGAATATTTTTTCATAATGATTTTTTGGATTGAGGTCTAAATTATTAGAACTTATAGGCCATTCATTTAGTATCTCTAATAGTTCAGCGCTTTCATTATTTATTAATCTGAATTTTGATTTGGCCTTTTTTCCTGGATCAAATAGCATTGGTACAGTAGCTCTTTTTATATTATACTTATTACATTTTTTATATAGATCTTGAAGTGTTTTACATCCTTTTAAATTTGGTTGAAATATCCATCTACCGCTCGAAGTGTTCACTTGAGCGATATTTAGATTGATTGTGCCTTTTAAACCTTTTATTTCATGCATTATCCATACTCTGTGAGCCCACGGACAACTTTTGCCAATAATTAAATATGGCATTTGATCCATATCTCTATCTCTCAAATCGTCTTTCGTGGGGATTTGAATTTCGGATTGGAGGTTCTTAGGTCTTTTGTAGTTGCCTTTTGAATCTGAAGGTGCAAGCCCATTCATTAAAATATTCCATTCACAATTCCAAATTTCTTTAGCTGCTTTAACAAGTATTGGTGGTGTAGCCATAAATTTCTTTTAAGCTTATAAGTATAAATTAATTTGTTTTTTTGATGATGCAGCTACAGGTGCTTCTAGTGGCTGGTACACATGGTAATGAGATAAACGGTATTTTTCTTTTCGATCAATGGGAAAAATTATCTAATTTAATCAATACTCACGGGATTAAAACTTATAGTGTAATTGGAAATCCTGAAGCGAAAAAGGCTGGGAAAAGATACATTCACCAGGATTTGAATAGGAGTTTCAAGGAAGATTCATTTTTATCTATTAACTCTTCAGATTTTGAGGGAAGCAGAGCAAGTGAATTAGTGAATCTTTATGGAGAGGTAGGAGAAAAGCCCTGTCTAATAGCATTAGACTTCCATACAACTACTTCCTCTATGGGAAGTTGTTTAGTTGTTTATGGCAGAAGAGATGCAGATCTGGCTTTGGCTTCTTTAATACAAAATCAATTAGGTTTGCCAATATATCTTCATGAATCTGATCAAAAACAAACAGGCTTTTTAGTTGAATCTTGGCCTTGTGGACTTGTTATAGAAATTGGCCCGATAGGACAGGGCCTGTTGAATTCAAGAATTATTTCACAAACAAAATTGATTCTTGAGACTTTTATGGAACAAATTAATCAAGTTAAGAACCTAACTTTCTATTTTCCTGAAAAGTTGATAATTCACAGGCACATTAAAAGCATCGATTTTCCAAGAGATGAACAAGGCAATATTGATGGATATGTACATACTCAAAGGCAATCAAAAGATTGGCAGGAATTGAAGAAATACGATGAATTGTTTTTTAAGTTGAATGGAGAAATAATTAGATTTGAAGAGGATGAACCTTACGTTCCAGTTTTTATAAATGAAGCAGCATATATGGAAAAAAATATCGCGATGAGCCTTACCAAAAGAGAATTATGGGATTTTAAAAAAGAATGGAAACAATCACTTATAGATCTAGTAAATCAAAAGTAAGTTCTTTCGCTCCAATAAACAACCGCCCCTTGAGCCTCTAATTCATATTTTCTGTGACGTGCATCACATAAAGGAACTCTCTCTTCACCCCTATGTCCGTTAATCAGCCACTTGATGAGCACCAAACTTGCGACCTCAGAAGCTAAATCTTAAAAGAAGCTTAAGACTCCTTGAGTGCTCATTAGGACTAAGTTACTGATTCTCTTCATAAATTGTCCTACATATTGTCCACAGAAAGGATCATTCTCCTTTATTATCACGTCTGGCAGTCTAATTAGCTGCTCTTATTTACTCGTCCCATTTGGGACATACACATTCGTCCTCATGACCACCATTCAGCAGCAGCGTTCTTCGTTGCTCAAAGGTTGGCCACAATTCTGCGAGTGGGTTACTTCCACTAACAACCGTATTTATGTCGGTTGGTTCGGTGTATTGATGATCCCTTGCCTTCTTGCGGCAACAACTTGTTTCATCGTTGCTTTTATCGCTGCTCCTCCAGTTGATATCGACGGTATCCGTGAGCCAGTAGCTGGTTCATTCATGTATGGAAACAACATCATTTCTGGTGCTGTTGTTCCTTCAAGTAACGCTATCGGCCTTCACTTCTACCCAATCTGGGAAGCAGCAACTCTTGATGAGTGGCTATATAACGGCGGCCCTTACCAGCTTGTAATCTTCCACTTCCTTATTGGTATCTCTGCATACATGGGACGTCAGTGGGAGCTTTCATACCGTTTAGGTATGCGCCCATGGATCTGTGTTGCTTACTCAGCTCCTGTATCAGCAGCTTTCGCTGTATTCCTTGTTTACCCATTCGGTCAGGGTTCATTCTCTGATGGTATGCCTCTAGGAATCTCTGGAACATTCAACTTCATGTTCGTTTTCCAGGCTGAGCACAACATCTTGATGCACCCATTCCATATGGCTGGTGTAGCAGGTATGTTCGGTGGTGCTTTGTTCTCTGCAATGCACGGTTCTTTGGTTACTTCATCACTTATCCGTGAGACCACAGGACTTGATTCACAGAACTACGGTTACAAGTTTGGACAAGAAGAAGAGACATACAACATCGTTGCAGCTCATGGCTACTTCGGTCGTTTGATCTTCCAATATGCAAGCTTCAACAACAGCCGCAGCCTTCACTTCTTCTTGGCTTCATGGCCAGTGATTTGTGTTTGGTTGACATCTATGGGCATCTGCACCATGGCGTTCAACTTGAACGGCTTTAACTTCAACCAGTCTGTAGTTGATACTTCAGGCAAGGTTGTACCAACCTGGGGTGACGTACTTAACCGTGCAAACCTTGGTATGGAAGTAATGCACGAGCGTAATGCTCACAACTTCCCACTTGACCTAGCAGCTGCTGAGTCTACTTCTGTAGCTCTTGTTGCACCTGCAATCGGTTAAGTCTTTAACTTGATTTTTTTAAAGCCCTCTTTTAGAGGGCTTTTTTTTTTGCTTTTTTTTGATTTATTGATTGATTGGTTGGTTTATTTTTTAGCAAGTATTGATTAACATTTTGTAGATAGGTTTATTTATGGGAAGTAGCTTCGGAAAACTTTTTAATATCAGCACCTTTGGCGAATCTCATGGAGGAGGTGTTGGTGTAATTATTGATGGATGTCCACCAAAGTTGGAGCTTGATATCAATGAAATACAAAATGATCTAAATAGAAGGAGGCCAGGACAAAGTAAAATCACTACTCCAAGAAACGAAAGCGATCAGGTTGAGATTCTTAGTGGTCTTTTAGGGAACAAAACCTTAGGAACACCAATTGCTATGGTTGTCAGAAATAAAGATCATAGGCCTAAAGATTATTCTGAAATTAAAAAAACTTTTAGACCATCTCACGCTGATGCTACATATCAGAAAAAATATGGAATTCAGGCTTCAAGTGGCGGTGGGCGTGCATCAGCAAGAGAGACGATAGGTAGAGTCGCTGCCGGCTCTGTTGCAAAACAACTCCTAAAAAAGTCTTCTAATACGGAAATACTCGCCTGGGTAAAGAGAATTCACGATATTGAAGCTGAGATTCATCCTAGTGAAGTGACCTTTGATGAAATTGAAAAAAATATTGTTCGATGTCCAAATCAATCAGCTGCAGATTTAATGATTGAGAGAGTTGAGGATTTTGGCAAAGAAGGAGACTCCTGTGGCGGAGTCATAGAATGTGTCGTTCGAAATCCCCCAGTAGGTCTTGGCATGCCTGTCTTTGATAAGTTAGAAGCTGATTTAGCAAAGGCATTAATGTCTTTGCCAGCTACCAAAGGCTTTGAGGTAGGCTCTGGTTTCGGAGGGACTTATTTGAAAGGCAGCGAACATAATGATCCTTTTTTACCATCTGATTCGGATCAATTGAAAACTGCTACTAATAATTCAGGTGGAATCCAAGGAGGTATAACTAATGGAGAGGATATAGTTCTGAGAGTTGGATTTAAACCAACAGCAACTATTAGGAAAAGTCAAAGAACAATTGATGAGGATGGTAATGCAACAACTCTTAAGGCAACAGGAAGACATGACCCTTGTGTTTTGCCAAGGGCTGTTCCAATGGTTGAAGCTATGGTTGCGCTAGTTTTAGCTGATCATTTACTTAGGCAAGCAGGCCAATGTACTGATTATTGTTAAATAAATAATTAGTACATTGGTTTGTATAATCTTTGTCAAAAATCCTTTAGCCATTTCTCTAGTTCTTTATCAGGGGTCTCATTTTTTAATTCTTTTCCAATGACCAATCCGTCGTATCCGCTCTTTAGCAATTTTTTGAGATTTTTACTTTTTATTCCACCTGCACCAATAAGGAAAATATCCTTTTTTCTTAAGTCATGCAATTCGTTTATAAAGTTTATTCCTAATTTTGATGCAGGAAAAATTTTTATAATTTTATATCCTAGATTGATTGCTTCTTTGAAATTTTCAACATTAGATATTCCTGGAATGACTAATTGATTATATTTTATGGCTTTGATATGAATTTCTTTATTAAAGATTGGACTCATACAGTAATTAAGATCTAATGAGCGAATTGAGTCCAAAGATTTTATTGAAGTAATTGATGCTGCACCAATATTAATGAACTTGAATTTCTTTTTTATTTCTAATATCAAATTTGACCATTCTGGATTTGGATCCCATCCTATTTCAATGTTCCTAATACCATAATTAGAGAGATTTTCAATTTTTAAAAATAAGTTTTCTTTTTTTTCGAGTTTTTAAAAAATTGATCTTCCAGTCTAATTACAACTATTAAAGGTTGTGTCTTAAGAGACTTTATTAAATTATTTTGCTTAACTTCCAAAAATTATATTTTTAGACTATGCATACTCAGCAACTTTAACTTCATGGCGAATTAACAAATCCTGGAATTCTAGAGAATCAACAGTCTCTGTTTCCATAAGCATTGTTGTTAACTCTTCCAGTACTTGACGGTTATCATTGAGAGCCTTTTTAGCTCTTTCGTATGCAATTTCAACAAGAATTGAGACTTCTGAATCAATAGTTGCTGCGGTATCTTCGGAAAAATCTCTCTCTGCAGAGATGTCTCTACCAAGGAACATTCCACCTTGAGATCTTCCTAGAGCTACAGGTCCTAATTTGTCACTCATGCCAAACTTAGTAATCATCTGCCTGGCAACTGAAGCTACTTGCTTTAAATCATTTGATGCACCAGTAGTTACTTCATCTTCTCCATAAATAATTTCCTCCGCAACTCTTCCTCCTAGCGCAACAGCCATTTGATTTTGTAGGTAAGACCTAGAATAAAGACCAGATTCCATTCTTTCTTCACTTGGAGTGAAAAAAGTTAGGCCCCCAGCTTGTCCTCTTGGAATAATTGAGATCTTTTGTACTGGGTCATAATCAGGCATAACAGCACCAACTACTGCATGGCCAGCTTCATGATAAGCAACTAACCTTTTACGTTTTTCACTAATGACTGTGTCTTTCTTCTCAGGACCAACCATAATCCTTTCAATTGCAGCACCTATTTCATCATTACTGACCTCTGTTAATTCTCTTCTCGCAGCTAATATTGCAGCTTCGTTCAATAAATTGGCTAGATCTGCTCCAGTAAAACCAGGAGTTCTTCTTGCAATCTGATCAAGGTCAACTCCCTTTGAAAGAGTTTTACTTCTTGCATGAACTTTAAGTATTTGCAATCTCCCTGAGTAGTCTGGTCTATCTACTGTTACTTGCCTGTCAAATCTTCCTGGACGCATTAATGCAGAGTCGAGCACATCGGGTCTGTTGGTTGCGGCAACAATAATGATTCCTGAATTTCCTTCAAAACCATCCATTTCTGTTAAAAGTTGGTTGAGCGTTTGTTCTCTTTCATCATTACCTCCTCCAAGGCCTGCTCCTCGTTGACGGCCGACAGCATCTATTTCATCAATAAAAACTATACAGGGAGCATTCTTTTTAGCTTGTTCAAAAAGATCTCTAACTCTGCTAGCTCCGACTCCAACAAACATTTCTACAAACTCAGAACCAGATATGGAGAAGAAGGGAACTGAAGCTTCACCTGCAACGGCCTTAGCCAGCAAAGTTTTACCTGTACCAGGAGGACCAACTAGCAAAACTCCCTTAGGAATTTTTGCCCCGACAGCTGTAAAGCGATCAGGATTTTTTAGGAAATCAACAACCTCAGTAAGTTCAAGCTTTGCACCTTCAATACCCGCAACGTCTCCAAAAGTAATTTTTGTTTCTGGCTCCATTTGAAGTCTTGCTTTACTTTTTCCAAAACTCATTGCAGGATTTCCACCGCCACCAGAGCCAGCTCTTCTGAATAGAAAAAATAGACCTCCTAATAAAAGAATTGGAAATATAAGGCTACTGGCAGCTTGCTGAAGGGGATTTGCTTGGGTTGTAGGTTGAACAGCAATATCAACGTCATTATCAGTTAATAATTGAAGTAACTCTTGATCAGGAGCTAAATTAACTAGTGCTCTGTTCCCATCACTTTCAACAATTTGAGCTGTCCCTTTGTCTGGAGATATGAGTACTCTACTGACCTGTCTCTCTTGAACAGCTTCTATAAAGTCGCTATATCTAAGTGTTCTAGATGCTTTCGTAGGACTTGGCTTATCGAAAAAAGCACTTCCAACAAAAATCACAACTACGACAATTAGTACATAAAGACCAATGTTTCTCCAGCGTTTGTTCAATGTTCTTCTATATCTTTCTAGAGTTTAATAGTATTAGGTCCAACTATGCGGCTCTTAGTACATCTACGACGCTTTTAAATGCAAACCATTCAGGAATTTCTTCTCCAGTTCTAAGCATTTTCCTGAATTGAGTGCCACTTAATTTTTTTATGTGTAAGCCTTTTTCTTTCGCATAATCAGCAGTTACATAACCTTCCTCCTCTGTGAATACAAGATTTAAAGATGGGACTGTTTGCATTCCTAATTCTTCGCAGCAATCGTTTGCAAAATCCTGAGCATCATATGGACCATAAAAATCTTCTCCGCTTAGGGAAGACTTACAGCCAGCCATATCTCTTCCGATAATGAAATGAGTACATCCATAATTCCTCCTAATAATCATATGTTGAAGAGCCTCTCTTGGCCCAGCCATATGCATCGAATAAGGTAGATATGACCATCTAATTTTTGGATTATTTACTTCAGAGGCAAGTTTTTCATAGGTTTGAAATCTTACTGATCCAGGGATGTCATCTTCTTGAGTTGGTCCACAGGTTGGGTGAACTAGAACAACACCATTTTGACTGACATTATTTGCTTCTAATGCTCTTGTGAAAAGCTCATAATGGGCTCTATGAATTGGATTCCTGCACTGAAATGCAACTACATCTTCCCCATAGGGAAGGTTCTCTCTTACTTGAGCAGGAGTTTGACAAGTAAAAACTCTTCTAGGTAATTCTAGACCTTTTATTGCACCTCCTAAATAATATTTTTTTCTCTCCATAGAAATCATTCTTACTGCAGGGTGCTCTAAAGAAGTTGTTCCATAGCAAAATTTGGCTTCAATTACCTTGTCAGGTGTCCATTTTTCTTGTACTTCTAAAATTGCTAGTTCTTGATCTTTGTAGTTTAGTAAAACTGAATCTCCTGGTTTTATATCTTCTCTATCTGTATCCATAACAATCGGTAAACCAAAAAGTAAACCCGATTCGATACGGTTTTGTTTAACAACTGAGTTGTAATTTTCTTCACTCATGAAGCCATTTAAAGGAGAAAAAGCACCAATCAAAAGAAGTTCAATATCACAAGCATTTCTATCTGAACAATTTAAAATTTTAAAAGAATTTTTTTTTAATTCTTTTGCCTCTTGATCAGATGCCATAAGATTTATTAGTTCTCCACCATAGGGCTTTATCAAACCTTCGAGATTTTTATTAGAACTTTGCTTGCTGGTCATTTTCCCTTAAAGTAACTGGCAAATTCTCCCAGACAAAGGGCCCATATTTGAGAAATTGTGTTCATTAAATTCAACCCAAAAAAAAAGAGGGTTTTAACCCCCTTTTTTTATTTAAAAAAATGCTTGTTTTTAAGCTTTGCGACCATAAAAGATACCTTTGATTTTGATATCAACTGGATCTTTTGATCCGAGGTCATTATCTGAAGGTTGGATAGCAACAAACTGGCCACCAAACTCTTCAGTATCAGCATCAACAGTATCGACAGTAAGTGTTATTTCACCTTTACCGCCAAGATCATCTTTAACATTTTCTCTTGCAAGATCTTCATCATCGCCACCACGAGCAATGAGAGCTTGAGCATATTCAACACCAGTTGATTTAGCGCGACTCTTGGGATCAAGAAAGTCTGCAGATCTATAACTTGGAGTTGTTGTTGGACCTGAAAATTCAGCTCCTGGTTCAATTGATTTTCCTTTTTTGGATTCAGCAATCATCTCTTTAACAGAGAAAGCAAAAGGAAATTCCTCTCCATTTGGAGCTAGAACTGTAATTAGAGAGAAGTCAATACCACCTTTTTCAGTGAATTTACCTCCGGATAGATCTCCGTAAACTTCATCAAGACTTGTATTGAAGCGAGGACTGATAATTTTTGCTATTGCAAAATCAGATTTATTTCGCTTGTTACCTGGAAGTTTTACTGAAACTTCTGTTGGCTGAAGGCATAAGCTTTTAAATTGGCCATCAGCATTAATAGAACCCGATGAACCCGCTGGTAAAACAGTGCAAGCATCAGCTTGGCCAGTATTAACAACATTGCCAAAACGAGCATTACCTTGCTCGCGTCCCTTTAAAGCTGCAGATGCGCTTGATGGGAGAGTTGTAAAGGTGAGACAAAAAGCCAGCATCAAAGCCAGCAGAGGACGAAATCGCATGAGAGGGCTAGATGACTGCGGTCGAAACCGCCCAATTAATTCAGTTGGGATATTACAGGTGTCAAATACTTCTTATCACAAGCATTTGACAGCTCTATACAACCCGTAGCTTTTGCTTTGTTCGATTTTTTACTCCGATTTTCTTCAAAACCCTTTATTAGCAGTCTTTCTTAGCATTTGGAGCCTAGTTTTTAGAAAAAATAAATAAAAAAAATATCTATAAATTTATGATTTGAGATTTCGAATTTCATCTAAAAGTTGATGGGATATTGCAAGTTTTGTTGAGAAAGAAAAGTTTTTGATCATTTTTTTTGGACCTAACAAAAAACCACTGTTGAAGTTTTTATCAAATCCTTGCCCATCTCTGTCAATGGGATTGGCCATAAGAAGGTCGCAACCTTTTAAAACCCTTTTTTTGTGACCTTTTTCAATGATTTCATTATCACTCCCTGTTTCAGCAGCAAAGCCTAGGACAATTTGATTTTCTAATTTCTTTCTCGTTAGATTTTTGATTAAGTCTTTGGTCATTTCTAAATCATCAGAAATGGACTGTAAAAAAAGCTCTTTGGAGATTTTTTTCTCACTTGGACTATTTTTTTTGAAGTCTGATACTGCTGCAGCCATAACAATGACTTGTGCTGATGGTTGTAGATCATTAATTTTTGCTCCCATTTCTGTTGAGCTTCTTACTGGATAAGTATTAAGTCCCTCTAGAAGATCTGCTTGAACGCTTATTGGGCCATGTACTAAATCGACTTCGGCACCTCTTAACTTTGCAGCTTGAGCTATCAAAACGCCCATCCTTCCGCTGCTTCGATTTGTTAGCTGTCTTGCGGCATCAAGGTCTTCAACTGTGGGACCAGCTGATACGAGAAATCTTATGTTTTTTAAATCATTGGTGAGGAATTTATTTTCTTCATTGAAAATAAATGCACTTTCACAGGCCAATTCAATAATATCCAAATTAACCATTTTCCCATTACCAACTCTGTCGCAAGCTAAAAGTCCTTCACTTGGTTCGAGACTAATAACTTGGTCAATAGTCTTTGCGTAATCCCAATTTTTTTTAACTGATGGATTTTCCCACATTGAAGTGTTCATTGCAGGAGCAATTATTATTTGAGATTGACTAGCTAAGAGAATGCTCGCTAAAAGTCCATCAGCATTTCCATTGGTAAATTTGGATAAAGATGTGGCGCTAATAGGAGCAACAATAATTAGTTCTGCCCATTCAGCTAAAGCAATATGCAGAGGCTTTGTTTGAGAGTAATCCCACTGATCTTTATCTTGATAACATTTATTTCTACTTAAAGTAGATAAAGATAAAGGACTAACTAACCTAGCTGCGCTTGGTGTAATAACGCATTTGACCTCTACACCAGCTTTGATTAGGCGGCTAACTAAAATAGGAGCTTTAACAGCTGCAATACTACCCGTAACAGCAACTAATATTTTTTTCCCAGATAAAGAAGTAAGATTATTCATCATACTTTGATTTTATATCAAATTGACCTTTAAAAGATATTTTTTTTTTTTAATATAATTTGTTCTTTTCATATTTAAGGAATTATGACTTTTATATCTTGGATTAAGATAATTTATTTTTGCTTTATTAGTACTTTCATTTATTATATTTATGTTAGAGAGTTAACAAAAGAAAAACTGAGGTAATTTTTTATTTTTTCTATTATGGCCATAAGAATGCAAAAAACATTTTTATACAAATCATCTGCAAAGATTGTTGATAGATTAGCAAATTGGGCTGTAAATCCTTGGAGAAGGTATTCTTTGTTAGTAATAATTTTCTTGATAGGTTTTTTTATAGGTAGTTCTCTAGGTATGATTAATGGAGTACTAGCTTTGATGGATCCAGTTGGAGCATTTGTTGCACTAATATTTCTAGAGATACTAATTAAAGCTAGGTTTATTTTTCTAAAGTCTAAAAATCCAATTATAATTGTTAGGGTTTTTGATATGTTTAGAATAGGCCTTACATATGGACTTTTTTCAGAGGGGTTGAAACTATTATAAATAATAATTAATTATTTTTATTTAACCCTAGTAAATATAATAAAGCCATTCTTGTTGGGATGCCATTTTCTACTTGTTTACTTATAAGATTGATTGAATCATCTTCAACTAATTGACTGCTTATTTCTATTCCTCTATTTACTGGTCCAGGATGAAGAACAGGAACTTTCTTTTCACACCATTTTAAACTTTCATGTGTTAATCCATATTGTTCATGGTAACTTTCAAGATCTGTAAGCATATTTTGCTTCATTCTCTCTTTCTGTAATCGAAGTGTCATAACTGCATCACTATCCTCTAGTGCATCTTTTAGTGATCTTTTTATGATAATAGAACCTCTCTTATTAATCGGATCAAATTTTTGTCCTGGCGGAGGATTGACAACAAAATCAATGAATTCATCTGGAAGCAGGCTTGGAGGCCCACATAGTGTTACCTCGGCTCCGCATGCAGTTAGGGCCCAAAGGTTGGATCTAGCAACTCTAGAATGAAGAATATCACCAACTATTGTGATCTTTTTATTTAAAAGGCTATTAGTAGATGCGTCGTTTGGATTAAAAAAAGTAGCAAGCGTAAATAAATCCAAAAGGCCTTGACTTGGATGGCTATGTAATCCATCACCCGCATTGAGAATAGATGTATTGATGTTATTTATGTCTACGTAATTTGCTAGTTCAGCGGGTACATTGGTTGACTCATGCCTAATTACTAAAATATCAGCTCCCATTGAGATGTATGTGAGAATAGTGTCTAAAGGAGTCTCTCCTTTGCTTATAGAACTTGCTGATACAGAAAAATTTTGAACATCAGCAGATAGTCTTTTTGCCGCAAGTTCAAAGCTAGTTCTTGTTCTTGTACTTGGTTCGAAAAATAAGTTTGTAATTAATCTTCCTTGAAGCGCAGGAAGTTTTCTAGAACTTGATTTATGAACATCTTTAAATCTTGTAGTTAGTTCTAAAACTGTGTTGTAATCCTCTAAAGAAAATGTAGATAGATCAAGAATGTGATTATGTTTCCAATTATTCATAATCCCTCAAGTGAGGATGGAGACCAACACTTATTTTTTGGAGGAATGTGATCTCCTTTAGCTCTTTTACTAACACTTCTACTATTTTCAAGGTACCAACGCCAAGGTATCTCTTTAGCTTGAGATATGCCAATTCTTGTGGTTTGAACAATATTTCCCATTTTTTTAATATTTTCTCCCTTTGCCAACCAAAAATCATTTGCAGGTGACAATGGTAAATTGTCAAAATTTCTATTCAATCCAAATCTTTTTGCCAGGAGTCCTGGCCCAGAGGCAATTCGTTCATTTTCCCCTTTTATTGCTATTGATCGAATAAGTACACCACTTGCCCAATTTTTCTTATCGGTAACAATATTTACGCAACTATGAATTCCAAATGAAAGGTATATATATAAATTACCAGGTTCCCCAAAAAGGGTTTCGTTTCTTTTCGTTCTCCCTGAGAAACCATGACATGAAGCTTCTTCTTGAGAATAAGCCTCAGTTTCAACAATTACACCAGAAAGATAGTTGTTTTTTGATAAGCGTTTAATTAAAAAACAGCCAATTAAGTTAGGTGCGACTATATGAGATGGCTTGGAGAAGAATTCTTTAGTAAGAACTGAAATTGGCTTACACTTTCAATTTTATCCATATTACTTACTAAATATTAGATTTTTCTGTAGTGCTAATCAATCTAATTAGACTTAGGCTTTTCTTATTAGGTATTGAGATGTCAGAATGATTCAATAACTGACTTTTCTTTTCGAGTAGTAAGATCTTTTAATAACAAAGGCCTCTCTATCATTATCTAAAGATCTTTAAAATTTTCTAACTTAATCATGACTAAAATTTCTTCATCTGATGTTCGTAAGGTTGCAAAGTTAGCTCGTTTAGAACTTCCAGAAGATCAAATTGAAACTTATACAGAGCAACTCGAAGAAATACTTTCATATGTTGATCAACTGCAAGAAATAGATACTGAAAATATTCCTCCCACTACTAGAGCTGTAGAGGTGGTTAATGCAATGAGGGATGATTTAGTTGAAGTTAATTGCTCAAGAGAAGATCTTCTTAATCAAGCACCTCATAGGGAAGGTGATTTTTTTAGAGTTCCCAAAATACTTTAAATTCAGGAATTATCATTTACTTTCTGTTCTGATTCTAGTTTTATGAATTAATTTTATATATTTTCTCCTCCAGTTGTTTTTCGGTAATATTCTTGCTATGGGTCTCATCTTACTTCTTCTTTCTTTGTGGCTTCTGATTCCAAGTAAAACATCATAAAGAAAATTTAGACTATCTTTCTTAGTTTCAAAAATTCCCATTCTTTGAGGAGAACCTTTTTGATCTAAAAGTGGTTTTGTGGCTTCGTAAGCTGGTTTATATTCAAACCATGGAATAGAGGGCCATAAATGATGAACTAAATGATAATTTTGTCCCATTATTAGTAAGTTCATTAATTTACTTGGATAAACTCTTGCGTTTTTCCATCTATTTCTAGACTGAAAAGGTCTATGAGGTAGGTAATCAAAAAATATTCCTAAAGTGACTCCAACCATTAATGCTGGTCCGAACCATAAATTATAAATAACATTCATGAAATTGTATTTAATTCCGGCAATGACTATGCAAATAAATATTCCTCTTTCAATTCCCCATTGCATTAGTTCAAACTTTCTCCAAAGTTTTCGCTCAAAGAAAAAATATTCATGATAGAAAAATCTTGGAGCAATTAACCAAATAGGGCCAAAGGTGCTAACTATGTGATCTGGATCGTTTTTTGGGTCGTTAACGTATTTGTGATGCTCTAGATGAACTCTTGTGAAAACTGGGAAACTAAAACCTAGTAATATCGCAGACCCATGCCCCATAAATTGATTGATCCATTTATTTGGATGGGCAGCATTGTGGCAGGCGTCATGAATAACAGTGCCTTCCATATGTAGAGCCAAAAAAGCTAATGCAACTAAAATTGGTAACGGCCAGTTCCCCTGATACCACTGCCAAACACTAACTATTGCAAGAAAATATCCACCAAAGAAAAGACCTAAAGTTACGTTTAAAGGCTTGGGAGGATCAAGATATTCTTGGATCTCATTTTGCCAGTCGCGTAATGACTTCAGTTTTTTCGTTGCCTTATTTTTGTCAGACCTCGATAAGCACTGGGTCATTGCTTGATGTGATTGAGATTAATTGAGCTTGTATAGCTTAATTAAAAAATGCCCACCGGGAGACTTGAACTCCCACGACATAAAGCCACTGGTACCTAAAACCAGCGCGTCTACCAATTCCGCCAGGTGGGCCAAAGGTTTTCACCGATTGTGTATTGATTCTAGCAGCTCGTTGATGGCTATTTAAAGACTATTTTTGATTCGTGATCGTAAAAAGATTAATGTAATTTTTATATTTGTATATGAGACATTTGAAATTCTGGTTTTATGAAGCATGATTTTTAGATGTTCAATAAGCCTTCATCACTACAAAACAAACTCATATTGAGAAAAATATGGTTATTTCTATTTCTGGATACTTGTTTCTTTTTGTTGGGCTTTTGATATTGGCTTTACCTCTAATGCTTGTGGAGTTAACTAGGCCTAGAGATTGGTTGATGGGCGGACTTTTTTTATTTTTAGGATTATTTCTGTTAGTGGAGAATGATTTTTTGAGAGGCTCAATAAATTTACTTGTTATTTCTATGGCAATTTTGTATGGAAAAATGATTTTAGAAATTATCCAAAACAGGTGGAATCAATTAAGCTCTGAAGAAAAAAAACGAGTTGGATCTTTTCAGAGGTGGTTTGAATCTTTTAGACAGCTCGGTCAAAGTTTTGCTTTACTTGGAGCTGGCTTTTTTAATTTTTTTAAAGGCTTCACTACTAAATCTGAAAAACCGTTAAAAGAAAAAAAATGGGTTCATCCAGAATTGAAAGAAGAAGTCAAGAAGAAAGTAGTTGAAAGATCTGGTTCAATTGATTCCAATAAGATCGAAAATCAAGAATTCGCTGAAAATGAAGAAACTTCTTGATAAGGTTAAAAGAGCTCAGGTAACCATGATGACTGATGAATATTTTTCAAAGTGAATAACATCAATAAAGATTCTCAAAAGGATCGTCTCACTTACAAAGACACTCTCAACCTTTTGAAGACTAATTTTGGAATGAGGGCAAATGCAACTCTAAGAGAACCTGAGTTGCAAGCTTTTTGGAGAGAAAAAAATATAGATTTCGAATTAGGTTTAAATAATACTGGAGAGACTTTTACTTTGCATGATGGCCCTCCATATGCAAATGGAACGCTTCATATGGGGCATGCCCTCAACAAAGTATTGAAGGACATAATCAATAAATTTCAAACAATGAAAGGTAAAAAAGTTTGCTATGTCCCTGGATGGGATTGCCATGGATTGCCTATTGAATTGAAAGTTCTTCAAGCTATGGATAAAAGTCAACGAGCTGAATTAACACCTATTAAGTTGAGAAAAAAAGCTGCTGCTTATGCAAAAAAGCAAGTTTCCCAACAAATGGATGGTTTTAAAAGATGGGGCGTATGGGGTGACTGGGATCAACCATATTTAAGTTTAGACAAAAAGTTTGAAGCCTCTCAAATCAAGTTGTTTGGTGAAATGGTCTTCAAAGGATATATATATCGAGGCCTAAAACCAGTTCATTGGAGTCCAAGTTCTCAAACAGCTCTGGCCGAGGCAGAACTAGAATATCCAACCGGTCATACAAGCAAAAGTATTTATGTAGGATTTAAAGTTAATCAAATACCAAAAAGATTAACTCAAGAAATTTCTAAGCAAGCTCCAGATCTACTTAATTCTGAAGGGAAATTAAAAGAAGTAAAACTTGTCATTTGGACTACCACTCCTTGGACAATTCCTGCAAATGAGGCAATTTCTGTTAACCAAAAATTAGAATATGTAATTGCACAAAGTCCTGATCGTTCATTGATAATTATTGCTAACGATCTTTTGGAAGAAGTATCTAGGAGTGTAGGAATTAATTATGAAAAAAGAGTATTAATCAAAGGATCAATCTTAGATGGAATTATATATAAACATCCTTTATTTGATAAAATAAGCCCTGTTGTTTTAGGAGGAGATTATATTACAACTGAATCAGGAACTGGATTAGTACATACTGCTCCAGGTCATGGTGTTGATGATTTCAATACTGGTAAAAAATATAATTTACCAATTTCTTGCCCAGTTGATGCAAAAGGTTTTCTAACGAAAGAAGCCGGAAAATTTGAAGGCCTAAATGTATTAAAAGATGCTAATAGTGTCATAATAAGTGATCTTATTGATGCTGGATCTTTGCTTAAAGAAATTCCATATGAGCACAGGTATCCTTATGATTGGAGAACTAAAAAACCAACTATTTTTAGAGCTACAGAACAATGGTTTGCTTCCGTTGAAGGATTTAGAGATAAAGCCCTTTCTGCCATAGAAGATGTAATTTGGCTTCCTGAATCGGGAAAAAATAGAATTAATTCCATGGTTAGAGAAAGAGGAGATTGGTGTATCTCCCGACAAAGGACCTGGGGAGTTCCAATACCAGTATTTTATGAAAAAAATGGACAAGAAATCTTGCTCAATAAAGAAACTATTTCTCATATAGCTGATTTATTTTCTCTTCATGGAGCAGATATTTGGTGGGAATATAAAGTATCTGATCTATTACCTCCTTCTTATTTAAATCAGGCAGATCGATGGCAAAAAGGTACTGATACTATGGATGTTTGGTTTGACTCTGGCTCTAGTTGGTCTTCAGTTATTTCTAAGAAAGAAAATTTAAATTATCCAGCAGATTTATATTTGGAGGGATCTGATCAACATCGGGGTTGGTTCCAGTCCTCTTTATTAACTTCGGTAGCAGTGAATGAGCATGCACCTTTTAAAAAGGTACTTACACATGGTTTTGCATTAGATGAGAATGGTAGGAAAATGAGTAAATCCTTAGGAAACATTATTGATCCTTTAGTTATAATTAATGGTGGTTCAAATAAGAAATTAGATCCTGCGTATGGAGCTGATGTTTTGAGATTATGGGTTAGTTCTGTTGATTATTCTGCAGATGTTCCTATTGGATCAAACATACTAAAGCAAATTTCTGATGTTTATCGTAAGGTTCGAAATACGTCTAGGTATCTATTAGGTAACCTCTATGATTTTGATTATAAAATTGATTCCATTGATATTGCTAACCTACCATTGTTAGATAAATGGATGTTGAACAGAACAGCTGAAGTAATCGATGAGATATCAGATGCATATAATAATTTTGAATTTTCGAAATTTTTCCAAACAATTCAAAATTTTTGTGTTGTTGATCTATCTAATTTTTACTTAGATATTGCAAAAGATAGGTTGTATGTGAGTTCTAAATCTGACTTTAGAAGAAGAAGTTGTCAGACAGTTTTATCCTTGGTAATTGAAAAAATATCTGGATTAATTGCACCTGTTTTATGTCATATGGCAGAAGATATTTGGCAAAATATTCCATATGACTTAGATGAAGCCTCAGTATTTCAAAGAGGATGGCCTAATGTACCTAAATCATGGCGAAATAGTAGTTTTAATTGTCATGTAACTGAACTCCGTAAACTCAGAGTAGTTATTAATCGAATGTTGGAGAGTTGTAGAACTAAGCAAGCGTTAGGTTCTTCTTTGGAAGCATCAGTAAGGGTTGATATATCTGATGAAAAAGTTAAAGCTGCTATTGAATGGTTAGCTGAAAGCGAATCTAATAATGTTGATGTATTAAGAGATTGGTTCCTAGTTTCATCTTTACAAATTGGCGGTGAGCCATGGGCTGAAGTTTTAGTTAGTGAGGAAAATGATTATGCTTCAGTCGAGATTGCAAAAGCAAGGGGATTTAAGTGTGAAAGATGTTGGCATTATGAAATAGAAATGAGCAAGAATCCTCAACACTCAAATATTTGCAAAAGGTGTGAAAAAGTAGTCTTAGCTATTTAAATATCAATTAAAAATTAATATTAATTTTATTAGTCTTTAAAATTTACCGGCGAAACGACCATTCTTTGGTAATTGGATAAGCAGCCATTGTAGTAAACCTATTAAATATAGTATTAGAGATAAATATGCAAAAAATGTAGCAAAACCTTTACTCCAATTACCGTCTAAAACAAATTTTATTATTGTTTTTGTTGTCATGAATGAATTAAATGGAATTTCTCTCCAAGTATCACAATAGTTCTCATTGATTGAATTCAAACATCTCAAACTAAATAGATGAAGTCCAGTATTTAGTAAGGACCAAAAAGATAAAGTCCATCGCCAAATTCGTGTAGTTAAAGCAATAGGTTTGTAATCAGGCATTTCATCAAGTTCTTCATTGAGATCAAACCAAAACCAAATAGAACTAACCATAAGTATCGGTGCAATGAATGAAATTAATTGGCCTAATTGGCTCTCAACACTAAGAAATAAAAGGCTTATCGCATAAATACTAGAAACTTTCCAGTAAATTGATAAAAGTCTATCAATAGAGCTCGAATTCGATCTTTTTGCCCAAATCAATAGAAATAATGGGAGACCGAATGCGAAGGTAGCCGCAATTCGATATGAGAGCCAAACTAGAATTTGGAATTGAGGTTCAGTCAAAAAAAAATCTCATTCATATCTATTATCAACCTTAAGGTAATCTTTTTATGATTATTCTTAATTATTAAAATTTTTTTTATATATTTGCAGAACTTTTAGATTATTGATCCAATTCCATCCTTGATCGATTAATGAATATCTATCTATAAGAACAAAATAATTCAAAGATTCTAATCAATAATTTATAAATTGGTTTGTCGTCATATCAGCTTCTGAAAAATTTAATCACTTGCTAATATAATAGTCTGATTTTTTATTTCAGGTTTCATTTTGTGAGACAGCATGTAAATCCTTTAAGTCAATTTTTTCAGTTACCATTATCTCTTCCCAGTAAGAATATTCTTTTTGAGAAATCTCACTATCCAATTCATTTAGATATTGGATCTGCAAAAGGTGAATTTCTGATTGAATTAGCAACAAAACACCCTGACTGGAATTTTGTTGGGCTAGAGATAAGAGAACCTCTTGTTAGTTTATGTGAAAAGAAAAGAATAAAATTAGAATTGGATAATTTAAAATTTCTATTTTGTAATGTCAATGTCAGTCTTGGTGAATGGTTGTCAGATTTTGATGATGGCCAATTAAAAAGAGTTTCAATTCAATTCCCCGACCCTTGGTTTAAAAGAAAACATTATAAAAGAAGGGTTTTAAAAACAAATCTTATCAACTCAATTGCTAAATCTATGAATAAGGATGGAGAAATATTTATTCAAAGCGATATATTAAAACTTTTTGATTCCATGACTAATACGATGGATAAAAGTGAATATTTTAATAGAAAAGAGGTACGAGATATGATGCTTCTGGATAAAAATCCCTATAATGTAAAGACAGATAGAGAATTATATTCTCTCAAGAAAAATTTGCCAATCTATAGAGGAATTTATATTAGGAATAGTCTCTTATTCATTGATTAAGTAAATTCATAGTAAATATTATAATATGTTTTTAACTTACATTATATGTATATAATTATTTTTATAAAGTATTAATTCTGATGCTTGATAACACAAATTCAGGTGACGATCTAGGCTACCTCCAGAAACTTTTTTTAGTTTTACTTAGTCTTTTTTTAGTTATTTCATTATTCTTCTTTCGCAGTGGTTTTAAAGCCAATGCAATGCTTGATGAATTGGCAAAGAACTCTCTTCAACCAGATATAGCTTTGTCAAATGGAAAACCTACAGTCTTTGAATTTTATGCGGATTGGTGCGAAGCTTGTAAGGAAATGGCACCTGATATGCTTAAGGCTGAAAGACTAAACTCAAGTAAAATAGATATAGTTTTGCTTAATGTTGATAATTCTAGGTGGTTTGACTTGATTGAAAAATATGATGTAAATGGTATTCCACAATTAACTTTTTTTGACGACAAGGGTGAATTCCAGGGATTTTCATTGGGAGTTAGAAAATATAATGAACTTAATGAAATCTTTCTTGCTTTAATTAATAATTCTGAATTACCATCTTTTACTAAATTCTCAAATTCAAGTAATTTAATTTATACAATTAATTCAAAAGAATTAAATAATAATAATAAAATAAGATCTGAAGGCCCTAGATACCATAGCTAGTCTAACCAATTCAAAGCGGACGAAACTACTGGATATTCTTGTAAAAAAATATTTTTACATTCTTTTGCGATAGCCATATGTTCTTTTTGTGTACCATTGCCGGTTCTTAGATTTATGTAATGAATCCAAGAACGACATGATCCTGTCATATAAATTCTGGTTGGAGTGGCAAGTGGAAGTACAAATCTTGCACATTCTTTTGCAATTCCAGCTTCTAACATCTCTTCATAGAGTTCTTTATTTTGATCGAATTGATGTTTAATTTTTTTGTTGAATGTATTAATAATTTCTCCCGGTAAGTCTGATATGGAATTTTGTCTATTTTTATTATCTTGCCTTCTTAACTCTGGTATTGGTATTTCTCCTAACTGCCTGCTATCCGCATAGCGTTGAGAGAACTCTTGAAAAGTAAATGATCTATGTCTTAATATTTGTGCCGCAATTCCTCGAGTAGTTTCTATTTGCAAAGTCATATAAGCTTGCTCAAATACACTCCAATGTTCATTTTTAATGCAATACCTTATTAATTTAGTAAAATCATCATTGTCTTGATTTTTTGGGTTACTAACCCTGGCAATGTATGCCATGCTTTTTTCAGCGTTTGGTGTGGAAGTTATTAACTGAACGCAACTCATTTTTAAACCTTTGCTAGGGTTACTCTTTCTTGTTGATATTGATATTTACCTTTTCTATCACTGTAAGTTGTTTCACAAGGATCTCCTTCAAAGAAAAGCAATTGACAAATTCCTTCATTAGCATAAATCCTGCAATCAGCTCCAGAGCTATTACTAAATTCAAGGGTTAGATGACCTTCCCAGCTTGCTTCTGCAGGAGTTGTATTGACGATTATTCCTAGACGGGCGTAGGTGCTTTTCCCAAGGCATATAACAGTAATATTGGGCGGTACCTTCATTTTTTCTAATGCAACACCAAGGCCATAAGAGTGTGCAGGTAAAATAAAATATTTACCATCCACGTCTTCTTTTAAATCTGTGGGTTCTAAATTGGCAGGATTAAACTTTTTCGGATTCATTACTGTTCCGGGGACATGCCTAAAAATTAAAAATTCTTTAGACGAGAGACGCAAATCATATCCATATGATGAGCAGCCAAAGCTTAAAACAGGTGATTTTTTTGACTCCGGCTCAAGATGCCTTATTAGCTTTTCTTGAAAAGGTTCAAGCATTCCTAATGAAGCCTGTTCAGAAATCCAACGATCATTTTTTAACATTTAATTGCAGCGTAATTCAGTGATTTGATCAGCCATTTCGATTACTTTAGGAGGGATTGATGGTCCTGTAAGAATAATATCTGTGGATGATGGTCGATTATTGATCATGAAAATTAAATCATTTTCTTCAATGAAACCAAGGCTAATAGCCATTCCTATTTCATCAAGAACGATTTTATCTATTTTTTTTTCGATTAAACGAGTTTTACAGAATTCCCAAAGTTCTTTTATTGCTTTTTCTTCATATTTTCTTTTTAAAGAAAAATGTTCTTCACATGTGTGTTCGGGCAAGCAATTCTCAATGGCTGGTCTTAGCCACTCAAGTCTTCCACAAAGATTTATAGCCCCATTTGGTCCTTGATTTACTCCACCTCTCAAAAACTGAGCTATTAAAACTTGGCTTCCTAAGCCTGCAGATCTCATTGCCTCACTGAGAACAACAGAGAAACTTCCTCTAAATGTACAAGTGTGGATTTGAACTTGCCCTTGTGTCGCAACTAGTTGTAAAGGCTTTCTGATGGGGGTAGGCCTTAGAGAGGTCTCTGTTGACGGTGATGAACCCCTCTGTTGAGCATTAATGCTAACTCGTGCATTCATCTCAATTCTTATCAGGATGTCTTGAAACTAATCTAGCGGTATTAAATATCTAATCAACAAATACAACACTATCTGTGGTGTATTGAATGAAAAAAATTGGTTTTCAAGACTGTATAAGGCCTCAAAAGTGACATCAAAAAGCAGGGAAATGTATTTTTGAATACTTTTTTTATAAGCACCTTAAGTTTTTGAGCGAAAAAAGATAGAATTTTTATCAAGTACAAGCTTGGATTGGAGACTTAGCTTCAAAAAAGTCGCCATGGCTACATATGGTTTTTTCCCTACTTATTAATCTTCTCTGAACAATAAATTAAATATGGTCACTTCATATCGTGGCTTTACTCGTTTCAACCAACAAAAAAATAGCCAGATGGTTGGTAATTCATCATCTCCTTTGCCGCCAAACAAAACTCTTTTAGATGTAATTAAATCTTTGGAGGGAGTTTCTACTGAAACTGTAGACAGGTCAAAAACTATTTTTTTCCCTGGTGATCCTGCAGAAAGGGTTTATTTAATAAGGCGTGGTGCAGTTCGATTGAGTAGGGTCTATGAAACAGGTGAAGAAATTACAGTTGCTTTATTGAGAGAAAATAGTCTTTTTGGAGTTTTATCTTTATTAACAGGACATAGATCAGATCGTTTTTATCACGCTGTTGCCTTTACGCGTGTGGAACTTGTTGCTGCACCAGCTACATCAGTAAGGAATGCAATTGAACAAGATGCATCTGTTGGGTTATTACTTTTACAAGGTTTATCCAGTCGAGTACTTCAAACTGAAACAATGATTGAAACTTTAACTCATAGAGATATGTCCTCTCGTCTTGCAAGCTTTTTACTAGTTTTATGTAGGGATTTTGGTGTGCCGTGTGAAAAAGGAGTAACAATTGATTTAAGACTTTCTCATCAAGCCATTGCTGAAGCTATAGGTTCAACCAGAGTTACTATTACACGACTACTTGGTGAGTTGAAAAGTTCCTCATTATTGGCGATAGATAGAAAAAAAATAACTATATTCGATCCAATAGCTTTAGCAAAAAGATTTAATTGAAGGCCATCACATACTAAGGTTTAGGAGGTTTGATTAATTCCTCTTCTTTCATTCAGTGACTGCCTGGCTTAAAATTCTTTTATTATTAATCCTAGGTGGAATACTTTCTACTCTGGGAGATCGCTTAGGTACGAAAATTGGAAAAGCGCGTTTAAGTATTTTTAAACTAAGACCAAAAAGTACCGCTGTTTTAATAACTGTTTTTACTGGAAGTATTATAAGTGCTATTTCATTTGCAACTATGGTTGCTTTTGATAGGGATTTAAGGGTTGGATTATTTCAGTTAGAGGATATTAGAGAAAAGATTCTAGAAAGTGAAAAAGAATTAAAAAAATTAGAAAAAAACTTATATGCTTTAAGAAGTGGAAATGTAGTAATAAGTAGCGGGCAAACCTTAGTAACTAGGACTATTAAACTAAATAAAAATACTGATATAAAAAAAACTATAGAAAGTATATTACAGGAAGCAAATTTCAATGCTTTTAACTTAGTAAAAACTAATCAATCTAAATATCGAAGAATATTATTAGTTCGTAAAGATGACATTGTGAAGATTGAGAACAAAATAGCTGATAATCAAAGCTGGGTTGTGAGGATTAAATCAGCAGGAAATATACTTAGAGGAGAAAATTATGTTTATGCATTTCCTGAAGTCACATTAAATAAAATCATTACAAAAAAAGGCGAGGTTATTGCTATAGAAAATATATCTTTAACAAGTTCTGATTCTGAATCTATCAGTAAAAAGATTAATCTTTTAATGGCTTCAACTTTGGCTGAGGTAAGAAGGCGAGGATCATTAAGTTCTGAGTTGAAAATTAATGCTAATCAAATTAATAATTTAGGAAAATCTTTAGTTAGTAAAAAAAAGGGAGATTTCCAAATTATTGCTAAGGCACTTGATAATAGTCAAAGCGCTGAGAAAGTCTCAGTATCTTTGGAATTAAAATCTTTAGAAAAATCTAAACTCAGTAATAATTAAATGAGTCTTTATATATCAATAGATCCAGGGATCAAAAAATGCGGATTGTTATTAGCTGATATGAAATCAGGAAAAGTTATTGAGGCAGGGATAGCTTCATTAAATATATTTTCTGATTTAGTTTCGTTGTGGAATGAAGATTACCAGATTATTAAAATAATAATTGGTGATGGGACTAATTGTAAGTACGTAATGAATCAATTAAAACGAAATAATTTTGTAAATATTAATTATGTTAATGAAAGAGGCTCAACCCTAAGAGCAAGATTTAGATATTGGGAAATTTGGCCTCCAAATTACTTTATTCGTTGGCTTCCAAAAGAAATTCTTTTTCCACCTGAAAATCTTGATGCAATTGTAGCGTTGATTTTATTGGAAGATTTTTTAAACCATAAATTTATTTGGCCAGATAAAGTAGATATTAAAATTTGGCCCTAACTGTAAAAATGTAATCCCCACCAGACTCAAGTTTATAATCAGCTTTGACTAAATAGCGCTCTAAGGCATCTTTTATGAGAGCTCTACCTAGAGGAGGTTCTACAAAAAGTTGTCCTTGGTTAAAAGCCCAAATAAAATTCCATTCAAAATTTCCTGCTCGAACAATACCCTCAACTTTCTGTTGAGTAAAGCATTGCTTGTGAATCTGAAGATATGCAGTAGTTGATGGCTTATTGTACATTTTTCTAAACTTATAGATTGTCAGGTTTGTAAGAATTTATTCGAGTAGTTATCTTTTCCCAATTATTAGATTTAATTGATTCTATACAATTAATTATTTCTTCGATTATGAAATTTACTACTAAAAATTCTTCTTTTGAAAATCTTCCTAAAACGTGAGAAACAGTTTTAGATTTTCTCTCTTTTTGCTCGTCACTGGGAGGGCCAATCCCAATCTTTAATCTTTTAAATTCAGCAGTACCAAGATGGTTGATAATGCTTTTTAGACCATTATGACCTCCTGAGCTTCCTTTTGAGCGTACTCTTATTTTCCCCAGAGGAAGATCCATGTCATCTAGTAGGACTATTAATTGATGATTTTCAAAATTAAACCAATCCCTAGCTGATCTAACAGATTTTCCACTTTCATTCATGTATGTTTTCGGCATTAAGAGCCTTGTTTTTTCTAAACCTGTGCCGTATGTACAAGTCGTACCAAAAAGTTTTTTGCTTTCACGAAAGATACAATTATTTTTTTTTGCAATTTCCTCCAAGACCATAAATCCAACATTATGACGAGTCTTATGGTATTCAGCCCCAGGATTACCTAAGCCTACTAATAATTTCAATTCATCCGACGACATGCCAATTTAACAGAATCGTTGTTGATTCTAATAGCTGGATATCTAGTTATTTTTGAGGAAATTAATTTTCTTTGTCTACGATGTCTTCATTTGAAGACTCTTCTTCAGTCATGGCATTTTTTATTTCGCGCTCAAACTCTGTAGAAGCGCTCTGAAGACCTTTGAGTGTTTTTCCAATAGTTCGCCCAAGCTCAGGAAGACGTTTTGGACCAAAAATAACAAGTGCCAATCCGGCAATTACAGCTATTTCAGGTAAACCAACCCCAAAGATATTCATGGGCGAATCTCAACTGATCAGAATTTAATCAATTCAGCCGTTCCAGTCGACTGAAAAACCTTGTAAAAGAAGTGATTGATTATAAATTTGGAGCATGATAACTAGAAAAACCAGTAGTAAAACTCCTATAAAGGCCATTACTGGAACTGCTCCCCAACCTGGAACAACTTTTCCTTGTCCAGAATTGCCAATGGATTTAAGCAAAGATCCAAGTGCTGTTTTTTGTCCCATGTCGTTTCTCTAAGCTCAGATTTGTATGAGTCAAGATATTGTATGAGAACTTGTCCAAAAGAAGAAGAGACTGTAGAAACTTGTGATGGAATGAACCAAAAAAATATGATATTCGATAAATTTGGCCTTAAATAGGCTGAAAAACGAGAAAAATTACAAAAAAAAAAAAAAATTATGGATTTTAGGAATTCGTATAAGAAAAAAAATTGATCTTTGTATTCATATTCCCTTCCTTTATTGGCTTTTTGGGCTCTCCCAAGGCATAAAAAAATTTTTCATTTCCAAAAGTCTGTAACACCTTTGGTTTTTTTATTGGAGTTATTGACTTCATAGGATAGGTTGAATCTCTATTTAGTTGATTAGGATTCATGCTTGCCCTCAAGATTTCCGTCTATACGGTCGTCTTTTTCTTTGTCGGGATCTTCCTATTTGGTTTCTTGGCAAGTGATCCAACAAGGACACCCAACAGAAAGGATTTGGAAAGTCCTCAGGACTAAAAATGACACGCTAATTACTGGACTAAAAAAGCTCCTGTAATTGCTTTATTCGGTATCATCTTTTCGTCGGCTTAAATCATTTGGCGGCGAAGAAAAAATATCTATTGGCTTTAAACCTTGGACTTCTGGGGTTTAGCATCTTTCTGTCTTTATTTGAGACTTCTAAAGGCAAGGAAAATTTTCAGAAAAAAGAAGTTAAACATAAAAACTATAGTTTTTCAGTTGGTAATTTAGTTGAAACTTATAAAAAATCGCCGTTAAGAAAATTACAAGATGAGGAAGTTATATTTTTAACTCTAAAGATTTTTGCTGATAAACAATATGATTATGATCAAAACATTTATGTGGCTCAAGGGAATGTTAAAGCTCTAATAAATAATGGAGTCTTAAAGTCTGACTTTTTAAGTTATGATAAATCAACCGGTATTTTATCTGCTAAGGGTGATATTAGATTCACCAAAGGGGGGCAATATTTTAGAGCTGAAGAATTTAAGTTTGATCTATTAAAAAAAGAAGGATTTATTAAAGATGCATATGGGATATTTGACATTAAGAATGTGTCAGATGATTTGAAAATTGATACTAATTTAAATAAGACTGAAGTTCAAAATAGAACTAATAGTAGAGAAAATAATACTTACGATGATGGAATAGAATTTGATTTTGGAAATATTAAATTACCAGACAATAAAATCACAAGAACTAATAAATCTATAGGTTCAATTAATAATTGGAGATTTAAATCTAATTTAATAATGATTGAGGAGAATGGCTGGGAATCTAATAGAATTATTTTTACTAATGACCCATTTGATCCTCATCAAGTCGCTTTTGAGGGGATAGACGTTATTGCAGAAGAGGAAGAAGATGGTAGATTAGTAATTACTAGTTCTAAAACAAATTTAATTCTTGAGAATAGAACTAAGCTTTTTTTAGGTAAAAGAGTATTAGGAAGAAAGAAGAAAAGCAAGAATAAACTTGAGTTTGTATTAGATAGTAAAGATCGTGATGGCTTGGTCTTGGTGAGAAGAAGTAATACAAAAACTATTAAAAAAAATATAAAACTAGACTTTCAACCCCAATTTATGATTAGTAGAGCTATTTTAGGCAAAACTAATAGTTATAAAAATACTCAAAATAAAAACATTAATTTTTCTGATTTAGTTGGTTTAAATATAAAACTAAAAGCAACTAATGACGATTGGAGTTTCGATAGCTTAAATGATTTAAGTACATTAAATACGTCTAGAATTTTTAGTGGATTAAGGCATTCAAGTTCATTTAGAAAGTATTTTAGAATGCCTATAATAGATGACTCAAGTTTTAATATTTTTACGACATATAGATCTAGAGCTTGGAACGGCACAATAGGTGAGACTGAGATCAAGTCTGCATTTGGAGGCTTTATTGAAAAGACTAAATATTTTACAACTGGTGAGTTGAAAAACAACTTAAATATTCGAATAGGATCCGCTAAATATGAAGCAGAAAAGTTTGAAAATACTGATTTAATTAGTCTTTGGCGCTCCAGTGTCTTCGCCTCTATAGATAGTCAATATCAATTATGGAGGGGTGAATCAGAAGAAAATCATAAAAAGAATATGACGCTTTTTTCTCCTGTTTTAATTAACCCCGAATTGGTCTTGAAATCTAATATTACTTCAGCCTATTTTAACTATTTGAATTCTGGTGATCAAGGTTTTCTTAAACTTAGTATTGGTCCCGAAATTAGACTAGGAAAACTAGAGAGAAGTTTCTTTGACTACACAAAACTTTCAGTTATGCCTGGTGTGAAAATTAAATTTGGCAATAGTCCATTTAAGTTTGATAAAGCCATTGATTTGAAAACACTAAATGTAAGTTTAATGCAACAAATTTATGGACCCTTAATATTTGATGTTGTTTCTAATTTAAATATTGATAATAATTCAAAGAATTTCGGAGAATATTATCATACGAAATTAGGGCTTTTATGGCAAAAAAGATCATACGAATGTGGAATTTACTATCATCCTAATAATTATGCAGGAGGATTATATTTCCGTATAAATGGATTTAAATTTGCTAACTCTGTAAAACCAGTTTTTTAGATTTATGATTTGAAACTATTTAGATAAGGTAGATTATTGACTGTATCTTTGATTCTTTCCTCTTCATCTAATAGTTGAGAAGTCGCATCCCATTTCCCTGAATAAAGCATCTTGTATGCTCCTTCTTCAAGATTGAGTTTGAAACTTTCTTTTTCATTAGAAATTGATAGTTCTTTTAGATTAAAATCCCAAATCTGAGTGGGATTCTGATTGACTAGGTTTTGTAATTTATTAATTTCTTGTTTTGAAGATGTTATGCAAGGTATGCCTAGTGCAAGACAATTCCCAAAGAAAATTTCAGCAAAACTTTCTCCTACAATTAATCTTATTCCCCATCTCATGAGAGCCTGTGGGGCATGTTCTCGACTTGAACCACAGCCAAAATTATCATTAACAACAAGAATATTTGCTCCTTTATTTTGATCGAGGTCAAAGGGGTGATTGCCTTTTAGTTCTTTTCTGTCATCTGCAAAGACTTGTTCTCCTAATGCGGAAAAACTTACACATTTGAGAAATCTTGCAGGAATAATTCTGTCAGTATCAATATCATTGCCTTTAATAACAAAGCTGCGGCCTCTAATTGCTTTGATTTCACCTTTTGGGAATTCCTGTTTCATAGATAGATAAGTTCTTTGTGGTTTTTACTCTTGGAGTAATTTTCTTACATCTGTAACCTTCCCATTTATTGCAGCAGCAGCAACCATTGCGGGACTCATCAATAAGGTTCTCCCATTTGCAGACCCTTGTCTCCCTTTAAAATTCCTATTACTTGAGCTAGCACTTATTTGTCTTCCCTCTAACTTGTCTGAATTCATAGCTAGGCACATTGAGCAACCTGGTTCTCGCCATTCAAAACCTGCTGTAAGAAATATCTTATCTATTCCTTTCTGCTTGGCCTCCTTTGCAACCTTTTGGGAACCAGGTACAACAAATGCTCTAATCCCAGTGGCGACTCTATGACCTTGAACAATTTTAGATGCCTCTTGGAGATCACTTAATCTTCCATTCGTACAGCTACCTATAAAGCAAACATCTATTGATGTTCCTTCAATAGGCTTGTCTGGCTCTAGATTCATATATTTGCATGCATCTTTAGCTATTTGTTGCTCATTTTTTGGGAGCATCTCAGGATTTGGAATTTTTTCTTTGATTGAAATTCCTTGACCAGGAGTTATACCCCAAGTAACTGTTGGTTCTATTGATGATCCATCTAATTGAATTTCATCATCGAATTTAGCTTCAGAATCAGTAACTATACTTTTCCACCAATTAATAGCTTTATCCCATTCTTGACCTTTAGGAGAATATTCTTTGCCTTTGAGATATTTAAAAGTAGTTTCATCTGGATTGATATATCCACATCTTGCCCCTCCTTCAATAGCCATATTGCATATTGTCATTCTTCCTTCCATTGAAAGTTTTTCTATTGCAGGCCCAGCAAATTCATAGGCAAACCCAACTCCTCCTTTGACTCCAAGCAAACGAATGATATGGAGAATAAGGTCTTTGGCATAAACTCCCTTTTGCAATGAACCGTCTACCCATATTCTTCTTACTTTTAGTTTTTTCATCGCCAAACTTTGACTGGCTAAAACATCTCGAACTTGACTTGTTCCAATACCGAATGCAATTGCTCCAAATGCACCATGCGTTGAGGTGTGTGAATCTCCGCAAGCCACAGTCATTCCGGGTTGGGTCAATCCTAATTCTGGAGCCATAACATGAACTACCCCTTGAGAATTGCTTCCAATTCCGTGAAATTTTATTCCATGGGATTTACAGTTTTTTTCTAAAGTAGTCAGCATTTCCTCTGCTAGAGGATCGCTAAAAGGACGCTGCTGGTTTATTGTTGGGACTATATGATCAACCGTTGCAACTGTTAAATTAGGGAATTTGACATCAAGATTTTTTTCATTCAGAGCAGAAAAAGCTTGAGGACTTGTAACTTCGTGTATCAAATGCAGACCAACAAAAAGTTGGGTTGATCCCCCAGGTAGTTCTTTTACCTGATGGAAGTTCCAAACTTTGTCGTAGAGGGTTCCAGAACTCAACTTTCAAATCCAATAATTAGGACTTAGTTTCCATGATTATAGATAAACGTAATCTATCAAGAGCATTTAAAACGCTTAATTTTTGAATATCTTCTCTTGTTTTATTAGATCCAAATCTCTCTTCCCATGAAATAAGGCTTTTTGGCCCTTTAATACAAAAATTAACTAGTCCAACTGGTTTTAATTTACTTCCTCCTGTTGGCCCTGCAATTCCACTGACAGCTATAGCCCAGTTAACTTTGAATTGTTTTTGGACACCTCTCGCCATTAATTCAACTACTGGCTTTGAGACCGCACCATAGCTTTTAATTATTTCCTCAGGTACACCTAAAACTCTTTGCTTGATTAAATTGTTGTATGCGATGATTCCTCCATGAAAAATCTTTGAAGATCCAGGGATTTTTGTCAGCTTAGAACCTATCCCACCTCCAGTACATGATTCGGCAACAGCAATAGTTTCTTTTCTTTTAAGTAATAATTTAAATACTATTTCTTCAAGAGTTACATTATTTACCCCAAAGAATTTTAATCCAGTGAATTGAGTTATCTCTTTTTCAATAGGTTTTATCAATTTATTAGTTTCTTCTAAATTATCTCCATTTGCTGTGATGCGTACCTTTACTTCTCCAGTGCTTGCATAAGTAGCAATAGTAGGGTTTTCTCCTTTAAGTAAGTGTTTGATTTTGTCAGCTAGTGATGATTCACTTATTCCCGCAAAATGTAAAACTTTGCTAGAGATAATTTTTTTCGAGAAATTATTATTAATCAACCATTTTTCTACTTCATTAATCCACATTTCTTTTAATTCACTTGGAACTCCAGGGAAAGTAAGAATTGTAAAATTATTCTTTGGACTCCATATAAATCCTGGAGCTGTTCCTGAGTAATTGTTTATAATTTTAGAACCTTTTGGGACTAAGGATTGCTTCTTTTGACTCTCAGATAACTTACTTTTCTTATCTCTTGATTTGTTTTTCAAATCAAGCAAAATATCATTTCTCTGTTCTAGTGGGGTGTTAAAAGTTTCAGCAATTACCTGCGTTGTTATATCATCAGGTGTGGGTCCAAGACCACCAGTTGTTATTAGAATTGCTGATCGATTAGATGCCTCAAGTATTGCTTCTTTTAATCTGGCAGAGTTGTCTCCGATAACGGTTTGCCTGAAATGTGGAATACCTAAAATTGCTAATTGTTCTGCTATCCATTGAGAATTAGTATTAACGATGTTTCCTAGAAGTATTTCACTTCCAATGCATAAAACCTCTGCTCCAAATTTATTTTTATTGTTAATATTGATTTCTTTAAATCCTCTCACTATATAAAGGAAACTTATTACAAAGTTCAGATACTTTTTGGATTGACGCTTCCTTTATTTTTTCATCGTTTGGATTAAGCAGTCTATCTGCAATGATATTTCCAACTTCCTCAAAGGCTAGTTCATCAAACCCCCTAGTTGTAAGAGCTGCTGAACCTAGCCTTAGCCCACTAGTAACAAATGGGGATTCGGGGTCAAAAGGTACCGTATTTTTGTTTGCGGTTATTTTGATATCACTAACTAACTGATCAGCAATTTTACCTGTCATCCCAATACTTCTAAGGTCAAGAAGAACAATATGATTATCAGTCCCTTTGCTTACAACAGAAATACCTCTTTTTTGAAGTTGATTGGAAAGAACTTGTGCATTTGAGATTACTCTTTGGCTGTAGAGCCTGAATTCGGGTTCAGAAGCTTCTTGGAATGCCACAGCCTTCGCCGCTATTACATGTTCTAGAGGACCTCCTTGGGTGCCTGGAAATACTGCCTTATCGAGCTTTCTCCCAAGCTCTTCATCTTTTGAGAGAATTAGTCCCCCCCTTGGCCCTCTGAGAGTTTTGTGAGTGGTTGTTGTAACTACATCACAATATGGGATTGGACTTGGGTGTAGACCACTAGCTACTAAACCAGCAATGTGAGCAATATCAGCTAATAAATAAGCCTTTACTTCATCAGCTATTGATCTAAAAGCCTGGAAGTCAATTTTTCTTGGATACGCAGAGAATCCACAAATAATTAGTTTTGGTTGATTTTCAATTGCTTTTTTTCTAATTGCTTCCATATCGAGTATTTCGGTCGTTTTATCAACTTCGTAGTGGCATGTCTTAAACCATTTGCCACTGACATTTACAGGTGAACCATGTGTGAGGTGACCTCCATGAGATAGGTCCATCCCCATGATTGTGTCGCCAGGTTTGAGAAGGCTTAGGAAAACTGCAAAGTTAGCTTGTGCCCCGCTGTGTGGTTGGACATTCGCCCAGTTAGCACCAAAAAGGGTTTTTGCTCTTTCGATTGCTAACTGCTCAATTCCATCGATATATTCACATCCTCCGTAATATCTTTTTTTGGGGAGACCTTCAGCATATTTATTTGTTAGGACCGATCCCTGTGCTTCCATTACTGCCTTTGAGGCGAAATTCTCACTTGCAATCAGCTCTAAATGAGTTTCTTGTCTTGATAATTCATTGTTTATTAACTTCGCAATACTTGGATCACATTCCATCAAAGAAGATTGAATAGTCACTTTATTCCTTTATTTATGATGTGATAGTAGGCATATGTTTAGTCTAATGAGAAAAAACTTTCTCTTATTTTCTGTTTATATAAGGATTTACAAATTTTTCAAACGCGCCTGGAGAGATTCGAACTCCCGACCCTCTGATCCGTAGTCAGATGCTCTAATCCGCTGAGCTACAGGCGCATAAAAAAACAATATCAGATTGACTCCCAAAGAATAGGGAAATATGTTTGTATCTATGCCTTCAAATTGTCTAAAATACGATTTTGAAACTTAAAAAGTTATTTTTCCATTAATTCTTTTTTTGAGATAGTAACCACAATTTCTATCTATGGTTATTGATAGTAGAAAAACTAAGTTTTCATGACTACTTCTATCGATTCATCGCAAATTAATGAGCTAGCGGTGTCAATAGCTGACAGATTATTTATTCAAGTTGGAAATTGGAATCTTTATCTAGGCGATGCTGGGCTTGCAAAGGACTTAGCTATTGAATGTCAAGCTAACTTTGATCAAGGTTCAAATGTTGCAGCTAGAAAAGGTCTTGAAGCGATTCAAGTAAAACTTGGCGGAGGTAAAACGAGATTGCCATTATCAAAATTAATTCCACCAAATCAATTTTTTGACCTTGAGGACATTTTAGAACCCTATTGCAGATAAGATTTGATCAATTGCTTTATTATTCTTGCTAATAATCCAGGTGACTAATGCCAGAGAGGTTGTAAGGCAGCGAATTGGTCGCTTAGGAGAAAGACTTATAGGGAAAATTGCTGATGCTGATGCACAGGTTGAAAAGGAATTAATGAAAGAGATGGAAATAGCTTTTCAAGAGTTTGGTATTGAAGCAAGAATTCTCTCAGTAAGTGGGGTGAAAACTGATGAAATGAACTGTTTAGAAATCCCACTTAAAGTTAGATCAGAAAAAGATATTTTTCTTAAAGAGGAATAAATTTCTCTTTGAAATACTTATTTAAACTATCAATATCATCAATTTTAAGAATAATTGCTAGAAAATAGAATATAACAAGACTAATTCCAGATGAGATTAAAATTTTAAATAATAAATTAAAGAAAGTATAGGGTAAATATATTATTTTAAAAATAAAAAATGAGCTAATACCAGAAATCAAACCAATCAAAATAATTCTAAGAGTTTGAGATACTATTTTGAATAATTTCAGATGATCTAGCTTCTTATTTAATTTCAATAGTAAAAGTATGCAAGCAAATAAGTTAACAAATGTAGTTGAATATACTAAACCATTTACGCCTAAGTTGATCGGAGATAGTTCTCCCCAAGGACTTGTTCCTCCTATTAAATACCAGTCAAAAAACAAATTTAATAATATTGCTATAATAGATATTTTAAATGGTGTTTTTGAATCTTCAATACCATAAAATACTCTAACTAATAGATCTCTTAATAGATAAAAAGGCATACCTATTCCATATGCAATCAATAGTTGACTTACAATATCTATTGCATTTTGATTGAAGGAACCTCTTCCATAGATTAATATTACTATTGGAACAGATAGTGCAATGAATATCGAACCTAGGAATACCATCGATGAGGATGTCAAAATTAATCCTTGATGGATTTTCTTGATCAATTTCAAATGATTTTCTCGAGCTCTTAAGCTTACAAAAACAGGTAGTAATGGAATTAAAATAGAATTTGATATTATTCCAAGAGGAGCTTGAACTATAAAGTTTGCGTAACTTAGAGCAGCTGCAGCCCCAACTATCTTTGATGCAAAGAATAAATCAGTAATAACATTTATTTGCATCATACCTGAAGAAAGAGAAGCAGGGACAATCATTCTCCAGGCTCTTTTTAGTTCTGAATACTTTGTTTGAATTGAAAAACTTATAGTAAAAATTCCTTTTTTAATTAGAAAAGGTATTTGAATTAAATATTGAGATAGTGCTCCTATAAATGTTGCTTTTGCAAGAATAACTCCTCCTCTCAAATTTAATTCATATATATCAACTGAAGTTTCTTTATTTATCCAAAAGTTTGATACAGAAATTATAATTATTAGACTTGAAATTAATGGAGATATAGATGGTATGAAAAATTCTTTTTTTGCATTTAGAGATCCAAAACCTATGCCTATTAGTCCTGATAAGAATATAATTGGAGACATTATTTTTAATTGAAAAGAAGCTATTTCTTTTGTCTCTGCTAATAAACTTGATCCAACTAAATTAATCAATAAATCGGATGAAAAGAAAATAAAAATACTTATTATTAATAGTATTAGAGATAGAATATTATTGATTGAATTGATAAGTAATCTACTATCAACTTTGTTTTTATCTGCTAATAATGTAACCAAAGAGTTATGTAATGGTCCATTAATACCTCCTAAAAGAACCAAGAAAAATCCAGGTATAATATAAGCATAATTATATGCATCATATGCAGCGCTAATTCCGAAAGCACCAGCAATAACTAATTGCCTTGCCATCCCTACAAATTTGCTTAATAAAGTTCCTAGGCTTACGACGAAAGCAATTTCTTTGATTGATTTCGGCATGTTAGATTTGAAAAAAGAGAGCTTCCATTTTTCTAGAATATTTTGTAGTTCTTGTTTTAATTGGATGTTAATTAAGTGATTGAAATTGGGAAAACCATTATTAAGTTTCCCCCTCTTGTAGAGGGTATCTTAATTAAGAGATATAAGAGATTTTTGGCTGATGTTGAGTTGGCTGATGGTGAAATTGTTACCGCTCATTGTGCAAATACAGGACCGATGAAAGGGGTTTTGTGGCCTGGTGGTCGTGTCAGACTTAAGTACTCTCCCTCGCCTAAACGTAAATTAGATTGGTCTTGGGAGCAAGCTGAGGTGCCAAGTCATAATGAGCTGAAGAGATGCTGGGTTGGTATAAACACATCTTTACCTAATAAATTGATTAGGAATTTGATTGAAGCGAATGGCTTAGAGAAGCAATTGGGTTTAATTGCAAATATCAAGCCTGAAGTTAAATATGGTTTAGAAGGTAAAAGTCGAATTGATTTATTACTTAAGCCAGAAACAAGCAATGCAGATAGTAGAAATATTTATATAGAGGTTAAAAATACAACTTGGTGTGAAAAAACTTTGGCTTTGTTCCCGGACACGGTAACTACAAGAGGTCAAAAACATTTGAAGGAACTAATGAGTATTTCTCCTGATTCAAGAGCGGTTTTAATTCCTTGTATTAGTAGGAGTGATATGGAGATTTTTGCACCTTGTGATTTAGCAGATCAGTTGTACGGGAAATTATTTAGAGAGGCATTATCTCATGGGGTAGAGGTTATTCCATGTGCATTTGGTTTTTTTTCAGACCGCATAACCTGGGAAGGTGTTAAACCCTTCCAGAGTTCACAAAAATAAAACATCTAGAACAAAATAATTCAGCAGGTCTATTTTTACTATTTGAGCTAGGTTTTTATTTTGACTTGTAATTTTGGGAATTAAATCAATTTGAAATTTCACCAATTTACCAGAAAAATGTGTAAATAAGAACATGTCTGTAGTACCAAACTGTTTTTTTGTATAAACACCTACATCTTGTCAGTATGAGTTGCATTCATATTGTTAATTGTATAAATTTTGGATTAACTATCCATTTCTTTTTTTCGAAGTAAGCATCATTTATGACCACTGCTTTGCAATCGCCACCAAGGCGAAGTACTTCTCGTCTTCAAGACGCAAGTCTTTTGAACGGGCCAATGCTTCTTCTAAGAAGCATTAAAGGTTTTAGAAGAAGTCAATCTTGGGCTTGGCTAGCTTCAATCCCATTGGCACTTTTAGGATTAGGTGTTTTCACTTTCTCTGCTAGAGCTGAGGTTGCACTTTCAGATTTAACTGGACCTCAAGCTGCTGCATTCTTGGCAGATAATCTTTGGCTTTTCATAGCCACAATCCTCGTTATTTTTATGAACGCAGGATTTGCAATGGTTGAAGCTGGTATGTGCCGCCAAAAAAATGCGGTCAACATATTAGCTAAAAACTTATTTGTTTTTGCACTTGCTGTTACTGCCTATTGGGTAATTGGATATTCCCTAATGTATGGCGGTTCAGTGATTGATGGTTGGCTTTATTTCCAAGGCTTATTCGTTGATCCTGATCCATCAGGTGCATTAGAATGCGCAGCTGCTGGTGATACAGGATGTCTTGTTCCAGCAGTTGATTTCCTTTTCCAATCTGCTTTTGCTGGAACTGCTGCAACGATCGTTTCTGGATTAGTTGCTGAGAGAGTCAAATTTGGTGAATTTGTCGTTTTCTCTGTAGTTTTAACTGCTTTTATTTATCCAATCGCAGGTAGCTGGCAGTGGAATGGTGGATGGCTTGCTGAACTTGGCTTTATTGATTTTGCTGGTTCATCTATTGTTCATTCCGTAGGAGGATGGGCAGGTCTTGTTGGAGCAATGCTTCTTGGGCCACGTATTGGCAAATTTGTAGATGGAAAAGCTCAAGCTATGCCTGGTCATAATATGGCTATCGCAACTTTAGGAGCGCTAATTCTTTGGATTGGTTGGTATGGATTTAATCCAGGTTCTGAATTAGCAATGGATCAATATGTTGCTTATGTTGCAGTAACAACAACTTTGGCAGCAGCTGGTGGTGCAATTGCGGCTACAGTTTTATCTACCATTACCTCTGGTAAGCCTGATCTAACCATGATCATCAACGGTATTCTTGCTGGCTTAGTAAGTATCACTGCTGGTTGTGGCAATATGACTTTTGCTGGATCTTGGCTTGCTGGTGCAGTCGGTGGATTAATAGTTGTAGTTGCAGTAGCTGCTTTAGATTCCGCAGGTATTGATGATCCTGTTGGTGCTTTCTCCGTTCACGGAGTTTGCGGCGTTTGGGGAACTGTAGTTATCGGCCTTTGGGGTGTTGATGGCATGGACCCTGGAGCTGCAGGAATTGGTCTTCTCAATGGAGGAGGAATTAGCCAGTTCTTCATTCAAGCATTAGGCGCAGCTGCTTATGGTATCTGGACTGTCGTCACATGCTGGATTGCTTGGCAAATTATTGGTGGCTTCTTCGGAGGAATCAGAGTTAGCGAATCAGAAGAGACCCAAGGCCTTGATATTGGTGAGCATGGAATGGAAGCTTATCCTGACTTTGCTTCTAGCTAGTTCACTTGTTTAATTCTCTAACTTTAAACCACACTAAAAAAGCCCGGATAAATTCCGGGCTTTTTTAGTGTGGTTTAATAGTTATCGGAATCCTATCAATTTGTTTTTAACTATTTAATTGAAATGGATACTCAAGCATTCAAGCAAACTCTTCATAAATCTGATCGTTACAATCGGAGAGGATTTGGCTCAGCGAATAAACGAGCTCAAGCGCTGGCAGAGGCTTATCAAAGTGGGTTAATTGGATCTATTAGAGATAATGGAAATGAATTAGAACATGGTCGCCTCAAAGTCAAAATTGCAGAGGCTTTTGGATTTTGTTGGGGAGTAGAAAGAGCTGTAGCAATGGCTTACGAGACTAGAAAGCACTATCCGAATGAAAAGATATGGATTACTAATGAGATTATTCATAACCCCTCAGTAAATGATCAGCTTAGAAAAATGGATGTTCTTTTTATTACTGAGGAGAAAGGTATCAAAGACTTTTCAGGAGTGAAAGATGGTGATGTAGTAATTCTTCCTGCATTTGGTGCGACAGTTCAAGATATGAAAATGTTGCATGACAGAGGCTGTCATATCATTGATACCACTTGTCCATGGGTTTCAAAAGTTTGGCACACCGTTGAAAAGCATAAAAAACATACATTTACTTCCATTATTCATGGTAAATATAAGCACGAAGAAACACTCGCTACTAGTTCTTTTGCTGGAACTTATCTAGTTGTATTTGACCTCGATGAAGCCAATTATGTAGCTGAATATATTCTTGGTAAAGGAAATAGAGCAGAATTCTTAAAGCGTTTTGCTAAAGCCTCCTCCGCAGGGTTTGATCCAGATAAGGATTTAAAAAGAATAGGAGTCGCTAATCAGACAACTATGCTTAAAAGTGAAACCGAAGAGATTGGAAAATTATTCGAAAAAACTATGTTAAAACAATATGGTCCTGCTGAATTAAATCAACATTTCCTAGCTTTTAATACTATTTGTGATGCTACTGAGGAACGACAAGGAGCAATGTTCTCTCTTGTTGATGAGCCACTCGATCTTATGGTTGTTATTGGTGGTTATAATTCCTCGAATACCACTCATCTTCAAGAAATAGCTGTTAGTAGGGGAATTCGCTCATTTCACATTGATACGCCTGAACGAATTGGAGAAGAAACAAATACAATTACTCATATGCCACTTGAAGGAGAATTAATTACTGAGAAGGAATTTCTTCCAACTGGCAATATAAAGGTTGGTATTACATCAGGTGCTTCTACTCCAGATCGTGTGGTTGAGCATGTTATTCATAAGCTGATGAAAATAAGTGAAAAAGATTAATTAGGATAAATCACAATTTTGACCCAATTTCTCGTAGGATGAATTAATAACTTTTAGTGGAAGATGGCTCAAGCAAAAAACTCTAATAATAAAGATTCTGACTCACAAAAGGTTGAAGTCGTTGTTCAAAGTCCCGAAGGTGAAGTCAATATTTTTGGAGAACTCTCAACATTAGTGCTCAGACTAAGCTTTAGTTTGTTGATGGTTCATCACGGTTTGGAGAAATTAAATGATCCAGGAGGATTTGCTGAATTCGTTGTTGGTAAATACTTCAGCTTTCTTCCTGGTGATCCTGTCATTTGGACTTATATGGCTGCAGTTACTCAAATAGTTTGTCCAATTGGACTGGCTACCGGCATTTTGGCAAGATTATCTTCCTTAGGTTTACTATCGACGATGGTATTTGCTTTGTATTTCCACTTCATAGATACTGGGTTAGAGGGATTTCCTTTTGCGGTTGTAGAAAATCACAATTATATTTTTGAATTATCAGCTATTTATGCAGCCATATCATTTTATTTTTTATGTGCAGGTCCTGGAAGATTATCACTTTTAAGAAAATCTAACAAAATAACCTATTATCCAAAGGGTTCATGATTTAAGTATATAAATATTAAATTTAGAGTCCAATATTTTATAATTAATTTATTTAGCTGACTTTAATGTAAAAAATGTCTTTTACCTGTGAGAACCATCTTTATGCCTGATTGATTGCATGCTTCAATAGAATCTTTGTCTCTGATACTTCCCCCTGGCTGAATAATTGAGCTGATACCATAATCAGCTGCCATCTTTACAGTATCGTTGAATGGGAAAAAACCATCACTAGCCAAAACAGCACCTTTTGCTTTGTCTCCAGCAGCTTCTAATGCAATTTTTGCTGAGCCTACCCTATTCATTTGTCCAGCTCCAATTCCTAAACTCTGTTGATTAGATGCAACTGCTATAGCATTTGATCGTATATGTTTTACAATTTTCCAAGCAAAAGATAAGTCATTTATTTCTTCTTCTGTTGGGATTAGTTTAGTAACATTTTCCCATTCTGTTTGATCAATATTTGGTTCATCTAAATCTTGAACTAATAAACCACCAAGTATACTTCTTATATGATTTTTATCTGCTTTTTGAATAGACTCGGCTTTTAATTCTAGTAGTCTTAGATTTTTCTTTTTTGAAAGTATTTCTTTTGCATTATTATCAAAATATGGAGCTACAATACATTCAATAAATATATTTTCAAGTTCTTTAGCTGCAGCTTCATCGACAGGACAATTAATAGCAATAATTCCACCAAAAGCACTTACCCTATCTCCATCTAATGCTCTTTTTAGAGCTGTTGATGGTGAATCTCCAATTGCGACTCCACAAGGATTTGTGTGCTTAATTACTACCGCCGCTTTTTTATATGAGTCATTTTTCATAGCTTGTTCGTATCCAAATTCTCGGAGAGTGGATAATGCAGCCTCCAGATCAAGGAGATTATTTGTACTTAATTCTTTTCCTTGTAATTGATTAGCTCCGCTCCAACCTTTTTCAGACTCTCCATACCATGTGGCCTTTTGATGAGGATTCTCTCCATACCTTAGTTCTTGTTTTAATGGCAAGCTTTGAAACCAAGAAGCTTTTTTTGAGGGGATTTGGTTTGCAATCCATTTACTTATTGTTAGATCGTAAATAGCTGTGTGCTCAAAAGCCTTTTGAGCATAATTTTTTCGTAATTCATTAGTTATTTTTTTTGATTTGTATGCATCAATTAAGTTTGAGTATTGATTTGGATTAGTGACTACAAGAACATCTTGATGGTTTTTTGCAGCTGATCGAATCATTGTTGGACCACCAATATCAATATTCTCGATTGCTTCTTCCCATGAAACATTTTCTTTTGAAATTGTTTGCTCAAATGGATATAAGTTAACAACAACCAAATCTATTGGATTGATATTTTGTTTCTTCAAATCATCCAAATGAGTTTGCTTATCCCTTCTGGCCAAAATTCCTCCATGAATTTTGGGATTAAGTGTTTTTACCCTGCCTTCAAGAATTTCTGGAAATCCTGTGTAATCTGCTACTCGAGTAACAGGCAGATTTGCGCTCTCAATTAACTTTGCTGTTCCACCACTCGAGATTATTTTGAAGCCTAATTCATTAATTAGTGCTTGAGCTAGAGGCACTAAACCAGTTTTGTCTGAGACACTTAGCAGAGCTATGGGTGACATCTGTATTGTTTGAAATCGATTCTTCTCGATAACCTACGCATCAAATAGGCATATTGCATTCAAGATGACTGAACTAGTCTTATTAAATTCTGAATCCGCAACAAATAGATTGGTTTTACTTCATGGGTGGGGAGCTGATGAAAATGATCTAATACCTGTTGGAAAATTATTAACTGAGGGGTTAAAAGATCGTTTTGAAATAGTTTCTCTTTCCGCTCCCCAGCCTCATCCAAGCGGATTAGGTAAGCAATGGTATCCGTTGTACCCTCATGAATGGGAACAGGTTCCAGAAGCAGTATTAGATCTTGAAAAGCGTTTAAATAATCTTTGCTTTAAACACATACCTTTAAATAAAACATTACTGCTGGGTTTCTCTCAAGGAGGTGCAATGGCCCTAGAGCTTGCATCAAGAAATAAATTTGAGGGAGTTTTTGCACTTAGCTCTTATCCTCATCCCGAGTGGAAGCCTTCAAAAGATATGCCACCTATTTTCCTTTGTCATGGAAATATTGACCAAGTAGTTGATAAAGCCGCTTCTCAGAAAAGTTTTGATATTTTGTTAAAAAATGGAGTTAAATCAGAATTATATTTTTTTGATGGAGGCCACGAAATAACTAATAATCTAATTCAGTACTGCCGTGAAAAAATTAAACAAAAATTTTTAAGTTAAACAAAAGCGTATTCATACTCTTCGATTTCTTCCCAATCATCTGCTGTAAGTTCTAAACCAGCAAAAATTTTGTCCTCTCCAAGATATTCAACAATAACTCTCAGGGAAGGAAAAAGAAAGTGATTTTCCTCAGCGTACTGAGCACTAAACAAACCTTTCTCTCCCCAAAAGAAGCGATCAGTAGTGTGCTCATTACGACGCACATTTAGTATCGCTGGTGCATATAAGCCCTCTTCGGCAATAAATCGTCTTGCTGCGGTCACAGGCTTATGTTGGCCTGTTCCTAAATGAAAAATAGGGACATGGGACATAACTCGCTGTCCTGCGAGTCTGCGTCTGCTAATTCTTTTACGCTTCTTAGACATGAAAAAACTACCTTATTGGGTTGAGAGATTTAGGGAATTGCTTTTGTATTAGCTCTGGCTGAAGCTAGAGTTTTTTGAGAAAAATAGATTTGAAATTGAGATGGAAAGTCATTCTCAAATTATGAAAAGTGGACCACGGAAATTACCCATCAATTTCTTCCGCAGACTCAAAGTCGCTCAAAGCGCTCACTTTTGAATTAAATTTGAGATAACCTCCTGTAAGAGATCTATATTCTTTATTCACATCTTAATACTTTTTTTCAATTTTACAAGTTTTTGAATACTTCTTTCCCCTTGTTCAAAGTTGCATAATGAGCTCAATGCAGTATTCAGAACGGTTTTTGAATTTTGTTCAACAGCAGTTGATGAGCTTTCAGGCTGATCAAGAATTGGAGCATGTTGTTGTTTACGTAGCTCGGTCTGGGGACAGCGGGTCTCCTACGTTGGAAGTTGTTGGACAGTGGCCGAAATTAGAAAAAGTATTACAGCCGGTAGAAACTGATATTGCCCTTCGCACTCCTTCAACTAATAGGAGATGGTATCCGTTGCAAGAGGGGTCAATTCTATTGGGCGTAATTCGTGCGGAGCGAATTGCTTCTGAGGAAGAATGGCCTGAATCTCTTGATCAACGCTTGCAATCAGTGTCAATTTTACTTGCTCACTCTCTTGCGTCAGAACTTGATAGAAAAAGGTTGTTAGATCAATTAGATGGTCAAAAGGAGCAGATATCTTTAATGGTTCATCAATTAAGAAATCCATTAGCTGCTCTTGGTACATATGCAAAACTTCTTTTGAGGAAAATAGGACCTGACAGTGAACATGAAGATCTTGTGAAAGGCCTAATGACAGAACAAGCGCAAGTTAATAAATACCTTTCTGCGTTGGATCAACTTAGTCAAGTGAAACTACCTCAAGCTGAGGATGGATCAAATAGATTGCTCTTGCCTCCCCTTTTGCCCACTGAGACCAAAATCAGTGTAAAAAGCTTAATAGAGCCTTTGATTGAAAGAGCTAAAGCTAGGGCTAATTTGCAAGGCAGGAAATGGTTTAGTCCTTCAAAATGGCCAACTTGGATGGAATCAAGATCAATTTCAGAGGGCGTTATTGCCGAAATTGTTGCAAATCTGCTTGAAAACGCATTTCGTTATAGCCCTCCTCAAGCATCTATCGGGATAGAATTTGTTGAAGAGAGTATCTGTGTTTGGGATGAGGGCATCCCTATAAAAGAGGAAGAAAGAGAAAAGATTTTTGAGAAAGGTTTTAGGGGTGAAACTGGTTCGAAAATGTCTGGGAGTGGAATTGGTCTTGCCTTGGCTAGAGATTTGGCAAGACAATTAGGTGGAGATTTACAGCTAATTGTTAATCCAAGCATATTTAAAAGCTCTTTACCTGATTCAGGGAATGCATTTGTTTTTAATTTGGAATCAAAATAATACTTAATAGTAATAAATTAGTTGTTTCTGTTATGACTAAAGTTGCTCCATAAGTATCACCACTATGTCCTCCTAATGATTTATTTATAAAGTGTGGAATTAATATTGAAGTTATTAAGCCTGATAAAATGCAATATATTAATAGAAATGCATTAAATATATTTAAACTATTTAGAAATAGATAAAGACTTATAGCTATAGAAAGTATTATCAATGATGGTCTTATCTCTTTGGATAGGCCTTTCCAGTTTTCATGATGAATGGAACTTGATTCTTTTTTGAAAAGATACTCATAATTTTCAATTGCAAAAATTTGAGAAATTCTTCCCCAAAAGGCTGCTAATGGGAAGGCAAAAGGCGCATAAAAACTAAGTTTTATGATTGCTGCCATTTGAAGAATCAAAATGATTACTAAACTTTGAACACCTATTGAGCCCACTCTGCTGTCTTTCATTGCCTGTATCCGTTTTGATGGACCTGCGCCAATGCCATCAGCTGTATCCATCAAACCGTCAAAATGAATTCCACCAGTTATAAAAATACCGAGTGCAATACATATCAAAGCGATAGAAATATTTGGCCAATTAAAATATCTCAATAAAAGCCAAGAAAATGATTGTAAAAATCCAATCAAAACCCCTACTAAAGGGGCAAAACGAGCAATTCTTCTGAATTTAGGTTTGATTATTGGCCATTGAGGAAAAATTGTGTAAAAAACCCATGCACCTGCAAAGTCACTTAGCCAGTCTTTAAAAATCAGAATTACAACCTCAATTGTTTCTTAGGTCAAAATAGTTATATAACTAGTTTAAGTTATGGAATTTTTAGGAATAATTGAAAAAGCCCTTCTTTGATTTCCAAATAAAAAGCAGATGCAATTCGACACTAGCTCGTGTTGGTTCTTTTAAAACACCAAATGGAATTGTAAATACTCCTAGATTTATGCCAGTGGGGACTTTGGGAACAGTCAAGGGCGTTACATCTAAACAGCTAAAGAAAACAGGAGCAGAAATGATTCTTGCAAATACTTTTCATCTTCATCTGCAACCTGGCGAAAAGATTGTTCAAGAGGCAGGGGGTCTACATGAATTTATGAGTTGGGAAAAGCCAATACTTACTGATTCAGGAGGTTTTCAAGTGTTTAGTTTGGCAAAGTTAAATAAAATTGATGATGAAGGGGTTTCTTTTCAAAGTCCAAGAGATGGTAAACAGATTTTTTTGACTCCTGAAAAAGCTATAGAAATTCAAATAGCTTTAGGTTCCGATGTCGCAATGGCTTTTGATCAATGCCCCCCTTATCCAGCAAGCGAATCAGACGTTGAGGATGCTTGTAAAAGAACTCATCATTGGTTGGAGAGGTGCCTAAATGCTCATGACAAAGATGATCAAGCAGTTTTTGGAATAGTTCAAGGGGGGTGTTTCACTCATTTAAGGGAATTGAGTGCAAAAATCGTCTCAGAATTTGATTTGCCTGGAATCGCTATAGGAGGTGTGAGTGTAGGTGAACCCATAGATCAAATGCACAAGATTGTGCGAGAAACCTGCCCTCTATTACCTGAAGATCGACCAAGATATCTTATGGGAATAGGCACATTGCGAGAAATGGCCATAGCCGTGGCCAATGGAGTAGATATGTTTGATTGTGTAATCCCTACGCGTTTGGGAAGGCATGGAAGTGCTTTGGTGAATGGTGAGACATGGAACTTAAGAAATTCACGCTTTAAAGACGATTTCAGACCACTGGACTCATCTTGTCCTTGTGAAGCTTGTACTGGATATACAAGGGCATATATTCATCATTTAATTCGCAATAAAGAGTTGCTAGGTCTAACGCTTTTGAGTTTGCATAATCTCACTCATTTGATCCGTTTTACAGGTGCTATGAGGCAAGCAATTGTGGAAGGATGTTTTTCAGAGGATTTCGCTCCATGGCAGAGTGACTCTAAAGCGCGTCATACGTGGTAGCGTGCGTGCTTAATACGTCCATTATTTCTTAGGGATGGCACTGATTAATCTCGACTTGCTTGCTGAACTTCCGGTTGCTTACCAGGCTTTTGCACCAACAGTGGATGTACTTCCGCTTATACCTCTTTTCTTCTTTCTGCTTGTTTTTGTTTGGCAAGCAGCGGTTGGCTTTCGTTAAAAACGAAGTTTTTATTCCTGGTTTTTTACAATTTAAGTAATCTATTAGAGGTTCTTAACAAAATAAAATTTTTGACCGAATTAAAAAATCGGTCAGAAATTTTGCTTTTAAGATTTGATAAGTTTTATTTTAAATCCCTTTTTTAAGCAAAATGTCTTCACTTGGCATTGAGACGGCTTTCTCAATTAAATCAGCCAGGTGAAGTGCTCTAGAAGCTTGAAGCCCTCCAACAGCGGGTTTCTCCTTACCCCTAACGCATTGCAGAAAATGCTCTAGCTCTGCATATAGTGGCTCAATTGATGTTGTACTTACTTCTTCTATAAAACCATCATTCCTATAAAGAAGTTCCCCGTGATCAGCTGAATACCATTCATGTGCTTTTCTATGGATGTGAATATTGTGATTTAAGAAATCTGTTTCTATAAGACTTTGTTTGCAATGAGCACTCAAACTTCTAATTTTTTTGTGGCTCATTTTGCTTGCAGTCAGACTTGCTACCACACCGTTTTGAAAACCTAAGGTCGCATTAACGTAATCCATGGGTCCTTCCCCACTGCATCCTCCAACTGCAGCAAGCCTTATCACTTTTGAATTTGCAAGTTCAATAACTAAATCAATATCGTGAATCATTAAGTCCAAAACGACTGAAACATCATTAGCTCTCTCGGGATGAGGACTATGCCTTCTAGCTTCAAGAACTACAACTTCTTCATTAGCAACTACTTTTGTTAATTCTCTGAAAGCCGGATTAAATCTTTCTATATGGCCAACTTGTAATAACTTTTTCGCTTTATTTGAAGCATTTATCAAAGATGCGGCTTCTTCTTTATTTGCTGCTATGGGTTTTTCAATTAATACATGTTTTTCGGAGTTTAGACACTCTAGTCCTACTTCTTGGTGAAATAATGTAGGCACAGCAATACATACAGCTTCTACTTGATGTAATAAATCCTTGTAATTTCTATACCAATTGCAATTAAATTGCTCCATCGCTAATTTACCTCGTTCTTCGTCTAAATCTGCAACTCCGACTAGCTCAGCATCTTTGAGAAGACTGAGTACTCTTGCGTGGTGCCATCCCATATTCCCAATCCCTATTACACCAACTTTTACGGGAATAATATTTTCGTTGATCTTGGAGATTGTTTTCATATTTTTTTTATTATTAATAAATTGACTGTTTTATAAATTATTTAGGAAGGGTTATTTTTACTTTATTTATTCTCGGACCTTTCATGGAGATGATTTCAAATATGATTTCATTATGAACCAACGTTTCTCCTGAGTTGGGAATTTCTTGGAGCTTTTCTAAAACAAATCCCGCAAGCGTGTAATGATCATCAGCTTCTGGTAATGCAAGTTTAAGTTCTCTATTTAGTTCTATTACTTCTATCTCGCCAGAAGTAATCCATATTTTTTTTAAGTCATCAATAGGTCTTAGCTCAGATTCTTTATTATCAAATTGAATCTCATCTCCAACAATTTCACCTGTTAAGTCTGCTGAGGTTATTAATCCTTCAGTTCCTCCATATTCATCAACAACTAAAAGCAGTGGGTTTCCATTTTTTATAAGCGGTAATAATTCAGCCAAAGTAGAAGTTTCTAAAACACGAACAACTGGCTCTACATAAGGCTCTAAAGATGTGTGGGCTTGCATTTTTCCTTTGGCTATTGGATCAGCAAGTTGCCTTAAATCCAACACTCCAAGAACATTATCAAGGGAATCATCAATTACTAAATATCTTGCATGACGCGTTTTGTGAACTTCTTCCATCATTTGAGTGAAAGAAACCTCTCTTGGAAGGGTAACCATCCCTGATCTTGGAACCATTACTTCTCTGACTTGTGTATCTCTCAGTGCAAAAACACCTTCAAGTATGTTTCTCTCGTCAGGCTTTAATCCTGTTACTCCACCAGTTTCAATTAATTTTTCTAATTCTCCTGCGGAGAATGCAGCTGTAGTTAGACTTTCTGATTGAGTATTGAGTCTAAATAATTTAAGAATTAATAAAGCAAGTCCTTCTAGCAAAGAAAGGAATGGTGACATCCATTTTATGGCTGCTTCAATAAGAGGTGATAATTTGAGGGCAGCAGTCTCTGTTTGATTAAGAACAAGTGCTTTTGGAAGAAGACCAGATATTAGAGTGGCTAAAAGTACAACAGTAATAAAAAGTATTAGGTCTAAAAAATAGTTAATTGAAGCATTTTTTCCCCACCATTGACTTGCGAAATTTTTACAAATCCAGCCTATTGAAATCAATGAAATAGTTATTCCTAACTCTGCTATTAAAAGAGTTCTTCTTAGCCTTTTCTGCAGACGAATTATCGAATTTGAACCAGGTAATCCATCTTCTACTAGTCTTTGAACCTTAGTTGAACGAAGTCGCAAAATAGCAAACTGACCTGCATTGAAAAATGCAGGTATCACAAGCAAAATACAAAGAAGTAATAAACTCATTAATAATTTTTTTATGGGGGTGGCGAGGATCGAACTCGCCTAAGGCGAATTATGAGTTCGCTGCATTCACCAGATTGCTACACCCCCAAAAAAGCAGAACCACAACTTTTTTTGATAATAGTTAATTAGTTTGCCTAAAGTAAATATATATCTAATCCCACCAAGATGTTTAATAATTAAACTTGCATATAAAGATATGAACCCATTGAATCCTCCCTTAGATGAAATCAAAGAAAATCTTTTAACATTATTAGCTCAAAAAGCTTATAGGTATGGAGATTTTTCTTTGGCTTCCGGAAAAAAAAGTTCTCATTACGTCAATTGCAAACCGGTCTCTTTATCAGGTCCAGGTCTCTTATCGATAAGCTCACTGTTCTTGAACCAAATAAATGAAAGAGATATTGGAGTAGCTGGATTGACTTTGGGTGCCGATCCTTTAGTAAGTGGAGTTGTAATGTTGTCGGCTCAATCAGGTATTAATCTAAGCGGTTTAATAGTAAGAAAAGAAGCTAAAGGTCATGGGACGGGAGCATGGCTAGAAGGACCTTTGCCTCCAAAAGGTTCTTTGATTACCGTTTTAGAGGATGTTGTTACCACTGGAGGATCTTCTTTAAAAGCTGTTGAAAAACTTAGAAGTGAAGGGTATTTAATTAACCAAGTACTAGCAATAGTCGATAGAGAAGAAGGTGGAGAAGATGCAATGTCTAAAGCTGATTTAAATTTAAATAGTCTTTTCTTTTTAAAAGAAATTGTTGAGAGAGCTAAAAGTTTGAAATGACAAAGATTAAACCATTGATTTGGGATGAAACATTTCCCTCATTACTTCTAAAAGGGGAAGGTGCTGCTGCTTTCTTGCATGGTCAAACAACCGCTGATGTTTTTGCTAACAAAGAACTAGACCGAATATTCATGAGTTGTTGGCTATCAACCATTGGATCTTTAAAAGCTATATTGGAAATTCGACTTTCAGAAGATACGGCTGAGATAGTTATTATTAGTGGTGAAATTAATTCTATAAGAGATGGATTTGAAGCAGTGATATTTCCAGCAGATAAAGTTAAGTTAGAAGTTATAGATCCAATCAGAAGAAGACAAGAAATAAATAATAATAATTCATGGAAGAAATCAAATTTTAGTTGGATTGATAATAATGATTTGATTCTAGAAGATATAAGTAATTCTACAAAAGCTACTAAACAAGAATTGGAAAATTGGAAAATAAGACAAGGAATCCCCAGCTTTGATAGAGAGATAAATGGAGAAACAAATCCTTATGAATTAGGATTAGCAGATACTATAAATCTTGATAAAGGCTGTTATCTAGGTCAAGAGGCAATGGCTAGGTTGTTTAGGTCTAAATCTCTAAAATGTCAACTTCGTTATTGGGAAGCTTATGGAGAATCTAATGAGTTTGATATTGGTAAAAAATTTTTTAGCACTAATCAAGAACAAGGATTAAAAAAAAGTTTAGGATTTATTACTTCTTCAATTAGGGGCAAAGATAATTTTTTTAATGGACTGGCATTAATTAAGAGAAATTTTCTTGATCAGGATTTTTGTTTTTCTGAAAATGGTAACTCTATAACTATCAAAAAAACAATATCTTTTACTAATCCGTTTTAATCTATTGCGATATTCTCACTCGTGATCTACTAACCACTTCGCGATCATTAAGGTAGCTATGCAGTCATCACGATTATATTCAAAAATTGAATTTAAATTCCTAGAATACATTTTGTTTATTTTACGTGATTTTTTCCATTGTCTCCACCATAAAAGAGCTCTAGCTCCATCTACATTAGTTTTTTCCCATTCAAATCCAATCCATTCTGCGATTGATTTAAGACCATAATTTCTTACTGGAAGGCACCAGCATTCTCTAATTAATAAATGTATATCAATAAATCTTTTTTTTAATGCTTCAATTTCATGTGGATTAGCCCCTTGACTTAATCCCAGCTTTAGTAAAGATATTGGTTCTGTTTCACCATAATGAATAATGGGATAGTCTTTATTAAGACTTAATTTTTTCGTTATTCTTTCCCAGAGAAAACTTTCAGTATTTTTTTCAAGATTAAGTAATGGTGAATATTTAGTTTTTTCTAAACTTATTTCGTCTTTAATATTTTTTGGTAATCGAATAAATCCATGTAAAAAATCATGTTTAATATCTGGGTCAGATTCAATATCATAAATATATAAGCCTTTTGCTTCCTTTAAATTATTAAGTGTTATTTCTGAATTTATTTTGATTGCCTTGTTTCTAATTTGTGATTGCGATTGTAAAATAATTTGTTTGGAAATATCACCATGTTGTGTGCCAAATCTTTCAAGCTTTTCCTTTAATTTATAATGCTTAATCTTCGCTAATTCTTCTATACTATTAATGCCAACTTTATTTAATAAAAGTTCTCTTTTTGCTCCAATTCCGCTAACTTCACTTAGACTTCCCTCTTTGATTGATACAGCATCACAATCTTTTCTCCATGAACATATTGTGCATTTTTTTCTATTAGAAGTTATGGGTGGAGGAGTTTTTGATTCAATATCTTTCTCTAGATTTAATAATGAATCGATTAATTCTTTATTAATTTTATCACTTAATCTTATCTTTTCGACTTTGATGATTTTATTTTCTTTGTGTAATATCACCCCTTTTTCGACTTGATATTTCTGTAAGTTATTGATTAATAAAGCTTTCATTGCAAGTATTAATCTATGCTCTCTTGTGATTTTTTTTCCTTGCCTAGCTAAAACTGGTTGGTAAGAAAAATTACCCCATATACTTTCTCCTGATGTCTTCTTTAGGATCGGTAAATTTCCTTTGATAATTCTATTTTTAATAAGAGGATATTTAAGTCTGACCCCATAGGCGATGTTTTTCCCCTCTTCACACGCTTGAATTCCTATCCCATAACTTTTTTGTGAGAGATTATGAAAGCATTCTATTTGATGATTTAATTGAAGTGTGCTATGAGCGGTCCACAACTTTTTTTGTTTATCACCATAAATTTCGAGCCACGCTTTTCTTCTGCATCGAATCCAACTCCTTAAAAGGTGATCATTAATTGGTTTGGATTTATTACATTTCATACTTAGAGATTAATCTGAATTTATTCAAGAACAAAGTTTCGCCAACATAAAGATGAAAAAGAAAAAGTTGAATCTCGCTAAAGAGGAAATTTCTTTCGGAACGGATGGATGGAGAGGAATATTAGGCGTTGATTTCACTTTGGAAAGATTACTTAAAGTTGCAGCAGCAGCAGCTCAGGAGCTTGCTTATGTGAAGGAGAAAAAAAATAATAAAATAATCATTGGTTATGACCGACGTTTTCTCGCAGAGGAGATGGCTGAGGCGGTTGCATCTGCAGTTAGAGGAGTAGATTTAGTACCTTTATTGTCTTCTTCTGCGCTGCCAACTCCCTCTTGTAGCTGGGGAGTAGTGGAAGAAAATGCACTTGGTGCACTTGTGATTACAGCAAGTCATAACCCATGCGAATGGTTGGGTTTGAAAATAAAAGGTCCTTTTGGAGGCTCAGTTGATAGCTCTTTCACCGATTCCGTTCAAAAAAGATTAGATGCTGGAGGAATATCAATTCCCGTCGAAGACTTAACCCAGAGAGTTGATTTTCGAAAACAACATCTATTGGGGATTAGTAAGAAATTTGACATGCCTTTGATTGCTAATGGCTTAAGAAAATTAGGTGTGAAAATTTTTGTTGATCCAATGCATGGATCTGCAGCGGGGTGCATGTCTGAATTATTTGGCTCTGATAGTGATGAGCTTATTTATGAGTTAAGAACAAAAAGAGATCCTTGTTTTGGTGGTAACCCTCCAGAACCTATGAAGGGTTACCTATCGCAATTAATAGAAGAAGTTGAGGATTCTTTCAAAGAAGGTAAGTTGACTATGGGCATAGTTTTTGATGGAGATGGAGATCGAATTGCAGCGATAGATGAAAAAGGTAGATATTGCAATACACAGTTGTTAATGCCTGTTCTTATAGATCATCTAGCAAGATTCAAAAACATGTCAGGTTGTGTTGTTAAAACTGTAAGCGGTTCGGACTTGATGCGATTGGTTGCGGAAGACTTGGGGAGAGAAGTGCTCGAGAAGCCAGTTGGGTTTAAATATATTGCTGAAGAAATGCTTTCAAGAGAAGTTCTCATTGGAGGAGAGGAGTCAGGGGGAGTTGGATTTGGACATCATTTGCCAGAGCGTGATGCTTTGTTTACCGCTTTGCTTTTGATGGAGTCAATAGTTGCTGATAGTAAATGTTTAGGTGAGAAAATAGATTCTCTTCATGCTCGTTTTGGCGAGAGTCATTTTGAACGTATTGATTTAACTCTCAAAGATATGGAGATGAGAAGGAACTTGGAAAAATTTTTAAAACAGAAAACTCCATCTTCAATAGGTCATAAATCAGTTTTAGAGGTTGTTTCAACTGATGGAATAAAACTTGTACTTGATAAAAGTCATTGGCTTATGTTCCGCTTCTCTGGAACTGAGCCTCTTTTAAGAATTTATTGTGAAGCCCCTTCCACTGCAGAAGTTACTTCCACTTTGTATTATGCAAAGCAACTTATAGATCATAGTTTTGGATAATCTCCCTCTAGTAATTGCTAGTGGCAATGAAGGTAAAATCGGAGAATTTAAAAAACTTTTAGAGGATTTTCCATTTGATTTATTGACTCAACCTGTTGGATGTGAGATTGAGGAAACAGGGAATACATTTATGGAAAACGCAAGAATCAAAGCCATTGCTGTTAGTCAAGCGACAGGTTATTTGTCTCTTGCTGACGACTCTGGGTTAAGTGTTGAGGCTCTTGGAGGGGCTCCGGGTATTTATTCTTCTAGGTATGCAAATTCGGATAAGGAAAGAATTGAAAAACTATTAGCGGAGCTAAAACCTTTTCAAAATAGAAAAGCTAAATTTGAATGTGCATTATGTATAGCTAGTGGGTCAAAAGTGTTGATAGAAGTTTCAGGCTTTTGTGAAGGTCTAATAACTTTTACCCCAAAAGGGAAAAAAGGGTTTGGTTATGATCCGATTTTTGAAGTTTCTGGATTAGGTGAGACTTATGCGGAAATGGACCACGAGAAAAAAAAGCACATTGGTCACAGGGGGAATGCATTCAAATTGCTCATACCAGAATTGAAAAAACTATTGGTTTCTATAAAAATGTAGTTTGTCCTTTTGCAAAACTTTTGGTTTTTAATTTTCAACCCAGCTTCCGTGTAATCCATGTGGAATTGAAATTGGAACTTCAAGAATAGCCTTTTCAGTCAGATCTTTAGAATCAAGGAGTATTAAATCAGTTCCAGATCTAATACTATTCCAAACCAATGCAACAATCCATCCATTGTCTTCTTCAGATTTTGATCCTTGGGATGGAATAAATATAGGCTCACTTACAAAACCTTTAGGAGCAGCACTCCAACTTATTTCTTTATTGTTAGATAAATCGATTTTTTTTATAGCTTGTAGTGGCCCATTACCTTCTTTCTCTTCCGCAGTTGCCATCCAACTGAAGCGGGCCTTTAATCCTTCGAAATGAGGATTGACCATTGCAAATTCACAACATTGATTGCTTATGGTTGAACAGTTAAATGTATTTTCTATTGGATTGATTTCACTTCTTTTCAAAATTCCTTCTGGTAAAAGATCAAAATCAATTTCTCTAAAATTATCCTCTGGCTTAATACTAGGAAAATCATCATAAAAAATACTTTCAATATTGATTTTTTCATTATCTTCCCATGCATTTAGATGATGAAAAACAAAACCCTTGGGAGCATTAACTGTTTTTGGAGGTTGACCAGAAAATTTGCCAGCGTCTCTTGGAATTAATAAAAATTTTGGAGTCCCATCTGGTTTGGAAGCCAAACATTGTGCGGCTCCTTTTTGTCCAAGTAGGAACGGGAGAGGATTAAAACTAATAGCATTTTGCAGAAATATTGCCCAGTTTGGAGTTATGGCAAAATCATGCAAGAACGCAAATCCATTAAAAGAATCTTTTCTATCACTTAAAAGAGAACCAATATTTTCTCCTTCTGTGGAAAACTCCATCAATCTAATTGTGCTTTTAGGACCTGTAGACACCCCAAAAGTTACCATTCTTTGGCTTTTATGATGGCCAGGGTCAAATCTTGGATGAGCACTAAATGCCTCACCTTTTTTTAAAACTCCTTTTAAATCAGATAAACCATTGGTCTCAAGGGTATTTGGATTAAGTGAATATGGACTGGATGCTTCCCATAAAGCTAGTAGATCATCTCCAAGTTTTATTACGTGAGTATTGGCAATATTTTTTAGCCTTACATCAAAAGCATTAGCTAATATCCCTCCTTTTTTTTGAGTTCCAAATACACCTCTATATAGAAAATTCTGTGATTTTTCTTCTTCTGCCCATTCCTTTGTGCGTACAAAACGATTTGTGAGGCTTATTTTCCCATTTTTAAATTTGAAGGCAGCAATCATGCCATCTCCATCAAATGGATGATGGACCCATCTTCCGCCTCTTTCTAATCTGCCTGGTCCGTTTCGATAAAAGGTACCAGAAATTTGCTCAGGAATAGACCCTTTTACCAGTTTGAGTTCAGCGTGATCTAATTCTTTTTCAACATTGCAATATGCACTAGACCAATCTTCTTTGCTGAAGATGGTTTGCTGTGGTGATGTTTCTCTTTTTAAGTAACTAACTGCCACTATTTTTCTTAGATTGAAACTTGATTTTCGCTTAAACTTCTTACTTTTGCGAGCTCAAGGTCAAAATGATTTATTTAAATAAGGAGTTTTTATTTACCAGCCTGTTCAAGAACTCCTTTACTGCTTGGAATTTGACTTGACCTTCTAGGGTCAATTTCAGTAGCCATCCGAAGGGCTCTTGCAAAAGATTTGAAAGTAGCCTCAATTATGTGGTGGGTATTATTTCCCGCCAATTGTCTGATGTGGAGAGTTAACCCACCATTATTCACAACAGCAGCAAAAAATTCTTTAACCAACTCTGTATCATAAGTTCCCACTTTTTGAGAAGGAATATCTAAATTAAAACTTAAATGTGGTCGACCTGAACAATCAACCACAACTTGAATAAGAGCTTCATCAAGCGGAGCTGAAAAATGACCAAAGCGTTTTATTCCAATTCGATCACCTAATGCTTTTGACAGGGCTTGTCCAATAGCAATACCAACATCTTCATTGCTGTGATGATCGTCTATGTGAGTATCTCCATTAGCTCTTACTTCAATATCAAATAATCCATGACTAGATAATTGTTGGATCATATGGTCTAGAAAACCAATCCCTGTATTTGCAATGCATTTTCCAGAACCATCAAGATCAATTTTCACAAAAACGTCAGTTTCCTTGGTTTTCCGGCTAATCTCTCCTTCTCTTGTTTTTTTCATATTTGATTGGCAATTGGAGTTGGCTTGAAATTACATTCCATTTATGCAATAACCTGCATCAACATAAACAGTTTGTCCTGATATACCACTCGAAAGATCGCTAAGCAAGAAAGCAGCGGTATTACCTACCTCGATTTGAGTAACGGTTCTCCTGAGGGGAGCCTTTTCTTCGACGTTATGAATCATGTCCAGAATTCCTCCAATAGCTGAACTCGCGAGAGTTCTTATTGGTCCAGCACTAATAGCATTAACTCGAACCTGATTTTCAGGACCAAGTTCTTCCGAAAGATATCTAACGGATGCCTCCAACGCTGCTTTAGCAACTCCCATTACGTTGTAATTGGGAATAGCCCTTTCTGCTCCTAAATAAGTCAAGGTGACTACTCCTGCACCTTGACTGAAAAGAGGTTTTGCATATTTACAAAGTGGGGCGAGCGAGTAAGCACTGATTTCTAGGGCTCTTGAGAATCCCTCTGAAGAAGTTGCACTGTAATTACCTACTAATTCTTCTTTCCCTGCAAAGGCTAGACAGTGAACTAATCCATCAATCTGTCCCCATTGATTTTTAATGGCTTCAAAAACTTCCTCAATTTGAGAAGAGTTTTGAACATTAAGTGGTAAGAACAGGCTTGGATTTAAAGGAGAAGTAAGTTCTTTTACTTTTGCTTCAAATCTACCTTTTTCATCGGGTAAGTATGTAATTCCTAGTTCAGCTCCAGCTGCTTTTAACTGTTGTGCAATGCCCCAGGCAATTGATCTGTTGTTTGCTATTCCTGTAACAAGGATTTTTTTGCCACTAAGATCGAGAAGCATCTTTCGGACTCATTTGGTTAGTATTACTAATTGTCCCTTATTTAGGGCTAAGACTCATAGTTAAATGAATATATAGTTAAAAGTTCTTTAATCCATTAACCCACAAAAGTATAAGAATCATGGTTCGAACAGCCTCAACAATGCTTCCATTAGGAACTCAATTACCTGCCTTTGAGTTAGGTGTGGTTTCAGGCGTGAACCTCTCTCCGGATGATTCTTTAAAAGGTCTTAGTCATATCAGTAGTTTTGAATTAACAAAAAGACCATTGTTGATGATGGTCATATGCGCTCATTGTCCATTTGTTAAACATGTAGAAAGTGGAATCACAAATTTATTCAATTCTTTTGGTGATGACGTTCAATTCTTGGCTATTTCTAGCAATAGCGTGAAAACACACCCGCAAGACTCGCCAGAATTCCTCGCCAATCAAGCTAATCAACTGGGATGGAAGTTCCCTTATTTATTTGATTCTGATCAAAAATTAGCAAAGGCGCTTAAAGCGGCATGTACGCCCGATTTTTATATTTTTTGGCCTTCTCCAGATGGAGTCTCAACATTGAGATACAGGGGACAAATGGACGGAAGTCGTCCTGGTAATGAAATACCTGTTTCTGGTGATGATATTCGTCTAGCACTTAGATCATTATTAAATGGAGAAGATATTTCAGCTAATCAAAAACCTTCTATTGGTTGCAACATCAAATGGCATCCTGGTATGGAGCCTGAGTGGTTTGGATGAATTAATGATTTTCTTTTTGATTGTTCATCGTTGCAACTTAATTTAAATAGTTATGCAAATACCTCCTTTTAGCCTTGAAGCTCAAATTTCTGAAATTGGAGAAGAGATTGAAGAAGCTTTAATAAAGGTTTTTAGAAGCGGAAAATATATTGGAGGAGAAGAGGTGACTTCCTTCGAAAAAGCTTTTGCTTTAGCTACAGAAACTGCTTACTCAGTTAGTTGTAATAGTGGAACTGATGCATTAATTCTTGCTTTAAGATCACTAAATATTGGTAAAGGTGATGAGGTGATTACCTCATCATTTAGTTTTTTTGCTACTGCAGAAGCAATTACAAGTGTTGGAGCTAAGCCGGTTTTTGTAGATATTGATCCTGAAAATTATCTTATGGATCTGGATTTAATAGAAAAAGAAATAACACCTAGAACAAAAGCTATTTTGCCTGTGCATTTGTTTGGCCATCCACTAGATATGGATAAAATAATGGCAATTGCTGAAGGCAAAAATATAAAGGTTATAGAAGATTGTGCGCAAGCGGCTGGTGCTCATTGGCGAGGTAAACCCGTAGGAAGTTATGGGGATATAGGTTGTTTTAGTTTTTTTCCTACTAAAAATTTAGGTGCAGGAGGAGATGGAGGAGCCATAACTACTAATGATTTTGATCTGGCAAAAACAATTAGGGAATTAGCTATTCACGGGATGCCAAAGAGATATTTTCATACAAATATTGGATATAATAGTAGGCTTGATTCATTACAAGCTGCAATCTTAAATGTTAAGTTATCTCGATTAAATAAATGGGTCGAGCAAAGAAGAGCAATAGCAATCAACTATATAAACAAGTTATCAACTATAGAGTCAATTAAATTACCATCTAATACTTTGATCAATAATTCTGATCATTCTTGGAATCAATTTGCAATAAGAATAATGGACAATTCGTTTGTTAAAAATATAAAATTTTCTTCCGATGATGTTATTGATAGTCTGAGTAGAGATCTATTTAAAACTGAACTTGAAGGACTTGGAGTGAATACAATAATTTATTACCCAATACCTATACATCTTCAACCTGTATATAAAGCATTAGGATATAAAGAAGGGTCTCTTCCCGTTACTGAAAAAGTATGTAATCAGGTTATTAGTTTACCTATCTTCCCTGAATTGAAAACTATTGAGCAATCATATATAATTGACAAAATAAAAGAAATATTTAAAAGATAAGCTATTTAATATTTGAATATAATTCTTTGAATATGGAAGTTTGATTTTTATGGTTGATTATAGGTTTTGGATAGCCATTTCTCTCCGCAGAAATTAGTTCACCTGAAAGTAAATTAGGCGTCGAAATGTGTGATAACTCAGGGATCCATTTTCGTATATAATTACCATCTTCGTCAAATTTAGAAGCTTGTCTAAAAGGATTAAATATTCTCATAGGTTTTGGATCCATTCCACTGCTAGCACTCCATTGCCAACCTCCATTGTTTGATGCTAAGTCACCATCAACTAGGTTTTTCATGAAGAAAAGTTCTCCCAATCGCCAATCAATTAAAAGGTCTTTTACTAGAAAAGAAGCAACAATCATTCTGCATCGATTATGCATCCATCCGGAACCCTTAAGTTGTCTCATTGCAGCATCAACTATTGGAATACCTGTCAATCCATTCTCCCACGCATTCAGCCAATCAGCTCTATTTTGCCATGAAAAATCTAACCATTTTTTCCTGTATGGACCTTTCTCAAGCTCTGGGAAATTAATGAGAGCATTTTGATAAAACTCTCTCCAAGCAAGTTCCTTTATCCAGGTATCAATAGAATTTCTTTTGTAATCATCAGTCGTCATGTTTTTTGATACTTGAGCCCCATTCCATACTGCCCTGCAACTTATTGTACCTAAACTTAAAGCAGCACTTAGATTAGAAGTCTTTTCTAAAGATGGAATATCTCTTGCTTGATTGTATGAATTTATAATTCCTGAATGTATGAAAAAGTTTAATTGCTTTAGTGACTCTGATTCTCCTGGTGTGCAAGGACAGAGATTGGTATTCTTGAATCTATTTGAATAAAGTAAATCATAAATAGATTCACTTTTTCTGGTAAGGCAGTAGTTTAAATTAGAGTTCTTAATTGATGATAATTCTCTATCATTAAAACCTATAATCTTTTCAGCTATTTTTGGTATTTTTATTAAATTATTATCTGATACGTTGGTTGATTTAATTATATTAATCCATTTACGATAAAAAGGTCCATATACTTTGTAAGGCTCATCATTATTTGTTTTGATATTATATGGATTGACAATTAATTGATCTAAAAAAGTATAAACTTTCCTTTTATCTTTTGTAAGTTTTTCTGCAACTTGTTTATCTCTATTGGTTTCATAAGGTTCAATATTCTCGTTCCAATAAATATATTCAGCTTTGATTAATTCCGCTAATTTAGGAATTAATTTTATAGGATCTCCATTCAATATTAATAAACAACTTCCTCTTAGCTCCCAATTCTTTTGTAGCTCTAAAAGACTTTCGCCCAAAAACCAATTCTTTGCCTCAGATGTAGTTCTTTTGAGATCTAAAAGATTGGGGTCTAAAACATATACTCCTATGAGTTTTTTTGAATTTTTAGATGCTTCAAATAGACCTATATTGTCTTCAATTCTTAAATCTCTTCTATGCCAAAATATTGATTGAAACTTTTTCATTTTTCATTCAAGATCTGACATGCTCTGAACCATGCAGTAATAGTTTTCCCATCAAGTGATTCTTCTCCACTTGCAATAATTTCATTTAACTTGGTGGGTGGAATTCTCAATACTTCAATATCTTCATCTGCGTCGCCTTCAGGCTTGTGCTCAAGTTTAGTTAAATCTCTTGCAAGGAAAAGATGAATTGTTTCGTCTGAATATCCTGGACAAGGAAGCATTTCTCCAAGATTGTCCCATCTTCGTGCAGCGTAACCACTTTCTTCTTGAACTTCTCTTTTAATAGATTCAAGTGGGCTTTCACCTGCTTCTAATGTTCCAGCTGGAAACTCAAGAATTCTTCTTGAGCAAGCAAATCTGTATTGACGAAGAATAATAACTTCACCAGATTGTGTTATGGGGACTGCTAAAGCAGCTCCTGGATGACGAATAATCCCAAAATCGCCCTCCATTGAATTTGGTAAAAGAAATTTATTAATTTCAAAACGAATTTTTTTTGCATCAAGACAAGCTTTCGTCTCAATGATTTCTGAGGGTTCAGGTCCTGGAATAGACATTCATTTCTTTTGTATTGATATAGGATGACTGATTTTTTTAGAAAAGGTTGGTGATTTTTGTTACGAATTTTATTCAGGCCAAATGTTTTGAGAATTGATTCGTTTCAGTTTCCCTTGAGCTTTTGATAAAACCTCTGCAAGGGGAATTAAAACAAAGTTTCTCTCACTTAATCTTGGGTGGGGCAAAACAAGAATTTCTGTATTTATTTGCAGTTCGCCCCAAGAGATAAAGTCAATATCTAAAGATCTTGGTCCCCAAAAAATTTCTGTCTTTTCTCTTCTCCTGCCTGCAATTTTTTCTAATTCTAAAAATTTTTTCATCAAACATATAGCTGCTTTTTTATTTGGAGTTACTGAGGCAAAACCCTCTCCATCAACAACAAGCACGGTATTAATAAATCTAGGTTGATCAGCTGGACCACCTAGAGGATCGCTCTCAAAAAGAGGTGACCATTGAAAAGATAAAGACTTATCAATATTTTGAGAGTCGATTTTTGGACAATTCAAAGGAACAATCCACTCAATTATGCTTTTTTCTATCCGCGGCCTCATGGCAGCGATTGTTCTTATGGGATCTCCAAGAATGCCAGGGATATTTGCGCCTATTGAGATGACGAGTTTCAATTCTTTTTTTTGTTTTGCATAAGTCATGCGAATATTAAAAGACTTTTAAAAATTTGCTTGATTTATCCGCCCTTATGGTTTCCAGTGGATTGAATAACAACAATACGTCTTTGGCTTCAAAAGACATTGCTGTCATGGATAGAGCTAATCGTGCTTTCCCTTTGGCTGCAATTACAGGCCATGGAACTTTGAAGCTCGCTTTAATGCTCGCCGCAGTTGATCCAGGTTTGGGAGGTGTAATAATTGCCGGGGGTCGAGGGACAGGGAAATCTGTATTGGCTAGAGGTTTACATGCCCTTCTCCCACCTATTGAAATAATTGATCTAGAAAAATTAGTTAAGACTGACGATGATTCAACTATTTATCCAGCAGGTAGAAACTTAGATCCTTCTTTTTCAGGAGAGTGGGATGATTTAACTAAAAAGCTGTTTACAAAAAATATAGGAAATCTTGAAAATAATAACGACTTAGAAAATATTCCAAAAAAAGTTGTTTCTGCGCCTTTCATTCAGGTCCCTTTAGGAGTAACTGAGGATAGGCTTGTTGGTGCTGTTGATGTTGCAGCTTCATTATCAAGTGGAACCCCAGTATTTCAGCCAGGGTTACTAGCTGAATCTCATAGAGGAGTTTTGTATATAGACGAATTGAATTTGTTGGATGATGGTATTGTCAACCTTCTTTTGGGTTCAGTAGGGGCAGGTGAAAATAGAGTTGAAAGAGAAGGATTGAGCCTAAGTCACCCATGCCGTCCTCTATTGATTGCGACTTACAATCCTGAGGAGGGGGCATTAAGGGACCATTTATTGGACAGATTTGCAATTGTTTTGTCTGCAGATCAATTAATTACAAATGAACAAAGAGTTGAGATAACTCAGTCCGCCATTTCTCATGGTCAGTCAAGTGAAGCTTTTTCTAAGAAATGGTCTGAAGATACAGAATCTTTGTCAACTCAATTACTGTTGGCCAGGCAATGGCTTCCAGATGTTCAAATTAGTAAAGATCAAATTGAATACTTAGTTTTAGAAGCCATTCGGGGAGGTGTAGAAGGACACAGGTCAGAGCTTTATGCAGTAAGAGTTGCAAAGGCTCATGCCGCTTTATGTGGTAGAGATTCTGTGGACGCAGAAGATTTAAAAGCGGCAGTCAGACTCGTAATAGCTCCGAGGGCAATGCAAATGCCTTCAGAAGAGGAAATGGAGCCCCCAGCGCCTGAAGATCAGCAGCCGCCACCTCCGCCTCCAGAAGACTCTGAAGACAAAGATGAACAAGAAGAAGATCAAGAAGAAGAGCAGGAAGAGGAGCAAGATGAAGAGTCCTCTCCTCCTATTCCAGAGGAATTTATGCTGGATCCAGAAGCATGTGCTGTTGATCCTGATTTGTTGTTGTTTTCATCGACTAAATCTAAGAGTGGAAATAGTGGAAGTCGATCAGCTGTTTTAAGCGATAATCGAGGGAGATACGTAAAACCAATTCTTCCAAGAGGTCCTGTTAGAAGGATTGCAGTTGATGCAACTCTGAGAGCTGCGGCTCCTTATCAGAAAGCCAGAAGGGAAAGAGAACCAAATAGAAAAGTCATAGTTGAGGAAGGGGATTTGCGAGCGAAATTATTGCAGCGGAAAGCAGGAGCATTAGTAATCTTCTTGGTTGATGCAAGTGGTTCAATGGCTCTTAATAGAATGCAAAGTGCAAAGGGAGCTGTTATTCGTTTGCTAACCGAAGCTTATGAAAACAGAGATGAAGTTTCTCTCATACCTTTTAGAGGGGATCAGGCAGAAGTTTTGCTTCCGCCAACAAGATCAATCACTGCGGCTAAGAGGAGACTTGAGGCAATGCCATGTGGCGGCGGATCTCCACTGGCACATGGTTTGACTCAAGCTGCAAGAGTAGGCGCAAATGCTTTAGCGACAGGTGATCTCGGTCAAGTGGTAGTAGTAGCAATTACAGATGGTAGAGGAAACGTTCCATTGAGCACTTCATTAGGTCAACCAGTTCTTGAAGGAGAGACACCTCCTGACTTGAAGCAAGAAGTTCTTGATGTTGCTTCGCGATATCGGTCACTAGGTATAAAATTGCTTGTAATTGATACAGAGAGAAAGTTTATTGCAAGCGGTATGGGTAAAGACTTGGCTGAGGCTTCTGGAGGTAAATATGTTCAATTACCTAAGGCAAGTGATCAGGCTATTGCTTCAATTGCAATGGATGCAATTAATAGTGTTAGCTGAACTTAGTATTTTAAGGGTAAATATCATCGAACAATTTACTTAAACCTATTGTCACCCTTTTTAGAGCATTTATAAGTTCTTTGTCTTCCATAATATTTCCCATGTCTGAACTCATTTGATCAATTTTCTTTGTTAGTGAACTAGATGTTGAGGCAAGTTCCTTAATATCTTTTAGAGTCTTCGGATTATCTAGACTTTCAAGAATATTATTTAAATGAAAAGAAGCTTTTGTTAGTTCGGAAATTATAGGTTTTGCTCTTACAAGTTCTGATTTAGATAACAAGACAAGTTCATCAAGATTGGCTTGAGTTCTATCAAATTGTTTAATAGATTCTGATACTTTGTTTACGATTGCTTGCTTATCTGCTTCATCAATAATTCCATTTATACCCTCTGTCAAGCTTGATATACTAACCATCTTTACGCCTTTGACCCTATCACCACTACACAAAATCCTTTTATTAGGACAATCTTTTTTAACTGTAATTAGTTCGTTTCTATTTAATGATTTACCTAATGAGACTAATGATAATTGAGCATCTCCTCCAAGCATAGAGCTTGTAACTATTTTAGCAATTACAGGTTTTGGTAAGATCAGATTATCATTGTTTAATTTGATTTTAGTTTCAACAGTATTTGGTGTGAAATTTATCTTTTGAACCGAGCCAACAATGATTCCTCGATAAGTAACTGGAGATAACTTTGCAAGACCACTTGCATCTTTGAAGCTTGCAGATATCTCCCAGGTTTTAGAACCTAAACGAAAATCTCTTAACCAAAGCATTGCTCCAGAAAATACCACTAATCCACCTAAAAGTGAGAATCCAACAAATGCATCTCTTAAACTTCTACGCATAAATTTATGAGTCCTCAGGTTGCATTGGTCCTTGAAGATTACCTGTGCGAAATTGTTTTACATAGGAATTTTCACTTTGTTTAAATTGATCTATAGATCCATCCCATTTAAACTTTCCATCGTAAAGCAAAATAACTCTATTAGCTGTTCTTTCAATTGTACTTGAAACGTGACTTACTACGATTGAACAGCCTTTAGCAGCATCAGTGGTTTTAATCATTAGATCTTCAATTCGAGTACAAGCTATTGGATCTAAACCAGCAGTTGGTTCGTCATATAGAAGCAGTGGAATAGAGTCTTTCCCTGTATTGGAGTCACTAATTAATGCACGAGCAAAACTTACTCTTTTTTGCATTCCTCCACTAAGTTGATTTGGAAATTTTTCTGCTACATCATATAAACCTACTTTTTCTAAACAATTTATGACTTTTTTATGAATAATCTCTTCAGAAAAAATTTTTTGCTTTTCAAGCAAAAAGCCTACATTTTCCCTAACAGTTAATGATGCTAATAATGCTGGGTTTTGAAAAACCAATCTCACATCGGGAGGGTTGTTTTGATCAAGCCTTAAATAATTTTGCTCAATACCTGATATTTGAAGACTTCCGTTAGTAGGTAAGAGCAATCCTGCTAGTAGGCGAAGTATTGTTGACTTGCCTGAGCCAGATGGACCAACAATTGCCAGTCTCTCTCCAGGACTCATGGACAGATTAACTTCATTGAGAACTTTATTTGATCCCAGTTCTACACTGAGATCTTTCATCAACATTACTTGAGTGTTTTTTGGCACACTCTCTCCTAAGGTTTGTTTACCTATCTCATTTTGTATGAGATATGTGAATTGGGAAGTTTAATTAGAGTTTTTATGAATTAATTATTTAGGTCTTTTTGTTGAAATCTTCTCTAACTTGAATCCATTGAACAAAAGAAGGAAAAGAAAATTAAAAAGATCTACTTTGCGTAAAAGCTTTTTCGCTAGTTTGTCTTTTCAGCTTTACTCACGCTTTAAAAGAGCTATTAGATGGCTTTTGCCAGGACTAGTAGTCAAAAGGTGGATGATGACATCTGGAATGGGCTTGTTAATTGCTTTGATTGGAGCGTCGATTTGGGCTGATCTTCGCCCAATATATTGGGTCGTTGAAATACTTTTTTGGTTTTTAGGATTCATAACTACTTTTATACCAAGAACTATTTCTGGACCAATAGTCTTTTTGATAGGGATATCTCTTTTGGTTTGGGGGCAAGGGAGAAGTTTTGAATCTATTAAGCAGGCCTTAGGATCAAAAAAAGATACTTTTTTAGTCGATGCATTAAGAGCTAAACAAAAATTAAATAGAGGTCCAAATATTGTTGCTGTTGGTGGGGGAACAGGTTTATCGTCTTTGTTAAAAGGCTTAAAAAGATACAGCAGTAGAATTACAGCAATAGTTACTGTCGCTGATGATGGAGGAAGTAGTGGCGTTCTTAGAAGAGAATTGGGAGTTCAGCCTCCTGGAGATATAAGAAATTGTTTGGCAGCTTTAGCAACGGAAGAGCCACTAATAAAAGGTCTTTTTCAATATCGCTTCCCCTCAGGAAGTGGACTGGAGGGACATAGTTTTGGGAACCTTTTCCTTTCCGCATTAACAGCCATAACTGGAAGCTTAGAGACTGCGATTACTGCATCTAGTAAAGTCCTGGCTGTTCAGGGGCAAGTTGTACCAGCTACTAATGTAGATGTTCGATTGTGGGCGGAGCTTGAAAATGGTGAACGAATTGATGGAGAATCAGCTATTGGAAAGGCTCACCTGCCAATCATAAGAATCGGTTGTTTCCCTTCTCGACCGCCCGCTTTACCCAGAGCTCTGGAAGCGATCAGAAATGCAGAAATAATTTTAATAGGGCCTGGCAGCCTTTACACTTCAATTCTTCCAAACCTACTTGTACCTGAAATAGTCGAAGCAATCGAGAGGAGCAAGGCCCCAAAACTTTACATATGTAATTTAATGACCCAACCAGGTGAAACTGATGGGCTTGACGTTACTGGTCATGTGAGAGCTATAGAAGCGCAATTGGCATCTCGAGGGATTACTAGGAAAATATTTAGTTCAATACTTGCTCAAGATGAATTAGCCTCTTCACCATTGGTTGATTACTACAAGTCACAAGGCGCTGAACCGGTCAAATGCAATAAGATTGACCTTTTGTCTAGAGGCTATAAAGTTTATTTAGCATCACTTCAGGGTTCAAAGACCACTCCAACTTTGAGGCACGATCCTAGGAGTCTCGCTTTGGCAATAATGAGATTTTATAGAAGATACAAAAAAGGTAAATAAATTCAGTATGCATCTTGCATTTCATAGAAATCTGGCTGAACATAGTCTTTCCTAAGTGGCCATCCTTTCCAATCTTCCGGCATTAAAAGTCTTTTAGGATGAGGGTGCCCTTTGAAAATAACACCATACATATCGAATGTTTCTCTTTCTTGCCAATCTGCTCCTCTGAAAAGACTATATAAACTTGGAACAGTTAAATCTCCTTCTCGATCTAGGAATACTTTTATTCTTACTTCTCTGGGAGAAATATCTTTTTTAAATTCACTCATCTCTATTAAATTGTAAAAACAAACAATATTTAAACCAGGACCTTCATCGTATCCACCTTGGCATTGCAGATAATTAAATCCATCATTTTTCAACGCTTCAACAACTGATAAAAGATTAGTAGGCGAAATTTTGATAACTTCGACTCCTAAATGGTCATTTGGTAGAGGAACATTTTCAAATCCATTTTTTGATAACCAATCACTTATTGGACCTGAGATTTTTTCTTCAACTACAATTTTTGATTGATCTGTCATTTTTTTATAAAAGATGCTTAATTACTTGAGAGTTCTTCAGATATTTGTTGAACCTCTTTAAAAGATTTATCAAATTCTTCAGATAAGGAGGGATTTAAAGCAATTAATTGGGTTTTCGCATTTAGATATTGTCCATTGACCTTGGATTCAACTCTCTTCATCTTGTGAGGGATAGTTAAATACCTATGAGTTTGAGTAATTTTTGATCTCTCAGAGATTGACTCGTTTGCAACTTTTTTTCTTAATTTAATAACCGCATCAAAAATCGCTTCCGGTCTTGGAGGACATCCAGGAAGGTAAAGGTCAACAGGAATTAATTTGTCAACACCTCTAACTGCCGTTGTTGAATCTGCACTGAACATGCCACCTGTAATAGTGCAAGCTCCCATAGCAATTACATATTTTGGGTCTGGCATTTGCTCATAAAGTCTTACAAGAGCAGGTGCCATTTTCATTGTGACAGTTCCAGCGACTATTAGCAGATCTGCTTGCCTAGGAGAACTTCTTGGTACTAAGCCAAATCTGTCAAAATCAAATCTAGATCCAATCAGAGCGGCAAATTCAATAAAACAACAAGCAGTTCCATAAAGAAGAGGCCACAAACTGCTTAATCTTGCCCAATTATGAAGATCTTCTAAGCTAGTCAGGATGATGTTTTCGCTTAAGTCATTAGTTACTGTAGGTGTTCCCACTGGTCCACAGGAAGCTTGTCTTAGGTTTCGAACGGCTTCAGAAGAGGGAGATTTTTTCAAGGAATTTAACTCCATTCAAGGGCACCTTTTCGCCATGCATATGCTAATGCCACAACCAAGATCGTGATAAAAACAAGAGCTTCTATAAATGCTAATAACCCTAGTTTGTGAAATGCAACTGCCCATGGGTAAAGGAACACGGTCTCAACGTCAAATATAACGAAAACAAGAGCAAACATGTAGTAACGAATATTAAATTGGATCCATGCTCCTCCAATGGGTTCCATCCCAGATTCATATGTAAGCTGCCTTTCTCCTGCTTTGCTTTTAGGAGATATGAGCTTATTTGTTGTAAGAGCGAGAATGGGAACTGCTCCAGAAATAAGAAGAAATCCTAAGAAATACTCATAACCCTGAAGGGAAAACATGAATGAATTACTGATTTCAATATCATTCTGACAGCCATTTTCTAGATTTGTGCCATACAGTTGCTATGTGTGAAAGTGAAAACTGTGAGTGAAGACACCAAAATGAACTCAAATCCCTTGAGAGATTTGAGTTCTGATGAAAAACAAAATCAAGTTATTTCATTTGAATCAAAAAACTCAACTCAGGAATTTGATCCAAAATTCAATCGCTTCGAGTGTATGAGCTGTGGTTTTATTTATGATCCTGATGAGGGTATAAAAAAGCTAAATATTGAACCAGGGACAGCATTCTTAGACATCGATAGAGAGGGTTTTAGATGTCCAGTCTGTCGAGTAGGATTCGGAGGATACAAGGATATTGGACCTAAATCAAAGCCAAGCGGATTTGAAGAAAACCTTACTTATGGCTTTGGATTTAATAAACTTCCTTCAGGCCAGAAAAATGTTCTTATTTTTGGGAGCCTTGCTTTAGCCGCTGCCTGTTTTCTTTCTCTTTATTCTTTGAAATGAAACGTCTGTTTTCAAACTTCATTAATTTGACCCTTGTCTTAATAGTTGGAGTAGCTCTTAGTGGTTGTACAGTTAGCAATGCTTCCATTGGCTCATCAAGTCCTTGGTCATTAATCGACCTTGATACTGAGGCAAATCCATTAGATATTGACTTCGTTGATGATAAAACAGGGTTTTTAGTTGGTACGAATAGGTTGATTCTGGAGACAAATGATGGAGGAATTACCTGGAAAGAACGAAATTTAGATATTCCAAGCGAAGGTAACTTTCGTTTGATCAGCGTTGATTTTAAAGGTCAAGAAGGTTGGATCGCAGGTCAACCAGGATTAATACTTCATACAACTGATGGAGGAAAAAATTGGACTCGTCTCGATTTGGGAAATAAGTTACCAGGAGATCCATATTTGATAACAACAATTGATATGGATTCGGCTGAGCTTGCAACTACTGCTGGAGCAATCTATAAAACAACTGATGCTGGTACAAATTGGGAAGCAATCGTTGTTGATACTTCAGGCTCTGGAGGCATAAGAGAATTAAGACGTAGAAATGATGGTGGCTATCTAAGTGTTAGTAGCCTTGGGAACTTCTTCTCTGTCCTAAGCCCTGGAGAGGAGATATGGATTCCTCATCAAAGAGCAAGCAGTAAGAGAGTTCAAAGTGTTGGTGAGCAGCCTAATGGTGATTTATGGATGCTTTCTAGAGGAGCTGAAATCAGATTTAATGCAGATCCAGATGATATAGATTCCTGGTCAAAGCCCATAATCCCAATAGTCAATGGCTATAACTATCAAGATCTTGTTTGGGATCCATCTAAGTCGATTTGGGCAGCGGGAGGGAATGGAACATTACTAGTAAGCAATGATGATGGAAAAACTTGGGGAAAAGATCCGGTTGGTGAATCTGTTCCAACAAATTTCATCAGAATTTTATTTGTGGACGATTCTAATACTGACAGTCCAAAGGGATTCGTTTTTGGGGAAAGGGGCAAATTACTGCGTTGGCAGGGTTGAAATCGTTAATTTTTGATGATTTCCATGACTCTGTGTAACCACCTTGCAACAGAGATCGTTTCTTTTGATTTCGCTTGATAAGATCACTGAGCTGATTAAGTGAGGCTATGGCTGCCGGCTCTACCGGGGAACGCCCGTTTTTTGAGATCATTACTAGTGTCCGCTATTGGATTATCCATGCTGTGGCACTTCCTGCGATCTTCGTGGCAGGATTTTTATTTGTGTCTTCTGGGCTTGCCTACGACGCTTTTGGAACTCCTAGACCAGATACGTATTTTCAGGCTGGAGAAAGCAAAGCTCCTGTTGTTGTTCAGCGCTTTGATTCGAAGGCTGAACTTGACACGCGTCTGAAATAACCCAATTTCATCTGATTGCTTTTTTATCCATGCAAGTCAATCCAAATCCAAATAAAGTTCCGGTTGAGTTAAACCGAACAAGTCTTTATCTTGGACTCTTACTTGTTTTTGTAATGGGAATTCTTTTTTCCAGTTACTTCTTTAACTAAATCTCTTTATCATGAGCAAATTAAAAGGACCTGATGGACGAGTAGGAGATCGTCTGCCAGATGGTAGACCTGCTATCTCCTGGGAAAGACGGTGGACAGAGGGAGCACTTCCTTTATGGTTAGTAGCTACTGCTGGTGGGACAGCTGTAATTTTTGTTCTTGGTATTTTCTTCTACGGTTCATACACTGGTATTGGTAACGCTGGTTAGTTTTAACTAGAAAAATACTATTGATTTGAAATAACATTAAACCAACTGACATTCATTGTCGGTTGGTTTTTTTAATTCCAATATTTATCTGTAAATAATTTGACCTGGCTTTTAGTTTTATCTGATACATGCTCTTTTGAAGTGACTAGGGCATTTTTTAATGCATTATGAGAAGAGCTTGAAGGCCTTAAGGATGAGATTCTTTTAGCAACAGCAGAAATTATTGATTTAGCAAAAGTTGCATTTTCCTGAAGATTTTCAATGACCATTTCGACTGATACATTCTCGCAATTTTGATTCCAGCAATCATAATCAGTAACCATGGATAGGCTTGAGTAAGCGATTTCGGCTTCTTTTGCCAATCTAGCTTCTGTATGGTTTGTCATACCTATTATTGAGCATCCCCAATCTCTATATAAATTTGATTCTGCTCTTGTAGAAAAGGCTGGCCCTTCCATAGCAAGATATGTGCCTCCAATATGCATTTTTTTCCCTTTGGTTAAAAGTTTTTCTATTTCTTGAGAAAGTATTTGAGAAAGTATTTCGCAAAAAGGATTTGCCATGCTTATGTGAGCTACTACTCCATTGTTGAAAAAAGTCAATGGTCTTTGATGAGTTCGATCAATAAATTGATCAGGAATAACAATGTCGCAAGGTTTGATATTTTCTTTTAACGATCCCACAGCTGATGCCGAAATTAACCATCTCACATTTAGAGAGCGCATAGCCCAAATATTTGCTTTGTATGGAATTTCGCTTGGGTTTAAAGTATGTTTCTCTCCGTGGCGAGCTAGAAAAACAATTTCTATTCCAAATAGATTGCCTATTAGTAACTTATTAGAAGGTTTTCCATAGGGAGTGTCTAAGCTTAACTCGACTATATTTTTAAGATTTTCAATTCTATATAGTCCGCTTCCTCCAATAATTCCTAATCTTCCTTTTTTGAAATCATAGGCATCTGATTGTGTTCCAGAAATATTCAAAAAATCATGTTCAGTGATCATCTTGTTCTAGCTGGTGGTGGTCATACTCATGCCCTTGTGTTGCTCAGATGGGCAATGAATCCAAAATTGAAGCCTGCTGGAATGATTACTTTAGTTAATAAAGCAAGCACAACCACATATTCTGGTATGTTTCCAGGTGTCGTAGCAGGTAAATACAAGATTGATGAAATACTAATTGATTTGAGGAACCTTGCTTCAAAAGCAGGAGTTTCATTTGTTCTGGCAGAAATTGAGGGGATTGATCTTAAGGAAAAAAAATTACTGCTCTCAGGACGCCCAGAAATTGAATATTCTTCGTTATCACTGAATATAGGAACAAAAACTAACTTAAATTCCAAGTCCACAATTAGCGTGGATAAATGCTTAGCTGTTCCAATTAAACCTTTTTTTCAATCCTATAAATTTATTGTTGGCCAAGATAAACACAAGGATGACTCTTCGGCAAAACCATTTGTAATTATTGGAGGTGGATTAGCTGGTATAGAAATAGCTTTTTCTTTAAGAAAAAGATGGCCAAAAAGAGCTATTTATTTAAAAGTTAAATCTGGAAGAAAAATTAATAACAATCTATTAACCCATTTAAAGTTTTTAAATATTGAGATTACACAAAAGAATCCATCTGATTTATATCCGAAATTAATATGTACCGGTAATAAATCATTTGATTGGATAAAAGATAGTGGTTTGCCTCTAGATGAGAATGGGAGGGTGTTAACAAAAAATACTCTTCAAGTTCTTAATTACCCTGAGTTGTTTGCTGTAGGAGATTGTGGAGTCATTAAGGATCATCCCCGCCCTTCCTCTGGAGTATGGGCAGTTCGTTCGGCAAAACCACTCGCAAAGAATTTAGAGAGTTTAAGTAAAGGTTTAAAACTTGAGAAATGGAAACCACAAAGGAAAGCAATACAACTTTTAGATATCAACTCTATAAATAAGAAATCCAAAGCTTTTATGTCTTGGGGTGAAGTTATGATTGGACCTTTTGATTTTTTATCAAGGTTGAAAGAATCAATTGATATAAATTTTATCTCTAAATTTTATCTAATTAAAGATATAGATTCAGAAATGTCTTCAGAAAAAGAGATGATTAAATGTAGAGGCTGTGCATCAAAACTAGCTTTCACTCCATTAAGATCAGTATTAAAAAAATTGGATTCAATAGAACCTTCAGCCGATGATTCTATTGATATAGGAATATTAAACTCTAGTAAAAATTTAATACAAAGTGTAGATGGATTCCCTGCTTTAATTAGTGATCCATGGCTAAACGGTAGGCTTTTAGCTTTTCATTCTTGCTCTGATATTTGGGCATGTGGAGGATCTGTTGTGTCTGCACAATCTGTTGTGAATTTACCTGCCGTACCTAATAATTTACAGCAAGAGTTGTTATTTCATTTTTTGGAAGGTGTTAATTCTGCTTTAACTATTCAAGGGGCAAAACTTATAGGTGGACATACATTAGAATCAAGAAAAATTGCTGAAGATCCTTTCTCTTTAGGAATTGAAAGCTCATTAACTGTCAACGGAACTATTGATAATAAAAAATATTTTTGGTCTAAGGGAGGAATGAAAAAGGGGGATCAAATTCTAATTAGTCGTTCTTTGGGTACTGGAATAATTTTTTCTGCATTTATGAATGGCAAAGTAAGACCTTATATAATTGATTCTGTTTTAATAGAAATGAATAAAAGTCAGCATAATATTGTTAATTATATAAATCAATTAACAATTGTCAAACAACATCCAAAAGTTGTGAATGCATGTACTGATATCACTGGTTTTGGTTTGCTAGGTCATTTATCTGAAATGTTGGAATCTACAAATAATGATCAATTAAAGATGAATTTAGAACCTTTGAAAATTGTTCTTAAGCTAGATCATATACCAGTATATGATGGTGTCAAAGAACTTGTAGATAAAGGTTTTGAAAGTACTTTGGCTCCTTCGAATGAAGTTTTCTTAAAGAATATTGATGGAGATAAGAACTTGAAATTCGAGGTAATATCTAATAATTTTACTTCTAATAACTCATTATATAATACTATGCTAAAAATCTTAGTAGACCCACAAACTTGTGGTCCTTTGGTTATTAGTTGTCCATCTATTTATTCAGAAAGACTTACAAAGGAAGGACCTTGGATTAAAATTGGTTTTGTTTCTTAAACAATACTTATTAACTTATTTATAAAATACTTTTTTCATCAATTAATTTCATTCTTTGTCGGTTTATTTCTATTCCTATTTCTGGTCCAGGTGACCAACCATTAGTTATTAAATCATCTCCTTTTATTGGAGACTCTATATTCTTCCAATTAAATAGCCAAGATTTTAAATATTCTTTTAGAGGGTTATCTCTACAGATTTCAAGTATGAAGGAAGATTCATCGACATTTATTTTCTCTAGGACTGTGGTCCACTTAGATGGAAACCAGCTTTTATATGAATTATTAGCTGAAATATTTTCTAGATATTTATTTAATTTAAAAGCCCCATCTATTATTTCTTTTTGTTGTTGAGCTAAATGTAATCTTTTAGCCAGAATGATAGGATCTTTAGATTCATAAACTAATGCAGTGAGAGGTTCAATATGTGAGTTCTTTGCAATGAGAATTTTATCAATCAGTCTTTGATCATTCTGTAACTTTAAGTCTAATAGTTTCAATCCTCCCCAGTTTTGTAGATTTTTTAATGCATTCCTCCAATATTTACTCTTTAGAAGTAATTCTAGTTCCATTTTTAATCTTATTGATAATGCTGAAGGTGCTAAATCAGTATCATCTCCAATATGCCAATTCCAAGGCCATCGATTAATTGTATCTTTTACTTGTCTTAAAGCTTGATTTGATAGACAAAAATCTAACTTGGCTGAGTAGCGAGAAGCTCTAATAATTCTAGTTGGATCTTCTAGAACGCTTGATTCATGCAAAAAGTCCATTTTCTTGTTGTAAATTGCATCTAATCCCGAAAATAAATCTATTAAGCTATTGTCTTTAAGTTCAATTGCTATAGCATTTATATTAAAGTCTCTTCTAATTAAATCATTGTGGATTGTTGATAATTTGACTATTGGGTTTTCTCCAGGAATTGGATAAGTCTCTTCACGAGCAGTTGCAATATCAACTTTTATATCATTAATTGTTATTTCTGAAGTTTTATAAGATGTGTTATTACGTATGATTTTTACTTTTTCTGGTCCAAGAACTTTTTGTAATTCTTTAACATAAGTTGATGTTTCACCTTCTATGATTAAATCTAGATCATTAAAGATAATTTCATAATCTTGATTCTTAGACTTTGTTATTAAGTCTCTGACAATTCCTCCAACTATCGCTATAGCATTTATATTTACTGAGACTGCTGCATCTAATAAAATAGTTAGAATTCCATTGGTTAATTCTGGTATTTCTTTTTCGATTTTAGATTTATCAAATAATTCCATGAGAAATATGATTTTAGCTAGTTAACATTTTTTAGATTAAATCTTACTCATCAATCAATTTCAATGGAGCTAGTCTTGGGTCTAATATTTTTGGTCCCATTCCTGAGAATTTTATAGCAAGTGAGATTTTTTCTCCTGAACCAAAAACATGTGTGATTATCCCTTCTCCAAATGATGAATGTTCAACTCTATCGTTAACTGACCATCTCTTCCCTGGGGAAGGACCAGAATATGTTCTTCTTACTCCATTTTCAGCTTTACTAGGAAAAGACCTTTTATTACTTTGGCGATCAATTCTAGTTAGTCTGTCTAGATTTTTTTCTCTTCTTAATGTAGCCCCACCAGATAATGGGATATCGCCTTTAACAAGTTCTTCTGGTATTTCGGAGAGGAATATAGATGCGATAGCTGGTTCTCTCATTCCTCCCCACATTCTTCTCTCAGATGCATGAAAGAGAAATAGTTTTTCTTTTGCTCTAGTCAGTCCTACGTAACAAAGTCGTCTTTCTTCCTCAAGTGAAGATGGATCATCAAGTGATCTATAGCTTGGGAATAAGCCTTGCTCCATTCCTACAAGACAAACGACAGGAAATTCCAAACCTTTACTGCTGTGAAGAGTCATTAATGTGACTCGATTTGAAGCAGTGTCTTTATTGTCTGCATCGCTTGATAAAGCAGCAGTTGATAAAAAACCTTCTAAATTTGCATCTTCGCTTTCTTCCTGATATTGCAACGCGGCATTCACTAGTTCTTGAAGATTGCGTCTTCTTTCTTCTGCCTCATCTGTTCCTGTCGCAATTAATTCACTTAAATAGCCACTTTTTTCTAAAACTAATTGAACTAACTCGGCGGGGCTTGAAGAGAGAAGATGACTTTGTAATTCATTAATAAGCTCACTAAAAATCAAAAGACCTTTGGCTGATCTTCCAGCGAGAGATCTGACAGCTTCGGGGTCATTTACAACTTCCCAAAGCGGAATTTTTAATTGACTAGCAGCATCACTCAATCTTTGAACTGTTGTTTTACCAATCCCTCTTTTAGGAACGTTTAAAACTCTTAAAAGACTGACACTGTCAGATGGATTAATTAAAAGTCTTAAATAAGCTAGTAGATCTTTAATTTCTCTTCGATCATAAAAACGTAATCCTCCAACCACAATGTATGGAATACTCCAGCGGACCAATGAGTCCTCAATTGCTCTTGATTGCGCATTAGTTCTATAAAGAATAGCCATATCTCCCCAATTTAATTCTGGATTCGAGGCATCTAAAATTCTTAGCCTATGAATAACTGCCTCTGCCTCTGCTATCTCATCGTCACACCTTGTTAATCTAATAGGCTCACCTTCTCCTCTAGTTGCTCTAAGAACTTTATCTATTCTTTCTTTATTGTTGGAAATTAATGAATTTGCTGCTTCGAGGATGGTAGAGGTAGATCGATAATTTTCTTCAAGTTTGACGAGAGTTGAATCATTTGTATTTTCTAGGTTTTTCTGTCCAAAGTCCTCCTGAAATCCCATTAGTATCCTAAAGTCCGCAGCTCTAAAGCTGTAAATACTTTGATCTGCATCGCCAACAACAAAAACTGATCGATTATTCCAATCTTGAAAAGAAGATGGATCTTTACCATTGGTAACCAATTGTTTAATTAATTCGTATTGTGTCCAATTAGTATCTTGATATTCATCAACTAAAACATGTTTGAAACGACTGTGCCAATAAGTTCTTATTTTTTCATTTTGTTGTAGTAATTGAACAGGTATTAATAGGAGATCATCAAAATCTAATGCATTATTAGCAGCTAAAGCTTTTCTATAAAGTCTATAAGTTTCAGCAACTAATTTTCCTCTTTGACCTTCTTGATTATTTGATAAGTCATCAGGAAGTAAGCATTGATTTTTTGCATTACTTATTGCCCAGCGTACTTTTTTTGGTTCAAATCTTTTTGGATCTAATTGAAGGTCTTGTGTAACTATTTCTTTGATAAGACTTTGGGCATCTGTTTCGTCATATATTGAAAACTGTTTAGTCCATGTCAATCCTTCAGGGTCTTTGAATTTGTCGATGTCAAAGCGTAATAATCTCGAAAATAAAGCGTGAAAAGTACCTATCCATAATTCACGACTGATTTCACGATGTATACGATTACGAATTTGTCTTTGTTCTGCTACTTGCAAGGCATTCCAGGGCTTCCCGTGGGTAAGACTTGATAACCTTTTTGCTAAAAGCAATTCAAGTCTATCTTTCATCTCTCTTGCAGCTTTATTGGTAAAAGTAACTGCAAGAATAGAACTAGGGTCGACTTTGTATTCAGTAATTAAATGCGCAATACGATGAGTAAGAGCTCTTGTCTTTCCGCTTCCTGCTCCTGCTACAACTAATAATGGACCATGAAAATGATCAACTGCATGAGACTGAGCCTCGTTTAATCCATTTAGAAATATACTGTTTGATTGTTTCATTTTATAGACTTTAAATACATTTAATTGAATTTAGTTTTGCAACATTCATAGGGTAGATTTTTATATTATTTAAGCAGCCAAAACAAAATCATGAAATCAACTTGGATGTTGCATTCTCTTTTTGTTTATATAGCTTAGAAAGAATTATTTCTATTTGATTAAGTTCTTGATGAGAGTTGATAATTGATTTGATTTTTGTTTGAGGCATTTTTAGCTTTTGTGAAATAGTTATTACCTCTTTTTCTAAACGATTTTTGTATTCGCTTAGTTCCTTAATTGACTCTTCAAATTCTTCTTCAGTTGGACTTTTCATTTTTTGTTGTAACAATAGCTCAAATTAGTGATATCCCACTTTGCTTATAAGCTTTTTGAGATAACTCTATGGTTTGTTTTTCTTGGAAGTTTTTCTTACAGTTAAGAAGCATTGCGTTCTTAGGTCTCTTTCAATCAAATTTGACTGTAAGTCTTAAGTTGAATAAGTAATGACTATTAAGTCTTTACTTGAACTCTTTTACTTATTAGAAGCTAGGTATTTAAAAGATGCTTGATGCGTTTTCTAGAACAGTTGTAAGTGCTGATGCCAAGGGCGCCGCAATTGGTAGTGAGGATCTTGCAGATTTAAGAAAGTACGTTGCAGATGCAAATAAAAGAATTGATGCAACTCTTGCAATAACTCAAAATGTCTCTTGCATTGCTGCAGATGCTGTGGCGGGAATGGTTTGTGAAAATACTGGGCTTACTCAGCCAGGAGGACATTGCTATCCCACTCGTAGAATGGCAGCTTGTTTAAGGGATGGAGAAATTATTTTGAGATATGTAAGCTACGCGCTTCTTGCAGGGGATCCCTCTGTTCTTGAAGATAGATGCCTCAATGGTTTGAAAGAAACATATCTTGCTCTTGGCGTCCCAACCTCTAATGCTATTAGGGCAGTTGAAATAATGAAGATTGCCACAGTTGCAATTATGACCGAGACAAATACAGGAAGAAAAATGTTTAAAGGGATTAATTCTGGATCAGGAGCACAATGTCAAGACATCGCATCTGAGGCGGCATCTTATTTTGATCTTGTAATTGAGGCTTTGAGTTGAACATGAAAGTCTAATTGCTTCCACTACATCATGCAAACCATTTCTTATTAAGTCACTATGAAATCTGCAGTTACAACCGTTGTTAGCGCAGCTGATGCAGCAGGAAGATTTCCCAGTATGAGCGATTTTGAGTCTGTGAAAGGTTCTTTTGATAGGGCAAAAGCTCGTCTAGAGGCTGCAGAAAAACTTGCTTCTTGTCTTGATAAATTCACCAATCTTGCCGTTGATGCTGTTTATAAAAATGGCTCATATGATCAGGCAAATAAAGATAAGTGCGTGAGAGATATTCATCATTACTTGCGTCTTATTAATTATTGCTTAGTAACTGGTGGGACAGGTCCTTTAGATGAATGGGGAATATCAGGCATGAGAGAAATTATTCGTATCCAGCTATTACCAACAGCTGCATATATTGAAGCATTTATTTTTATTCGAGATGAAATTAAAATCAATGATGTTATGGGTCAGCAAGCCGAAACGGAATTCAAAGGATTATTGGATTATTTAATAAATGCACTTGCATAAAAATAAATTAATTGAATTAAAATATTTTTTCGTAGTGTTTAAATAATTATTTGAACGTATAATGATTAATTCTTTAGATTTAAATAAATATATAGAACTTTATCAAGATTTCTTGCATCCAAATCCAAATATTAATTCTCAAGCATTTTTGATTTTAAAAAAAGAATTTGAGTTTAAATTTATGAATAATCTTTTAGCTAATCTCAAGGAAGAAGATTTATTTATTAGAAGAAAATCAATATTAGCTTTGGGACGATTTGGAGAAAAGGCTTTAAAGTCAATCTGTAAATTGTATATGGAAACTAACAACACAAATGTTAAAGTTAGCTGCCTTAAAACTATTCTTAAAGTTGTCGTTAATTTTAATTTAGAAGAATTAACTCAGGATGAGATGTTAGTAGTTGATTTAGCACTTAAAGATAGTGCTCCTGAAATAATTTTGACTGTTATTTCTCTTTTGAGGCAATTAGGGACAACAGGTAGAAATATTTTAATGAAAACTTGTAGAGATAAAGACTTATTAAGATCGAAAGCTTCTATTAGCGCTCTTTTGGAAATGAAAGATCAGACTATTGATGATTTATTTGATGACTTATTAAATGATAAATCTATTGATCAAATGATAAAAGAAGATATTTTGAGAGATAAAATTATTTAATATTCTAGATTATTTATTAAGTCTTTTATTTGTTGATTTTTCTTAAAGCTAATTTAATAATTGCTATAACATATTTATCCTGCTCAACTTCAAGAAGGTCTTTGAGTGGATTTATAGCTTCGTTAATATTAAGTTGGATTAATGACAATATGGAAGCTTTCCGAATATCTGGATTTTTGTTTTTTAATTTTAATATTAAGGTAGGAATTAAAGATTCTATTCTGTACAATTTACCAACTAATTTAATAGCTTCAATCTGAATATTTTCGGCAGTATCATTAATAGCACTTTCTACTAATTGAATTGCTTCTTGATCTTGGGACTGTCTAATGTGTTCTTCAAGTGCTGAAATTGCAGCTGATTTTACATTATTGTTTTTTGATTTAGCTGCTTTTTTTATTGCATTAGGGGCTTTCGCTCCGATAAATTCTAAACACCATGCTGCAAGACCATATTGCATTTCTGTATATTCTTGATTCTCCAAGACAATGATTAGATGATTAACAGCAGCCTCTCCAAAAATTGCAATTGCACCAGCTGCTGAGAATTGCACTACAGAATCTGAATCATTGGTAAGTGCTTTGATTAAATGAGGTAAAGCTGATGGATCGTTAACTAACTTTAAAGTTTTTGCTGCCGCTCTTCTCTGTATTACGTTTTTACTATTCAGAAGAGCTTTGATTAACTCAGGTAAGGCTGCTGAACCAAACTCGGCTATTGCTTTTGCATAATTTCTTCTTGCTAAACCATTTTCATCACAAAGGCCTTTGACTAATAACTTGATCTCGTTTTGACTTGATTTTTTCCTACTCATTATGTTGTGTTTATTCCCCTTGGCCTTTTCAATTTCTTCTTCAGCCGTTAGTTCACTGTTCAAGTAATTATCCACTTTTTTCTTATCCACTTGAAAGATTATTATATAATCTAGATTAAATAATCCACTATGATTTTATTAAATGTATTTTCATAAATAATATCCTTTTACATTCGGCACAATTTTGATGCTGAATGTAAAGCTCTCAGCTTATCTCATAAATACATACCCTTATATTTAAAGTGCAATCTAATCCATTTAATAATCTACCGAAAATAAATAAAATAGATGCTATCAATATTCTTAGAAGACCAATTTCTGAGGTTAAGCTTTTAGCAGATTATTATAAAGCTGTATTCCACTTGGCAAATTTTCCTTGTGAAGAATCAGAAATGGTCCTACTTGACTTTATTAAATATGACTGTGAAAAACTTGAATATAAGATAGCCAAAAGGAAAGCAATAGAGGTACTTGCTAATTACGGTTGTAAAAAAGCCATCCAAACTATTGCAGAGTTTCTAGAAAATGATGATGATTATCTTGTTGAGACAGTTATTTGGTCATTAGGTAAACTTAAATGTGATGATATTAATATCATTAACAAGATTTGTTCAAAATTATATAATCAATTTAATAATAAAAGAGTAGTTATACAAACATTAACTAATTTAGGAGTTAGGAAAGAAATAGATATGATTAGATCATTATCAAGAGATAAGAAATCCTCTAATAGAGTTAAAGGAGCATCCTTTGCGGCATTAATAAAACTTGCTGGTGAAGAGGATAAGCTGGGTGAACTGAAAAAGTTTTTGAGACTATCAAATCAAAACGATAGACATTGTGCAGTTCAGGATATTATAAATGCTGGTCATTTATCTGTTTTACCGGTTTTAATTAAGGCTCCAATTTCTCCATCATTTAAATTACAGGCAATAGACTCTCTTTGGAGCAATGAACTACTATTTTGCGAAAATATCAAACTATTTAATTGTATAGATTCAGTTGTTGTTGATGATCCAAATAAAATAGATACCTTAGAAGTTAATAACTTTAATAATGAATTAAGTTTTTTTGTTGAACAACTTTTTCATACTGACTTTAATAGATGTTATCATTCAATCAAAGAATTATTAAAATTCCCTTTAGAAAATGTTTTATATTATCTAAATAATAATTGGGATAGAGCTAGATCAGATTATGGCGCTATTTACTTCTTTATTAGTGTATATAAATTACTATTGGATCAGCAATTATATGATGAATTACTTTTAGATAAAGTAGATTTTGTATTATCCGATACTTGGCCTAATTATATGAAATTTAAATCTTCAGCAATACAAATATTAGGTTGTTTGAATGAAAATAAATTTTATAATAATATAAATCAGTTTTCAGACGAGAGTAAAACACCTTACTGGAAAAATAGATATACAGCCTTATTTGTATTACAGAATAAGCAAAATCAGATGAAAAAAGATTTAGCTAAATTGTTTCTTAATGATAGCCATAGATTCGTTAGATTAAAGGCAAAAGAAATTAGTTCTTAGTCAATTTTTTTTTTGTAAACGAGAAATCGAAGTTCTATAACCAATTTGCATCAATAAAAGAATCAAAATCATTTATTTTTTTAAATATTAATGGCCCAAAGTCTGATCCCCAAATTTTTTTATCAGTCTCTATTTGATATCCAGAATCTTCAGAAATAAGATTATTTTTATTAACTTTAACTTCACTTTTTAAATAAGTTTTATCTTTCCCATATTGTATATAGCATTTACAACCTGATTCTATACTCCCTGAGAAATTTCCTGGTTTTGTTTCTCTAAAATACATAGAACAACCAGACTTTTCATATAACTTGTATTTAGATATTTGATCTAGAAGAGATATATCTAAAGCACCACCAGTAAATTTTTCTTTGTCTTCGATTTTATGATTACTTAAAATAAAGATTTCTTTATCTTGTGATAATTTATTAATTGACTGTCTATATGGATTCCATATATCATGCTGATATCTCTGTTCCGAGTAGAACGCAAAACATTTATAAGTTTTAAAAAATAACGGCCGAATATGTATTTGAATATGTGCAAAGTTTTTTGGATTATTTAAAGCTTGCTCCTTATTGCTAAATACGCCTGAAATTATCTTTGAAAATTCTATTAAGGCTTTGTTTCTCATCTTAAAATATGATTTATTTTTTTATATAACGAATTTCGGATGCATAAGAGGTTTGCAGTATAGCTAATGAACCTATTGCTCTGGTAACAGAAGATCTACTTCTTACATTGTTGGAGACAAACCATATTCTTTCTTCTGTACAAATATCACTATAGTCTGAATAAATGATTAGAGTTCCGTCAGCAAGAATTTTATATAATGATACTACTTTTATTGCTTGAGTGTATCCAACGCTCCTAATTATCTTTCCTTCTGTTTTAGAAACCTCTATCGGAACGAGTATACTTTCGCCAGAAGAGTTTTCTTTTTGATTCTCCTCATCCCATTCACTTTTTGATTCCCAATTAATTAGGAATGTTTTATTTATTACATTAGTATTTATTAAATTATCTTTTAAAAATTTAGTTACTCTAGAATCGTTTCTTTTAGAAGGAAATATTTTTATTTTACTTCTTATTTCTTCAAACTCTTGAAATGCTAGTGAATGTCCACTTCTCATTGAGTTCCACTCCCCAACGCTTTTTAAGAAAAATTCTTCAATATTCATCTACTTTATTTTAATTTGGATTAATTTATGTATAGATAATTAAATGATCTAACAAATGTCACTTGTAGCAAAAGCTTTTGTTATTGATGAAGTTTCTAGAAAACTTTTTGTTTTAAAACCAATTGGAGAATTCCATGACCTCATGTATGGAACTATATCTTCACCGAAAATATTATTATATTCATCAGAGTCTATCAGAAAATCAATATGAGCTTCAAAACCTAGGTCATTTATAATATTCGAACTTTGAGTTACTTCAAGTTCATTTTTGATCGGCCTACCAAGAATATGCTTGTATCTTAACTTGATAGATTTATATTGGCTAATACTATCAAAGTAGAAATTTTTATAAATAGTTGACTTGCAAATTTTTCTTGTAAATTCTCTTACTGTGATATCTCCATTTCTTAGTTTCCTTTCAATATCAATTGGACGCTCAGATTGCATTAAAGATAAGTTTCCAAAGATATTTTTATATAATGCATTAATTGCTACAAGTAATGCATCATCATCATTAGGAACAAATTCGTTTATTTGAAGCATATTTACTTCAGAACTTTCTCTGTTTTGTCTTTTGTAGTTATAACTTTCAATCTTATCTCTTCTATAACTACTCATAACTTTGTTATGAAGTAAGTTTTCGAATTGTTTAGGTTTGCTTTTAGATGTGACTGTGAACTTATCTTTTTCTCCTGGCATCGATGCTCCTCTTATATGTAATCCATATGTGGTTATTTTACTTCCAGATACTCTGCTTTTATTATACTTAACGGGATTTTTATTAATAGCTTCAGCTCCCAACCTGAGAGCTTTAAATGGAATACTTTTCATATCAATATTTTGTAGCATTTAAGTTTAACAATATAAAGAGAATAAATATAAATTTTTTCTTTTTAGTTATCGATATTATTTAATTTCTTAATACTTGTCTCGAATTCATTGGCTTTTCTCTTGAGTTTCTGAGACTCTATTTTTATTAAATCCAGCGATTGTTGCTAGTGCAAACATGCCCAGTAAAGCTCCCCCAAGCATTAGTCCTGCGCCCTGACTTACTCCTGCTCCAACAGCAACAATAATTGAATCGCTTATTAATAAACTGATTATTAGAGCTGGCGTGAAAATCCTCCAACTTGTTCCCCCTATCCCAAGTGCATAGCTTAAAAAATCAAAAAGTCCAGTCATTAATAAACCTGTCATTAGAAAGAAATTTCCTTCTAGTTGATTTTGATTAAAACCCTCAATTCTTTTCATGGCTTTTACGCCAACTAATTTCCGAACAGGAGCACGTCCGAAATTTCTAGCTATAAAAAATGCTAACTGGCAAAAAATTAGGTCAGAAATAAAAATAGTTAGATAACCTGTTTTGAAGCCAAGTAATGATCCAGCTAAAAGTGAATAAACTGAGCTAGGCAATGCTGGAAGGATTACGCTTATTCCACGAAGTATAAGAATTCCAAGAGGTGCCCAAATGCCCATTTCTTTAACGGCACTTCTTAATGGTTCAATTCCATAAGTCTGAATTAAGAAGACAAGTAAAATAAAACCACCTGTGAATAATGCAATAGTGAGGCACTTTTTTAATTTTTCTTTTTTCAAATTGGACTCCTGGTTATAGAGGATAAGCTGTTAAAAGATTTCTAATTTAATTATCCTATTTAAAATTTGTTTGATTTAGTTAATCTATAAAGATTTACGTGACAGACAAATAATCAATTTCATGATTTTTGGCACGATACTAAAATAAAATTCTAAAGCGTGAAATTTGATGCCCACATTTCCTGTAAAAAACTTGGTTACTGGGGGAGCTGGGTTTCTGGGTTCTCATTTGATTGATCGCTTAATGAAATCTGGAGAAAAAGTTATATGTTTGGATAATTTTTTTACTGGAAGTAAAGAAAATATTGAACATTGGATTGGACATCCATTTTTTGAGCTTATACAACATGACGTTACCGAGCCAATCAAGCTTGATGTTGACAGGATTTGGCATTTGGCTTGTCCAGCTTCTCCAATTCATTATCAATTTAACCCTATTAAAACAGCTAAGACGAGTTTTCTTGGAACTTACAATATGCTCGGATTAGCGAAGAGAGTTGGAGCTCGAATATTATTCGCAAGTACTAGTGAAGTTTATGGCAATCCCGAAATACATCCTCAATCTGAAAAATATAACGGAAATGTAAACCCTATCGGAATTCGTAGTTGCTATAATGAAGGTAAACGTGTTGCAGAATCATTATGTTATGACTATATGAGAGTGCATGGTATAGAGATAAGAATTGCCAGAATATTTAATACTTATGGTCCTAGAATGTTATTAAACGATGGGAGACTTATTAGCAACTTATTAGTTCAATCAATACATGGAAAGGATTTAACTATTTATGGGAATGGTAATCAAACCAGAAGCTTTTGTTTTGTTGATGATTTGATAGATGGTTTAACTTTATTTATGGATTCTTCAAATAAAGGACCTATGAATTTAGGTAATCCTGAAGAATTATCTATTCTTCAAATAACTAACTTAATTAGAAATACATCAATTAAAAAAGTAAATCTAAAATTTTCGAAAGAACTTGAGGATGATCCTATGAGAAGAAAACCTTCAATTTATCATGCGAAAAAACAATTAAATTGGGAGCCAAAAATAATGTTTAGAGAGGGATTGGCAATTACAAGAGAATATTTTGAAAAGAAATTAACCTTTTTAAACTAAAAAAGTAATTAACTATTTTAAATTTAAAAAGTAAATCAGTTTGATGCTATGATGCTAGTGAAATTGTTTATTTTTTGTAAATTACAATAAACTTATGAAATCAAAGGTAAGTAATGAGACAATTCTTGTAACAGGTGCTGCAGGTTTTATTGGCGCGGCTTTGGTGAAAGCTCTTCTTACTTTGGATTGTAAAGTTATAGGTATTGATAACTTAAATGACTATTATTCTACTTCCTTAAAGAGATCTAGATTAACTGAAATTGAGAAAATTTCTAGGAAAAATGGAGAATGGTTTTTTTATCAGATTCCTATAGAAGATAATAAAGTATTGCAAGACATAATTAATAGATACAACCCAAAAGTTTTTGTTCACCTAGCGGCGCAAGCTGGTGTTCGTTATTCAATAACTAACCCTGCGGCATATATACAAAGCAATTTGGTGGGTTTTGGAAATGTACTTGAAGGATGTAGGCAGCATAAGATTCCTCATTTGATTTATGCATCTAGCAGCTCTGTTTATGGTGGCAATAAAAATCTTCCTTTCTATGAAGAACAAGCAGTAAATCATCCAGTGAGTTTGTATGCGGCTACTAAGAAATCTAATGAATTAATGGCCCATACCTATAGTCACTTATATGACTTGCCAACAACTGGGCTTCGATTTTTTACCGTTTATGGCCCATGGGGAAGACCCGATATGGCTCCAATGATTTTTGCGAGATCAATTTTAAATAATGAGCCAATAAAAGTATTTAATCACGGAAAAATGCAGAGGGATTTCACTTACATCGATGATGTAGTAGAGGGGGTAATTCGTTGTTGCTTCAAGAAAGCAAGTATTGATGATCACTTTAATCCACTTATTCCTAACCCTTCAACTTCATCTGCACCTTATAGGATTTTTAATATAGGTAATTCGCATCCAATTCAACTCACATATTTTATAGAGTTATTAGAGAAGAATTTAGGAAAGAAAGCTATAAAGAATTTGCAACCTATGCAGCCAGGAGATGTGGTTTCTACAGCTGCAAGGATGGATTTGCTTAATTCATGGGTAGAATATAAACCCACAACATCCATAGAGAATGGTATTAAAATGTTTGCTGAATGGTACTTAGATTATTTTAAAAATACCTATTGAAGAATGCATATGGTTTTTCTTATTATTTGAAACTTAGGCTAGACCTAATAATTTAATTCTGAAGAGAGCAATATTTTTTGATTGGATTGGATTTGAAATTAGAAAAGGGTGATTTTTAATCTTCTTAAAAGCTTTTTCTATCTTTTCATCGATTTTTATATCTTTATTATTTCCTAAATCACAATCATTCCATGCTGCATCGAATGCCATTGCAAAACTATCAGCATTATTATATAAATTTTCATTAGATGCCTCTAAATTCATGAAAATAAAATCAAATGTTTAATTCATTTTAACTCTTTAATGATATATTTAAAATTATGAAGTCTGTGTAATATAGTTAATCGTTATTTATCTTGGTCTCTAAACCCTACCGTAGTATATTTCTGGCTTATATGCTAACTAATGAATTTGGAGATAAATGATATGAAAACCAACAAAAATTTTGATTATTGTTTAAAATATATTTGATTATCAGCTTTTGATTTTGCCGGATATTAACGATCTTCTAGTCTTAATTATTATTGTTTTCATTTTAATTGTTAACTTCTTTCGAAGAAATCAAAATTAAAATTATCTAATCTTACTAATGGCCCAGAAAGTTAATTACCCAGTATTTAAAATGATAAATTTTAAGAATTTAACTTCTAGTGTTTTTGGCAACTAGGAATCTCTAAGAGTTGTTCCAAGCCTCAAAGCTAAAACCCCTGCAAAAATAACCATTAAAAATGATATGCCAGCAAGATCAGGTGAATTTATACCTAGCCCTGATGAGAAATCTACCTTGGATAGATCAAACGTACTTTGAACGCCAAATAAAAGGTTCATCATCTCTTAACAACTAATTTCATTTATGCTAACCCAAGATTGAAATGATCTTTTACTTTTTGAGCTTCTAGTATCAACTCTTATACAGTTTTGTAATAATAAGATGGGCTACTTATCAACTTACGGCTTAAATGCCTCTCGGTTTCAAATATAGGTTGGGTAGATACAAAGATAAAAATATTACGAATAATGTTCTAGACATTAAAAAACACCTTGTTGGAGGTGCTTTTAATATTCAAATGCTCCTATTTGAATGGTGCCAGGACCCAGATTTGAACTGGGGACACGGCGATTTTCAGTCGCCTGCTCTACCAACTGAGCTATCCCGGCTTTAACATGTAATAATCTACCAATTCGTAAGTACCTTATTGAAAAATAAATTGAAATCACCTTAATTTTCTTATGTCTAATTGCAAAAGTAATTTGAAAATCATGAGAAAGCTAGCTTTCTCATGATTTTTTATAAAGCAAATTTCATAACTCAGGAATAGCTTTAATCATCTTCACCAATGTTTTATGAGCATCCGAACAGTCTTGAAGAATATGATCAAATTTTATTTCTACTGTCTGGTCATCAATTTTAAGCTGAAAAGATTTGGGAGATAGGCTTATCATTTTCGCTGATTTAAAAGTTTTAATTTTTCCATAATATTTTGCATATGCATTAACTGCATCTTCATGATCTTTGTTCATATGATTACATATCCTTGTACTTGATTCTTGGTTAATTGACTCGGAATTCATTTTTTTATCTAGTAAACTTAGAAATTAATTAACAAGTTAAATCGATTTTAAGAAACTGAGATTAAGAATTTTAGAAAGATTTGAATTCTTTATTCATAATAATCCCTTTAAAGCAATACTTGCTACCCCTGCAGCCGGGGGTCTGTTGCAAATTTTTATTGGTATACCGATTTCTCTTTCTCTTATTTTTTTCCAAGTAATGTTTTTCGCACCTCCTCCGATAGTAATTATTTGCCTAGGTAAATCAGCTCCTAATTCATGAAGTTTGTGCCAGCCTCTTGCTTCTATCTTTGCTAACCCTTCAAATAATGCATGAAGATAAAGAGAATCACTGACTGGTCTAGGTCCTAATTTAGGTTGTAAATTGGGATTATCGATTGGAAATCTTTCTCCTTGCTTTGATAGTGGAATAAGATTTAATCCTGTTGATTTATTAGGATTTATTTGTTTGCTTAATTCTTCAATATATTCAAGATTAAAGAAATCAAGAAGTATCGCAGCACCTGAATTAGAGGCACCACCAGATAACCAAGTTCCTAATAATCTATGATTTGAGATTCCTTTACCTGAAAGGGCATTGTTTACAAACTTTTTAATAACTATTGTGCTACCAAGGATTGTTACTCCATCATTTTTATTAGGAAAAGTCGCTAAAACCCCAGCATTAGAATCTGTAGTTCCCGCTATTACTTGAAGATTTTTGGGTAGATTTAATTCATTTGCTTTATTAGTACATATATTTCCCATTGTTTGACCTGAGGGAATTATTTTAGGAAGGCATTGTAACCACTTTAAATGTTTAAAGTTTTCTGGCCATGAATTATTTGATATTTCCCAACCCATCCTAATATTGTTACCTTCCTCTCCATAATCCCAATTATTCATAAGCCATCCAGTAATCCAATCTGCTTGGTGTCTTAAGATTATTTCATTACCGTATAATGCTATAAGTCTTAGTGCTCTCCCCACACTTCCACTTATACTTGAGCCTGGACATTCTTTTGTAAATAACTTATCAATCTCTTTTGAATATTCCGAAAACGATAAGAAATAAGGTAGAGCTTTCCCTATAGGCTTTCCATCCTTCTTGCATGCTAAGAGTGTGCCAGACGTCCCTGCTACTGAACAAGAAACCAATTTTTCTTTTAGATCTTTTGGAGTTTCTTGTATTAGAGTTTTTAGGCTATTTAGCCAGTCTTCTGATATTTCGAGACCTTTAGAATATGTTTTTGATGACGTGAATAGTATTTTCTTTTTAGTATTAATAATTGCAATTCTTACACCTGATGTACCAAGATCTATACCAAGTACAAGAGATTTATTTAACATTTTTTTATTAAATTCTTTTTATCTTAGTAAACTTAGTTCTTTTGCTTTTTGAGATACGTCCTCCCATGGAAGAAGAATATCCGTTCTACCAAAATGACCATAGGCAGCAGTATCTCTATAAAAACGTCCACCTCTATTACTTGGTAGGTTTTGAAGATCGAATGCTTTAATAATTGCGCTTGGTCTTAGATCGAATTGATCTTGTACAAGTCGTGTCAGTTCAGAGTCTGAAACCTTTCCTGTACCAAATGAATCTACAAGTATCGATATAGGTTTTGCGACTCCGATTGCGTAACTTAATTGAACTTCAACTTTTTTTGCAAGGCTTGCTGCAACTAATGCCTTCGCAACAAATCTTGCTGCATAAGCTGCAGATCTATCTACTTTAGTAGGGTCTTTCCCCGAGAAAGCGCCTCCTCCATGTCGAGCATATCCTCCATATGTGTCTACAATTATTTTTCTTCCAGTTAGACCTGCGTCGCCTTGAGGACCTCCAATAACAAATTTCCCAGTGGGATTAACAAGGAAGCGTGTTGATTCTTTCGCGGGTTTTAGAGGTAGGTCTTCAGTAGCAGGCTCAACAACAAATTTCCATAGGTCTTTAGCAATTCTTTTCTGAATTTCCTCTTCAAGCGTTATTCCTGCAACTTCTGATTTGTGCTGAGTAGAAATCAGAATTGTGTCTATGGAGCGGGGTACTCCGTTTTCATAAGAGACACTTACTTGAGTTTTTCCATCAGGTAAAAGATAATCGATTATTTTTTGATGCCTCACTAACGCAAGCCTTCTTGCTAATCGATGAGCGAGACTTATTGGCAAGGGCATAAGTTCAGGAGTCTCGTCACAAGCAAATCCAAACATTATCCCCTGATCACCAGCCCCAACTTGATCTAGCGGATCTGTTGAATGATCTTCAGCTTCATTTACACCTTGAGCTATATCTGAAGACTGTTGGTCAAGTGCGACTAGAACTGCGCAACTATTAGCATCAAATCCCCCATCACTAGCACTTCTATAGCCAATGCTTTTGATGACGTCTCTAACAAGCTTGTTGAAATCCACCTCTGCTTTGGAAGTTATTTCTCCAGTTATTAAACATAAGCCAGTATTAACAACTGCTTCGCATGCGACTCTGCTGGTTGGATCTGCACTTAAGCATGCATCTAAAACTGCGTCACTCACTTGATCACAGATTTTGTCTGGATGACCTTCCGTGACAGATTCAGATGTGAAAACGTATCTACTCATTTAAAATATTAATATTCAATATTTTAGTTGCTTGAATGAATTTTTAATTCATTTAATTTTTCTATAAGAAATCTTTTTTCAGTAAGTCTGGGGGGGGTTTCCCAGCCACCATTAAAGCCTACAACTATTGGTACGCCCGCTTCTTTGGCCATTCTTAAATCAGTATCTGCATCTGAAATAAGAGCACAATCTGAAGGATTAAAGTTCATTTTTTTGCAAAGTTCTATAACTGCTTTTGGGTTAGGTTTTGACGGTTTATTCTCAGCACTCCAAATATAATCAAATATACCTTCTAATTTATTCTTGCAAATAAATTCTTCAATTCCTCCTTGTGTATCATTTGTCATTAGTGCAATAGATACTCCTTTTTTTTTTAGAGAAACCAATAGATCTAAAGCTCCTGAAATTAGAGCTCTCTGCTTTTTATTATTACCTTTTTGATTAGAAAGATAAATATCTACTTCATTGAAGATTTCTTTACCTATTGAAAGTGATTGAAACCAATCGAAACCAAATAGGGTAAAAATCGTGGCAGTAGATATAATATTTTGCTCTCTAGAAGCTATTGCTAAGGATGCATTAGCTGAAAGATAATCTTTTTTTAATCCATAAACAGAACTAAGGAACTTTCTCAAAAACCAAATTTTAATATTGCTGAGTCTTAATTTTTTAAATCTAGCTTCAAAAAAATCTATCCTAGTTTTAGCAAGTTCTAATAAGCATTCTTCACTATTTGATAATGTTCCATCCTTATCAAATATTATTGCCTTAATAAAACCAACAGAACTATTTTTTATTAAAAGCTCTGCCATTTCTAAAAATGTAACTAATCAAATAGTCATTACTGCAATAGGATCTTCTCCTTCTTCGGCTTGTTCAAGAAGCATTTGTTTATATCTTGCTGCCATCTCTTCTGCTTTATCAAAAACTTTTTGGGGGTCTGTGAGCATATCTCCAGGTTCTGGTTCAAGTGCCTTGGTAGATAGTGAAATTCGTCCTCTTTCAGCATCTAGGTCTATGATCATGACCTTCATTTGGTCATTGACGTTTAATACAGAATGTGGAGTTTCAATATGTTCATGACTTATTTCTGAAATGTGAAGCAGTCCACTTACGCCTCCAATATCTATAAATGCACCATAAGGTTTAATTCCTCTTACTGCTCCTACAACAACTTCTCCAACTTCCAGACGATTCATTTTTCTTTCAACCAAAGCCCTTCGATGACTTAAAACTAGCCTATTCCTTTCTTCATCAACTTCTAAGAATTTTAAAGGTAGAAAATCAGCGACTAGTTCCTCTTTTGCCTTTCTAGTACTTATATGGGATCCAGGGATAAAACCTCTAAGCCCTTCAACTCTAACAAGTGCTCCACCTCTATTAGTAGCAAAAACCTCTGAATAAATTGTGGCATCTTCTTTTTGCAATTGTCTAACTCTTTCCCAAGCGCGTTGGTACTCAATTCTTCTAATTGATAAAGATAACTGACCATCCTCATTCTCTTCAGTCATTATAAAAAATTCTCTAATTTCTGAAGGCTGTAAAACATCACTTAGGCCCTCGACTCTATTTATTGATACTTCCTGCATTGGCATGAAAGCAGCTGTTTTAGCACCAATGTCAATCATTGCTCCTTTGGATTCAAGAGCAAAAACAGTTCCATTGACTATATCTCCAGGTTTGAAATTGTAGTCATATTTACTTAGTAAAGATGCAAATTCATCAAGAGTAAATCCTGCACTTTCAAGATCACTCTTATTAGTTCTGCTTGAAGAGTTATCAGCAGCAGGAATGTTTTTTGGAATATCTTCTTCTTTTAATTCGTTCATGGAATTCTCTTCAAATTCTGCGTTTACGGAATTTGAGATAATTTCTTCAGATATTGATTCTTCTTTTTCAGAATTCTTTTCTTGAACTTTGCTTGCTGGATTTTCAGACATGCTTGAATGGCGGTCTGCCTTTGTAGGACAGTGCGATAGAAATACAATATGGCCCGCCGACCATATTGAGCTTAAATTCTACTTTATTGATCGCTCGTTCTAGTTAAAGAACTGATGCCAATTGTTCATTTTTTATGGGTTTTAGTGATTCAAGGGTTTTCATGAAATCATTAATTCCATCAAATTGTCTATAAACAGAGGCAAATCTGATATAAGCAACTTCATTAATATCTTTTAGATGTGTAAGCACCATTTCTCCAATCTCATTTGTTTTTATTTCTTTGCGTATTCCTTGATGGAGTTCTAATTCTATTTCATCAACAATAAATTCAATTTTAGATGCATTTATAAGTGTTTTTTCACATGCTCTACTTAAACCATTAATTATTTTACTTCGATTAAATAATTCTTTTGCTCCGCTTCTTTTTAAAACAGTAATTGGTGTTGTTTCTATTCTTTCATATGTAGTAAATCGGAAGTCGCAATTTAAGCACTCCCTTCTTCTTCTTACACTTCTGCCAGAATCGGCTGAACGAGATTCAAGAACTCGACTGTCTGTATTTTGACAAGATGGGCACTGCATGCAGCCCTTTTCAATGATTTAACTAACTTTAAACATTTATTTGGCTTCTGAGAAGGGGTAGATTAAATAAAAATACTATTTACTTAAAAAAAATATATTTTTATTGGGGGCTCTAAGTTAATAAATTTTTTTTAATTAAGTAAAAGACATTAAAAAAGCCCTGAAATTTCAGGGCTTTTTTAATGTCTTTTACTTGTCGTATTTCGGAGGATCGCGGAATGCGACAGCAAAGAAGAGAGTTACAAGTGCCAAAGTAAGGATTAGCACGTAGGAGAAAGCTTCCATCTAAGTTCTCGGTATAAGGGGTTAAAGAATCCTGATTTAGGCTCGACCAGGAACTCGGCGGGTTGATTCGTCTCCAAGTTTTTTGAAGAGACCAAACTCAACCTGATCCCCAAGTTCTGGATCGATACCTGAGAATCTGTCGCCAAATAGAGTTCTTGCAGCGTGCCACCAGTGCCCGAAGAGGAATAACAAGCCAAAGCACAAGTGTGCATAAGTGAACCATGCTCTTGGAGAGCTTCTGAATACACCATCTGACTTGTAGCGATCTCTGTCAAACTTGAAGGCTTCTCCAAGTTGAGACTTTCTAGCTAGACGTTTGACTATTACTGGATCAGTAAATGTTTGTCCATTTAATTCACCACCATAAACAGTAGCTGTGACACCAGTTTGTTCAATGGAGTACTTAGCTTCTGCGCGACGGAAAGGAATGTCAGCTTTAACGTTTCCATCCTTGTCTTCAAGAATGACAGGGAAGTTTTCAAAGAAATTTGGAATTCTTCTTACTTCTAAGTCATTTCCATCACTATCAGTAAATGAGATGTGACCTTGCCATCCACTTGGAACTCCATCGCCATTAACCATTGCCCCAACTCTGAAGAGACCTCCTTTAGCAGGACTGTTGCCAACATAGTCATAGAAAGCTAATTGCTCAGGGATGGCTCCATATGCTTCAGCTTTTGAGGCACCATCATTCATAGACTCTTGAACTCTGCGGTTGATTTCAGTTTTGAAATACCCAGAATCCCATTGATATCTAGTAGGACCAAATAGCTCAACTGGTGTTGTTGCTGATCCATACCACATGGTTCCAGCGACTACGAAAGAAACAAAAAGAACAGCAGCCAGAGCACTGGCAAGAACTCCTTCTAGGCTTCCAAGCTTTAAAGCTCTATAAAGCCTTTCTCCCGGTCTATTGGTGATATGGAATATTCCACCAATTATTCCTAAGAGTCCTGCACCAATGTGATTAGCGACAATTCCTCCAGCATTGAATGGATTAAATCCTTCTGCGCCCCAAACTGGAGCAACTTTTTCTACATGACCAGTTAATCCATATGGATCAGAAACCCATATGCCAACGGTTGAACAATGAAATGCGCCAAACCCAAAGCAGGTCAAGCCAGCTAAAAAGAGATGAATTCCAAAGATTCTTGGAAGATCTAAAGCTGGTTCTCCAGTGCGGGAATCTTCCCACAATTCAAGGTCCCAGTATGTCCAGTGCCATACAGCAGCGAGCATCAAAAGACCACTGAAAACTATATGAGCTGCAGCAACACCTTCGAAGCTCCAGAAACCGGGGTCAACTCCGGTTGCACCGGTTATATCCCATCCGTTCCAGCTGCCTGTAATTCCAAGGCGGGCCATAAAGGGCATGACATACATGCCTTGGCGCCACATTGGATTAAGTACTGGATCAGAAGGATCAAAAATGGCCAATTCATATAAGGCCATTGAGCCGGCCCAGCCGGCTAACAAAGCAGTATGCATGAGGTGCACGGCCAAGAGGCGGCCAGGGTCGTTGATAACGACTGTGTGCACCCGATACCAGGGCAATCCCATGGGTCAGGTTCGTATAACGAAGCTGCTTAATGCAGCAAGACTCGGATGATCGTAAATGGTATTGCTTGAGTTAATGCACAGGATGTAGAGACCTGAAATGACTTTTGACACTCTTGGGTGAAATTCATCTTGTTTTTAGTGGTTTGAATTGGCAAATAAACAGTGGTGGACAAGAAAAAATTAAAAAAAAAAGAAAAAGAAGAATTTTTCGGATTTCTAGCGATTTTGTAATTTTAAGTTGTTTTTTTCTTCAATCAGTTTGAAAAAAGAGAAAATTCATGGATTAAATTCACTTAAAAACCTCCATATTTCAAAATTTTTTAAAGCTATTCAAATTCAAATAGGCAAAATGGACTATTTCAACTAATTATTTGTCGGCAAATTACAAAATCTCAGTCTCTTTGATTCAATTCCAGGTTTTTCTGCTTAAGGGATATATAGTTTATTTCAGTAAAATTTGTTCTGAGTAAAAACCTCGGTTATGGAAACCACTAGTTTTGGCTTTGCCGCAAGTCTTTTATTTGTTGGAGTACCAACTATTTTTCTTATTGGTTTGTTTGTTTCTACCAGTGATGGTGAAAAATCAAGCTTTTATTCAGATTCCAGCAAGGGTAGATTGAGTCCTAATCCTAAAAAGTAATTTAGGTCTTTTTTTCTCATAATTGATCTCAAGTAATTGCTTGAGATCTAAATTACTAATGAGGTTTTATCTCTAAGAGGTATTATTTCAAACTTTATTTATTAAATTAAAGCATTGATATAACTGTCTTTTTCAGGATGAGTTCAAGAAATAATCAATGGAAATTAATAAAAACCGTTTTACCCCAGCATACTGATCATGCTGGGGTTATGTGGCATGGATCTTATTTAAACTTCTTAGAAGAGGGTAGAATTGATGCTTTGGATCAACTTGGACTTTCATATTCAAAATTATCTGAAAAGGGATTTGAAATCCCAGTTATTTCAATTCAACTTAGATATAAAATTTCTTTTATTCATGGCGAAAAGGTTCTATTAAAGAGTCAATTTAAGCTAGAAAATAAAATAAGACTTAATTGTAAAACTTTATTCTTAAAATCAAATGGTGCTATTGGTGCAGAAGCAATAATTGGACTTGTTGTTGTAAGAAAAATAAATCACTCAATAAAGTTAGTAAAAGACTTACCAGTAGATATAAAAAAGATATTATTAATGCTCGAAGAAGGTCCTGAGTTTTAAAGAATTCAATTATTATTTATGATTTTGAAATCCATTACTGGTAATACCTTTCTTGAATGGAGACAAAAAATGATATCGAAAGGCGGCAGAAAAGTTGATTTTGATTGGCTTTTAGATATTGCGGCTGGAGTCTCTTGGAGTAAATTGCAAAGTATTATTTTGAATCCTGAGAATTTTATTTCCTTAGAAATCGAAACTGAAGAATTAGAAGTTATTTGGGAATCTCATATAAAAGATAAAACCCCACTTCAATATTTGATTTCTAAGTGCCCTTGGAGAGATATAGAGTTAGAGGTCTCAGAAGAGGCTCTTATCCCTAGGCAAGAAACTGAGCTTATGATTGATTTCGCTTTGAAAAAAGTGTCTAATATTGATCGTGGAAGATGGGCTGATCTCGGTACAGGATCTGGAGCTATTGCGGTATCGTTAGCTAAATCTCTTCCTGATTGGAATGGACATGCATTAGATATTAGTAATGAAGCACTAGGCCTAGCTAAAAAGAATTTAAAATCTATTGTGCCCAATGCGAATGTGAAATTCGCTTCAGGAGATTGGTGGGAGCCTTTAAAAAGATGGTGGGGAAGCTTTGATTTGGTTTTAAGTAATCCTCCTTATATACCCTCTGGTTTGATTGAAGAGTTAGAACCAGTGGTTAAAAATCATGAGCCTCGTATAGCTTTGGATGGCGGAGAGGATGGAATGAAGGCTTCTCGAGCAATCATCCTTGGGGCATCAAATGGACTTGCTAAAGGAGGTTGGTTAATTCTTGAACATCATTATGATCAAAGTGAAAAGATAACTAACCTTATGAAGAAAACTGGAATGGAAGAAGTTTCTTTTGAAAAAGATTTAAGTGGAATAAATCGTTATGCAATTTGTCGTAAAAAATAAAAATGATTACTGAGCTCTTGGGGATTTCTGACTTAGCTTTAAAGTTGAAAAAGGGATCTTTAGCTTTATTTCCTACTGATACGTTGCCAGCAATTTGCTCATACCCTAAATACTCAAAAAAAATTTGGACCATTAAGAAAAGGCCTTTAAGTAAGCCACTCATATTAATGGGAGGTTGCTTGGATGATTTGTTTGAATTTGTTCACCCTTGTGCGATAGAAGAAGGCTTGAAATTGGCAAAAATCTATTGGCCTGGAGCATTAACAATTGTTTTGCCAACAATTGGAAATTTATCTGAGTATTTGAATTGCCATTCTAATTCTGTGGGTTTTAGAGTCCCCGCTTTAGGACTTGCAAGAGATTTGCTGATGGAAACTGGTCCTCTTGCAACTACGAGTGCAAATATTTCTGGAGAAGCACCTGTTAAAGATGAGATAGAAGCTGAGATTGCATTCCCTGGGATTCCAATACTTTCTCCTATCCCTTGGCCAAAATCTTCTGGTATGGCAAGCACAGTTGTTGAATGGGAAAAGGGAAAGTGGAATTTGTTAAGGCCTGGTTCAGTCGTTTTGAAATAAAAGTAACTAATGATTTATCTGTTGTTAATAGTTTTTGTAGTTCAATCTATTTTTTGGTGGTTTTTAAGACTTCCCATAATTAGTATCGATTGGATAGTGGAATTAAAATTTTTAAACCTATTTTTTTCAGCTTTTTTAATTTGGATAATCTCTGGTAAATCCAAATAGATATTTTTGGTGGTTGTTTTTAAAATGCCGGCTAACAGATTTGAACTGATGACCTTCGCTTTACAAAAGCGCTGCTCTACCGCTGAGCTAAGCCGGCAATCGATTTATCTTACCTAAGAAAGTAATCTAAAAGTTAATCCATATAAGAAATTTGTTAAAATTCCTTTTTTAGCTAATAAAAGAAATAATGCCATCTTTTAATTGACTAGGAGATTTGATCTGTGCCTTCAGTTTCCTTAGAATTGTCTTCTGACTGATTATTGGGCTCTTTAAGTTTGATTTGACCAGTGATAGTTCTTTTTATTGGTAGGTTGGCAACTAATGCGGTCATGCGATCTTCTGTCTCAAGACTTACTGCGCCTTCATCTACATCTATTTCTACATACTTTGCTACCACCTCAAGTATTTCTTTTCTCATTTGATCTAAAAGTTCTGTACTGAGGTCTGATCGATCATGAGCTAATACAAGTTGCAATCTCTCTCTCGCAGTGCTAGCGCTAGACGGCTGTCTACGTAACAACTTGTTGATGATGTCTCTAAGTGTCATTGCCATTGCTTTAGAAAATTTTTGTTTGCATTAGTCTTCTGAATTTTGCACCAAAGCCAGAACTCTCCTCTAAGGGATCAATAAGTGGAATATCTTCTCCTTGTAATCTCTTGGCAATATTTAGATAACATTTAGCTGCTGGGGAATTAACGCTATTTAAAGTTAGAGGCTCTCCTCGGTTTGTACTGACAATTACTTGTTCATCCTCTAGCACAAGACCAAGTAGAGGTAAGGCTAAAATATCAGTCACATCATCGATAGAAAGCATTTCTTGGTTGGCCATCATCTTTGGCCTAACTCTATTAAGAACTAACTGGACTGGTTTTATAGCATTTGTATTAAGCAAACCAATTACTCTGTCTGCATCTCTTACTGCTGAAACCTCAGGATTGGTAACTACAATTGCTTCTTGAGACGCTGCCATAGCATTTTTAAATCCATCTTCAACTCCTGCAGGGCAGTCAATTAAAACGTAATTGAACTGTTCTTTTAACATGTCGACTATGCGCTTCATATCATCGGGTTTTAACCAATCAAGCATTCTTGGATTCCCAGCAGGAAGTAAAGATAGATTGGATTCTTGCTTATGTTTCACTAAGGCCTGATCAAGCCTGCATTCCTCTTCTAGAACTTCTTGCGCTGTATAAACAATTCGATTTTCAAGACCTAAAAGCAAATCCAAGTTTCTTAGACCAAAGTCTGCGTCTAAAACAGCAGTAGTTAAGCCCTGCCTTGCTAATGAAATGCCAAGATTTGCTGTAAGGGTTGTCTTGCCTACTCCACCTTTGCCAGAGCAGATAAGAATGACGCGTGTATCTGTCCCCACGGACCTCCTTGGATTCGACAAACTTTAGTTTGATTTTGATGAAGAAAAAAGCTTTATTGTTAGATCAGTAGCATTGGGTTTGCTTTTGAAGACATCTCTATGGACTTATGAAGTAATTTTTCTTGCTTTTTGTCTGAAAACATACAGGTTTTAGTTTTCTAGTTATTTAGGTCTCCAGTGGGGAAATTACAATTTCCTCGGAATCTATTCTTGCTTGCTCTGCAATACCAAGTTGAGGTTTCTCCTTGGGCCCTCTCGCAACTTTTTTAGCGATTCTTAGTTGTACCGGTCTTAGTTGAAGGGCCGATATTGTTGCTTGAGAGTTTCCTTTGCTGCCTGCATGCGCAATCCCAAGAAGTCTTCCCCAAATCATGATATTTCCCTCTGCACTAACTTTTGCGCCTGGATTCACATCTCCAAGGATTAATAAATCCCCAGGACTATCAAGATATTCTCCTGACCTGACAGTCCCTTGATGAAAATTGGTTCGTGAAAAAGTTAGATCTTTGTCATTTATATTTAATATATTATCTAAGCAATTTTCAAAACTAAATTGAGATTTATATCCTAGTGATTGAGAACTTACTATCGTCTTTGAAGACGTTGAGCAAAAACCAAAAACTTTACAATTATATTTACTCGCAATCTCTATTATTTCTGATATGTCGCTACATGAAAGATCGAGATTTTTAGAATCAATTTCTAAATTGCATGACTTTAGCATTTTTAATTTACTTTTTAAACACATTTTCCAATCTAGATATTCTTTATCATCGATATTGACTATTATTTTTTGGTTGTTTAAATTCATTTTTAATTATGTTTCGTTTTTAGCTTTTCGATCTCCATTCTTAATTCACTTTCTATTTCTTTTGGATAAATTAGCCATGAAGATTGATTAGGCTCTATTAATCTCTCAACTAATGGTGATACTTTCTCTAAAGCTTGTAAGTTCTCTCCATCCCATAAACGAAGTCCATATTTATAAGGATGATAACTCTTAACTATTTGTTCCCTTAATCCACAGGATATGTCTGGCTCAATGCAATGTTTCTCTGATAATATTCTAGCTTGAGCAAGAGCTTCTAGCCTTACCTCTAGGCAGAAGGAGGATATATTTAATGCTTTTAATAAATTTCTATTTATAAAACGACTACAGAGCGCAGATAGACTATCAAAGCCAGAGTCTTGCCATTGATGAATATGGTATCCAGTGACTATATCATCATTAGATAGAAAACTTTCTAAGCTCATTTCTTCATGATTCCACAGCCATTCAGACATATTTTTATCTGCCCATAGTTTTTTGGGGCCAATCTTCCTTGCAATTTGTATGATTTGCTCTAATAACCAATTACAAACTTCATTTAACCGGTGGTTATATACACTTCTATACATTAGATTCCTTATAACTAAATAATGCTCAACTGCCATTAATCCCTTGGGGTGTATCGCTAAATCTCCATCTGGAGCAATTATCATTGCTGATATTATTCTATCAATATCTAACTGCCCATATCTGGCACCTGTCGTATGACTATCTCTCATTAGGTAATCAAGTCGATCACAATCTAACTGACTGCTAATTAAAGAAATAATTAATTGTTCTGGAGCCTTTCTTGATTGAATTAAATCTGAAATTGCTTTTGCATTTCCCTCGCCATATTTATTAAGTATTTTAGTAAGTTCTTGATTTGAATTTATTAATTTTCCCGTCCATACTTCATGATTTATTTTAAATATCTCCTCACTTGTATGACTTAGTGGACCATGACCCAAATCATGCAAAAGAGCAGCTCCATAGAGAATGAATTTGTGTTCTTTTAATCTAGAATCCAACTCAGATAAATGATTTATTGCTCGTCTTGCTAGATGAAATACACCAAGAGAATGAGTAAATCTGCTTGACTCTGCACCATGAAATGTTAAATATGCCGGACCTAATTGTTTAATTCTTCTTAATCTTTGAAATGGGGAGGAATCTATTAATTCCATCACCATTTTTTCCTCCGGGATTGAGCTGTTTAATGAAATGGATTTATGCAGAGGGTCATAATAAGTTCTAGTTGACATTGCTTATTCAAGTTCTTTGCTAATTAATTGTTCTTTTTGCTCTTGACTTTCTTTTGATGACTTCTCTGAGACTTCTTCTTTATCTAAAGTGGCTTGCATAATCAATTCTGCATCTAAAAGCCATCTGTCTTCATCAGAACCTGGATTAAGTGGCTCTGGCATTTCTAAGATGCGATCAGGATCTATTCCAAGATTCTGTATGTCTCTTCCACTCGGAGTTAAATAGCTAGCAACTGTCACTGCTAAACCACTGCCATCACTTAGATTTGTTAAAGATTGAATGAGGCCTTTCCCAAAGGTTTTGTTTCCTATAAGCTCAGATCTTTGATTGTCTTGTAAAGCACCGGCTAGAATTTCACTGGCACTCGCTGTGCCTTCATTGACAAGCGTAACCATAGGCCCGTTATAAAGAGTTTCTATCCCAGAGCTGATCGGATCATTAATAGAATCTCTTTTTTTGGTTTCGACAATCGGCATATTGCTGAGGAAATCGTCGGCTACGGCAAGTCCGGAACTTACTAGGCCTCCAGAGTTATTTCTTAAGTCCAAAATCAGTCCATCTATGTCTTTCCCGGATAATTCTTCTAATGCTTCCTTCACTTGATCAGGAACTCCCTCACTAAATTGTGTGATTCTTAAGTAACCAAATGTATGAGATTCATTTCTTATCCTCTTAGTCCTAACTGGTCTTAAATCAACACTTCTCCTCTCTAAAGAAATTTCTATGATTTCATTGTCAGGTTTCTCTAATTCAACAATTACTTGAGTTCCAGTTTGCCCTCTCAATTTCGCTGCTGTTGCTTCAAGTCCTAATTGTTTTGGAGATTGACCATTGACTTTTTTTAAAATTGTTCCACTTGTAATACCAGCATCCGATGAAGGGGAGCCTTCAAGAGGAGATATTACAACTATTTCTCCGTCTTCTTTTCTTGCGCCCAACTGAAGGCCAACTCCATTAATTTCACTACCTATATTGCTTTTTTTCATCGCTTCGTAGTCCTCTGGTCTCAATAAGCGGGTATAAGGGTCTCCAAGAGGAAGAAGCATCGCTTCTATAGCTGAGTAGGCTTGCTGAGAATTGTTGATCGGTTTCTCAAGAGCTTTTTGACGAAGTTTTTTCCATTGAATTTCATCGAATTTCTTAGGATCTAAATAACCAGCATTAACAAGATTCCATGCCTCAATAACCAGCAATTGACCATCGTTGAGAGCAAAAGCGGGTTGAGTTAAGACTTGAAATAAAATCCCAAAGCTAATTAAAACTGCAATAAATCTCTGCAGTAGCTTAGTTAAAGATTTAACAGATAAAAGCATTGGATTGATCTTTTGCGGCGACCAAGGGGCACATCTAGTAAGATATTTGAAAATACAGTGCATAAGTGGATGGCGAATTCTTCACCGGTTTATGACTGGTTCCAGGAACGTCTTGAGATACAGGACATAGCTGATGATGTCACATCAAAATACGTTCCACCACATGTCAACATTTTTTATTGTCTTGGTGGGATAACACTGGTTTGTTTTTTGATTCAATTCGCGACTGGATTCGCGATGACCTTTTATTACAAACCTACAGTAACTGAAGCTTATAGCTCAGTTAGTTATCTGATGACAGATGTGAGCTTCGGTTGGTTGATTAGGTCAGTCCATAGATGGAGTGCCTCAATGATGGTACTCATGCTTATTTTGCATGTTTTTAGAGTTTATTTAACTGGTGGATTCAAAAGGCCTAGAGAATTGACATGGATAACTGGAGTGGTTATGGCTGTCATAACTGTTGCTTTTGGAGTTACAGGCTACTCATTGCCTTGGGATCAGGTCGGCTATTGGGCAGTTAAAATTGTTTCTGGAGTCCCTGCTGCCATCCCAGTTATTGGTGACTTTATGGTTGAACTGCTTAGAGGTGGTGAAAGTGTTGGTCAGTCAACCTTGACAAGGTTTTACAGTCTCCATACTTTCGTAATGCCATGGTTACTAGCAGTATTCATGTTGATGCACTTCCTAATGATTAGGAAACAAGGAATCTCCGGACCCTTATAGTTAAAAATTATTTATTCAAATAAACCTTAAATTTATTCAAAAACTTTCTTAAACCATGTCTACTCTTAAGAAACCTGACTTAGCTGATACAAAATTAAGAGCAAAACTTGCTAAAGGAATGGGTCACAATTATTACGGAGAGCCAGCTTGGCCAAATGATCTATTATATATATTCCCTGTGGTTATTCTTGGCACGATAGCATGCGTTGTTGGTTTAGCAGTTTTAGATCCTGCATTTCTTGGAGATAAAGCTAATCCGTTTGCAACTCCATTAGAGATTCTCCCTGAGTGGTATTTATACCCTGTGTTTCAAATTTTACGTGTTGTACCTAACAAGTTACTAGGTATTGCTCTGCAGACATTGATCCCTTTAGGTTTGATGATTCTTCCTTTTATCGAAAATATTAATAAATTTGCTAACCCTTTCAGAAGACCAGTAGCGATGTCACTATTTTTATTTGGAACAGTTTTGACAATGTATTTAGGAATTGGAGCATGCTTACCTATTGATAAGTCTTTGACTTTAGGTTTGTTTTAAAAACTTTCCTCTAAATCCAACATCAATACGTCATCAGGCGCAGCCCTCAATAAATGGTGAAGTAATAAAAATCCAACAATAGTCCATGTTTGATAAGTCCTAGATTGTTGACCTACCCATGTACCCGTTGGTCCATCAAAATATTCTGCCCATTTTTGTCTTGGGAGTTGATTCAATTGACTCCAATAACACTCTTCAATAAGAGCCCTCATTTGTCCCATTAATAAAACGTCAGCTTTTGGATATCGTTTTTCATGAAGCAATATAGAAGCACCAAAAAACCATAAAAGACTAGGCCAATGTCCTCCATTGTGATAACTCCATGGCCAGTTTTTAGGGTCAGAACCTGTTTTGTTTTGCCATTCCTCTATATCCATTGGTGGATGACAGATCCTCATTGGCATTTGTGCCATTAAGTGTTCACGGTTATGTAGAACTAGACGAAATAATGCTCTCTGCTGTGGTGCTGTCAATACTCCAAACATACATGCTAATGAATTTCCCAAGCTATAAAAACGAAAATCTGGTCTACCAGTTCTTATATTTCCTATAAGGTATCCACCTCTATTTTCGAGCCAATCTTGAAGCCATGAAGGAACTACTTGGGGCTGGACATTGAATTCATTTTGATGTTGATCTTCACCATATTGCTCAGTGGGCCTTCTTCTTAGAACTTGCATCGTTTTACTTGTAACCCAATAGTGCTTCAAAAGAAATTGCCGGAGATCATGCACCCACTGACGAGTTAAAACAAGCCTCTGATCAAGTAATCGACTTTTTTGATGCTTTCTGCTTAATTCCATTAATTGAATGCAGCTTTTTAGACATGCATGCAACAAGACCTCTACCTCAAGAGGAGCTCCCCAAACATCCATAGGCCGATCGATCATAAATGAACAATCTGGAACAAATAAAACTGGATTACCTTCAAAAGTTGGATGTAAAACTAAGTCAAGCAGAAGTTGAACACCCCTTTGAACCTGTTGACTTGTACCAAAACTATGATCACCACTTTTTCTTACATACAGCCAACAAAGTACTGGCCACCATAGGCTTGCATCAGCAGAGGTAATTCTTCCAATAGATCTCTGACCATAATCTGCTATTAATTTCCCTTTTTCTTCAACAAAACTTGTCGGAAAAACACCTCGTGTTTGATAGGTGGTGCTTTGCAAATCAAGACTTACTGTCAAGAATTTTTTGACAATGTCATATCTTTTTTGCGTTAACAGATAAATCATTACTGGGACGTTGTCCCTTAAAAAAATTTCTCCGTAATTGAGAGCGTCATTTTTTGTTGGATGTTCTAAGGCAGCGACACTCCCTGCAATATCTCCAGAAATTTCAATCAGAGTTTTTTCAAAATGTTCTTTAGCTCTTGCAACGACTTTGTCTTCATTCGAGTTGGGGCGAACCCTTTGATGCTGTTGGCTAAAACGTGCGGGCATTAAGATAATCTGTTGCCATCGCTAAAAGCTAGTTATGGCTTACTCCTTTGATATTGATAGTAAGAGGTAAAACATTTCATTTGCAACTTTGTTGCAAGTAAGTACTTCGAGGGTCTACAATATTCTTCTGCGCGAAAGTCAATCTTGAGCGTACTCAGTTAGCAAAAATTACGAAAGTATTTTTAGTTAAGTGGGAGTTTTACAACATTTGAAGACTAACCCCTTCTTTGTTGTAAGCTGAAAAACGGTCGAAAGATCGAAAAATGTTTTGGCTTTTGCCAAGACAGAACCTAGACAACTTAAAAGTTTAGGAACTGACGCTTTTATCGCGTCCGTTTCATTTTTTGAATCGGATGTAATGCGATAAGGGTGTGAGGTCCCGTCAAAAAGAAATTAGTTGCCAAATCTCGTAGCAAGATTGAATCTGAGTTTCACGGCTCTATTCAATTTTTTGTCTACATGAGGAAGCAACGACGGATCTGAGATCCGGGAAAGTCACGAAGATAAAACTAAGTGCACTCTTTAGAACCCTTATTAAAAACAAGGTGGCAACATTCACAATCAGTACGCCAGTGCTGTTATTAGTGGGAGAAGCAAATCAGACTGAGTAGAAATTAATTTTTACAATAGGGCCTGACTACAACGGAGAGTTTGATCCTGGCTCAGGATGAACGCTGGCGGCGTGCTTAACACATGCAAGTCGAACGAACCTTCGGGTTAGTGGCGGACGGGTGAGTAACGCGTGGGAATCTGCCCTCAGGAGGGGGATAACGGTTGGAAACGACCGCTAATACCCCATATGCCGAGAGGTGAAATGAATTTCGCCTGAGGATGAGCCCGCGTCTGATTAGCTTGTTGGTGAGGTAATGGCTCACCAAGGCTTCGATCAGTAGCTGGTCTGAGAGGATGATCAGCCACACTGGGACTGAGACACGGCCCAGACTCCTACGGGAGGCAGCAGTGGGGAATTTTCCGCAATGGGCGAAAGCCTGACGGAGCAACGCCGCGTGAGGGACGAAGGCCTCTGGGCTGTAAACCTCTTTTCTCAAGGAAGAAGATATGACGGTACTTGAGGAATAAGCCACGGCTAATTCCGTGCCAGCAGCCGCGGTAATACGGGAGTGGCAAGCGTTATCCGGAATTATTGGGCGTAAAGCGTCCGCAGGCGGCCTTTCAAGTCTGCTGTTAAAGCGTGGAGCTTAACTCCATCATGGCAGTGGAAACTGATAGGCTTGAGTATGGTAGGGGCAGAGGGAATTCCCGGTGTAGCGGTGAAATGCGTAGATATCGGGAAGAACACCAGTGGCGAAGGCGCTCTGCTGGGCCATAACTGACGCTCATGGACGAAAGCCAGGGGAGCGAAAGGGATTAGATACCCCTGTAGTCCTGGCCGTAAACGATGAACACTAGGTGTCGGGGGAATCGACCCCTTCGGTGTCGTAGCTAACGCGTTAAGTGTTCCGCCTGGGGAGTACGCACGCAAGTGTGAAACTCAAAGGAATTGACGGGGGCCCGCACAAGCGGTGGAGTATGTGGTTTAATTCGATGCAACGCGAAGAACCTTACCAGGGTTTGACATCCTGCGAACCTTTAAGAAATTAGAGGGTGCCTTCGGGAACGCAGTGACAGGTGGTGCATGGCTGTCGTCAGCTCGTGTCGTGAGATGTTGGGTTAAGTCCCGCAACGAGCGCAACCCACGTTTTTAGTTGCCAGCATTTAGTTGGGCACTCTAGAAAGACCGCCGGTGATAAACCGGAGGAAGGTGTGGATGACGTCAAGTCATCATGCCCCTTACATCCTGGGCTACACACGTACTACAATGCTACGGACAAAGGGCAGCAAACTCGCGAGAGCTAGCAAATCCCATAAACCGTGGCTCAGTTCAGATCGTAGGCTGCAACTCGCCTACGTGAAGTAGGAATCGCTAGTAATCGCAGGTCAGCATACTGCGGTGAATACGTTCCCGGGCCTTGTACACACCGCCCGTCACACCATGGAAGTTGGCCACGCCCGAAGTCGTTACTTTAACCCTTGTGGAGAAGGACGCCGAAGGTGGGGCTGATGACTGGGGTGAAGTCGTAACAAGGTAGCCGTACCGGAAGGTGCGGCTGGATCACCTCCTAACAGGGAGACAATCAATCGATTGTGATGTCTAAGTAATTATCTTAGGCCGCAATCCTGTCACCTTAAGGTCGATCGGTACCTCAGATTTTTGTATTAATTTTATAATTAATTCTTTGATTTCAGTTCCTAAACTTGTCTAGGTCACACTCAACAAGGGTTTCTCCTGGGCCATTAGCTCAGGTGGTTAGAGCGCACCCCTGATAAGGGTGAGGTCCCTGGTTCAAGTCCAGGATGGCCCATTCGTTGTTGGGGGTATAGCTCAGTTGGTAGAGCGCCTGCTTTGCAAGCAGGATGTCAGCGGTTCGAGTCCGCTTACCTCCACTGAAACCTCCCTGGTAACTAAATTCCGGAGAAAAATTTTAGGTGTGACTTTGATTGTCTATTTGAATAGAACCTAGCTTCTTATCATCTTTATCAAGTTGATAATATGCTGGGCTCACATGGTTTTACACCATGAGAATTCAGTAGAACCTTGAAAACTGCATAGATTAGAAAGAATAAAGCATCTCATGGATGCATAATTCTGTTTAAAAATTTAGCTTCAAAGCTAAGTTTTAAATACAGAATTCATGTTTAATTCTTGAGTAAAAGCCGAGCACAATTGATTTTGTGTTTGTATTTAAGGTCAAGCTACAAAGGGCTCATGGCGGATACCTTGGCACACAGAGGCGATGAAGGACGTGGTTACCTGCGATATGTCTCGGGGAGCTGGATACACGCTTTGATCCGGGAATTTCCGAATGGGGCAACCCTTAGAACGGCCAGTTGAATATATAGACTGGCACGAGCCAACCCAGCGAACTGAAACATCTTAGTAGCTGGAGGAAAGGAAAGTAAATAACGACTCCCTAAGTAGCGGCGAGCGAACGGGGAATAGCCCAAACCGATAGTTTCGACTATCGGGGTTGTGGGACAGAAATGTGGACTAACAAACCTAGAAGAAGCGCTTGAATGGCGCGCCACAGAGGGTGAAAGCCCCGTAATCGAAAGGAGAGTTAGCCTATCTGTATCCCGAGTAGCACGGAGCACGTGGAATTCCGTGTGAATCTGCGAGGACCACCTCGTAAGGCTAAGTACTCCTGTGTGACCGATAGTGAAACAGTACCGTGAGGGAAAGGTGAAAAGAACCCCGGGAGGGGAGTGAAATAGAACATGAAACCATGAGCCTACAAGCAATGGGAGCCCGACTTATCGGGTGACCGTGTGCCTGTTGAAGAATGAGCCGGCGACTTATAGGCACTGGCGGGTTAAACCGAAAATGGTGGAGCCATAGCGAAAGCGAGTCTGAATAGGGCGTTTTGTCAGTGTTTATAGACCCGAACCCTGGTGATCTAACCATGGCCAGGATGAAGCTTGGGTGATACCAAGTGGAGGTCCCAACCGACTGACGTTGAAAAGTCACCGGATGAGCTGTGGTTAGGGGTGAAATGCCAATCGAACCAGGAGCTAGCTGGTTCTCCCCGAAATACGTTGAGGCGTAGCGTCTAGTGCTCCAGCAGGGGGGTAAAGCGACCATTTCGGTGCGGGCTGCGAGAGCGGTACCAAATCGTGATGAACTCTGAATACCCTGTGTGTAACTAGGCAGTCAGACTGTGGGGGATAAGCTCCATAGTCGAAAGGGAAACAGCCCAGACCGCCAGCTAAGGTCCCAAAATCAACACTAAGTGATAAAGGAGGTGGGATTGCCCAGACAACCAGGAGGTTTGCTTAGAAGCAGCCATCCTCAAAGGAGTGCGTAATAGCCCACTGGTCGAGCGATCCTGCGCCGAAAATGAACGGGGCTAAGTGTTGTACCGAAGCTGCGGATTTATTTATAAATGGTAGGGGAGCGTTCTATGTGGGGTGAAGCGTTAGCGTAAGCGGGCGTGGACTGCATAGAAGTGAGAATGTCGGCTTGAGTAGCGAAAACATGGGTGAGAATCCCATGCCCCGAAACCCTAAGGGTTCCTCCGGCAGGCTCGTCCGCGGAGGGTTAGTCTGGTCCTAAGGTCAGGCCGAAAGGCGTAGTCGATGGATAACAGGTCAATATTCCTGTACCAGTTATGTTTTGGGAAGGGGGACGGAGAAGGCTAGCCAATCCAGATGTTGGTTACTGGTTCAAGCGTTCAAGGCTTTGAGGAACGGAGAAAACGTTCTGAGCTGAGGCGTGAGTACGAGCTGCTACGGCAGCGAAGTTGGTGATGTCATGCTTCCAAGAAAATCCCTATACCCGTTAAGGCATAACTGCCAGTACCCGAAACCGACACAGGTGGGGTGGTAGAGAATACCGAGGGGCGCGAGATAACTCTCTCTAAGGAACTCGGCAAAATGGTCCCGTAACTTCGGGAGAAGGGATGCCAGCGCGAGCTGGTCGCAGTGAAGAGGCCCAGGCGACTGTTTACCAAAAACACAGGTCTCCGCTAAGTCGCAAGACGATGTATGGGGGCTGACACCTGCCCAGTGCCGGAAGGTTAAGGAAGCTGGTTAGCGTAAGCGAAGCTAGTGACTGAAGCCCCGGTGAACGGCGGCCGTAACTATAACGGTCCTAAGGTAGCGAAATTCCTTGTCGGGTAAGTTCCGACCCGCACGAAAGGTGTAACGATCTGGGCGCTGTCTCGGAGAGAGGCTCGGCGAAATAGAATTGTCTGTGAAGATGCGGACTACATACACCCGGACAGAAAGACCCTATGAAGCTTTACTGCAGGTTGGTATTGTTCTCGGGCTCTGAATGCGCAGGATAGGTGGGAGACATTGATGTAGTGCTTTTGGGTGCTACTGAGTCAACGGTGAGATACCACTCTTTCAGAGCTAGAGATCTAACGTTTACCCGTTATCCGGGAAACGGACAGTATCTGCTGGGCAGTTTGACTGGGGCGGTCGCCTCCTAAAAGGTAACGGAGGCGCACAAAGGTTTCCTCAGGCTGGTTGGAAATCAGTCGTCGAGTGCAAAAGCAGAAGGAAGCTTGACTGTGAGACCTACAAGTCGAACAGGGACGAAAGTCGGTTTTAGTGATCCGACGGTTCTGAGTGGAAGGGCCGTCGCTCAACGGATAAAAGTTACTCTAGGGATAACAGGCTGATCTCCCCCAAGAGTTCACATCGACGGGGAGGTTTGGCACCTCGATGTCGGCTCATCGCAACCTGGGGCTGAAGTCGGTCCCAAGGGTTGGGCTGTTCGCCCATTAAAGCGGTACGCGAGCTGGGTTCAGAACGTCGTGAGACAGTTCGGTCCATATCCGGTGTATGCGCAGGAATATTGAGAGGATTTCTCCCTAGTACGAGAGGACCGGGAGGAACGCACCTCTGGTGTACCAGTTATCGTGCCAACGGTAAACGCTGGGTAGCCATGTGCGGAGTGGATAACCGCTGAAAGCATCTAAGTGGGAAGCCCACCTCAAGATGAGTATTCCCATGGTTTAAACCAGTAAGATCACGGGAAGAACACCCGTTGATAGGCTCTACGTGGAAGTCTGGTAACAGATGCAGCGGAGGAGTACTAATAGATCGAGGGCTTGACCTTCTTTTGTTTTTATTCAAATTATTGCTTTATTTTTTCTTTCTTATTTTTAATAACTTCTATGCAGTCTTCAGGGTTCATAAGTCACACTTACTATCCTGGTGTTCATGGCGATGTGGAACCACTCCGATCCATCTCGAACTCGGTTGTGAAACGCATCAGCGGCGACGATATTTGGGGGGTAGCCCCCTGAGAAAATAGCTCAATGCCAGGTAAAATATTAAAAAAAGAGTCCTTAGGGCTCTTTTTTTAATGATCAATTATTTTTGGCAATTAGGACACCAGTGTGTACTCCTCCCACAGATCTTTTCTCGCAAAATCTTATCTCCACATCTTTTACAGCTTTTACCACTTCTTCTATAAACCCAGGCTTGTCCACCATAATTTCCATTAATTCCCTCTAAATCTCTAAAGTCACTAAAAGTAGTTCCTCCTTCTCCGATACTTATATTTAAAATTTTGATAAGACTATTGCAAAGCCTTTTTAATTCAGAGCTTTTTAAATTTCTACTTTTAGTTTTTGGATTAATACCCGCATCGAATAATGTCTCATCTGCATATATATTCCCAACACCAGCAACAGTTTCTTGATCTAATAATGCAGATTTAATTGAGCGAGTTTTATTCTTTAAATATTCTTTTAAATATCTACTATTGAATTCAGAACTAAATGGCTCTGGCCCTAATCTTTTAATTCCTGATACGATTTCTGGGACTGATTTCGAGGTTGGTACGTACCACATCTGTCCAAAATTTCTAATATCTATAAAACGAAGTTCTTTACCTATTCCGTTGAAAAACCTAACTCTGGTATGTTTGCATGGGAGTATTGGTTCCTCTAGAAATTTAAATTGGCCTGTCATTCTAAGATGTACAACTAAAAAACCTTTGCTACTTTTATCCTTTGTATGTAGTGATCCTATTAAATATTTACCTCTTCTTTGCCAATTACCTAAATAACTATTTTTAATATTATCTATGAAACTTTTAGATCCACCATAACTTGCAATAGAGCGTTCTTTTAATACTTCTAATCTTTCAATATAAAAATCATTAAGAAGTTTTTCAAGTCCCTTCCTAACTGTTTCAACTTCAGGTAATTCTGGCAAAAGTAATAAACTACTAACTTGCGGCAGCTTCTAATTCTTTTGCTGAAAACTGACTGGTATTTGCACCTCCATCTACACCACTAAAAGCTTTGAAATCACATTTTTCAAATTTTACAGTTACTGGGTATCTCATTGAAGGAGATTTATCGATAGAGACTATTTCTCCAATTTGATTGAACCAGTATGATTCTTGGCGCAAAATGCGAACCTTATCTTTTCTAGCAAAGCTCATCTGACTTCTCTAAATAATTTATTATCATTATTATCTCTCAGAACAGGAGATATTTGTATTTGTGTCACAGACTGTCGCTGGTATCTTAAAAACTAGATCGCTTTTAGTAGATTTTATAGTTTCAGACAAAAATAATTCATATTGATTTTTGGGTTTATTTTCAATTAGCTTTGAAGTGTTGAACATTAAAAGAATTTATTTTTTGTGATATCAAAGCCATCTTTAGACCCCTCTTCTCTAAGTTTTGATTTACCTGATCCTGAGCAAGACGAATTAAGTAATATTGATTTCATCGAGAGATTAGAGAATGCATGGTCAATTTGTGAGCAGTTTGACTTGCAAACCGAAATATGGCGCGGAAGGATCTTACGTGTTGTAAGAGATAGAGAAAAGAGGGGAGGGGATGGTAGAGGTACAGGCTTTTTGCAGTGGTTAAGAGAGATGGAAATAAGTAAAAGCAAAGCATATTCTCTGATTCAATTAGCTGATTCCTCTGATAATTTGGTGGTTGAAGGAATTCTTGAAGAATCAAGTGTAAATAATTTTTCAAAAAGAGCTTTTATTGAAACGGCAAACGCGGAACCTGAGATTCAACATATGATTTCAGAGGCTGCTAATGAAGGGAAGGACATAACTAGAAGACAAGTAAAAAACTTAACTGATCAATTTATGGCTGCAACCAGTTCTCTTTTGCCTGATGAAATTAGAGAAAAAACGCAATCAAATTTATTGCCTGCCAAGTTTGTTGCGCCATTGGTAAGAGAATTATCAAAGTTGACGCCTACTCAGCAAGAGGAAATATGCGAAACTTTAAGAGAAAATCCTGAAATTGATTCAGTAAAAGATTTGACGAATACCGCTAAATGGATGGGGAAGTCTTTAGATGCTTCTCTAGCATTAAGAGCTTTTCATAATAAGAATTTAAATTTAGATAAAGCTACTCAAGAAGCTCTGAGGTTAGATTCTTTAGGAATACTTTCAGATGCTTTTGGACAAGCAAAAACTATAGAGAGTTGTATTTTAAAGTTTCATTCTGCTTGGAAAAGATTAGAAGGCTTACAAGAGAGACTATGGATTGAGTCTGGAAGTAGTACACCCTATTTAAGAGAGCTTTTAGATACCCTTCAAACGCTAACCGGTTCAACTATAAGAGTTTCTCTAGGAGAACTTTCAGGGGGGAAATCTTTGAGATTGCAAGTTGTTGAGGAAGACGCTGAAAGGTTGGAACCTCCATCTCTTGGAATTAATAAATAATTTAAAAATTAAAATCCTGATCACAAAAATCATTAATTAATTTAAACTCAAAATCAGTTTTAGGAAAATACCAGTTTGTCCAGTACGAATTATCTAATGTGTTATTTAATGCTCTCTTTGTGCAGTTAACAGCTAGATAGAAATATGTATTTTTCTTTGTTTTTGCTTGAGCGACATAATTGCCATCAAAGTATGTCCAGTCTGTCCAGTTGATTGTTATTGATCCATATTTTAACCATTTTGATTCTTTACTTCTTCTTATTTTTAATTTTATGTTCGGATTAATCTTTATAGGGTCATTTAATTTGTTCAAGGTATTAATTTTTTCTTTTGAAATTTTGTGAATCTCTGCTATGGCTGAAAGATTTTCTATTCTAGAAGTTTTATGATAAAAAACTTTCTTACTAGCTAATTTAATATTTTCTCTTCTATTTTCTATCTTATAGGTAGCTCCTTTTGGTAATAAGATAATCTGATCAAGCTTAATATATGAATCATTACTTAAATTATTTAAGGAAAGAATATCATTTAGATTAATATTGTAATTTCTTGCAATTTTATAAAGAGTATCTCCTTCAACAACTTTATAATTTAGATATTCATTTTTATTGTCTTTAGCATTTAATTTAAGAGGTATTATTATCATTTCTCCTTCTATTATTTTTGTCGCATCGTTGAAATTATTCTTATACATTAGTTCTTTTAGAGGAACTCCATATTGTTTGGATATTTTGAAAAGGGTATCGCCACGTTTTGCGATAATCTTTGTTTCTGCATTAACATCTAAAATAAATATTGATAAAAGAAAGATAATACTATTAATATAAAACAAACCAAGAGTTGTGTTTATATTTTTGTTCATCTCTAGTCTAAATTAATAATTTATATTGTAGATATTAAATTTAGCTTAACCTATTAATTTATTAAGTAAAGATAAATCCAATTTATAAGGCGGGTATCTGAAATTTAGATCTAGCCAAAAGGGTCTTTTTAAGATTGATTTATAATGAGTAAAGTTATCAAACCCAGCCTTGCCATGGTATTTTCCCATACCACTTGTTCCGACACCTCCAAATGGAAGTTCTGGTATTCCTGCTTGTAGAACAACATCATTAAAACAAACACCTCCCGAAGAGGTCATTGATAGTACTTTCCTTTGTTCATTTTCACCGCCTCCAAAAAGATAAAGAGCAAGGGGTTTGGGTAATAACTTGAAATCTGAAATGGCTTGGTCGAGATTTTTAATACTCAAAATAGGTAGCAATGGACCAAAAAGTTCTTCTTTCATTAGTGGATCATTTCGATTTTCGATTTTGATCAGAGTAGGGCTAATTCTTTTTTCTTTTTCATTGCTATCTCCTCCATAGATTATCTGGTTATTATTTTTTGCATGTTTTAGTAAATTATTAAGTCTGTTAAATTGTTTTTGATTGATAATGCTTCCCAGATGCTTTGAATGCAGAGGAGTATTGCCGTAGAAATCATTAATCGAATTTTTTAAATTAGAAATTAATGAATCAAAAAGTTTATGCTCAACTAGTAAATGATCAGGAGCAATACATGTTTGACCAGCGTTTAGACTTTTCCCCCATATGACTCTCTTAGCAGTTACTTCTAGATTTGCTCCATCGATAACAACAGCTGGGCTTTTCCCCCCAAGTTCTAAAGTTACTGGAGTGAGATTTTTTGAAGCGGCTTCCATTACTTTTTTCCCTATGTTTTCGCCACCTGTAAAAAAGACGTGATCAAATTGTCGAGTCATTAAATCAGCAGCAATGTTTCCATCTCCCTCAAAAACTTGCGCGATCTCTAGAGGGAAATGTTTTTCTATGAGTTTTTTTATCAGATTTGAGACGTTAGGAGCATGCTCGGAGGGCTTTAAAACAGCAGTGTTCCCAGCGGCTAATGCTCCTACTAATGGTTGAAGAGTTAGAGAAAAAGGATAATTCCATGGACCAATTATCAGTATGCAGCCCAACGGATCTGGCTGGATCAATGCTTGAGCTGGTTTAAGCGAAACTGGAACATTGATTTGTCGTGTCTTCATCCAATTGGATAAGTTTTTCTGTGCAAGTTTTATTTCCTGTCTGACAGCGATAATCTCGAAGAAAGCTTCTGTCGCGGGCTTTCCTAAATCCTTATTTAAAGCATTTAAGATTTCATTCTGATGATTTTCTAATAAATTTGATAGAGAATGAAGCTGTTCCCTTCTCCATTTTTCATTTCTTGTCTTGCCAGATAAAACTAGATCTTGTAATTGACTAAGTGAGAAATCTTCTAATGACATTGTTCTTTAAGATTTTTCTTCCTTCTAACAAAATAAATCATTCATTGAGGTTAAGGTCTAGAAAATAGACCCATAGTTATTTTAACTCGGTTTTGACTGCTATGCGCTTAAAGGACGATGCTGACTGCTGAAGATTAATAAGAATAGTAATTAAAACTATTAAAGGTAATAACCACTGCTTTCAGTAACAATAAAGAAAAAGCTTTTGAGTATTATTAACGAGTTACTTGTTTTGGATATTAGGCCTAAGATGTGATCCCTAGAAGTGAAAGATTGATTAATCATTTGTTTGTTGTTTTTATTTTCTCCTTAGCTTTTGTAGGTGTTGCTGAGGTGATGTACTGGTTATATAAAAAAGAATATCTTAGGGCTAAAGCTAAATATCTAAGAGAATTAATAGATCAAAAAAATGATTTAAGTAGTTTGAATGAACCCTTTTATACATGTGTATATGAAAAATGGAACTCCGGAGAAATGCCTCTAACAGAGGCTAATACTTTGTGCAGTATAAAGTTTGAACAAAATTAGTGAGCCCTATAGCAATTTTTTAATAATTTCATTACTATATTTTCAAGATATAATTAGTGTTTGATTGAAAATATTTTATGACTATTAATTTTTTTATAAGTAAATACTTTAGGTGCGTAATAATAACTGTCTTCGTTGTTATTTTGACTACTAATATTATTTTTCTAGATACTGATATCATTAGTGATTTCTTTTATAAAATTGTAAGCGGTTTAAATTCAAATAATTTTTTTAGTTTAATATTAGTATTCTTATTATTTATATTAAGATCCACTAGTATAATAATACCAGTTTTACCTGGGACAATATTTTCCGCTGCTGCTGGTTTTCAGTTTGGCTTTACGCAGGGACTAATTATTATATTTTTTGCAGATTTTTTCTCTTGTTCAATATCATTTATGCTGGCCAGAAAATTAGGAAGAAGTTATATTAGTAGATTACTCGGTTCAAGGCAAATGAGAAAAGTTGAAAGCATTAGTCAAGATTATCTAGAAAATAATTATTTCCTTATGACAGCTCTTCTGATGTCAGGGTTCTTTGATTTTGTTTGCTATGCAATAGGACTAACAAAGATAACTTGGAAAAGGTTTATGCCTGCTTTGATTTTTAGCATAATAATCTCAGATTCCCCTTTTGTTGCTAGTGGTTTTGCTGCAAGAAGAATTAAGGATATTGGATTGAAAAACTTCTTACAAAAAATATTAAATGGAGAATTAGATATGATTTCTGGAAATTATCTTTTTCTATTCATAACATCTTTTCTAATAATTTTCACTTTAGCAATTATAAATATATATTTAAATAAAAAATCTAATATTATTAAGTAATTAATTTGCAAAAAAAAAAGCCCTTAAGAAATCAAGGGCAAATAGAAACTTTAATTGTCTCTAGCTTTGGTAAGACTTACCTCTGTATGTAAGTTGTACATGCTGCTTTTCTACAACTGCTTTTTGCTGGTTGTACTTTAGACCTCTGTAGGTTAAAGACATTTTTTTTTCTCCGAAATATGCTCAAGTCCCCGTTCCTTGGCTTGAGTCAAACTGCGGCTCATCGTTTAATGAGTTGAACGTTTTTGGTAGTTTTTGCTACAGATTTACTATAAACATAATATTTTATTGTCGATGTTCACCTTGTTACATAAAGTTGACTGTCTTTGCTTAGGCAAGACTTTATCAATGCTTATGATCTGTGACAGTTGAAGAACTCAAATACTCAGCCTACCTCTTATCAAAAACGTTGATTAAGTTTAATTTGTGAGGAGTTGAGATCCTCCGCAGTGGAAACAAGGAAACACTTGCGCCTGATCTCACAAAGAAACCGCCCTAACAGAACTGGGCGGTTTTTTTGTTCCTTTTCTAGGATGGTTTAATCATATTTCCACTTCCCCAAGTTGTTTTAGGATTACTGCTTTTAAGCACAGCATTAGTTTTGATTTTTGATATCAGATACAACCCATTCGGAAACAGTGAGGACGATATCTAATTAGGAATTTTTTCGGATGCAGACCCTTGGTGGAATTGATTAGAAAAGGAAAAGCAGAACAACTCCTCACACAATCCGTTCTGTACATGAAGAGAGGGACTCAAGGTCGCTGAAGCAGCAGGGTCCCTTTCTTAATACCATTGTTAATTAATTAAATCAGTCTCCTTTATCGTGGATATCTCCTGAATAAGATTGAGTTCCTATCTCTGGTGGTGGATTATTTCCGAAGTCATCAACTAAAGCATCTGCTTCACTTGTAAAAAGTTTGGTGAACCATTGCTTAGTTGCAATAATTGCTGTCCAGATCTTGTCTCTTTTTCTAGTCATAGAGATACCTCGAATTAAGTAAGGGGGTATGTGTGTATGTGTTTACTCTCTTCGAGTTCATCACCCCAGAGATTGAAGTGTTTTGACTCCTGATTTTGTTGTACTCCTCTTAAATGGAAATTCATATGGGTGAGAACACCAAAGTATTTCTACAGTTGGGTTCTCTGCATAGATATTTTTGATTAGTGGAAGTAGATATAAAGCAAGGAACTATTAGGAGGTCTAACCATGTCATGCGGTAATCCTTTTAAACATGCAATCGAAGACGTAAAGGAAACATTCTCGAAATCTTGTGGAGTTCCTATGCAAGGGAACGATTGGTGTGATCTGGTTTCGAATTATGAAACTGATTTTGATGAGGTCGATTACGAGAATGAATGCTTGCAGTTTGGTAACTGCTCAATGGACTACTAAAAAACATTGAACTAACAGGAGTTTTTTCTCATGTTCACCAGATCTAGATTTGCTAAAAATGCATTAGGAGTTCTAGCACTTCCGTTCCAGTAGATGGTTGGTTAGTCAGTGTGGATAGTTCAATTGGATACAAGAGTGCTGAACTCAAAAAGGGGGTGATCAAAATCTCACCCCCTTTTTAATGAGAAGGGAATCTGCGACTTGACCTGGCAGACAAAAGTAGTAAATTTGTATTAGTTTAATCTTAGTTAAAACGGCGATTAAAGCATCTTATAGGCGGGTGCTTTTTGTCTCTTGAGTCATGCAAATGAGCCAACCAATAAGAGAAGCATTGCCAACTCCATCAGGGTGGTTAGTTGCTCCTGCCAGAGATTTTTGCTTGTTTTTTATTCGAGATCCGAAATCGGTCATGATTGCACCGACTGTCTTCACCCAGCTTTGGTATTGCACTGAAGAAGGGATTCCAACCAAATTGAAGAACACAAGACGATTGGACTATGAATCTGCCCATGAAACTTGGAATGAGCTCCTATCTAATGATTGGGAGTTGGTTGACTATCAGATTAATGATGCCGCTGCATAGTGGGGCATTATCAAAAAAGCTTATGGAACCCGGTTTATTTGTGTTTTATCAGATGTGAAGTGAAATAGTGTTTGTCGGGAAAATTATGAGTTATTGATTGAACTCTGATAAATATTGATTGAACTTCATTTTAAACATTGTGTTACTATTAAATATTTTAATTGCTGGTTTCAAAAGATCTTGATAACTTTTCCAGCTAGATATTTCATTTTTGTTTATTATTTTTGAATTAAATTTATTTGTTATTTTTATTGTTGTTGGATCTAGATTAGGCTTTATATATTTAATGTCATTCTCCCATCCAAGCCAATTAAGAAGATGTTTTATTTCTTCTTCAGTATTTGTGACTAGATTATCATAATTCAGAAAATATACTTTAGAACTATACTTTTTTTTGTATTTTTCCATTAAAGCATAAACTTCTATCCAAAGCTTTGCTGATTCATCTATAGAGCAGGAGTAAGTGTGCTTATTTCCCATATTCTTTTTATAGATTTCTTTGATGTTGTCTAAAGGATTTCTATAGCAATAAATAACCTTTGCTGTTTCTATTTCGCTGATAATTAAACCGTAATTGAATACATTTATTGGAATTGTTGCAGAAATAAATTGTTTGCCAATATAATCAGCTTGTATATAATCATAATAGAGTTTTAATAAACTTGGATTAAGTGAATTTTCTTTTGCCTCTAGATATATTTTGATTGCTTTCTCTAGTGATGGGTTCTCTCCCAATTTTGTTAGTTTATTATTACAAGCAAGTATAGATTCAGTAATTGTTTTACCTGATCTTGGCATTCCGAATATGAAAATTGGAATTGGAAAATTCCTAGTATAATTTAATAAAATTTTATTTTCTTGCAACTCTTGATCGAAAATATTTATATTACGTGTAATATCTAAATAATCTGAACCATATATATTTCGGTTCAAGTTATTGGCTTTTTTTAGATATTTGGAAGCTTGTGAGAACTCATATTTTTCTTCTAGTATATTGGCCCTAGCGAAAAAAATATCAACCTGATCTTTTTCTCTTGAATGATTTAATATGCTTTCAGAGAAAAGTTTATCTTGCCATTTATTTTTATTATTTGAGGGATTAAGAGTTGATAGAGCAAAGTATGCTTTAACTAGATTAGGATTAAGTTCAATGGCTTTTAGTATTGATATTTCTGCTTGTTGAAACTTGCCAAGATCTTTTAATATGTTTCCAAGATTATTGTGAGCAGCAGAGAAGTTAGGATTAAGTTCAATGGCTTTTAGCATTGATATTTCTGCCTGTTCTAATTTTCCTAGAACTCTAAATATATTTCCTAGATTATAATGAGCCTCTGTGAAATTAGGCTTGAGTTCAACTGCTTTGCGATAAGAGTTTTCAGCATCTTTAAATTTTCCGAGGTCTCTTAATAAATTGCCTAGATTCGAATGAGCTTCTGCGTAATCAGGTTTGATTAAAATTGCTTTGCGATATGATAATTCTGCTTCTTCTAACTTGCCCACATCACTTAATATTATTCCCAGATTGGAATGAGCATTAGCGAAATTGGGATTGAGTTCAATTGCTTTACGAGTAGATGACTCTGCATCTTGATATTTTCCAAGATCTTTTAAAATGACTCCATAATTAGAAAAAACTCTGTGATCATTACATCCTTGATTTATTATCTGTTGATAATATTTTGTAGCTTCTTGAATATTTCCTTTTAGATGAAACTGAATTGCTTGATTGATTATTTTTTCTTTAGAATGTTTGGTTTTTTTATTGCTTTTCTTTTTAGATTTTTGCTGCTCTCCAAAGCCTTTCATATTTAAAAATTTCAGGGTCTTTTCTTCTTTTGACCATAATATCTTTCTACCGACGTCCAAATTGCTGTTTTAGAAATAAAAAAAGACCCCATTCAGGGGTCTTTGGCTCTACTTAGGTGCTCTTGGTAGAGGGTCTGAGTGCCCTCGTCGGGACTTGAACCCGAGACCTCTCCCTTACCAAGGGAGTGCTCTACCGCTGAGCTACAAGGGCTTGTGGAAAGATGGGCCGGGTTGGATTTGAACCAACGTAGGCGTAGCCAGCGGATTTACAGTCCGCCCCCATTAACCACTCGGGCACCGACCCGATCCACTACGTGAGATTAACAGCAAATGGTGCCACTTTTCTCGAATTTGTTGGTCCTTTGAGGTCGGAATGGATACGATCGTGAAAGATGTTTAATTTGTAAGCAATATGGATCTTTTACTTATTAATGGTCCGAATTTGAATCTTGTCGGAAAAAGGGAACCTTCTATTTATGGCTCGCAAACTTTAGAAGACATTCAAGACGAGTTATTGACTTTTGCAAGTGAACTTGATGTAAGGCTTAAATTCTTTCAAAGTAATTCAGAAGGCGAGATGATTGATTGCATTCAAAATAGTGTTAGTTCCATTGACGGAATATTAATTAATGCAGGCGCTTATACGCATACCTCTATAGCTCTTAGAGATGCCTTATTAGGAGTTGCTATTCCTTTTGTTGAAATACATTTAAGTAATATTTATTCGAGAGAAGAATTTCGCCATAAATCATTCCTTTCAGATAAAGCATTGGGTTTGGTTTGTGGATTTGGATCAAATAGTTATCAACTTGCTTTGCAAGGTATGGTTTCTTATTTAAAGCGAGTGTGAGGTGCTTATGGATAATTCAAAATCTAAATTTGTTGGGCAATCAAAGATTCGCTGGCTAATAAATGAGACTACTGAGGATTGGGTAGATCTTGCAATTTCTAATCCAATGGAAATACTTTTGGATCATGCACATTGTGAAAGAAAGGCTGCTGGAGTAGCGTTACAACTCATGTTTCGTTATGTAAGTGAACCAGGTCTGTCAGAGGTCCTAAGTCCATTAGCACGAGAGGAACTTGAACATTTTGAGAGGGTTTTATTTATTTTAAATGCTCGTGGAATAAAACTTCAAAAATTAGCCTCTCCTCCCTATGGAGCTATTCTTGCCAAAAATATTTGCAAAGATGAACCATTACGAATGTTGGATAGCTTTCTCGTTGCTGGACTTATTGAGGCAAGGAGTCATGAAAGAATGAAATTATTGTCTATACATTCTCCTGATATTGAACTTCGTAATTTATACGCTGACCTACTAAAAAGCGAGGCTAGGCATTTTGGAATTTATTGGAAGTTGGCAGATGAACGTTTTGATCGAAATATTCTTACTACTAGGTTAGAAGAATTAGCTAAGGTTGAATCTGATGCTTTACTTGAAATGCATCATCAGCCAAGGATGCATAGTTAATTGTCTTTTGTAAGTGGACAGAAGTTGCCCAATCAAATGAAAGTTTTGACTATTACTGCCGTAGGACCGGGCGATCCATCTTTATTGACTCTGGCAGCAGTTGAGGCCATTCAAGAATCAACAGTTGTTTCTTATCCTGTATCTACCTTGGGCGGAGAAAGCCTTGCTGAAAAAATTGCTTCAAAATGGATAACCAAAGATAAAAAAAAATTGCCTTTACATTTTCCCATGGTTAACGATCAGAACACTTTAAAAAGTGCATGGCGATTTGCTGGGAATGAATTAATGAAGATGGTTGGGAATGGTGAAAGAGTTGTTTTCCTTGCGCAAGGAGATATCTCTCTTTTTTCGACAGGCTCGTATCTTTCAAAGGAGTTAGAAAAATATCATCCAGAATGTGCTGTTAAATTAATTCCAGGAGTTACATCTTTTTCTGCAGCTGCCGCGAATAGTAAGTTTTCACTTGCTTTTCAAGATGAACAATTACTTGTATTACCCGTTCCAGACTCATATGAGGAGCTGAAGGTTGTTTTGTCTGATGCAGCGTCTAAAAAAAGGGTAGTTGTCTTGCTTAAACTTGGTAAAAAATGGGAATGGGTCCAACCTTTGCTTAAAGAACTTAATCTAATAAACAAATCTATATTCGCAGAAAGAATAGGATTTTCAGATCAACAAATTCTCAGGGCATCTGATCTACCGGCAGGGACTAGGCCCTATTTCTCTTTATTGTTGATTAGACAAAGTTGGCCGTTGAGAATGCCTTAAAACTTTTTAGTTGTATTTAATCAGTTCATCTTCGAGTAGTTTTATTGCGTCTTTTGGAGTACTTGCTCTAACTAATTTATGGCGGAGAGTAGATGCTCCTTGAAACCCCCTACAAGTCCAATTCATATGTTTCCTAGCAATCAAAAGGCCATGATCACCTTTCTTCGTAACTAACAATTTTAGGTGCTCTAAAGATAAACTGACTTTCATCTTTGCGTCAGGTGGTTTGAAAGTTTTTTGATTTTTAATTTCTTCATCAATTTGCCCAACAAGCCATGGAGCGCCCATACTTGCTCTTCCTATCATTATTCCATCGGCATTAGTAATCTCTAGGCATTCAATAGCATCTCGAGAGTTTTTAATATCACCATTAGCAATGACAGGAATATCTACTGACTTTTTGATTTTTGAAATAGCTTCCCAGTTGGCACATCCAGAAAACCCTTGCTTTCTCGTCCTTCCATGTACAGTTATTAGTTGTGCCCCAGCCTCCTGTAGCCCTAAAGCAAAAGATACTGGATCACTTGTGGTTTCACACCAACCCAACCTTATTTTTACTGTTAAGGGAATTGATATAGCTTTTGAAACCTTTTTGACGATTAACTGAGCAAGCTCTGGCTCTTTTAATAGAGCACTTCCTCCTCCTTTCTTGGCAATTTTTTTTACTGGGCAACCCATATTTATATCTATAAGAAATGCACCAGATGACTCGGCTTTAATTGCAGCATCTATCATTGAATCTGGTCTATGGTCAAAAAGTTGAACGCCAATTGGTCCACTTTCTTCTGAAAGTTCAATTACTTTCTCCTCCCCATGACCTAATTTCAGACTTTTAGCATTTACCATTTCGGTAAAAAGTAAAGCTTTTGGGGACCATCTACGAACAAATTTCCTGAATATTTGATCGCTTACACCTGCAAGTGGGGACTGAATAACCGGACACTCCAAAGATCTGGAAGTCCCATTGCCTGATAAAAAAATTGGAGATAACTCTTTCATCTTCAAAGTAACTTTGGATTTATCTCAGTCATTACAAAAAAACAAAGTTTTATTTGTCTCACTGGTTTCTGAAAATAAGCAAAAAATACTTATTGATGATTTTAAGGAAATTGGTACTTGAAGAAAAGCTAGCAAAAGCAGAAGTATTGCTATTAAAGATGGTTTGTTAGTTAATGAATCCCTTTTGTTTTTGGTCAATCTTTTTAGGGATCTTTGATTTCTAAATTTCATTTTGGAATTGAACTCTTAGCTCATACTTGTAGTATGAAGAACTAATCTTGATTCTGACCTATAAAGGGTGAATAATCTTATGAAAGGTAGAGAAATTTGGCGCTACCAATAGTCGCAATAATTGGACGCCCAAATGTTGGGAAATCTACATTGGTGAATCGCTTATGTCAGAGCAGAGAAGCCATTGTTCATGATGAGCCAGGGGTAACTAGAGATCGAACTTATCAAGATGGATTTTGGAGGGATAGAGACTTTAAAGTTGTGGATACTGGAGGCCTGGTTTTTGATGACGATAGTGAGTTTCTCCCTGAAATTAGAGAGCAAGCTAATCTTGCGCTTGAAGAAGCCGTAGTTGCATTGGTAATTGTTGATGGCCAAGAGGGAGTTACTACAGCTGATGAATCGATTGCGGAGTTTTTAAGGTCTCATTCTTGCCAAACAATAGTTGTGGTAAATAAATGTGAATCACCCGAACAAGGTTTAGCAATGGCTGCTGAGTTTTGGAAGCTTGGTCTTGGTGAGCCCTATCCAATTTCTGCCATTCATGGTGTAGGGACAGGTGATCTGCTTGATCATGTGGTCAATTTGTTTCCCTCAAAAGATTTAGATGAAGTCAGTGATTCTCCTGTTCAATTAGCTATTATTGGTAGGCCAAATGTTGGCAAGTCAAGTCTTCTTAATTCTATTTGTGGAGAGACAAGAGCAATTGTTAGTTCGATTAGGGGTACGACTCGAGATACGATTGATACTCGAATTACTCATCAGGGAAAACAATGGAAATTAGTTGATACGGCGGGAATACGTAGACGTAGAAGTGTTAATTATGGCCCTGAATTTTTTGGTATTAATCGCAGTTTTAAGGCAATAGAAAGAAGTGATGTTTGTGTATTGGTTATAGATGCTTTGGATGGCGTCACAGAACAAGATCAGAGACTTGCAGGTAGAATTGAGCAGGAAGGAAGAGCTTGTTTGATTGCCATTAATAAATGGGATGCTATCGAGAAAGATAGTCATACCATGTCTGCAATGGAAAAAGACATTCGTGCGAAACTGTATTTTCTTGACTGGGCCGAGATGATCTTTACATCTGCACTTACGGGGCAAAGAGTAGAAGGCATTTTTGCATTAGCTACGTTGGCTGTTGATCAGAATAGAAGAAGGGTCAGCACCTCAGTAGTTAACGAGGTGCTGACAGAGGCATTGAAATGGAGAAGTCCTCCTACCACGAGAGGTGGAAAACAAGGTCGTCTTTATTACGGTACTCAAGTAGCTATTAATCCTCCAAGCTTTACTTTATTTGTGAATGATCCTAAATTGTTTGGCGAAACATATCGAAGATATATTGAGAGACAAATTAGAGAGGGACTAGGGTTTGAAGGGACTCCTGTAAAATTATTTTGGAGAGGGAAGCAGCAACGCGATGTCGAAAAAGATATGGCACGCCAACAGAAAGGGGGTCAGAATTAGTAATTATTTATGGATTGGCTAAAAAAGATTCCAATTGGTCAATATGTCTCAGGCAAATCTAGCTGGCTTCGTGTTATCGATCCTAGAATCAAGCTCTCATGGATCCTTTTGTTTTTGTTAACGCCAATTTTAGCTAATTCCGTTTGGAGGATTTCAACAGTCTTTGTTCTTTTATTAATTACATTTCTAAGTTTTCTCCCTCAACGTATCTGGTGGCGGTCTCTGGTGTTTTTATTGGTTTTCTCTTTGATTATTGGATCCTTATCGATGGTTTTACCTACTAGTGAAGCATCATTTGATTTGACAATAAGAGCTCCTGATGAAATACCAGGAACAATTGTTTTGACTCGATCATGGGAGGTTTTCAGATTGGGACCATTTGACTTAGGGGGGGGGGCATTAGGACCGTTGATTGTCGATCGTCGCTCTGCAGAATTAGGTATTAAAACTTCGACCTTGATTTTTACTGTTATTCATAGTGTTAATTTGATGTTAATTACAACACCACCTGAAGATCTTGTATGGGCAATTAGATGGTTTTTTTCGCCTTTAACTTTATTGGGATTTCCCTTAGAAAAATTATCATTTCAACTTCTTTTGGCTTTACGATTTTTACCTTTAGTTCAAGAGGAACTCCAAAACTTATTTCGTTCAATTGGTGTGAGGGCTATTGATTTTAGAAAATTGGGACTTAAAAGTTCATTGGGTTTGTTTGTATCTTTAGCTGAAAGACTATTGTCAAATATATTGCTTAGGGCTGAACAGGGGGCTGATTCTTTGATGTCCAGGGAGGGGCTTTGGCTATCGTCAAAACAACTACGATCTTGCATTGTTGTTAATTCTAAATATTTGTGGATTAATATAAGTTCGATTTTTTGGCTTTTGATAGCTATTAGCTTACGTTGTATGTATGGTACGTCTTAATTAAAAAAAATTAGATTTGAACGCTGAGCGCTATCTAAATCATCCAACTTTTGGAATGCTATATCTAGTGTCACCAGCAAGTAATGGTAGAGACGTATATGCAACTTTATATGCACAGAAAATATTTTTTTTAGTTACTTTGCAACCACGGGGCGCAACTTTTGAAGTTATTCCATATATGGATGCTAGACATTATTCAGAAATGCATTTAGCTAAATGTAAAAGAGAAAAATCCTCTGATTTGGACGTTTGGCAAGAATTATTTAATCAAACTTTTATGTAACTCTATTTGACTTGATTTTGCTTTGTTCTAATGAATTTAAGGTCATTAAAGATTCTTTACCCCTTGGGGCTAATTTACTTGCTGTGAGCAAGGGACATGATCATGAATTGATACGTAAACTTTATGGTTATGGCCAGTTGGATTTTGGAGAAAGTCGTTTGCAGGAGGCTATTCCAAAAAAAAGCGATCTGAATGATCTAAAGCAAATTAGATGGCATTTTGTTGGTAAATTGCAGAAAAATAAAGTTAGAGGGGTTATTAAAGAATTTGACTTTATTCATTCTGTTGATTCTTTGCCGCTTCTTGAACGGATTTCGAGAATCTCAAAAGAAGAGCAAAAATCTCCGAATATATTTTTACAAGTAAAATTCAAAGATGATCCCAACAAGGGTGGATTTTTAAAACAAGATCTTCTGAAAAGTTGGTCCAAGATTATTTCTTTGAACAATATTAATTTGATTGGACTAATGACAATTCCACCAATAGCTCTTAATTCCTATCAAAGAAAAGATTTATTTTGTGAATGCAGGGATTTTGCTAATCATTTGGGATTAAAGGATTGTTCGATGGGAATGAGTAACGATTGGCAAGAAGCTATTAAAGCTGGTACTACTTGGATTCGATTGGGATCTATTTTGTTTGGCAAACGTCAGATTTAGATAAATTGTTGAAGATATGAAAAAACTAATAAAAAAGCTTGCCCCTTAAGATAAGGAACGTTATTTAAGTATATGGTTCATCCTTCATATTGTTGAAGATGTATCGATTGTTGGCTTATCCAACTTTTTAACAAATCATCCCGAGAGGATTAACTGGTGTCGCTTATTTCCCGTCTTCGTGCTGTCGTCGCTGGCGATGACTTTTTAGATAGTGATTTTGATGAGCTCGATTACGAAACAAGTGATGATTTTGAGAATTTTAATAGAGGCAACAAAGAAGGAAGTGGAGAAATGGCAACCATTTCTCAGACTAACCCTTTTGATGGAAGGAGTGGGTTTAGTTCTTCAAATGTCATTGGTATGCCTGGGATCTCAACAAATGATTCTGAAGTTAGTTTGATGGAACCTAGAAGCTTTGATGAAATGCCAAGAGTGATCCAAGCTTTGAGGGAGCGTAAAACAGTTATTTTAAATCTCACAATGATGGAGCCTGATCAGGCTCAAAGAGCAGTTGATTTTGTCGCAGGTGGAACCTTTGCGATTGATGGACATCAAGAAAGAGTCGGAGAAAGTATTTTCCTTTTCGCACCTTCTTGCGTAACAGTAACCAATTCATTTCAAGAGGAAGCCTCTCCTTCAAGTATGAGTAATAAAGGTACTGATTTGATTTCTAAGGAAACCTCTCCTGCTCCAGAGCCTGCTTGGGGGGAGACGGTAGCTACAGCTCTTTGAATGATTGAATAGTTTGGAAATTTCTATTGGGATAATTGGTCTTGGCAGTATGGCAAAGGCTATTATTTCACCTCTTTTAAAGAGAGGTGAATACCATCCTCAACATGTTTTAGGAATTGTTGGTAGGAGCTCAAGTATTTCATCTGCTTTGAATGATCTTCCAAAGGAAGTGAAAGTTGTATCTAGTGAAGATTCTTTCTCCAGAGAAGTATGGAAAGCTCCTTTGAAGATATTGGCTGTAAAACCTCAACAATTAAATCAAATTAAAGAACCGGTCTCATCATTCCAATCGAATGATCAGCCTCTTAAACCTTTATTAATTTCAGTGTTGGCTGGAATAACATTGAAAAGTCTTAATAAAGCTTTCCCTGGACACACATGTGTTAGAGCAGTGCCAAATACCCCTTCTCTTGTCGGCCAAGGACTTACTGGCCTGGCCTGGCCAGATGATATTACTATTGATCAAAAGGAAGTTGTTAGAAAGATTTTTGAACCCATAAGTGAAATTTACGAGTTAGAGGAGCAAAAACTTGATTCCTTTTTGGCTCTAACTTCTTCAGGACCTGCATATATCGCTTTAGTTGTTGAAGCAATGGCTGATGGGGCTGTTGCCGCAGGATTACCACGATATTTATCGAATCAATTAGCGCACAAAACCCTTTCAGGCACTGCCTCTCTGCTAAGAGAAAAAAAAATACACCCTGCTCAACTAAAAGATATGGTTGCTTCTCCTGCCGGTACTACAATTAGTGCTCTTCGACACCTTGAACTTGCGGGCTTGAGATCCGCCTTAATTGAAGCAGTTGTTTTGGCAGCTCAGAAGAGTCGTCTATTGTCCGAAGAAGTTTCGACTTAGATGATCTAAGAATGTTTGCATAGAGAGTTTCAAGTGAGTCAATGTTTTGTTGAAGTGTATATTTTTCTTCTACTCTCAAACGCGCACGTCTTCCTAATTCGTGGGTAAGTACTGGTTGATCACGCAAAACCGGTAAAAGGGTCCTTAATTGAGAAGTAACCCCCTCAGTGTTAAGTATGATCCCTGCTCCGTTTTTAAGCACTTCTCCATCTGCTCCAGCATCTGTCGCGATACATGCAGTTCCTGTTGCCATAGCCTCGAGCAAGGCTATCGATAATCCCTCTACAAGACTTGGAAGTAAAAAAACCTCGGCAATTTGCAGAAGGGCGACTCTTTTATTTTGATCGGCTTCGTATCCCCACCAAACCACATTATCTTCCTTATTAAAGATTGAATGATTTTCGAGTGTTGGCCTTAGTGGCCCATCTCCTACTATTACTAGTCGACATCCATTAGGTTGGACAAATCTCCATGCACGTAGTAAAGCTTCAACATTTTTTTCAGAAGCTATTCTGCCCATATAGATAAATATTCTCTCAGCACCAAGTTTTTTTCTTAGTTCAAGTTGAAGCTCACTTTGAGAATTGCTTGGTTTAAGAGGCTTCCATTTTTTTATGTCAATTCCATTAGGGATTACTTCTAGTCGGCTCTCTTTTACTCCTAGTTTTGCAAGAACCTCCGCTTGCAAATCTGAAAAAACAATTACTTTGTCATACTTAGCTAATGATGGAGCATAAAGTTGATAGGTAAGTTGCTGTGTATTGGCTGTAAGATTTCTGAGTTTTGAATCGAAAGCAGGGTGAAAAGTTGCGATCAAAGGTAAATTAAGTTGATGACAAAGCTCAGGTAGTCGAAAATCTAATGGAGAGAGAGTCAGGCTCGCATGAACTAAATCAGGTTTAAGTCTTGAGAGAGATTCTCTAAGTTCTCTTTGAGCATTTAAAGAAGGGATTGTATAAACTTGAGATTTAATTAAATAAGGAAGACTTACATCAGGATCATTTGCTAGTAAGGAAGTTTTATTATTCCCATCTCTCATTGGGTTATCAAAGTGAATAAAACTTGTTTGATATCCCCTTGCTCTAAGCTCTTCAGTGGTGCTAAGCCCGTAACAGACGTTCCCGCAAAAAGGGGTTTTTTTGCCTAGCCAGGCGATATGGGTCAAACTCTAAAAAACCGGTATTTCAAATTAGCAGCTAGCTTATATTTCTTCTCAAACTATTGTTAATAATTAAATAATTTATAAATAAGATACTTAACTATTAATTATTTAAAAAATATGTATGCTCCTACTTAGTATTTAGATCATTACTAATTATTACCTCTCTCATCATTTGAAGAGATGTGATTCTTCTTTGTAAATGAGTTTCAATCCAGGTTTCAACAATTTTAAGTAGTTTTAACCAGACTTTTTTAGGACCCAATAATTTTCCATTACTGTGAAAAGGTAATTTTTCTTGTAAAAGTCTTTGAAGTAAAGCCAGTTCAGATGGATTCAGCTCAGTGCTTGCATTAGGGATTGTTCCAATCGCAAAACCTTCTTCAGGAATAAAACTGCACTTCCAGCTCCATTCTCCAATAGGGGGTATAAGCCTTGAGCCAGAATGACAACAGTTTTGAAGTGGTAAGCAATATCCTCCTAAAGCCAATAAATGTATACACGATTGAACGCTTATTGCTAGAGCGGTTAATGAATCGACTTCTGTTTTATGTAAGTCATTTAATCTATCTAAATGGATTAAAACCAGTTTAAGTATATCTTTTTGTGGATCTTCATTTCCAACCATAAATAAAATCAGCTCTGAAATTGCTTGTGCTGCTGAAAGAGTTTCGATACTTTTGCCAAGATTCCCATAACTCTTAAGGATCTTTATTTGTGTAACTCGCCTAAGATTTTTTTTGCCAACGATGTTTAAATCTAAAAAATTAAAAGGAGAGGTTGCTCCAAGTCTGCTTTTGGGTTTTCTTGCTCCTGGTATGGCAAGACGAGATATTCCATTTTCTTCGCTAAGTATGGTTAAAAGCCTGTCATTTTCACCAAGAGGACCAACCTTTAAAGACAGTCCTTTCATTCTTTGATTTGAATTCATTACTCCTTTCTTTTTTGTTCTTGAGCAATTTCAAACCCAAAACTTGTCCCAATATATGTTGATCCTGCTTCAATGATTTCTATTGCTTGACCCAAAGTTTTAATACCTCCAACAGTTTTAATTGAGCAGCGATTCTTAACAATTTTTGCAACATGATTAGTTTGATTATTGGTAATAGATGGACCAAAACCATTACCTATTTGAATTCCGGTTGCTCCAGCATCAATTAAAGCATCTATTGCTAAAGCAAGTTTTGAAGAATTTAATAGTGTATTTGCATCAATTATCACTCTTACTGGAATACCAAGTTCACTTATTTGATTTATTTCATCACCAAAAAGTTCGACATTTCCTTCTTTTAAGGCTAAATAATTTGGAACAAGATCTAATTCTTCCGCTCCATTCTCGATCGCATACTCAGCTTCTTTTAGTTTATTAAAAGTTGGGATAAACCCAAAAGGAAAGGCAATTACTGAGATTAGTTTTGTAGCACTTTGGCTACCTAACCTCTCACGTGCAGATCCTAGAAAGGAAAGACTTGTGCATAAACCTGCAAAACCATTTCGCTTGGAGGCATCACAAATTTGAACAAGCATTTCTTGATCGAAATGAGGATTTAAAACTGCTTGATAAATCACATTAGAAATATTGGCATGTGCTTGTTCCAAGCTGTTTTTACTCATTTGACTTTAAGTATTTAAATTTTTTCTTGGATTACGCCATAGCCTCCTTGATTTCTCTTATATATAACTCGCAAAGCTGATCCTTCTTCTTCCCTAAATAAATAAAAGTCATGATCAATCAGGTCTAATTGGACTCTTGCCTGTTCAATGCTCATGGGATCCATCTCGAAATATTTGCGTCTTATTCCTGGGCTAGGTAGAAGTGGCTCTTTGCCTTCAATGAGTGAATGATCTGAAGAAGAGAGATTTTGAGTTTCTTCGTTTTGGACTGATTTTGTTGACTGATTATTATGAACATTATGACTGTTATGTCGCTCTTTGTACTTACGTAATTGTCGTGCAAGTTTATTTGCTACTAAGTCGATGCTTGCATAAAGATTCTCACTTCTTTCTTGGGCTCTTATTACTGTTCCGTTTGCAAAGACAGTCACCTCAGCTGTCTGTTGTGGCACGCGAGGATTTCGAGCGACTGAGAGGTGGACATCAGCTTCTTGCACCATTTCTTGGAAATTGTGAGTTGCCTTATCAATTTTTGTTTTGGTGTAATCACGAAGTGATGGAGTTAATTCAAGATTGCGTCCATGGATAAGAAGCTTCATTCTGTTTCGCCTGAGTCAGGGCCTAATAGCAACTTAGATCTAACCCCTCAACTTGCACAATCTTCTTCCGCTTTTCTTTTTGAACCTAAAAATATTGTGCCATTTGAGACTGCCTTAGGTTGGCAGAAGGATTTTCAAAAAAACCTTATTGAGGAACCGTTCTCACCCCAAGCAGTATGGCTTCTTGAACATTTTTCTTGTTTCACAATGGGTAGAGGTAGCGACAAAAAAAATTTGTTGTTCGAAGAAAATAATTCTCCTTTGCCAGTTTTTAGTATTGAGAGAGGAGGTGAAGTTACGCATCACATGCCTGGGCAGATCGTTGGATACCTAGTTTTAAATTTAAGTCTTCACAAAAAAGACTTATCTTGGTATTTGAGAGAATTGGAGCAAGTGCTGATTGATGTTCTTGACTTGTTGGGAATAGAGGGAAAGAGGGTAGATGGCTTAACAGGAGTTTGGTGCGAAGATAAAAAGGTTGGTTCAATAGGAATTGGTTGCAAGAGATGGGTGACTCAGCATGGATTTTCACTAAATGTAGATTGTGACCTAATTGGTTTTGAAAAGATAATTCCTTGTGGACTAGATAAAGTGAAAGTAGGGAAATTGAGTGATTGGATACCTGGCATCAAAGTCTGTGACGTTACGCCTCTTTTAAGGGAATCTGTTAAAAGACGTTTTAAATTGAACTGGGAAAAAATAAATCAACCTCTTTAAATATCACTAAAAAAATAACAAATTATTTTTTGGCTATGACAAAAACTAACTCACAAAAAAATATATTTTCTTCTGAGGATGCTTTGGCTTTTTGGATCCCTAATAGGAAAGAGGAACAAGCAATCAATAGAAGATCTCATCTTAATAAGATCACTCAAGTTGACGAGATTTGGGAACTATTAAAAGTTCAGTTAGGGGAGGTGTTGGCGGTTGATTCACCACATACTTTCCACCCAGAAAGCTTTACATATGAAGAACTTGCAGAAAATATTTCTATGGCAGCCTCTGCTTTTTCTCAGGTCGGAGTAGAACCTGATGAGGTGGTCGCTCTTTTTGCCGAAAATAGTCCTAGATGGCTCATCGCCGATCAAGGTCTTATGCGAATAGGTGCAACAGACTCTGTTAGAGGTGCGACTGCTCCACCAAGTGAACTTAGATATATTCTTGAAGACTCAAATGCGGTTGGATTGATTGTTCAAAACTCCGATGTATGGGAAAGACTTTCGCTTAATGATGATCAAATCAATAGTTTGAAATTTGTTCTTCAACTTGAGGGTAAAGCTTGTGAAGGCGTTTTTGAATGGGAGAGTTTTTTGAAGAAAGGATTGAATATAGAAAATGTAAGTAAACAGGAGAAAATAATTGATAGGCAACCAAAAAGAATAGCAACCATTTTATATACTTCTGGAACGACTGGTAAACCTAAAGGAGTTCCACTAACACATTCTAATTTATTACATCAAATCAGGTCTCTTGCTTGCGTAGCGAACCCTTCTCCGGGTGCGCCTGTATTAAGTGTCTTACCAATTTGGCATTCATATGAACGTAGTGCAGAATATTATTTTTTTTCTTGTGGTTGTACTCAAACATATACATCAATTAGGCATCTTAAGGAAGATTTGCCAATGGTTAAGCCAATAGTAATGGCAACAGTTCCAAGACTTTGGGAGTCAATAAAGTTAGGGTTTGAGGATGCTGTTGATAAAATGCCGAGACTGAGAAAGACCTTGATAAAAAGTGCGATTTCTAATAGTAAGGCATATAAATTGGCTCGAAGAAAACTTTATTTTTTAACTATTGAGAGTGTTTCTAGTTTTGAACAAATTGTCTCTTTCATAGAGATTCTGATGCGGTACCCAATTCATAGAATTTCTTCTATTTATTTGTGGCCAAAAATTCTTACCAAGATTTGTGGAGGAAGATTGAGATTCCCAATTAGTGGTGGAGGTGCAATTGCTCCGCATATTGATTCTTTCTTTGAAGCTTTAGGTGTTGAATTATTAGTTGGTTATGGCTTAACAGAAACTAGTCCAGTCCTTACATGTAGAAGGCCTTGGAGAAATATACGTGGAGGTGCAGGTCAACCTTTACCAGAGACTGAGATAAAAATAGTAGATCCTGAAACATTCCAAATAAAAAAACTGCGTCAAAAAGGTTTGGTTCTTGCGCGTGGTCCTCAAATAATGTCTGGTTATTTAGGGAAACGATCTGAATCGAAGAAGGTTTTAGATGCAACCGGCTGGTTTAATACTGGAGATTTAGGGATGTTGCTTTCTGATGGATCCTTAATCCTGACGGGAAGAGCAAAAGATACGATTGTGCTAAGTAGTGGAGAAAATATTGAGCCTGGACCTTTGGAGGAATGTTTGATTGCTAGTCCATTGATAGAGCAGGCTTTGCTGTTGGGGCAAGATCAAAAATATCTTGCTGCTTTGATTGTTCCAAGAATTGATAACGTAAAAGAATGGCTTGCCGAAAGGGGTGTGAATTCAAAAGTTGTTCTTGGAATATCTCCTGAAAATTATGAATTAAGACAATCTCTAAAATTGGAAATGAATCAAGCACTGGCAAATCGTCTGGGATCTAGAAGAGAAGAGAGATTATTTTCAATTGCCTTGGTAGAGCCATTTACAATAGAGAATGGCTTGTTAACGCAAACTCTTAAGCAAAAACGTGAAAAAATTATCCAACGTGATTTGAAACTTATAAATGAAATATATGGTTTGTAATTTGTTTGTTTGGCCAATTAAATTGACCAATACAGTCTTTTACTGAGACTCTATGAGTCGAACTATTATTGATTGATCAGGTGGACTCAATTTCTATAAAACGTTCAATAACTGTAAGAGCAGTTGTAACACCTTCATGGAAAGAGGAGGCTGAGCGAGAATTAAGTAATGCAATATCAGCAATAGATCAGCAACTTGGTGAATTAGAAAAAGAAGGACAACAAATTGTTGATGGTATTAGACGTCAGAGCTCTAATCCCCTTGACCCAAGAGTTCAAGAGCAAGTCGCCCAAGTTCAGAACCAAGTTGCTTCAAAGAGATCGGAATTTGAAGAACAAAAAAGAAATCTTCTGTCACAGCAATCTCAAGTTCGTGAGTTGGAGATGGAACAAATCGTCGAGCAAGGACAAATTGACAGCTTTTGTGATTTAAAAGTTGGTGATAACTTAGTCAGTAAAATGGGTGTGAGTATTTTGGTCAGAGATGGCGTAGTAGAGGCAATTGATCAAGATTGAAATTTGGTTGAACTACAATTAGTCCAAAAATAATTTTTGATATTAAGAAGAAATCCACATAAAAAAAACTATCGTTGTAAGGACACTCATGTAGAACTAACATTGGTATGTATTGATACTTGCAAAGCTTCTAGATAGAAATTTTTGAAGCCTTGCCAAAAACTCTCCATAAAGGAAATAGGAACAAATTATGGCCACTCATGACATCTTTATGCCTGCTTTAAGTTCAACTATGACTGAGGGCAAAATAGTTGAGTGGCTAAAAAAACCTGGAGATAAAGTTGAAAGAGGTGAGTCAGTTTTAGTTGTTGAGTCAGACAAAGCTGATATGGATGTTGAGTCTTTCCAAGATGGCTTTCTTGCTTCGATTGTGATGCCTGCAGGCAGCTCTGCACCTGTTGGAGAGACAATCGGATTGATCGTTGAGACAGAAGATGAGATCGCTGCGGCTCAAGCAAATGCACCTTCTCCTTCCCCGCAATCAAGTAATCAAGAAAAAGAGAGTTCATCGCCTCAAGTTCAAGAAAAACAAGCCTCTGTTGACTCTCCTAAAGCAACAGTAGTTACAAAGGCATCTCCTGCACCTCTTGTTTCAGAATCCTCTGTAAATCAGGATCAGTTTTTAAATGATGGTCGAATAGTCGCTTCCCCAAGAGCTAAAAAACTTGCTTCTCAAATGGGAGTGGATTTGGCAACTGTTAGGGGCTCAGGACCTCATGGACGAATACAAGCTGAAGATGTTCAAAGTGCAAAAGGGCAACCCATAAGCGTTCCTTGGATTGCAGAAAGTAATGCTCCAGCGAAAATCGTTTCTGACGTGCCTCGCATAGAAAAAAAATCTGTTGACTCTGGTAAGCCACCTGCTCCAGGGAAAAGTTTTGGATCTAGAGGGGAAACAATTGCATTCAACACTCTTCAACAAGCTGTAAACCGGAACATGGAGGAAAGCTTAAATACACCTTGTTTCAGAGTCGGATATTCAATTCTTACTGATGAATTGGATGATTTTTATAAACAAGTTAAACCTAATGGAGTAACTATGACCGCTTTACTTGCTAAAGCGGTTGGTTTAAGCCTCGCTAGGCACCCCCAGGTGAATGCAGCTTTTAGTTCTGAGGGGATAGCATATCCTTCACAAATAAATGTAGCCGTTGCAGTCGCAATGGAGGATGGAGGGTTGATAACTCCAGTGTTGCAAAATGCTGACAAGACCAGCCTTGCTGATTTATCCCTTCAATGGGCGGATCTTGTTAAGCGTGCGAGGAATAAGCAATTAGAACCTCAAGAATATAGCAGTGGTACATTTACACTCTCTAATCTAGGTATGTTTGGTGTTGATCGTTTTGATGCAATTCTGCCCCCAGGGACTGGAGCAATTTTAGCGGTTGGAGCTTCCTTGCCTAAAGTGGTTGCTTCTAAAGATGGCTCGATTTCAATCAAAAAACAGATGCAGGTAAATCTTACCGCTGATCATAGAGTGATCTATGGGGCTGATGGAGCATTGTTCCTGAAGGATTTGGCTTACTTAATCGAAAAGAACTCTCATAGTCTCTCATCTTGAGATTTAATTAGTGGAACCACAAGTGATTTTTTCTTATTTTAATCTGATTTGATGTGTTAGACCAAAAAGATAATCTTTTAAGCTCCTATAACTATGATTTACCAAATGACTTAATTGCTCAATCACCTATCGAGAGTAGGCATGATGCGAAACTGATGATTGTAAAAGATGGGATCGATGAGCCTTTAAATCTTGTGCATGCAAAGGTATGGGACATTAAGGAAATTTTGAAGAAGGGTGACCTTTTGGTTGTCAATAATACGCGGGTGATTAAGGCAAGATTGAAAATTCGATTATCAGGAGGAGGTTTAGGTGAACTGTTGCTAATGGAACCAAAGGGGAATGGCCAATGGATTTGTTTAGGTCGCCCTGCTAGACGTATGAGAAGAGGTGATCAATTATGGTTGGATAGGTCTTCAAATGATTCTTTATGTTTAAAGGTTATTGATAAAGACGAGATTACAGGCGGAAGAATTATTCAATTTCCTAATGAGTTTACTAATTGGATCGAAATGGAAAATTTACTTGATTTATGTGGAGAAGTCCCATTGCCTCCCTATATAGATAAGGATAAATCTAGTGGGCATGAGGAAAGATATCAGACTAGATTTGCCTCGAAGCCAGGAGCAATAGCTGCTCCCACAGCGGGCTTACATTTAAGTGATGAACTTATAGAGATTTTAAAAATCACAGGCATTAGAATTGCACAAATTACTTTGCATGTCGGCTTAGGAACTTTTAGACCATTAGATAAAGAAGACTTATCTCAGTTACATTTACATAGTGAGTGGATAGAGGTCTCTGAAGAGACCACAAAAGTGATAACTAATTGTAAGGACGAAGGGGGAAAAGTCTTTGCCGTTGGCACTACAAGTGTGAGAGCCCTTGAAGCTGCTTACCTTTCAGGAAGAGGTACTTTGAAGCCGTATGAGGGTAAAGTGAATTTAGTAATTAAACCAGGATTTAAATTTTCCGTTATTGATGGATTACTCACTAACTTCCACCTACCTAAAAGTTCCCTATTGCTTTTAGTTAGCGCTCTAATTGGTCGAAAACGTATGTTGAAACTTTATAAACATGCTATCTCTAACAAATATCGATTTTTCTCTTATGGAGACGCGATGTTGATAACACCGGAGTCAGTCATACAAACTCAAAATTCAAGCTAATGATGGTTCTTTAATAACGCCTGTAGGAACATTCTCAAACATTACGGATGAGATATATCTTTCGGCAAGATCAGGTAGAACTACAACGATTGTCTTCCCTGAGAACTCTTCTTTTTCGGCCAGTCTTAAAGCCACAGCTGCAGCGGCACCACATGAGATCCCAACTAGTAGACCTTCTTCTTGTGCCAAACGTAATGCCATCGCAATAGACTCATCATTAGAGACTTGCTCAACTTTATCGACTACTGATAAGTCAAGATTTTTTGGGATAAACCCAGCTCCAATCCCTTGGATTTTGTGAGGACCGGGTTTTACTTCTTCTCCATTTAGAGTTTGTGTTATTACTGGGCTATGAGTGGGCTCAACGGCAACAGATAATAATGAATGATTTTTTTCTTGCTTTATGAAACGAGAAACACCTGTGATTGTTCCACCTGTCCCGACGCCAGAGACTAAAACATCAATTTGACCATCGGTATCATCCCAGATTTCAGGACCCGTTGTTTTGAAATGTATTTCTGGATTAGCTGGATTATCAAATTGTCCTGGCATGAAATATTTTTGAGGATCGCTATCTGCTATTTCCTTCGCTTTTGCTATTGCACCAGGCATTCCTTTGGCTGCTTCCGTAAGTATTAATTCGGCACCAAGAACAGCCATCATCCTCCGACGTTCAATTGACATGGACTCAGGCATCGTGAGGATTAATTTGTAACCTCGAGCAGCAGCAGTATAAGCAAGGGCTATTCCAGTATTTCCAGATGTTGGTTCAATAATGACTTTATCTTTGTTGAGTAAACCTTTCTTCTCAGCGTCCCAGATCATATTCGCTCCAATTCTGCATTTGACGCTGTAGGCAGGGTTACGGCCTTCTATCTTTGCAAGTACTGTTGCTTTTGCGTTTTTTGTAATCGAATTAAGCTTCACTAATGGTGTATGACCAATAGCAAAACTATTGTCTTCATAGATTCTGGACATTTTTTAAATGACTTAATTAACTAATATTCTAAATCTATATAAAAATCTCGGTGATTGGTTATTTAGATAATCTTTATTAGTGATTTTTTTATATTACTGAATTAAATCTTGACCATAATTCATCTTCATTTTCTAACCCTACTGACACTCTTAATAAGTGTTCCGAGACTCCACAACTTTCCGCCCATTTCAATTCTTTAAAGTGAGCTAACTGAACATATGGGCAAACCAATGTAAAATTTGTACCTAAACTTGGTCCTTTGTTTACTCTTAATGAATCATAAACTCTTTTTGATTCTTCAATCCCACCTTTAAGTTCAAACGATAATAGACATCCATAACCTCCTCCTTTCTTCAGTAGCGAATTAAAATTTTTACAATATTGGGGATGTAAAACCTTTGAAATTTCTTTTTTTGTTTCTAATTTTTCTTTCAGCCTTAAGCAAGATAGATTTAACCTTTTCAAGCGATCCTCAACGTCTCGACTGGTTTTCTCCAACTCGATAGTATCTGAATCAGATAAGGTAGATAATGCAACTTTAGGAATTATCTCTGCTAATTCTTTTTTCCACTTGGAATAAGGACTTATGACAGAGCTGCCAGCAAGAATATCCCCTCTTCCAGCAAAACTTTTTGTAAGTGAACTAAAAACAACATCTGCATAAGGAGTTAGATGAACATTTAGAGATGAACCAATAGTATCGTCAACGATAATTGGGATATTTTTATCTTGAGCTAATTTTGAAATAGATATTAGGTCAACACATTGCAATAACGGGTTGCTTGGTATTTCTATGATTAATGCAGCTGGATTTTTTTTATCCAGCTCTTCTTTTATATGATTTAATTTTGTTTTTATAATGAGATCGCTTCCTTGGAAAATAATTTGAGGGAGTTTAAGCACATCAACATATGGAAAGCCTATTTGAAGTGTCGAATTATTTCCTTTAATATACTTTATCGCAGTAAGAATAGTCGTTAAGGCCGCCATGCCTGAGCGATGTAGTTGTATTAAAGTGCAATCACAATTATATATATTTGCTAAGCGATTAAGCAGTTCACCTCTAGCTGAATGGCTATCTGAAATGGAGGGTGAGTTCTCTCTCCCAAGGGCAATGGCAGCTTCACGTGATGATAATCCAAGACCAGTATGTTGCCAGTAGGCTTTTGCTGAAGGAGTACTTTTTTGATCAACAATTAGACATGAAATCCCAAGAAAATCTTTTATTTTTGAAGAACAATCAGAATATTTTCGATGACAATATGTTTGAGCACTCAAAGCAGAAGCTCTATTGGGATAGGGCCAACTGCTTTGCTGTGATTCACCATGAAATTCAAGTGATTTACGAGCCACCTCAGCAACAAAAGGGTTAAACCCAAATCTAGGATAAATTGCTTTTAATGAATCAATACAGGCTGGAACCTTCTCTTCGTAGGCGATTACATCTTCCCATCTAGGTAAAGCAACAGATACGGCATGTGGCCTATTCGGTAGAGGCTCTCCTAAATCTTTAGCACTCCAGCAAGGATCATTTAGTAAATTTCTTTCAGTCAAGAGATGTTTCCCAAGGCTTGATTTAAGTCAGCACTCAAGTCCTCAATATCTTCACATCCTACGGAAAATCGGATAAGTGAATCAGTAATTCCGATCTTTAATTTGGTTTCTTTGGAAACTGATGCGTGTGTCATTGTTGCTGGGTGGCAAACAAGGCTTTCAATTCCTCCGAGACTTTCTGCCATCTTGAAGTAATGAAGACTTTTGCAAAATGAATAAGTTTGGGCTTGAGTTGCATTAACAGTGGCAGTAACAATTGCTCCTCCAAGAGTCATTTGCCTTTGTGCTAATTTACATTGTGGATGATCGCTTCTGAAGGGATATCGAACTGATTTTATTACTGGATTGTTGGCTAATTGATTGGCTATTTTAGATGCATTATTTATTTGTCTTTCTAATCGAAGTGGAAGAGTTTTTATCCCCCTAGTAATAAGCCAGCAATCAAAAGGAGAAGGATTTAAACCAAGAGCTTTTTGGGCGAAATCCAACTTGTCTTTCCATACGGTACTCTCGGTACATACCGCACCTCCAAGTGCGTCTGAGTGACCATTGATATACTTGGTCGTGCTAGTTAAAGATAAGGTCGCGCCAAGTTTTAGAGGTCTTTGTAATAGAGGTGTTGCAAAAGTATTGTCTACAACAACAGGTATTTGCATTTTATTTGAGAAGTGACAAATCCCTTCAATATCAATAATTTTAAGGAGTGGGTTGGTCGGACTTTCGATCCAAATCATCGCGGGTTTGTGATTTGAAATGACTTCTTGAAAATTGGGCTTGGTAAAGTCTATCCATTTAGTTTTTAATCCAAAACGATTAAAAACTTGTTCAAATAATCTCACCGTACATCCATAAAGGTTCTCCTCACAAATGATTAAGTCTCCAGCCTTAAGTGAGGAGACTATTGCTGTAATTGCAGCTACTCCAGAACTAAACACACTTGCGAACTGGCATTCTTCCAGATCTGACAAAACTGATTCAAGGATTCGGAAATTTGGATTTCCTGAACGAGTGTAGTCAAAGCCACCCTCATTGCCATGAATGAACGTTGATGTTGGGAAGATTGGAGGCATTATTGATCCAGTCTCTTCAGAAAAATTTTCTTTGGGATGAATGACTCTTGTGTTTACTCCAGTGCTGAACTCCTTTTTCCTTTTTACTGATCCCATATCTTTTTAGTTGTTTTTCTATAGGCTATAGAAAAACAACTAAAAAGCCCCTAAAAAAAGGGGCTCCATATATAAATTTAATAAGAAAGAAGCTATGTGTAGCTCTATACCTTCCTTGAGTAATACTCAACAACTAACAATTCATTAATTTCTATAGCAACCCATTCCCTATCTGTCTTTGCAGATATCTTGGCCGAGAGTTTGGTTTTATCAAGCTCAAGGTGTGGAGGAACATTCGCAAGACCAGGGAACTCTAAGTTGGCTTGAGCCAATTGCTTGCTAGCCTTGTTATCTCTTATGGCAATAACATCTCCAGCCTTGCATTGGTAACTTGCAATGTCAGTTGTCCTGCCATTAACAGTTACATGCCCATGGTTTACTAGCTGCCTTGCACCTGGGATGGTAGGTCCAAATCCAAGTCTAAAACAAACATTATCAAGCCTATTTTCTAAAAGCTTTAAGAGATTTGTTCCTGTGGAACCTTCCTGAGCACGAGCTTTCTTTACATAGCGAACAAGCTGGCGTTCAGAAATACCATAGTTGAATCGAAGTTTTTGCTTTTCTTCGAGTCGGATCGCGTATTCAGAGCGCTTGCGACGGGCTTGGCCGTGCTGACCAGGGGGATGAGACCTTTTAGCGGCCTTCCGGGTGAGACCAGGTAGGTCTCCCAAGCGTCGCGTGATCCTCAATCGAGGTCCGCGGTATCTAGACATAAGGACTTAAATTGGAAATGTTTGCTGGCGAGGGTAATCTGGAACTAAATCCATTGGCCCTTATTCACCAGTTATTTATTCTATCTAAAGATGCTTACAAAGATCAATAAAGCCATTGCATTTGTTTTTGTTGGTTTAATTTCTTTTTATCAAAAGTGGATTTCCCCATTGTTTGGTCCGAGTTGTCGCTTTATCCCTAGTTGCAGTGCTTATGGGATAGAAGCCGTTAATAAGCATGGCCCTTGGAAAGGTGGTTGGCTGACTTTGAAAAGGTTAAGCAAATGTCATCCTTTTACCCCATGTGGCTGTGACCCTGTTCCCGAAAAATGAACTCAGAGGTATTGATTTTATATTCACGTCAAGGGTGCTGTTTGTGTCAAACACTTGAAGAAAAATTGTCTAATATATGTCTAAGAAATTTAAAACCTTCTATTGTACTTTCAATTGTCGATATAGATAGCAATAGAGTCTCTTTAGATATTCAAATGAAGTATACAAATGAAGTTCCAGTAATGGTTCTTGACTCAGCTAGATTATTAAAAAAGATTGAATTACCTCGTGTTTCTCCACGCTTAAAGGAAGACATGCTTTTATCTTGGATACAAAAGAATTTGAATATTTTGTACAAAACAGCTTAAGAAAATAATCAATTTCTCTTTTATGAAATTACTTTATGATTTAAATAGGAAAATATAATTTATTTTTTTAGTAACCAAGACTCTTTTATAAAGAAGATTAAATTTCTTTCTAATTATTGAATCGTAAGTAGATTTGTTTTGTAGTGAACATCATGCAGGTCTTTCATACTTGAAATGATCCTTTATTGATTTTTCATCATCAGAGGTTTGCTTTGTCGCGTTATCTACACAATTTATTGAAAGCCATTGATCTTCAAGTCCCTTCAGGATTAGCGAATCCAGAAATAAAAAATCTTTCATGTGATTCTAGAGAAATTGAAAAAGGTGATTTGTTTTTAGGTTTAGATGGTGAAAAAGTTGATGGAGGGACTTACTGGGCAAAAGCAATGGAGAAAGGTGCTTGTGCGGCCATTATTAGTAAAAATGCCTCTCTTCTAAATCCACCAACTAATGAAGATCCTGTAATTATTATTCCGGATCCTGTCTCACTATTTATGGGCAAATTAGCTGCAGACTTTTGGGGTAAACCATCTAGTGAGATCTGTTTGATAGGTGTCACTGGTACTAATGGTAAAACGACTACATCATTTTTAATTGAATTTTTGTCTGCTTCGCTTGGCCATTCATCCGCCTTATTTGGAACATTAATTAATCGATGGCCTAACCATGAGGAAACGGCAAAATATACAACTACTTTTGCTGTCCCTTTGCAGGAACAACTTAGAAAAGCTGTTCAGGCAGGAGTCGAATATGCAGCAATGGAAGTAAGTTCACATGCGTTATCTCAGAATAGAGTTGCTGGTTGCGACTTTAGTGGGGCAATATTTACAAATCTTTCAAGAGACCATTTAGACTATCACGATTCAATGGAATCTTATTTTGAGGCTAAAGCTAGTTTGTTCCGATCACATTTAATAGAAGATGATGAGCCTAGATCAGTTGTTAATATAGATGATAAATGGGGCGCCTTATTAGCAAAAGAGCTAAACCAAAAATGTTGGACATGCTCATTAAAAGAAAAGTCTCAAACCAGAGAAAAACCAGATATATATATTAGTAATCTTCAAGTTATGCAAGATGGATATAAGGGAAAATTGCATACACCCTTTGGGGCAGGAAACTTTTTTTCACCACTGATAGGTGATTTTAATTTAATGAATATCTTGCAAGCAGTAGGCGTTCTAGTTCAAAGAGGATTGCCCTTAGATGATCTTTTGGCTGCTTTAAAAAAATTCCCTGGAGTGCCAGGGAGAATGCAACTTATAAATATAGATGGATTTAAAGTCAAAGACGGCTATCCACTAGTAATAGTAGATTATGCACATACACCGGATGGATTGCAAAATGCTTTATTCGCATCAAGATCTTTGACGAAAAATAAATTAATTTGCGTTTTTGGTTGTGGTGGTAATAGAGATAAAGGTAAAAGACCTAAGATGGGAGAAATTGCTGCTAAGTTTGCAGACTATGTAGTTGTGACATCTGATAATCCTCGACAAGAAGACCCATGCGAAATTATTAGAGATATTGAAAAAGGTATGATTTTCGATTCTGAAATCTCTGTTGAGCCAGAGAGATCCAGAGCAATTCAACTTGCCATAGCAAAAGCTAAGACAAACGATGTTGTTTTAATTGCAGGAAAAGGTCATGAGGATTATCAAATTTTAAAAGATCAGACAATTTACTTTGATGATCGTGAACAAGCTAGAAAAGCACTATCTATAAAAAAGATTTTTATATAGACTCTTGATTCGATATGAAATTTTTCAGACCAATAACAAGATTATTTATTTCGTTTAAATCGGTAGTGATATTAACGCAAGCACGTAGCCATTTAGGATCTTCTAGAACTCTTATCCATAAATTCTCTTGCCCAAGATAGTTGACAACCTCTTCAGGAGAATTAATTCCTCTAATATTAAAACTTACAATTCCTGAAGGTGGTGGACTATTTAAAACAAGTTCAATATTTTTGATTTGATTTAGTTTTCCCCACAGGATAGCGCTGAGATCTTTAATCTTACAAAAGCGCTCAGTCTCATGACCTTCATCTTTTAACATTATTAGAGAGCTCCTGAGACCAGCTAAAAGAGGGACACAAGAGGTCGCTATCTCAAAGCGTCTGCCATCAGAATGAAAAGGAGTTTTATTATTGACATATATCCCTTCTTCAGCTTTTAAGCTTTTCCAACCAACTAATGTTGGACTTGATTCTTCTAGAACTCTTGTTGAAAGAGCAACAGCCCCCAGTCCCTCAGGCCCGTAAGCCCATTTATGTCCTGTAAACGCATAGATATCCGCATGGTTACAAGCATCTTTGATTGGGATATGAGAAAAACTTTGGGCAGCATCAACTAATAAATAAGGTTTGCTTAAATGCTCTTTAAGTTTTTTTGAAATAAGTTTAATTGGCATGATTTGTCCTGTATTCCATAGGAGATGTGAGAGAACAACTAGCTTCGTGTTTTTTTGTAGATATTCATCTATCAATTTGAGTACTTCATTATATGTCTCATCTTTCTTGTCGTTACCATTGCATAATTTTGATACTGGTAGGATGGCGATTGTTAGATTCTTTTTTCGAGCTAATTCTTTACATGCTGCGACTATCCCAGGATGTTCACAATCGCTAAGTAATAAATTATCACCATCAGAAAATGGCAGTCCTAGTAGAGGTAAGACACAACCAGAGGTGACATTTTCAGTCAAGGCAATTCTTTTAGGATGAATAGCGCAAATCTCTGCTAAAAGATTTTTCGTAGCTATGACTTCTTTAGTAATGTATGGCCAAACATTATTTGTGAATGGACCTAACTTTTGAATTGTTTCCCAACTCGATGTTATTGCATTTAATGATTGAGTTGGGAGTGGACCTTGACCTCCATAATTAAAATAGTCTTTATTTTGTAGAGCAGGCATATTGTCTTTGAACAATATTGGTGACATATCCTTATCTTTTAGTTGTGGTAACTAAGAATATCTTTTTTTAGCTAACTTACCAATTTAATTATATCTTTTAGTTATATGAACCTTAACGTCTACCATTTTTAATTATTTTCTGGAGCGATTTTAAATCAAAAAGCACTTCATTAAAGTAGGATGGTTTTTAATTGTTAACTGGTTTATGAATATCAAAAAAGAACAAAAAATCAAAGCTCAAGAATGGGTGGTCATGTTCGATGGGCAAATAAGAAAAAGTGAAAAAGAGATTAATTCTGATGAACATCATTTGGAAGTTAACAATCAAAAGAGTGAATAGTGATTAGATTTTGGTTCCATCAGGCAAAATAGTGAAATGATATTTCTGTTGAACTTTTGAATTACTTTCTATTTAAGCTATTTCACTTTTTGTGGTTTTTTATATTAAGATGTAAGTCCTAATTGAGTTTTAAGATGAAAATTGATTTTGGTCCTGTAACTTTTAGCAGGATTGCTAGCATCCTCTTGATATTGGGTTTCTTTGGGCTTTTGGCTTATAACTCTACTCTCTAATTATATTTTAATTAATCTTTTAATGATAAAATAATTTAATTCCTATTTATAGAATTAAATTATTTTATATAAATTTTTATCAATTTATTTCTAACTTATCTATCATTTAAAACTAGTTAACTATAAATATTTTTTGACTTTTTGATTTACGAAACAAAGATTATAATTAGGCCAATTTATGTAGTTTCCATTTTTAGCTCTCGATGTCTTTATTCATACAGTAGAATTACTTGAATTTAAATTAAATACGAATGGAAACCTCAACTACTGATCCAACATTATTGATGCTCATAGGAGGGATAGTTGTTTTACTAGCTGGCTCAGTAGCATATGGAGTTTACTCAACATTCGGTTCAGGCTCAAAAGAGCTCAGGGATACCATTGATGAACATGCGAAAATGCATGAATTAGGTATTGCCCATGGACATGGTGGAAGTTCAGAGGCCTACGAAATGTCTGGGAAACTTCAAAAAGATCAAATTTCGTAATAATCAAGCAGTATCCAGAACAAACTAGATGAAAAATTTTATTCATAAAAATTTTCATCTATATTTTTTAGGTACCCCGATGTAATATTGAGTAATTAAGATTAAAAAATTGATTCACGTTAAAGAAAATATCCATTACTTGAAAGAAGTATCAACCAATAATTGCTCATGTTAATCAGCATCTTAACTGGATTTACTGCTGGGGCAGTGCATGTAGTTAGCGGAGCTGACCATATGGTCGCAATGGCTCCTTCATCTATAAAAAAACCAATAGTAGCTTTAAATGATGGTTTGGCATGGGGAATTGGACACTCAGCAGGTGTCCTAATTCTCTTAATATTAGGAATTTTGGCTAAGGACTTAATAAATATTGAATTAATGTCTTCTTATGCAGAAGTTCTTGTTGGCGTAAGTCTTTTGATTGTGGGGTTTTTAGCTATTAAGACTTCCTTGAATGTAAACATTCACATGCATCAGCATATGCATGGAGAAGAAAAACCTCATAAACATTTTCATTTCCATTCATCTGGAAATAACCTTCATAGAAGGCATACTCATGCTGCAACGGGATTAGGCGTTTTGCATGGTTTTGCTGGTGCTAGTCATTTGGTTGCAGTCATTCCCGCATTGGCATTGCCATTGTTTGGAGCTGTGGCTTATTTATTTGCATATTTACTTGGATCAGTCTTTGCAATGGGATGCGTTGTTTTAGGTATATCTTTTGCAACGAGTAAAGCTAATAAAATGTTTTATCCTTTCTTGATGCGATCAATAGGAGCACTATCAATAGCGACAGGAATATTTTGGCTTCAAAAGACTTCGGTTCTAACTTTTTAAAAGTCTTTCTTCATGAATTACACAGCTAGCCTTCTTGCTTTGGGTTTCTTTTTTTTATGGGTTGTTATTGCGACACTGATATGGTCAAGAAGAATGAGGAAACTTAAGCAAGAATATTCTTTAAATAAATCAAAATTCAAAAATTAATTGATACATCATTTATCATCTTAAGATACATATTTATCAGTGAAAATGATTAAAGATTATGTATGATCATTCAACTATAAAGAAGATTGATGAAAGGTGTTTTGTTTTTCTTAGGTTCTATCTTTAGATGGCCTGTTCAAAATACTAAGGAATTTTTGATTATGCACATATATCTTTTAGGGATATATGGAATAACTTATTTGCTTAGAAGCATTGGTTTAGGGGCCTCTAACCTTATTTTTACAGTTGGCTTAATGGCTCCAATCGCTTATCTCATTTATAATGGTCTCCCCTTAGATTGTCTTAATTATAAGTCTGCAATTAAAAGGGAATTAAGTTCTATAAATTAATAATAAAGGCTAAGTATAAAATTAATTTATAAGACTTGTATTACTTCGCTAACCTCTGGAATCATTTCTCTTAGTTTTCTTTCAATACCCATTTTTAGAGTCATCGTGCTACTCGGGCAACTTCCGCAAGCTCCCTGCAGTCTGACTTTGACAATTGGTCCATCTATTTCAGCTATCTCTACATTTCCTCCATCAGCCATTAGAAATGGTCTTAATTCATCAAGAACCTTTTCAACGTTTTCTGTCGTAAGCGCAAGAGTTTCGTCGCTCATTTTGGTCTATTTAATTTAATTTTGCTTAGCTTAGTTAATTGCAGGATAGTCTGTATGTAATCTTGATAAAGATTTTGTTTAATACTAGTGCCTCAGATTCAGAAAATACTTATGACGCAATATTAGTAGGTGCAGGAATTATGAGCTCAACTCTTGCAGTACTTCTGCATGAGCTTGAGCCAGATTTACGATTACTGGTCGTTGAAAGATTATCTTCTGCTGGTTTGGAAAGTAGCTGCGCTAAGAATAATGCTGGAACAGGACATGCTGCTAACTGTGAGCTGAATTACACTCCAATTCAAGAGGATGGATCTCTTAGTACTACCAAAGCTTTTGAAATAAATAAATCCTTTGAGCAAAGCTTAGAGTTTTGGGCATCTTTGGCAGAAAAAGGAAAATTGATTCCAAAAACTTTTTTAAATAAGTTGCCACACATCAGTCTTGTCTTTGGAGATAAAGATATCTTTTTGCTTAAAAAAAGATTCTCTGAACTTAGTTCTCATGGCGCTTTTGCAGAAATGGAATTCACCAAGGATCATGGTGAGTTAAAAGATTGGATTCCGTTGATTATGGATGGTAGGAAACAGAGCGAAGAGATCGCTGCGACAAGAATTCAGAGAGGAACTGATATTGATTTTGGCAATTTAACTCGCTCATATATCAATCATATTCAAGAGGCAAAATCTATTGAGATTAACTTCTCTACTAATGTTGAAAATCTTCAACAAGATAGTGAAGGAGATTGGTATGTATCTTTAGAAGGAGGAGCAAAAAAACATAGAATTGTTAGATCAAAGTTTGTTTTTCTTGGAGCGGGAGGAGGAGCTTTAACTCTTTTGCAAAAATCTGGAATCCCAGAAGGATTGTCATATGCAGGTTTTCCTGTAAGTGGCAAATGGTTGATTTGTGAAGAGGAAAAATCAACAAAAATACATAATGCAAAGGTTTATGGAAATGCAGCAGTTGGAGCACCACCAATGTCTGTCCCACATTTAGACACACGATGGATAGATGGAAAAAGGTCTCTTTTGTTTGGGCCTTTTGCAGGATTTAGTTCAAATTTTTTAAAGTATGGATCAAAATTGGATTTATTCAGATCCATCAAAACAACTAATCTTTTCTCTATGATTCAAGCAGGAATAGACAATATAGATTTAGGAAAATACTTATTTAATCAATTACTACAAACAAATGAGGATAGAATAAAAACTTTAAAAAGATTTCTACCTCAGGTTTCACCTAACGATTGGAAGCTTTCAATAGCAGGACAGCGTGTTCAAATAATTAAAAAAACCTCTAAAGGTGGTGTTTTAAAAATGGGGACAGAGGTTGTTACTTCATCAGATGGATCCTTAGCTGCTTTGCTTGGGGCTTCCCCTGGCGCAAGCACAGCAGTAACAATTATGATTGAAGTTTTAAACCGTTGCTGGCAGGAAAAAATGAAATCAAGTAAATGGCAAAGTAAATTGTTAGAGCTTTTTCCAAGTATTGGGACAGATATTAATTCAAATCAAGAAGCACTTTTGTCAATTCGCAAAAGAAACGATTTCTTACTTAAATTAATTTAAAACATAGTAATGGTGAGTTATGTTTAATCTTTATTCTGAGTTGAATTGATAAATGAAAATCTTGTTCCTTTAATATCTTTCGCATGACTAATGTTCCCATTTCTCGTCTGAGGAACTTCTGCATAATTGCACATATTGACCATGGTAAATCAACCTTGGCAGATAGGCTTCTTCAGGACACTGGGACTGTCTCTTCTAGGGACATGCAAGAACAATTTTTGGATAATATGGACCTTGAGAGAGAGAGAGGGATAACTATAAAATTACAAGCAGCCCGGATGAATTATAAAGCTGATGATGGAGAGGAATATGTCTTGAATTTGATTGATACTCCTGGTCATGTTGATTTTTCTTATGAGGTGAGTAGATCATTGCAGGCTTGTGAAGGTGCCTTGCTGGTTGTTGATGCTAGTCAAGGAGTTGAAGCCCAAACTTTGGCGAATGTTTATCTTGCTTTGGAAAATGATTTAGAAATTATTCCTGTTCTCAATAAAGTTGATTTACCTGGTGCTGATCCTGAAAAAATAAAAAATGAGATTGAATCAATTATTGGTTTAGATACATCTAAGGCGATTTGCTGTTCTGCTAAAACAGGGGTTGGCATTCCACAAATACTGCAAGCAGTTGTAGATAGAATACCTTCACCTAAAGATAATACTGGTCAAGCTACAAAGGCACTTATCTTTGATTCTTATTACGACCCTTATAGAGGGGTAATTGTATATTTCAGAATCATGAGTGGTGGCATAAGTAAGAAAGACAAAGTCTTACTTATGGCTAGTAAAAAAAGTTATGAGTTAGATGAAATAGGTGTTATGGCTCCTGATCAAGTAAAGGTAAACTCTCTTCATGCAGGTGAGGTTGGATATTTAGCTGCATCAATTAAAGCAGTTGCTGATGCAAGAGTCGGGGATACGATCACGTTGCAGGATAGACCTGCTGATGAAGCTTTACCAGGTTATACCGAAGCTAAGCCAATGGTTTTTTGTGGGTTGTTCCCCACGGATGCAGACCAATACCCAGATCTAAGGGAGGCTTTAGATAAATTACAGCTATCCGATGCTGCATTGAAATATGAACCTGAAACAAGTAGTGCAATGGGATTTGGCTTTCGTTGTGGATTCTTGGGTTTATTGCATATGGAAATTGTTCAAGAGCGTTTAGAGCGTGAATATGATTTGGATTTAATTGTTACTGCACCCTCAGTTATTTATAAAGTAAAAATGACTGATGGAGAAGTTTTGATGATCGATAATCCAGCTACACTTCCAGACCCTCAAAAACGTGAAACCATAGAAGAACCTTACGTCAGAATGGAAATTTATGCTCCTAATGATTACAACGGAACTTTGATGGGACTTTGTCAGGACAGAAGAGGAGATTTTATTGATATGAAGTACATAACAACTGACCGAGTTACTCTTATTTATGAAATACCCCTAGCAGAAGTAGTCACCGACTTCTTTGATCAGATGAAAAGCAGAACTAAGGGATATGCTTCGATGGAATATCACTTAATTGGTTATCGAGAAAATGATTTAGTTAGATTAGACGTTTTAATTAATTCAGAGCGAGCAGACCCTTTAACGACAATTGTTCATAAAGATAATGCTTATGGTGTAGGGAAAGGACTTGTTGAGAAATTAAAAGAACTTATTCCAAAACAGCAATTTAAGATTCCTTTACAGGCTTCAATTGGGAGTCGAATTATTGCAAGTGAAGGTATTAGTGCTTTACGAAAAGATGTTTTGTCCAAATGCTATGGGGGTGATATCTCTAGAAAAAAGAAATTGTTGAAAAAACAGGCAAAAGGGAAAAAAAGAATGAAGTCTATGGGGAAAGTAGATGTTCCCCAAGAGGCTTTTATGGCAGTCTTGAAATTAAATAATGAATAATAGATATTTTATGATCTATGTTTGTTTTGTGTAGTTTATCTCACTTGAATTATTTATAAACATTGAGACTTCTTGATTACCTTTGTCTTTTGTTAGGTTTGTCCATATAAAACCTATAATTATTAATGCTGCAATGGTGATTGAGAGCTCCCCTACGGTGAGACCATCATTTTTAAAATGCATCTTAAACTGTATGTATTGCTTTATTTAAGCAATTTTTTTTTTAATTTCTACCTTTTACAGCTAAATTTAATTAGGTTTTCTTATTTGATCATTGAATCTGAGAGATTTTTTAAGACGAAAGAACTTGTCGACACGGTTATTGTTTGTTGGGCTGATGATTTTGTTTGTATATATAGGTATCTCTATTTTTATGCCACTATTAATATCTTTAAAGATTGTACCTAATGGTGAACTTGGGTTAGGGAACCCGATTTTTTCAGCTCCATCCATAGATCACTGGTGTGGAACAGATCGACTAGGAAGAGATGTTTGTATTAGAACTTTGGCTGCGAGTGGGGTTGCATTACAGGTCGTTTTCGTTGCGGTATCTCTTGCTGTTCTGATAGGTATACTTTTAGGACTTTTAAGTGGCTACATTGGCGGGCTTTTGGATAGGATTTTAGTCCTTTTCATGGATACTCTTTATACCATCCCTGTGCTCCTCCTTTCTGTGGTGATGGCATTTTTATTGGGTAGAGGTATTTTAAATGCCTCAATAGCATTATGTGTTGTTTATATTCCTCAATACTTCCGACTCGTTAGAAACCAAACTTCACAGGTTAAATCAGAACTTTATATTGAGGCAGCCATATCATTGGGAGCATCCCCACTTTGGGTGATAAGAAAGTATCTTCTTAAAAATGTTCTTACTTCTATTCCTGTGGTCTTAACACTTAATGCTGCCGATGCTGTATTGGTTCTTGGAGGATTGGGATTCCTTGGATTAGGTCTCCCAGAGAATATTCCAGAATGGGGAAGCGATTTAAATATGGCATTAGTTGCATTGCCAACTGGTATCTGGTGGACAGCGATTTATCCTGGTATGGCTATGTTCGTTTTAGTGTTAGGTTTATCTTTTATTGGAGAAGGTTTAGAGAAATTTATAAGTGAAAATAGTTTGCATAATTAAATCATACTTGAGGTTTGGAATTTAATATCTCATTTTTTCTGTTCTTGGGAGATCATCTATAATTTCACCTTTTTCATTAAGTTCTGGATATTTTCTTCCTTCATTCTTGCACCATTGAGAAACCTCGGGGTAAGCCCACTCGAAGATCTTTTCTTTATATGTTTCTTGGCTCATACCTTCTCCAGATTCAGGAATTATATTGGCTACTTGTCGTTGTCTTATTGCTTCAAATAATAGTGCGGATGCTGCGACTGATACATTCAATGACTCGACCATGCCTCTCATTGGAATATGAATGTGCTCATCCACTAGGCTGGCTGCTTCTTCGCTAATACCCCATTTTTCGGCACCTAGTACAAATGCTGTTGGCCCCTTGAAATCACATTTTCTGTAGTCAATTGATTTGGGATTCAAGTTCGTTCCGAATAATTTAAACCCTTTATCTTTAAGAACTTTGACTGCCTCGGTGGTTTCCTTATATTGGTTTATTTTGACCCATTTTTGGCTTCCTTGAGCGGTGCTATTAAACGTTAGAAATTTCTCTTTGTTGAATATTGCATTAGCTTCAAGAACACCAACAGCATCACAACTTCTTATTATGGCTGAGAGATTATGAGGCTTTTCAACATTCTCAATTAAGACAGTGAGATTTGAAATTCTTTTGTTTAGGACTGATTTTAGTCGCTCAAAACGTCTAGGTAAGACAGGCATTTCTAATTATTCATAGAACAGTTAGTTCTTTTTGATGAGGATAGTAGGAAATTGAGTTTAATTGATTATGAAAAGCTAAATTAAATAACTTATTTTAATCAAAAACAATTAATCAAAATATCACATAAATAAAAGGCTCCTGTCCATTGGACAGAAGCCTTTTATTTAATTTGAGAGTGTTTTGATTTCTAGTAAATTTAGAAGCTAAACACTGTTTCAACAACAACACCAGAGTCGTCATCACCAGCACCTGTATCTTCTACTGTGAAGAAACCAGGAGTGATTGTAACGCTGTCGTTCACTGCATAGGTGTAAGAAACTTCAAATCCTGTTCTATCAAAAGTATCGCTTCCATCAACATCAGTTGAATTGTAAGCAGCACTTAATGTTCCAGGACCTACTTCATAGTCGACACCAACGAAAAAGTCAGTTTCGTCTTTAGCTGTTCCTTCTGGATCCTTTGTGTCGTAAGCAACGCTGATAGTTGCTGGGATGGACTCAGGGCTGTAATAGATACCGCCACCAAATGTGTCGTAACCAGTTGTTCCAGCTTCACCGTCGTTGGAAGCGATTACAAGACCACCACCAAATCCGTCACCGTTGTAGCCAAGGGTTACAGTTGTTACGTCATCACCATTGTCACCACCGATTCCTACTGTTGAATCAGCACCACCAACAGAAACGAAGCTAGCAGAAGCAACTACGCCGTTGTCATTAGAGTAAGCAACACCAATTCCAGGACCAGTTTCGCTACCAGCCAAAGAGTAAGGCATGCTGCCTAGTCTGAAAGCATCTGAGTAAGCAGAAGTTGTTGCTGCAACAACATCATCTTGGTCAACCAAAGGACCAGCTGTTACTGAAAGATCGCCTACAGGGAATGCGTAGTAAAGAGATGAAACTGTTAGAGCACCTGTTCCTGTTTCAGCACTATCCATGCTTGCTAAAGGACCACTTGCATTACCAGTAATGATTCCAGCTGTAAATAGGTCTTCGCCAGTGAAGCTAGTATTGATGTCAAGGCCATATGCATATTGCATATAAAGCTCTTCTGACTTGTCATCTGTTCCGCCGTCGGCAACAGAACCAACAGTGAAAACAGCAGTACCAGAAAGAGTAGTAGTTGATGTAAATGCAGAATCAGCATTAGCTGCAACTGGAGCCATAAGGCCTAGAGCTGCAGGAGCTACTAATAAACGTTGAAAAAGCTTCATCGTGTCCTCACACATTAAAGAAGTTGCTCCAAGAATAACTCTGTTAACAAGAGGTTAAAAGTATCTTATGTTACACCTCTTAGGCTGGACTAGGGGAGGCCTTTCCTTTGAAAGTGATTGCAGTAAAAGACTTCCTGGTATTTTCGCGCTAATATTATTTCATTGATATTTTACGTTTCAGTATAAAATGTTTGCTTTTGAATAAACATCTGTCTGCAATGAAAGGCTTAGAGGCAAGAAAAGCTGCTTTGGAGGTTATTCAAGCTGCTGGTGGAGGAGCCTTTGCTGATGTGGCTTTGGAGAGGGTCTTTAATCTTTATTCATTTAAGCCGATAGATAAAGCCTTGATAACAGAGCTTTCTTATGGCGCAATTCGTCAAAGATATTTTTTGGATCACTGGATAGATTTTTTAGGAAAAGTACCAGCCAAAAAACAACCTCCGCTATTGAGATGGTTATTGCATCTTGGGCTTTATCAAATTTTAAAAATGGAGCGAATACCTCCAGCTGCTGCGATTAACACAACTGTTGAACTTACAAAAAATCTTAGTTTGTCAAAGCTAGCTCCTGTGGTAAATGGTATTTTGCGATCGGCTCTTCGTAGTAAGGAGAAAAATCTCCAACCACCTAAATCAAAGAAGCCGAGTTTAGAATTAGCTAAAAATGAGTCAATACCTGTTTGGTTCGCAGAGGAATTGATTGCTTGGAGGGGATTTAAAGATGCTAATAAGATTGCGCAAGCATTCAACAGTGTTAGCCCCATTGATATAAGAGTGAATAAATTACGTGCAGAGAGAAAAGATGTAAAAGAAATTTTTGATTCTTTCGGTATTAAAACCCAATTGATCCCAGGGTGCCCTTATGGATTGGAAGTCCCTGCTGGTGGGGGTGAGCCTAAAAAATGGCCGGGTTATGAAGAAGGAAAATGGAGTGTTCAAGATAGATCATCACAGCTAATCGCTCCATCATTAGGGGCTTTGCCTGGAGAAAAAATTCTTGATGCTTGTGCCGCACCAGGTGGTAAATCAACACACATCGCTGAATTAATTAATAATGAGGGAAAGATTTGGTCTGTTGATAGATCATCACGAAGATCTCAAAAAATATTAGCTAACTCAGAGAGACTAGGGACTAAATGTTTGCAACTATTGGTTGCTGATTCTAATGAATTATTACTAAAACATCCTGAATGGGAAGGTTTTTTTGATCGTATACTTATTGATGCTCCCTGCTCTGGACTGGGTACTCTCGCTCGCCACCCTGATGCAAGATGGAGAATGAATCAAGATAATATACAGGAGCTTGTTTCTGTTCAAAGTCAGTTACTTAACGCCTTGGCGCCTTTATTGAAAAGAGGAGGCACATTGGTCTATTCCACTTGTACTATTCACCCTGATGAAAATTTTAATCAGATAAAAAAGTTTCTTCAATTAAAGGCTGAATTTATATTGGTTTATGAAAAACAAATATGGCCTGGAGAAAAAGCTAATGGGGATGGTTTTTATATTGCAGTTTTAAATAAATTTAAAAATAAATAAAAGATATAAATGAATGAAGCTTAAATATTTATCATTCTATTCTTAAATTTAATAATTAATTTTACAAACTAATCAGTGGACTATGACCTATGGCGATAGCCGTTACAAGCATTCCTAAAATTAGAAATGGTTGTGCGCTGGCTTGGTATTTAACATCAAAACTCAACGGATCACGTAATAGCCATATGTCTTGGAAGGTTATTTGAGGGATTATGAGTAAAACCAGGATGACAGATGCAAGATGTTGTCCTATCGCTATCAAAACTATTACCATTGCTAGTTGAAAGATATCTATCATTCCTGCGCTAATGCGACTTGCATTCTTTATACCAAATACGACAGGGAGTGATTCAAGTCCAAGGCTTCTATCCCCTTCCACACTTTTAAAATCGTTAATCACTGCAATGCCCAAGCCTGACAAACTGTAGGCAAGAGTAAGCAGTGAGGTTGTCCAAGTTAAATGTCCAAACAGAGCTTGTCCAGCCCACCATGGAAGAGCTATGTAGCTTGCACCAAGTGCATAATTTCCGAGCCAACCATTTTGTTTAAGTTTTAAAGGTGGCGCTGAGTAAATAAAGCTTACAAATGAACCTCCCAATGCAAGCAGAAGGACTGAAGGGATGGTGTGATGTGCCCATATATCTAATAAATAGGCAACTCCCAGACCAGCTATTAATAGAACCCAGATTTGACATTTAACTTGAAAAAGGGAAATAGCCCCAGAGGGTATTGGCCTATTGGGTTCATTTATTGCGTCTATTTCCCTATCAAAGTAATCATTTATTGTTTGGGTGTATCCAGTTAAGAGCGGCCCGCTCATAAACATGCAACTTATTGAAGCAAAAACGTTGCTTAATTCCCAGTGGTAATTCCCACTAGCAGCTGCTCCACAAATTACTCCCCACAATAAAGGAATCCATGTAATGGGCTTCATTAATTGCAAACGAAGCTTCCAAATGTTTTTTGTTTCAGAACCTCCTTTTATTCCAAGGAGTTGCCTAGCATCACTCACTTTGTAATCTCGGGTTAAGAAACTTCATCTTCGAAGAACCAATTTTGGCTGCCATCTTTAAGTTTAAGCACCAAACCAATTCCTCTACCATCAGTCATTTTGTAATCCATTACTGTTCCTCTTGGATCTTCTGAAAGTTGCTTAATCAAATCAGAAGGTATGCGATCACGAACTTGTTCAATATTAATTTTGATTTTTGATCCTATCCTAGTTAGGGAGGCTGGCTTGGCCATGGCATCAAAATGCTTAAGTCTGGGCAACCTTAACAGTTCCTCTGTTTAAAAATCATGGTTGCTTTAAGATTAATTCCTTGTCTTGATGTTTCAAACGGACGAGTAGTAAAGGGGGTTAATTTCGTTGGATTGCGTGATGCAGGCGACCCAGTTGAGTTGGGATGTAGATATAGCAAGGCTGGAGCGGATGAATTGGTCTTTCTTGACATAACAGCTACACACGAGAAAAGATCAACTTTGGTTGATATGGTTAGACGCACATCCGAAGCTGTAACGATTCCATTTACTGTTGGAGGAGGAATAAGTTCATTAAATGGAATAAATGAATTATTAAGAGCAGGCGCTGACAAAGTAAGTTTAAATTCAAGTGCTGTTAAGGACCCTTCCTTAATTTCTGAAGGGTCAAATTGTTTTGGTTCTCAATGTATTGTGGTTGCAATAGATGCAAAAAAGAACAAAATCATTCCTAATAAGTGGGACGTTTATGTAAGTGGTGGAAGAAAAAATACAGGTTTAGATGTGGTTGAATGGGCAGAAAAAGTATATGAATTTGGAGCAGGCGAAATTCTATTAACGTCTATGGACGGTGATGGGACTCAAAATGGTTATGACATAGAACTTACGAAATCTATTTCTGAGAAAGTTCCAATACCAGTAATAGCTTCTGGAGGGGCTGGTTGCTTGAGACACATTAAAGAGGCTTTTACTCTTGGGAAATCCTCAGCCGCTCTCTTGGCTTCCTTGTTACACGATGGACAATTAACTATTAGAGAAATAAAAGAATATTTAATTAAAGAGAATTTGCCCATAAGACCAATCGAATAATAAATATTTTCATCAAAAGATGTATAAATTGAATCCAGCGTTAAAATTTCAGTGATAGTTTAGTATTTTTCTATATTTGTATGAGGCCTGGTAATAATAAATCTATAGAGGAAATGTTTAACTCAATTTCTTCAAGATATGATTTTTTAAATGATATATTTAGTTTCGGATTACATAGGTTTTGGAAAAGAAAATTGTTGGATATTCTTAATCCGACTTTTGGAGAGAAATGGATAGATATTTGTTGTGGTACGGGAGATATGTCAATAATGTTGGCTAGATATATAAAAAGCTCTGAAAACATTATTGGAATAGATTCAGCTGCTCAAGCATTATTAGTAGCGAGAGAAAGATCTAAACAAAACTATTCTTCAATTGAATGGATAAATGGTGATGCTCTGGAGACAAATCTTAAATCAGATCAATTTGATGGCGTTTTAATGGCCTATGGCTTAAGGAATCTTTCCAGTTCATTCGCTGGACTAAAAGAAGCTTTAAGGATTTTGAAACCAGGTGGAAGAGCTGGAATTTTAGATTTTAGATCTTTTGAAGGACGTTGCATTCAAGGACTATTCCAAAAATTTTATTTAAGTTTTTATGTAGTTCCTATTGCATCACTTTTTGGTTTAGGAAAAGAATATTCATACATAAAAAAAAGCTTAATTAACTTCCCTTCAGGCGAAAAACAAATTCATTTGGCACTTTCTGCGGGCTTTAAAAAAGCAAAATACCAAACTTTAGCAAATGGGCAAATGGGGATTTTATTACTTGAAGCGTAAGGTGAATTGTTCAATCTATTCTCAATTCTTTCCTTCTACAAAAACTACATTTGCCCCATAATTTTACCTCTCCCTTAGGAGAAGGCACTTTGCAAAAAGGACAATTCGTAGTTCCATTTTTATCAATTCTACTTGGGTGTTTTTCCCAGATTTCTTTTTCACTTTCTCTAGTGACTAAATCAATAGGATAATGCTGTCTAATTCGTAGATCTCTTATTTGATATCCATATGATTTTAAAGATTCAATTAACTCTAAACGGTTGTATTGGAGAGCTTGTCTCCACTGTGGATGGCTTGCTCCGATAGTTAAAATTTTATTTTTTATGTAAAGTGGTGTGCAATTCAATGCGAGTTGCTCTCCAGCTATTTCTACCCAATCTTGAATAAGGCCTCCTACCTCTCCTTTCCACGAAGCCTTGATTTCTTCTAAGCATGAATATATTGACCGCTCTCTTTTTTCTTTTGTTTTATGCTTTAAGTCTTTTAAAATCAATGTAATTCGACACTATGGATGAGTTGATGCTTAAATCTAGCTAATATTTTTTTGATTGCATAAAACATACTAATGGGATTATTAGATAGGTTAAGCCGCTTAATAAGGGCAAATTTAAATGCTTTTGTTAATGAGGTAGAAGATCCAATAAAAATACTTGATCAGTCTGTTGCTGATATGCAAGAAGATCTAGTAAAACTTCGTCAAGCGGTAGCTATGGCTATCGCAAGTCAAAAAAGGTTAGAGAATCAGGCAAATCAAGCAAAAGAACAAATTAAAAATTGGTTTTCTAGAGCTGAGCTAGCCTTGAAAAAAGGAGAGGATGATTTAGCCAGAGAAGCATTGAGTAGAAAAAAAACTTTTCAAGAAACTTTTGAATCTTTATCGGCTCAATTTCAAACTCAAAATGGTCAAGTTGAAAAACTAAAGAAAAGCCTTTTGTTACTAGAAAGAAAGATTGCCGAAGCTCGAACTAAAAAAGAGATGCTAAAAGCAAGAGCGCAGGCCGCTAAAGCTCAGCAACAAATTCAAAGCGCAGTGGGTGATTTAGGTAGTAAGTCTGCCATGGCTGCTTTTGAAAGAATGGAAGATAAAGTTGAGGCATTGGAAGCTTCTAGTCAAGCAGCATTGGAGTTGGCTGGAGAAGATCTAGAAAGTAAATTCGCAGAATTAGAAGGAGGTGATGATATAGAGAAAGAATTAGAGTCATTGAGGACTCAATTGAAATCAGGAGTTGAGGTAATAGCTCTACCTCCGTCTGATTTAGATTTCAATGAAGTAAATAAAGTAGAAATTAAAGAAGTTGAAGTTGAATTAGAGGAGATGAAAAAGTCAATGGATAATTCTTAATTTTTTAAGAACATGTTTACTTTTGAAATATGAATAATCAAAAATTGGATATAGGGGTTGGATTGATATATAGATATCACAAATTAAATTATCCCTCTCCAACATCTTGGAAATTAAGGTTGAAACATATTTGCGCTAGTACGGAAATAGAGCTATCGAATTGGATCGCAGAGAATCCAGTAAAAAAAAATCAGCCAAAAGCAATTTTTTCTTCCTCCCAAAATTTTGCTAAAGGGCAAGTTGGTCGTATTTGGCACGCGCCGAAAGGAGGGATTTGGGTAAGTGCAGCTATTAAGAAAGAATGTTGCTGTGAAAATAACTCTCAGCTTTTCGGTTTAGCGGTGGCATTAGCTTTGGTTGAAAGACTTGAACGTATAGGAATTATTGTCAATATAAAATGGCCAAATGATCTATTGGTTGATGGTAAAAAATTAGCTGGAATTTTACCTAGATTATTTTTCAGAGGAGGAAAACTTCGATTATTAAGAGTAGGGGTAGGTTTAAACGTTTTTAATAATGTTCCAACAGAAGGGATTTCATTAAAACAAATTATTGGAAATAAAAAGATGAATATCAATTTTTGGTCATCAGAAGTTTTACTCGCAATAGAGAGATCATTAGATTTTTTAGATAATACAAAATTTTTACGTAGTCAAGTTCAACAAAGATTGTGGTCAAAAAAATATATTGACAATGAAACCGGCTATCATTGGGATATCAAAGGTATTGACCTGAGTGGCAGATTGATAATTTCTAAAGAAAATAGAGAAAAAGTATTGTCTACTTCATCACGCTTGATTTAGTTAATTTTGAGAAATATCGGTTACCTTGCCATCTCTAAATCTTGCAATTTTTTTTGCTCTTTGACCAACATTATCTTCATGAGTCACTAATACAATTGTGATTCCTTGACTATGAAGTTGGTCGAAAAGATTTAAAACATCTTCAGTAGTTTTGGAATCAAGAGCACCAGTTGGTTCATCTGCCAATAAAAGTGACGGTTGATTGATTATTGCTCTTGCTATGGCAACTCTCTGTTGTTGCCCTCCAGACAATTGGTTAGGAAGATTGCTCATTCTGTTCCCAAGCCCTACTCGATTTAGAGCCTCTTCAGCTCGCTTTTTTCTCTCTAAAGAGGGGACGCATGCATAAATCATTGGGAGCATTACATTCTCAAGTGCTGAAACTTCTTGAAGTAGATGAAATTGCTGAAAAACAAAACCAAGTTCTTTATTTCTAATATCTGCTAGCAAGTCATCATCAAGCTTCTCAACCGCAGTCCCATTTAATTCATATGTCCCATTAGTAGGGCGATCAAGGCATCCCAGTATATTCATTGCAGTACTTTTACCAGATCCACTCGCACCCATCACAGCAAGATAATCCCCCTGAAAAACCTCAAGGTTTAGTTGGTCAAGAGCTTTAACTTTGCCAGAGCCTTCTCCGTAAAATTTATTTACATTCGTTAGTCGAGCTACAGATTTTTTCAATGATTTGATTTGGTTATCCAATTGAACTCTTACTTGCAAGAGTAATAGCTTCTTGAAGTAATGGAGTCCCATTTACCGCACTATCAGCAAAGTCAAAGAGAGGGTTCGAAATTATTCCACCAATAGCAGTTATGAGAACACAAAAAATCAAAGCTACTTTGAGAGATGACATTCCTGGAATTGACCATTCTATAGATGGATATGCTTTAACAACTGCGGAAGCTTCTTTAGGTTCTGTGACGACCATCATTTTTATAACTGAGATGTAATAGTAAATTGAAATTACTGAGGTAACCAATCCAACACTCACTAGTAAGTATTGTCCATCTGCCCATCCAGCAAAAAATAAGTAAATTTTTCCAAAAAAGCCCAACATGGGAGGAATTCCTCCCAATGAAAGTAGGCATAGACTTAATCCTAGGGTGATCAATGGATCTTTTTGGTAGAGCCCTGCATAATCTGAGATTTGATCACTACCGGTTCTAATTGAGAAAAGGATTATGCATGCAAAAGCACCAAGATTCATAAATAAATAAGCTGCCATATATAAAACCATTGCAGCGAAACCATCTTCAGTTCCGCAAACTAATCCAATCATTACAAATCCGGCTTGTCCAATTGAGCTATAAGCAAGCATCCTTTTCATTGATTTTTGAGCTAGCGCTACAACATTCCCCAGGGACATACTAAGAACTGCTAAAACAGTAAAAAGCAATTTCCATTGCGTGTCAAAAGCGCTAAAACATCCGACTAGTATCCTTATGGCAAGTGCAAAGCCTGCTGCTTTGGACCCTACCGATAAAAATGCAACTACTGGAGTAGGAGAACCCTCATAAACATCTGGTGTCCATTGGTGAAAGGGGACTGCAGCTATTTTGAAGGCTACTGTCGATAAAACGAAAACAAGCGCTAAGGCAGATAAAGGAGTTGGAGCATTTACAAGGGTTATTCCAATATCTCTTAGGTTTGTAGACCCGCTTATTCCATAAAGTAGAGATGCTCCATAGAGAAATACGGCTGCAGCAGCCGAGCCCACTAATAGATATTTTAAAGCTGCTTCTGAACTTCTTGAATCTCTTTTGAGATATCCGGAAAGAAGGTAGCTAGCAACAGAAAGTGTTTCTAATGAAATAAAAACACTCACCAAATCAGTTGAACCACATAGAAGCATTGCTCCCAGAGTGGCAGCTAATAATATTGCTGCAAATTCACCAATGGGACTGCCATTTTGTTCAGCGTACCTCCAACTGATTAGCAGAGAAATAAGAGTTGATAGTGCTATTACACCTCTAAAAGCAATAGCAAGATTGTCTGCTATGAATGCACCTAAGAAAGATTCTTGAATTTCTCCGTTCCATTGAATTGCAAGCAAAATTAAAGAAGTTAAAAGACCTGCATAACAAATTGGAGGCGACCAACGGGCTGAAATCTTTTCACCAGCCAAATCAACTAAAAGTGTCCCTAGCATTGCTATTAGAACTGCTGCCTCTGGTAATACAGCTTTTGCATTTAAAGAGAGATTTAAAAGCTCTACGGGCTCGTTTATGAATATTTGAAAAGACAAAAGTTCTAACATTTATGTATTGTTTTTAGGCTGTATCTGATTTTATAACTCTAGCGAAATTATGAAATATGCCTTTTTTATCATTTTGGGCTATGCATTTTACTATTCAGTACGTTAGATAAGAAGGAGGAAAATTGAGCTGATGCCCACTGACCATACCCTGGTAATTGTTGAAAGTCCCACAAAGGCAAAAACTATCAGAGGGTTTTTACCTAAGGATTTTCAAGTTCTTGCGTCAATGGGGCATGTAAGAGACTTGCCCAATAATGCCTCTGAGATTCCTGCAAAACACAAAGGGGAAAAGTGGGCAACTATTGGTGTTAATACAACTGCTGATTTTGATCCTTTGTATGTAGTACCCAAAGACAAGAAAAAAATTGTCAAGGAATTAAAACAATCTTTGAAAGGTGCTAGTGAGTTGTTGCTTGCGACTGATGAAGATAGAGAAGGGGAAAGTATTAGTTGGCATTTGATGAATGTGCTTGATCCCAAAATCCCTGTGAAGAGGATGGTTTTTCATGAGATAACTAAAGAAGCTATTTCCAAAGCACTATCGAAAACAAGAGAAATTGATATGGAATTGGTTCATGCCCAAGAAACAAGGAGGATTTTAGACAGATTAGTTGGATATACTTTGTCGCCTCTTTTATGGAAAAAAGTTTCTTGGGGTTTATCTGCTGGAAGAGTCCAATCAGTTGCTGTAAGATTGCTCGTTCTGAGAGAGAGAGCAAGAAGATCTTTTAAAAGCGGAAGTTATTGGGACTTAAAAGCAAAATTAGAAAAAGAAGGTGGTGAATTTGAGGTGAAAATGACCTCAATTGGGGGGCAAAGAATTGCTAGTGGTAGTGATTTTGATGAGTCCACTGGATTGTTGAAATCTGGCAGGAATGTCAAATTACTTAAGGAAGAAGAATCTAAGGAACTTGCTAAAAAGTTAAATACTGATATTTGGAAAGTTATAAATGTCGAAGAAAAACCGTCAATCCGTAAACCAGTCCCTCCTTTTACAACAAGCACATTACAACAAGAAGCTAATAGAAAACTTCGATTATCAGCTAGGGAGACCATGAGATGTGCCCAGGGTTTGTATGAAAGAGGTTTTATCACATATATGAGAACAGATTCTGTTCATCTGTCCGAACAGGCAATTAATGCCTCACGAAATTGTGTTGAATCAAAATATGGAGTTGAATATTTAAGTAAAAAGCCCCGCCAATTCTCTAACAAGACGAGAAATGCTCAAGAAGCTCATGAAGCAATTCGTCCCTCTGGTGAGATTTTTAAAACCCCCAAAGAGTCCGAATTACAAGGGCGGGACCTTTCTTTATATGAACTTATTTGGAAACGAACAGTTGCCAGTCAAATGGCCGACGCAAGGTTGACAATGCTTGGAGTGGAATTACAAGCATCGGATGTAACTTTTCGGGCTAGTGGTAAACGAATAGATTTCCCTGGCTTCTTCAGAGCTTATGTTGAAGGTAGTGATGATCCAGATAGTGCGCTTGAAGGACAAGAAGTGCTTTTGCCTAAATTAGCTGTTGGAGATTCTCCAACAGCAAAGAATGTAGAGGCGTTGGGGCATCAGACTCAGCCTCCTGCTAGATATAGCGAAGCTTCATTAGTTAAAACACTTGAGAAAGAAGGTATAGGTCGTCCGTCAACATATGCAAGCATTATAGGAACAATCGTAGATCGAGGTTATTCAATCCTCAATAATAATTCTTTGACTCCAAGCTTTACAGCATTTGCTGTTACGGCACTTCTAGAAGAACATTTCCCTGATCTTGTAGATACCAGTTTTACAGCTCGAATGGAATCTACACTTGATGAGATCTCAACAGGGAAAGTGAGTTGGCTACCATACCTTAAGGGCTTTTATAAAGGTGATACTGGTCTAGAGAGTCAAGTTCAACAAAGAGAAGGAGATATAGACGGGGGAGAATTTCGAGCAGTTTCCTTGGAGGGACTTTCATCTCTTGTTAGGTTGGGCAAATTCGGAACATATCTCGAATCAAAGCAACTTGGTGAAAATGGTAAGCCCATAACAGCAACTCTTCCGCAGGAAATTACTCCCGCAGACCTGGACGAGGATATCGCAGAGATGATCTTGAAACAAAAAGCTGAGGGCCCTGAATCACTTGGAGTTGATCCTGATACTGGACAGAATTTATATCTATTAAATGGTAGATATGGTCATTTTGTTCAAAGGGGTTTAGTAGTCGAATTGAAAGATCTTGGGATTCCAAAAGGTAAGAAAAAGCTAGGTAATCTTCGCTTGTTTAAAAGTAGTCAATATGGACTCTATCTAAAGCAGGATTCATCAAAGGTTCAAGTTTTGTTGCCGGAAAATATAAAAGAAGAAGAGATTGATGTTGAAAAAGCACTTGAATTTTTAGATGACAAATCATTAAAAAAAGCTCCAAATCCGAAAAGGACTTCATTGCCAAAGAATTTAAAACCAGAGAACTTGACTTTTGAGGAGGCCCTTGGATTAATTCAATTACCACGTCTACTCGGAGAGCATCCAGAGGGAGGTAAAGTGCAATCAAGTTTGGGTAGATTTGGTCCCTATGTGGTTTGGAGCAAAGATGGTGGTGAGAAAGATTATCGCTCAATAAAGGGAGAAGATGATGTTCTTCAAGTAAGCCTAGAAAGAGCGCTTGAGCTTTTATCTATCCCTAAAAGAGGTAGAGGTGGTAGAACTGCCTTGAAGGAACTTGGTGCCCCAGAGGGAGAGAAAGAAACCATCCAACTATTTAATGGCCCTTATGGCTTATATGTTAAACAAGGCAAAGTAAATGCTTCTCTACCAGAGGGCAAAAGCGCTGAAGATATCACTATTGAGGAGGCTATTGAATTATTGGCAGCTAAGAAATCAAGTAAAAAGACAACAACTAAGAAAAAAAAATCTACGAAAAAAACAGCTAAGAAAGATATGGATATATCATCAATAACAAGTAGTACCCGAAAAGCACCTTCTACAACTAAAACAGGACGTTTAAGAGCGAGTAAAGTAAGAGTAATTAAAACAAAATAAAATTTTGAATATTTCAAGACTTGTTGAGAAAATATTTATTAGCTCATTTCTAATAGTTACCTTTTTCTCACTTCAATCATGTTCAAATACTCAAGTTGGCGAAAAGTTAGAAAATAGCTTTGATATCATTGAGAATTCAAAAACTTCAGAAAAAACTAATAATAAGCCACAAAAACTTAATGAATTAAAAAAAATCAAATCAAGAATAAAAGATGATAAGAAAGAAAATGAAAATGATTTTGGTAATATTATCAAAGGAAATTCGATATCTAATAAAGATAGACTTAGTCAAAAATCAACCAAATCAATAAAGAAGACAATTTTTAATCCACAGCCATACAGAATAATTCTAAGATTATCTGGTGCAAACCCCTCTGCACCAGCTGAGACAGTTACTGAGGCCCTAAGAAAAGCAGGTGTCCAATTTGAGGTGGAAAAGATCGAACGTTTTGATGAGGAGAATTTCTCAAAGAATACATCTTTGGAAAGATAATAATTTTGACCTTAAATAACAAAAATCTTTTAAAAAGTCGATCTTTTTATAAATCTCCTCTAAGTAAGAGGAAAGCCTTGAAAATCGTTGAGTCCTCTTATCTTGCTGCTGCAACAGCTTTGATTTGGATAGCTCTTTATTATTTGCCTATAGGTGGGGCTGTTTTTCGTCTTGCTTTACCATTGCCATTGGCTCTTCTTCAGGTTAGGAGAGGTGTGAAAACAGGCATTGAGGGAGTGACAATATGCGTAATGTTATTAACTGCTCTGATGGGTCCGCTTAGAGGACCTTTAGTTCTTTTCCCATATGGATTACTTTCTTTATGGTTAGGATATAGTTGGCAGAAGGGTTGGAATTGGTGGTTAAGTTGGAGTGTTGGAGTCTCAATCGGAACGATGGGTTTTCTTATTAGGGTCTTCGCATTATCTGTGTTGGTTGGTGAGAATTTGTGGGTTATTCTTACTCGTGCTGGAGCTGGATTGCTTGAAAAAGGAATAGACATTTTCAATCTTTCTTTTACTCCTGATATGAGACAAGTCCAAATAGTTGCATTATGTCTAATTATTACTCAAGAAATCGTTTACGTTCTTTGCATACATGCTTTGGCTTATTGGATTTTTCCTAGGCTCAAGTCATCAATACCTGAACCACCCGCATTGCTAGAAAATCTAATTTCTTTAGAATCTAATTGATTAATAATGATAGGAGATAGTTATATTTTGTTGCCGTCAGGCGTATTAGCTTTTGGGGAAGGCCTCCAAGAGCAAAATGTTGACGAAAGAGTTCAAAGATGGCAAGAAAATATTACGAATATGGCTTTCTTTTTAATTCTTGCTGGATCTCAAACTGCGGAGATTGAGGGGATTTCTGCTGCTGGTTCCACTGCTGTTTCTAGACGTTATACAGCAGTTGCAGATGCTGAACTTTTATTGAGAGGACCTAATCTCCCCAAAAGATGGCCTTTGCCTCCTTTACCTGCAGGTGTCTCTCCAGCATTGATTAGTTACGTTGCCTCAAGGTTCTTAAAAATTAAACCAACAATCATATCTGCAGGACTACTACAAACGCCACCCTTTACGCATGTTTCCTTAGAGTCGCCGGAGATAGGACCCGCTAGATGCTTGAGTTCAGGTAATGCAATGGAAAAAACTAGGGTTCAACTTTTACTCGATGGTGGTTTTAAGATAGGTAAGAAATTAAAAAAATCTCTTTTGATCACTGAGTGTGTGCCAGGAGGAACATCTACAGCTTTTGCCGTTCTTTCTGGGTTGGGAATTAATGTTAATGGTCTAATAAGCGGAAGTCATAGAAATCCACCTTCAGAATTAAAAACAAATTTAGTTAAACAAGGACTTCAGGCAGCGCAATTAAAGAAGAACCCATCTTCTGTTGAAATAATGGCTGCTGTGGGAGACCCATTTCAGCCAATTGCAGTTGGTCTCTTAATGGGAGCTAGAGAATCTGGCCAGGAGATTTTATTAGGAGGAGGTTGCCAAATGCTGGCTGTATTGGCTTTGGCATTGAATGAAATTAAACCTGAATCAAGATCTGAATTTGTTGGTAAAATGTTAATAGGAACTACATCATGGTTAATTGATGAATCCCTTTCATCTAAAAAAAATAGAAATTCTTTTATTCATTTAATGAATCATGTCGCTAGTCATTTTAAAGTAAATATCCTAGGTCTCGCTAGTGGTTATAGATTTACTGATAGTAATCAAAAGGTTCTTCGAGACTATGAAATTGGTTACGTCAAAGAGGGTGTTGGGGCTGGTGCCTTATCTTTACTCGCTCAAATTAAGGGATTGACTCAGAAAGAAATGATTGAAAGATGTGATATTGAGGTTTGTAATCTATTTAAGTCAAATAATGAGAGTACTTGTCAAGGGATCTAAGTCATATGAATACTGATACATTTGGAAGGAGAGAGTTTATTAAATATGGATTACTCTCTTCTTTGTTTTTTTTATCTGGTTGCTCAACGTCCCAAAAAAAATTAGTTCTGAGAGGAGTTTCTAATAGCTTCCCAAGTGAATTTTTTAATAGTTTATCTACAGGTTGGGAATTTTTTCCTATAAAAGATATCGAGTTACAAAAATTCTCCTATAGTTCTACTCTGCAAGAAAAAACAGATTTATTAGTCTTAAATGATGGTTGGATTTCTGATTTACCTATTAATTCACTTAAAGAAATCAAAGCGGATAATATTAGAAGTAATTTCAGCAAGCAGACTAGGTCTTTTCTCGATGGGTTAGGCGATAATTATAAAAAAAAACTTTTACCTTTAGCTGTTAGTCCTTGGGTGATACTTTTTAGAAATGAAAATTCTCTGTCTCTAAAAAATAAGAATTCTTGGGAAGTAATTTTTTCGAGTTCACTTACAAATCAAATAGTTTTTCCTAATAGTCCTTATCTTCTTATTTCGATAGCACAAAAAATAGGTTTAGTTAATGATTTCTCAATGATCAAGAGTCAAGCTAAGTCCTTTGATGATAGGAATGCTCTAAATTGGGTTGTTTCAGGTAGAGCTAATGCAGCAGTTTTACCTTTATCTAGCTGTGTTGATAGCCTGATTAAAGACCCTCGTTTGTCAGTTCTTTTGCCCCAGGAGGGAGCTCCACTAAATTGGACATTACTTGCCTTCCCTTCGCAGTCTCAAGCGAATTTCCCTACTGATTGGTTTAATTCATTATGGGGCGCTACTTTTTTGAGTCGTGTAATTAGGAAAGGTTTTTTGCCACCAACAGATTTATCAGACTTAAGGAGAAAAAATATAAATTTCCCCCATCATTATCAAGCAATCTTTCTTCCAGAAGAAAGTGTTTGGAATAAATGTTGGTCTTTGCCAATGCTGAGTATTCAGAGGAAAAAAGACTTAGCTTTAAATTGGAATAATTCAAAACGAAACTAAACTTGAAATTCAAAAAACTTTTCAAAGACATTTTTAAATACCATAACTAGCATTCTAAAAGTTGTAAGCCCAATAATGTTTACTGGTTTAATTCAATCAATTGGCACTATAAAGAAAAATAATTATGGGGTAGTTGTAAATGGATGTAGCTCTTTTTCCCCTCTAAAACTTGGAGATAGTATTTCTGTGGATGGGGTTTGTCTAACAGTTTCTGAATTAATGAATGATTCTTTTACCGCCAATATAAGTGAAGAGACTCTTAAGAGAACAAATCTTGCAGAAAAAGCTCAGAAAAATGGTTTTGTAAATCTTGAGCCAGCATTACGTCTTTCTGACCGATTGGGTGGACATATTGTGAGTGGACATATTGATGGTTTAGGTGAAGTAATTTCAATCGAAAATTTAAAAAATTCTTGGAATTTGAGAGTATCTTGGAATGATTTAAATTTCTGCAAATACATGTGCGATAAGGCTAGTATTAGCCTTAATGGAATAAGTCTAACTATCTCAGAGACATATATTGATGGATGTGAATTTTCATTAGCCGTAATACCCCACACTTGGTCAAATACATGCTTACAGTTTTTGACAATTGGCGAAAAGGTTAATTTGGAAGTTGATTTGATGGCTAAGTACGCAGAAAAACTTTTAAAAGTAAATAATAATGACTCCGTTTTAAAACAAAGCACAATAATTAGTTCTCAGTGGCTTAAAGAGCAAGGTTGGAATTAGTAAATTTATATGATGATTTGAGAGACTTATTATTTTTTGAGTGGTAACAAACTTATCGCTCCAGACTCTTTCCTTACATCAATACGAAATTCCTGCCCTGGTTCAAGACCTAATTTTTTTGTATAGGCATGTCCGATAAGAAGATTGCCATTGCCATGAACTTTAGTTCGAAATTCCGCTTGCCTTCCTCTTGAAGATCTATTTCCTGCTCTCCCAGGTCCGTTTGAGCGAAGTTTATAACCTTTAGCTTCGACTAGAGCTCGGTAAAAACTTTTACGTAAAACTCTCCCGCTTGGCCCCACGTAACCACATCCTTTGGCTATTTCGTCTTCTGGACGGTTGCTCAAAGATCTTGCTTTGTCTAGGAGTTCTTTTCCAACAAGCATTTCAGACTGTTTTAATTAACTGAATTCTGACCAATAAGTGGAATTGTGGCAACAAATTAATTGAAATTTTCTTGCTTAGTATTAATATTTATCTCTTAAAGCAGGTAAAGGATGATGAATAAAACGACCCAAATCCCGTCTACAAAGTGCCAATAGAGCTCTACTGCTTCAAATGGGAACTTGTTTTCATTATTTACTCGACCAGAGGGGACACGTGTTTGCCACCAAATGATCATTATCATTATTGAACCAAGTGTTACATGAAGCCCATGAAAGCCAGTTAATGCATAAAAAGTACTTGCAAAAAGGTTATCAGTTAATCCAAAAGGCAAGGTAAAGTACTCAAACATTTGACTGATTAAAAATGCCAATCCCAATGAGCCTGTTATAAGAAGCCATTTTTGACATTGTTTTGATTCATTCTTTTCAAGAAATTTCCCAGCTCGATGAAAAGTAAAGCTACTAACTAGGAGCAAGACTGTATTTAAAGTTGGTAATGGTAGCTCTAATTCGTAAATAGCATCAGGACCAATTGGATTTACTGCTTTGAAAGTTAGATATGCAGCAAAAAAACCTGCAAATGTCATCCCGTCTGCTATTAAAAAAGCTACTAAGCCAAACATACGAAAATCTTCATGTTCTTCAGTTGAGAGACTTTTCTTGCTTTCTGAGGATTGCTCTTTTGGAACTATCGATGTCATTTCATTTCCTCCTGAGTATTATTTGAATCTTTTTCTCCATAACCATATGGTTCAAGAACGAGTGGGGCTTCTCCCTCCCAATTCTCAACAGGAGGAGGGGAACTTGTTAGCCACTCAGGAGTAAGGGCATCCCATGGATTATTACCAGCATCATCCCCGTAGAGGATGCTTTGAAAAATATTCCATAGAAAAGGTAAAGTGCTTATAGCCATTAATAAGGCACCTACGCTACTTATTTGATTGATTAATTGAAATTGTGGGTCGTATTCAGCAACTCGTCTAGGCATTCCATTTAAACCTAGCCAGTGTTGTGGAGCAAAACAAAGATTAAAGCCTATGAATGTAATTATGAAGTGGAATCTTCCAAGATTTTCATTGAGCATTTTTCCAGTAAATTTTGGGAACCAGTGGTAAATCGAGGAGAAGATAACAAATACTGAACCTCCATAGACTATGTAATGAAAATGGGCCACAACAAAATATGTGTCGTGTACATGAACATCAAAAGGTACTTGAGCTAGAGCAACTCCTGTTATCCCACCTAAAACGAAGTTAATAATAAATCCGCAGGAAAATAGCATTGCAGCATTAAGTGAGATTTTTCCTCCCCATAAGGTGGCAACCCAATTGAAAAACTTAATACCTGTAGGAACAGCTATGAATGCAGTAGCGATTGTAAAAAATAAGCGCATCCACGGAGGAGTACCACTTGTAAACATATGATGGGCCCATACAACTAGACCTAATACAACTATTCCCATTATTGAGAAAACCATTGTTGTATAGCCAAAAAGTGGTTTTCTACTATGGATGGGAAGTATTTCACTGACCAAACCAAAGGCAGGCAAGACCATGATATAAACAGCAGGATGTGAGTAAAACCAAAAAAGATGTTGATAAACGATTACATTCCCACCAAGACTGGGATTGAAGAAACCTGTATGAGCAACTATGTCAAAGCTCAAAAGTATTAGAGTACCAGCGAGAACTGGAGTTGAAAGAACGACAAGAATACTTGTACCAAGCATTGCCCAGCAATACATAGGTAATTGCATTAATTTAAGGCCAGGTCTCCTTAACTTGAGGATGGTGGCGATGAAATTAATACCACCAAATATTGAGCTTCCACCCAAAAGTAATACACTTAATATCCAAATGATTTGACCAGCGGCAGGAGTAGTAATGCTTAAAGGTGGATAAGCTGTCCACCCAGATTGCGCAGCTCCGTTTATGAAATAGCTAGTTATCAACATCAAACCCGAGGGAGGTATTAGCCAAAAAGCAACTGCATTCAGTCTTGGGAAGGCCATGTCCCTGGCACCAACATAAAAAGGTATTAAATAGTTGCCAAAGGCACCATTTACTACGGGCACAATCCATAAGAAAATCATGATTGTTCCGTGGAGAGTTAAAACTTGGTTGTAAACCTCTCTAGGCATGAAATCTGAGAGGGGACTGATGAGCTCTACCCTTATTGCTCCAGCTAGAGATCCTCCAACTAAATAAAACAAGAAACCACAAATTAAATATTGAAGGCCTATTACTTTGTGATCGAGACTAAAACTCAGATATTTAAGCCATCCAGTTGGTTGAAGCTTCTCTGAAGGGGAATTATTTGGTTTGAGTGAAATAGTCATATATTTATATTGATTCTTTAGAGTTTTCTGTTAGCCAAGTTTCAAAGTCTTCTTGTTCATCAACTATTACGTTTGATCTCATTCCGCCATGATAAGGCCCACACAATTCCGCGCAAACAATTGGGAAATTACCTGTTTTTGTAGGAGTGAAATTTAAAATAGTTGGTTGGCCTGGAATGACATCTTGTTTAAGTCTGAATTGAGGCACCCAAAAAGCATGTATTACATCTTTAGATTCCATTTTTAAGCTAATTTCTTTTCCAACTGGAACATGAAGTTCACCAGAAATAATATCTCCTTTTGGATAATGAAAAATAAAAGCAAATTGCATTGCAGTTAACTCAATTGGTAATGAGGATGAATTTTTTTTAGATGAAGACTCAATTGGACCAGAACCAATCCCTCCCCAAACTCTCTCAGCCTGATTATCCATTTGCCCACTGTGATCATGCATTAAAGGTTGCATACCACCCATTCGATCATAAATATCGTAGCTATATAAACCTACAAATAAAACAACAATTGCAGGAACTGCTGTCCAGAAAATTTCTAGAGAAATATTACCTTCTAAGTCAATCCCATCACCAGTTTCTCCAGGCCTACGACGGAATTGAATAAGACTATAAATTACTAAAGCAGTCATACCTATGAAAAGTATGACGCCAATAATGAACAGGACTCGATAGAGTTCATCGTAAACAGGAGCATTCATGCTCGCGCTCACGGGAAGCATATCTACGTTGTACGCAATCCAAACTCCAGCTATTCCAAGAATTAAACTTGTTGTAAGAGTTAAGATGGCCGACAGTTTCGGCAAGAAGATCTCCTTTTCTATTTATAGGTTATGGGCAAATGTATTTAATGTATCGGCTAATTGTTAATTCAAGATGAATAATTTTTTTTTAAAGAGAATCTTTATGTTCCAGTCAGTTTATTCAGGTGACGTATACGAAGTAATCGCTACGTTGAGTAAACAATGACCTTGATGGATTTTTGCATACGTGCAGGTTATTTATCCAACCAAGCCACTCTTTAGATTGGGCCAGCTTGCCGCTCACGTGGTAGTCGCACTTATCGCTCTTGTAGTGATTGGAGGAGCAACCAGAGTAATGGAGGCTGGTCTCGCTTGCCCAGACTGGCCTTTATGTTATGGATCGTTTTTGCCTGGTAGGCAAATGAATTTACAAGTCTTTTTGGAATGGTTTCATCGCTTAGATGCCTTCTTCGTAGGGATTGTGTTAATTACACAATTTGTTTTCTCTTTGTGCTGGGCAAAAAGTTTACCTAAATGGCTTCCTAGGACCTATGGATTCTTGACTCTTTTGGTTTCTCTTCAGGGTTTTTTAGGTGCTTTGACAGTACTGCAATTATTACCATCTTTAGTCATCATGGCTCATCTTGTAGTTGCATTTACTCTTGTGGCCATTATGAGTGGTGTGACTCAACAATTACTCAATCCAGGCAAATCAATTTTCCCAACTTGGCTTCGATGTTTTGGATTTTTATCCCTTTTTACAGTAATAGCTCAGTCTTTACTAGGTAGTCGGGTAGCAACCTCGTGGGCTGCTCAAAGATGCTTGGATTTGGGAGAGTCTTGCAATCTTTTAGGACTACATCGAGTAAGTGCTATCCCAGTGAGCTTTTTGGTGATTTTATTTGTAATTGTTTCATCTTTACAGAGAGATGTTTTTATTAAGCAATGGCCCTATCTTTTAACGATTGTTTTTTTGATCATTGCACAAATCCTTTTAGGAGCTTTGTCTATTCATCTAAGGATGAGTGAGCCTAGCCTTATCATTGGTCATCAACTAATTGCCTGCTTGTTAGTTGCCGTAATAGCAGCATTGAATTTTAAAGGTAGAGGAAATGTTGACTATTCCCAATCACTTTACATAACTCAATCAACATTGGAGACATGTCATGGTTAGCTCTACATCAGATTTAATTACACAGCCCGTTAATCGAGAGGAAATTGTTCCTTCTAGAAAGCGTATTAAACTGCCAGCTTGGCTAGAAGTCGCTAAACCAAGATTAATTCCTCTTTTACTTGCTACAACTGTTGGAGGAATGGCTCTCTCGGATGAATGGCCATTACCTTATCCAAGAGTGGCATGCACTTTGGTCGGAGGAGCTCTTGCCGCTGCGGCTGCAGGAGCTCTTAATTGCTTATGGGAACAAGATCTTGATAAGCGAATGAAACGAACCAGTAATAGAGCATTACCCTCTGGTCGCCTTTCTCAGTCTTCTGTTTTTATTGGAGCAGTTGCTTGCACACTTGTTTCTTCAGTCATTTTAGTAAGTGGAGTTAACTTTTTAGCAGCGGGACTTACTCTTTTAGGACTCTGTAGTTACGTACTCCTCTATACAGCTTTCTTAAAACCTAGAACATCTCAAAATATAGTTTTTGGAGGAGTCGCTGGAGCAATCCCCCCTCTTGTAGGAGCTTCAGCCGCCGCTGGTCATATTGGATTAGGTGGTTGGTGGCTATTCACTTTGGTTATGGTGTGGACCCCAGCACATTTTTGGGCTTTGGCCATCTTGTTAAAAGAGGACTATCGATCTGTTGGCATTCCTATGCTTCCAACAGTAAGTGGACCTTTCGTTACAGCTAAGGCTATATCTGTGTATGCATATCTAACTGTATGTTTAAGCTTTTTAGGGTGCTTTGTTTTACCTGAAGGAGGTTTGTTATATGGAATTCTATTACTACCTTACAATTCAAGACTTCTTCAATTGGTTTCCAGATTAAGAGATAATCCTGAAGATTTAGATCGGGCGAAGGGTTTGTTTCGATGGTCTATTCTTTATATGTTTGGGGTTTGTTTTTTGCTTGTTATTAGTAGATTGCAAGTGTCAATTGTTTTTAATGATCAGTTGATAGCTTTAATTAAAGACTTCTCTATGGGATTTTCGTAAATCTATAAAATAAAAATAAAAACTTTATGAACTTGCTGTGCAAAATTAATTAGAATTTGTTAGAAGATATCAGCTTATCTTTTTAGGCAATTTATTCCTAGATGTTTTTCATCAAACTAAGAGATTTATTTAAGTCTTATGGTCCTATTATGGCTCTAAATGGACTTAACCTTGAAGTGCCAAAAGGTTCTTTGTATGGGTTATTGGGGCCAAACGGGGCAGGTAAAAGCACCGCACTTAGAATTATCTGTACTCTTCTTGCGCCTGATTCGGGTCATATCGAGGTCGGGGGACGAAATGTCTTGCTTGAGGAAAAAGAAACTAGACGAAGATTGGGTTATGTAGCTCAAGATGTCGCAATCGATAAAATACTTACAGGTAGAGAGTTGTTACAGCTTCAAGGAGATCTTTATCATCTAGATAAAAAATATAAGAAAAAAAGAATTGATGAATTGATTGAAAGACTGGATATGCATGAATGGATTGATAGACGATGTGGTTCTTTTTCGGGAGGTATGAAAAGAAGACTTGACCTTGCCTCAGGATTGTTGCATGAACCAGAATTATTGATTCTTGATGAACCCACTGTTGGGTTGGACATAGAAAGTCGATCAGTTATTTGGGGATTATTGAAGGAACTAAGAAATAACGAAACTACAATTCTTTTAAGTAGTCATTATCTCGAGGAAGTAGATGAATTGGCAGATGAGATGGCTATTATTGATAAAGGGAAAGTCATTGCTAGTGGAAAACCAGATGATTTAAAAAAAGAACTTGGTGGAGATAGAGTGACACTTAGGGTGCGAGAGTTCAGTGATGAAGTTGAAGCTGAATCTGTAAAGAAAATAATTAAAAATTTAAATGGGGTTTCAAATGTAGTAGTGAATCAAAAGCAAGGATATTCTCTAAATTTTTTAGTGCAAAGTAATGATGTTATATCTAATTTATCGGGTCATCTTTCAAAAGAAAATTTCGAAGTCTTTGCACTTTCTCACAGTAGGCCAAGTTTAGATGATGTTTATTTGCAGGCGACAGGAAAAACGCTTATGGACGCTGAATTAGAACTTGCTGGTAAAAGAGATTTTAAGCTTGAAAATAAGAAATCGATGCGTTAATTAACTGTATTACTCTTGAATTATTAAACACATGATTACTACTAATCCATCACTTCAGAGGGAAAAGCAATCTAGAAATAATTTGAATGAAATGTCTCAGGAGATTTCTGCTTTAACTTGGAGGCTTTTTATTCAATTAATTCGACGACCCTCAACGTTATTTGCAGGGATTCTTCAGCCTTTGATATGGCTTTTACTTTTTGCAGCGTTATTTTCTAAAGCTCCCATTGATTTTTTGCCTGGGAGCAGTAGCTATGGAGAATTCCTTGGAGCAGGATTAATAGTCTTTACTGCTTTTAGTGGTGCTCTTAATGCTGGCCTCCCTTTGATGTTTGATAGAGAATTTGGTTTTCTTAATCGACTATTAGTTGCACCATTGACGAGTAGAAGTTCAATCGTAATTTCGTCAGTAATCTACATAACTTCTATTAGCCTTTTGCAGAGTTTTGCAATAATGGCAACTTCTGCTCTCTTGGGTTATGGATGGCCAAGTCTGGGAGGTTTTCTTCTCATTGCTGTAACCCTATTGTTATTGGTATTTGCAATAACTGGCCTAAGTCTTGGTTTGGCCTTTGTTTTACCAGGACATATAGAACTAATTGCAATTATCTTCATAGCTAATCTGCCTGTCCTTTTTGCTAGCACGGCTCTGGCTCCCATATCTTTTATGCCTGAATGGCTTGGATGGATAGCATCAATTAATCCATTAACATTTGCGATTGAACCTATTCGAATGGCTTACCACAGTTCTGTAGATCTGAAAGCAGTTTTAATCAATGCTCCTTATGGAGAAGTAAATGGATATTCTTGTCTAGCAATTCTATTAATTCTTACAGTTGGATTATTTTTTCTTATAAGACCTCTTTTAAATCGCAAACTTGCTTGATAATCTTTATTTAGCGGTTTAAAAGAACTTTGGATTCTAGAAAGTATCAGCTACAAAAACAAATTATAGAAGCTGTTAAGGCTAATGATAATGATTTATATTCTCTCCTGAAATCTCAATGGGCTCATCGTTTTGGAGTAGATAGTTTGGAAGAACTGGAAAACCTAGATTTAAAACAGTTAAATCAAAACCCCAATAATGTGGATAATCAAAAAATTGATCAATCACAAGAAAATTCTCTCGAGGGTGAAAAAGAAACTTCTATAAAAGACGATAATAATCAGTTAAAAGAAATAATAAACAAAGAGCTTGATGAGTCAGTTAAGGATGAAAATGATAAATCTTTTACAATTGCATCTTATTCAATAGTTGATAGAGAAAATAATGAAAACAAAGCTATAAATTCAGTAAATGACAGTAAAAGTCAACCTGAAATTAAAGCTTTGATTCCTTTGCCTCCTAAACCTAAATATAGTTATTTGAAGAAGTGGTTGTTAAGAAAGTAAGTTATAAATTGCTTTTGTTGAATTCTATTTCTATTGAGTTTGAAATTTTAGATCTTTTTACTTTCTTACATCATTCCTGGCATACCCATTCCGCCCATTCCGCCCATTCCGCCCATTCCGCCCATTCCGCCCATTCCGCCCATTCCGCCCATTCCGCCCATCGGGTCTCCGCCATCAGCTCCTGGTGCTGATGGGGGCTCAGGTTTGTCAGCAATAACAACTTCAGTGGTTATAAGAAGGGAGGCAATTGAAACAGCATCTTGAAGAGCAAGTCTTATCACTTTTGAAGCGTCTAAGATTCCTGCTTCAAGTAAATCTACATACTCTCCAGTTTGTGCATTGAAGCCTTTACCTAATCTCTTAATATCAGATACAACAACATCTCCATTAAATCCCGCATTTATAGCAATTTGTTTTGTTGGAGCAGTCAATGCTCTTTTTATAATTTCAACTCCGGTTCTTTGATCACCTTCAAGCTTTTTAGATAAATCTTCAAGTCCATCGCTTAGTTCTAGAAGAGTCGTTCCTCCACCTGCAACAATACCTTCTTCAATAGCTGCACGAGTTGCATTGAGAGCATCCTCAATTCTGAGTTTTCTGTTTTTCAACTCAGTTTCAGTTGGAGCACCAACTTTAATTACAGCTACACCTCCTGCAAGTTTTGCGATTCTTTCATTTAACTTCTCTTGGTCGTACTCAGAATCTGTTTCATCCAGTTCTCTCTTTATTGAGGCAATGCGATTAGATAGTTCAGTGTTTTGATTGTCATTGGCGACAATTGTTGTACTGTCTTTTGTAATTGTTACTCTTCTAGCTTGACCCAAATCAGAAATTTGAACTTTCTCAAGACTCATTGCTTTGTCTTCGCTTATTAATGTGCCGCCAGTTAGAACAGCAATATCTCCAAGAGCAGCTTTTCTCCTCTCGCCAAATGAGGGAGCTCTAACTGCAGCTACTTGTAAAACTCCGCGGTTTTTGTTTACGACTAGTGTCGCTAAAGCTTCACCCTCTACTTCTTCAGCAAGAATTATTAATGGTGTTCCATTCTTTTGAACTGTTTCTAGAACAGGAATGAGATCGGCAATAGATGAAATTTTTTTGTCAGTAATGAGTATTGAAGGATTTTCAAATTCACAAATTAATCGATCTTCATCAGTAACAAAATATGGAGAGCTATACCCTCTGTCAAATGCCATTCCCTCAGTGATATCTAGTTCAGTGGCTAGAGATTTGGATTCCTCAACAGTTATTACTCCATCAAAACTTACCTTATCTATTGCATCAGCAATCATTGAGCCTATTTCCTCGTCTCCACCAGCACTTACTGTCGCGACCTGTTTAATAGCATCACCACTAACTGACTTGCTTTTTCTCTTGAGATCATCGACTATTTGAGCTACAGCTTTTTCCATTCCTCTTCTCAATTCGATTGGGCTTGCTCCCGCAGCTGTATTTCTCAAACCTTCTTGAACCATAAATTGAGCTAAAACTGTTGCAGTTGTTGTTCCATCCCCTGCTTTTTCCTTCGTTTTTGATGCAACTTGTTCAATTAGCTTTGCTCCTATATTTTCAAATGGATCTTCAAGATCTATTTCCTTAGCAATAGTTACTCCATCATTAACGATATCAGGGGCACCAAATTTTTTTTCAATAACTACATTTCTACCCTTAGGTCCGATAGTGACTTTTAGAGCATTGGCTAAATTGTTTACTCCTTTTTCGAGAGCACCACGAGATTCGTCCGAAAAACTTAGAAGTTTGGCCATATTTGAATTGAATTAAACTTAATCTCCCACAGGAAACACACATTAGGGGAGGCTAAATAAGTGGGGAAAGCCGAATTGTAATTCACAAATAATTCCCAATTTTTGCAGAATGTAGTTAGTGTCAACGTATGAACGATCCTGGGGCTTTATTTTTTATTCTCATGGCTGGGTTGGCCGGGACTATGACTTTGATTTATTTCCCTTTGAGGATATTTCTTACAGCCACGGCAAGAAGCAGAAGATTAAAATTATTGCAGCGAATAAGAAGATTGAGAGATGAATTAGGACAGCCTATTCAAAATTGATCTGCTCAACTCATGAGTTATTACAAGCGCGGTAGACAACAGCCTATAAACCAATCTACATAAAGGATCCCTGTAGGGTTGGCTCTTGATTCTTTAACGATTGGAGTTGGAAACTTAGATGCATAGATTTCAATAGCCACGAGCCGACCTGATAGCAGAGCCAATGGAACTGAAGGAATAGCTAAAGCAGTAGTTTTTAATGCAAGATTCATTTATAAATAAACTGAACAGTTACTCTAAAAAGTCACAAGAGCTTTAACTAGTATTTTAGTAAGATAAAAGCTACGAGAAAGAATAGTATGATTAGGATTGATTAAAATAAATGGATATAAAGTAAGAATGACTGCAAAAAAAGATAAAAAAATATCTTGGATTATTCCTTGCTTTAATGAGGAGAAAGTAATTCTAGAAACCTTAGAAAGGATAAAAATAGTTTCAGAGAAATTAAATAAATTTGAATGGGAATTAATTCTTATTGACGATGGTAGTTCAGATAATACAAAGAGAATTATTCAGGAAATTAATGAATACCCATTTACAATAATTTTGTTGAGTTTCTCTAGGAATTTTGGACATCAACCTGCTGTTCAAGCTGGCATAGATAACTGTTCTGGATCAGCAGCAATAATTATTGATGCCGATTTACAAGATCCACCTGAAATAGCTGAAAGAATGATCGACAAGTGGGAAAAAGGTTATGAAGTAGTTTATGGACAAAGAACAGTAAGATACAAAGAAAATCAATTCAAAAAATTCACAGCATTTCTCTTTTATAGATTATTTAATTTCTTTTCTGGAACAAAAATCCCACTGGACACCGGCGATTTCAGATTAATTGATAAGACTGTTATTCAAGCATTACATAAACTTCCAGAGAGAGGTCGATTCATGAGGGGTTTAATATCATGGGTAGGTTTTAAACAAGTAAGTGTTAGCTATTCCAGAGATGCAAGATTTGCAGGTGTAACAAAATACCCTTTTAAAAAGATGCTTTCCTTTGCAATTGATGGCTTAACAAGTTTCTCTAGGAAACCACTCAGAGTAGCTACGTTCATAGGATTCTTTTTCTCATCGCTATCATTCTTAGGCATAGTCTATGTCTTATATGTAAGGCTGTTTACTCAAACATGGGTTGCAGGATGGGCTGCAATTTGTATGACCATCTTACTTTCAGCAGGCGTACAATTGATTTTTATAGGCATTTTGGGAGAATATGTGGGAAATATATTTTTTGAAACAAAGAATAGACCTATTTACATTATTAAAGAAAAGAATATAATCTAAAAAATATTTAAATAATTTATGTATATTTTAAATAAAATTAGAAAAGATATTCTCTTAAAAAAAGTTCTTATAGTGGCAATTAGCTCAACATTAATTTTCTATTTACTAGCTATTTTAAAACACATATTACTTCAAAGTACAGCTTATGATTTGGGTTTGTTCGACCAATGGATTTGGCTGACTAGTAAAGGTCTTCCATCATATTCATCTATGACGGGATTACATATGCTTGCAGATCATGGTGCCTGGACACTTTATATTGCATCATTAATTTATAAAATAAAACCTGATTTAAATATATTATTTATTTCTCAATCTGCTTCTCTTTGCTTTACAATTGTTCCATTATACTTGCTTTGTAAAAGTAAAGGTTTAAATCAAAAAATTAGTTTTTTAATAGTATTATTTTGGCTTCTACAACCTGTTGTCTTTAATGTAAATCTATTTGATTTTCATCCAGAGGTATGGTCGATGCCTTTTATTGTTTTATATTATTATTTTGAAGAAAATGAAAATTTTATTAAATCAATTGCTTGCACATTTATAATTCTAGGAACAAGAGATGGATTAGTTCTTCTGATTTTCGGTTTTGGATTAGAACAACTTTTAAAGAAAAGATTTGGAAGGTTTTTGATGCTTTTTTCTATTTCAACATTATGGTTCGTATTTTTAAACAATTGGCTATATCCATTGCTTAATGATGATAAAGGTTCAGTAATGGCATTAGAAAGATATTCAAAATATGGGGATACATTTAAAGAAATATTATATACTTTGTTTTTAAAACCTAATCTTGTAATCAGTAGTATTAATTGGAGTGAATCTATATTTTATATATTGATTTTATTTCTTCCTGCATTTGTGTTTTGCAAAAGGATTTCTCTTTTTACTTTAATAAGTGGAGTTCCATTAATAATTACTAATATTCTTTCTGATAATTCGCTCCAAAGGGATTTATTGCATCAATATAGTCTACCGATTGCACTTGTTATAGTAATTTCTGTCGTAAATGGAATTAGTCAAAATAAAGGTAAGTTAGGATTCGAAAAGAAAAGATTTCTATGGATACTTTTATGTTGGTTTGCGTTAGCGAAACCTCTTTTGTTTATTGGACCTTATTTAGGTAGATTAAACTCTATAAAACCGGCTAATGAAGCATTTTCGGAAATCCCGATAGATTCAAATGTTATTACAACAAGTTATTTAGTTCCACACTTATCTCAAAGACAATTTATCAAATTGCCAACTAGCAATAATGATATAAAGTCAGATTTAGAAGTATATAATGTTTTATTGCTTAATCCATTAGATCCAGGAGTGATGTCAAATAGTTATTTGCAAAATGACTATCTTAAAATTGCTAAGGCAAATAAATGGAAATGCAAAAAATGGGAAAATAATTTAGAGCTTTGCAAAAAATAATTATTTAGCAAAGATGTATCTATTTGATAAATAATAAAAAGATAAACTATAAGTTGCCATTGATAAAATTTGTGAAATATAATAACTTACTGAAAAAATATATGTAAATACAATTAGGAAAATTAAATTTATCAAATACGAAATCAAAAAAGCACAAATAAACTTTAATATCTGTTTTCTAATTTTCTTATCTTTACTCTTAAATACAAAATTTCTATTTAAACAAAAAGAAACAGAAATCCCAAATAGAAAGCCTATTAGATTGCTTGTAATTAAGTAGAAATTAAAAATTTCTAAAAGTATAATCGAGGTCAAATATGTGGTAAGTGTATTTATAATGCCAGTCAAAATATACTTAAGGAATTTTTTCATCCAATAAAAATTCAACCGTTTCTTTTTATAATCGAATTAAGGTTTTAAATTCTCATCTTTGAATCGTAAAAGGGATCAGCTAAATCCGTCTCATCTAGAGGAGGTTGGAGTTATATAGATAATCAATCTGTGAGAACACTTCTGCAATATCTAAGAGAGGGAGTTTGTCAGAGCCAAAGATGCAACTTGGAACTTCTTTCTCATGATGGGACTGAGAAAGGTGCGCATGCTGGAGCGAAGTCTTGGGCAGAAGAGCCTTCAATGCTCACATAGGCATCTAAATAAACTCGGCATGCCACAAGCTATTTGATTTTTTAGCGATTAATTTAGTATGCATGCGACTGCCATTTCCTTCTCTCTGATTGTTTTTGCTTTTTCAAACTGTTCTTTATCAGTAATCAAACTAGCTAGATCTTCAAGAGTCATATCAAGCTCTTCTAATACATTTTTCTCAAATTTTCCTATACCTATTTCAAAAGCTCCCGTTCTTAAGTCCAATAAGATGGTGAGTCCTTTGTCTCTCCAGTCTGTTTTGCAGTCGAAAACCTCAGATAACTGACGACCCACCTAATTGGAATTTGAGTTTTAGGCATTGTGGGCAAGATTATGTAGTTTTTTCTTCAATGACCTTGTTATAACTGGCTTCTATAAAGTTAGCGAGTACGACGGTTAACTCATAACCATGCCACCATCAACTTGAAGTGTCTGACCGGTTATGTAAGCAGCCGAAGGATCTGCGGCTAAAAACCTCACTGCTCCTGCAACATCTTCAGGATTCCCGAATCTTCCAAGCGGGATAGCAGAAAGGATTGATTCAGTGTTCAGATCTTTTGTCATATCAGTTGAAATAAAACCTGGAGCAACTGCATTTACAGTTATCCCTCTGCTTGCAAATTCTTTTGCAGCACTTTGTGTAAGACCTACTACTCCTGCCTTGGCGGCAGAATAGTTTGCTTGTCCTGGATTGCCCATCAACCCAACGACCGAAGTGATGTTAATAATTCTTCCTTTTTTTTGCTTTAACATCTGCCTGGAAACGGCTCTTGTGCAATAAAAAACACCGCTCAAGTTTAGGTCTAAAACTTTCTGCCAATCGTCCGTTTTCATTCTCATTAAAAGGCCATCTTTAGTTATACCTGCGTTATTGACCAGGACATCAATTTTATTATTTTTCTCCAATACTTTTTTTATTAATTCATTTACCGAGTTTTCATCTGAAATATCAGCTTGAAGTGGATATGCCTTACCCCCTAAGGAGTTTATTTCTGAAACGACTTTATTTGCATTCTCCAAAGATGAAGAATAATTGATGATTACTTCTGCTCCTTCTTTTGCTAAAAAAATCGCAATAGCCTTACCAATCCCCCTACTGGCTCCAGTTACAATTGCAATTTGACCTTCAAGTGATTTTGATAATGTCATAATCTTATGATTTTTAAAATCGTTAAAATCCAATAACTGGTTTATTTAACTTACTATTGAGCCACTTGCTTTTTGAAAAGACTTTAAGCTAAGACACCAAAAATAGTTATTTTTACTGATCGAAATATATTGAATGAATAATCAATGGAGAGGGACCAGTTGTGCATTTGTTAATTGCGGCGGCGGGAAGTGGAAGTCGAATGGGTGCTGATAAAAATAAGCTTCTTTTGAAAGTTGCAGGTAAAACGATTTTAGAGTGGACTTTGAAAGCAGCTTTCGACGCTAAAACAATTTCTTGGATTGGAATTATTGGACAACCCAAAGACAAAAATTCTATTTGTTCAATTCTTGATAACTCAGTTAAGTCAGTTCAATGGATCAATGGAGGATCTACAAGACAGCAGTCAGTTCAACTGGGCTTGGCTGCCCTTCCATCTGAGGCTAAGTCTGTGCTGATTCATGATGGAGCAAGATGCTTGGTGAGATCATTCGTTTTTGATGAAATCTCAAAGATTGTTTCCACGGGACAATCTGTTATTGCTGCTTCACAAGTAACTGACACGATAAAAAAGGTTGATAAAGATGGTGAGATTATTGAGAGCCCTCCTCGCTCAGATTTATGGGCAGCCCAGACACCTCAGGGCTTTCCAGTAAACAAACTGAAGCATGCTCACAGTGAAGCAATCGCTAAAGGATGGAGTGTCACCGATGATGCATCCTTATTTGAACGTTTGGGATTACCAGTAAAAATTTATGATGCAGGGCCTTCAAATATTAAAGTTACAACCCCATTTGATCTCGTAATTGCAGAGTCTTTATTGTCTACTTTAAAAGACTAAGACTCCCTTTGTCGCCATTTAAGATTGCTTGACTACCTAGTGGAAGTGAGGCATTCCCACAACAATGTCCAATGGGCAAATTTGAAACAATTGGGATTTTGAGATCTTGTGTTCGATTTTTGAAAATATCAAGAAGCCTAAACGTCTTTGTTTCGTCGACGTCCTTCTCATCTTCACAATATTTAAATGATCCAAAACCTATGCCAGATAGCTGTTGTAGAACTCCAGCTAATCTTAAGTGAGTTAGCATCCTGTCAATTCTGTAGGGGGCTTCTCCAATATCTTCTATGATTAAAATTGATTCTTTGAAAGTTGGTAGATGTTCAGTCCCAATTAAGTGAGTCATGACAGTAAGGTTCCCAACTATTAGAGGCCCCTTTGCGAGCCCACCTCCCCATGGGTCTCCATAAATATCTGGTACACAATTGCCAAACAAAATTGATTTAAGCCTGTCTTTACTCCATTCGGGTTCGGACCCCAAAGTTGTAATTAGAGGCCCATGAACTCCTCCTTGAAATCCACCTGCTAGCCGTGCAAGAAGTATAGAAGTCAAATCAGAAAAACCAATCATCCAACCTTCTTTCCATGGTTGACTTTTCTCTAGTAATCTTGCTGATCCCCAGCCACCTCTAGCAAAAGTCAATAGAGGGTAATAACTGTTTGGGTGTAATTCGTTGAACCTAACTTCATCATTACCTGCTAAATAACCCCATGACCTATCTATAGTATCCATTTGGTTGCATGTTAACCCCCACTCCTCAAGTACTTTTATCCCAGCTTGAAGATCCTCTTTTTTGTTTATAGGGGAACTTGCAGCAACTATGTGGAAAAGATCACCTTTTTTTAGCGGCTCAGTCATTTGCAAATTTTGCTAAAAACATTGATTAAATAAGCTTGCTTAACACCATGCCAAGAAGCAATAAACTTCCAATTCGCACCTGATTGCTGAAATGCAATCCTGAAGTCTTAATACCTTGTGATCTTGAATTTAATAAGAGAACTTCTCTTTGCATTCCTAGAGTAGATACCAACCAAAAAGGCCAATATATTAATCCTAAATTTGCTTTGAAAGCAGCAAGAGCTAGAAATAAACAGGTAAAAAAGTAGCAAAAAGAAACTATTTGCGTTGATTTTTTTCCAAGACTGATTGCACTGCTATTTAGACCAATTACTTTGTCGTCAATCTCATCTGCCATTGCATAAACAGTATCAAAGCCAAAAGTCCAAAATATTGTTGCAAGCCAACAAAATAGCAATGTTCCCCCTCCTTCCAATGAAGATTCGCTCGCTGCCCAAGGAATTAGAACTGAAAAACCCCAGCAAATAGAAAGAATAAGTTGAGGAAATTTAAACCATCTTTTGGCTGATGGATATAAAAGAATAAAAGGTAACGATAAGGTCGCAAGTAAAAGGCATAAATTTCTACTCTCTGTTGGTATTGCAAGAACTATGAAAAGACTAAAAAATAACATTAAAATTAGTAGTATCCATGCAGTCTTAAGAGATACGTTGCCATTGGCCAATGGTCTTTCTTTTGTTCTTAGTACTTTCTTGTCAAACTTCCTATCCCAAATATCATTAGCTATACATCCGGCACCGCTTACAAATAATCCACCTAAAATTATTATTCCAAAAACGAATAGAGAGGGAGGGGCTGAAGGAGTTAACCAAAGAGACCAGCCAGCGGGAATGAGAAGTATCAATCTTCCACTAGGTTTGTTCCATCTAAGAAGTTGAAAATAATATCCCATTTTTTTTGTAAATAGATTATTCACGAAAATTCAAATTGATAATGATTTATAAGGTCTTCTCAATGTGGTGCTGAAGGTGTCAGAGTATTGAGGTTAAACCTACTAATTATGTTAGGTGACTCAATAAACAATTTCTCTGAAAGGAATTCTATTGAATTGGATCTTGGAGAAAAGCAAGATGCTGAATTATGTCGTGTGGCAACAATTGATATTGGCACCAACTCAACTCATCTGTTAATTGCAAAAATTGAGCGAAAATTAAACACTTTTAGTATTGAACTTGCAGAGAAATCTACAACACGACTAGGAGAAAGAGATACTCAGACGGGAGAACTTACTTCCCTTGCAATGAATAGGGCTTTTTCAACATTAAAGAGGTTTAAGGATTTATCTGAAAGTTATAAAGTTGAGAGTCTTATTATTGCTGCTACAAGTGCGGTTAGAGAAGCACCAAATGGGCAAACCTTTATTGCTGAAATAAAAAAGAAGATAGGCTTAGATGTTGAATTAATAAGCGGAGCAGAAGAAGCAAGATTGATTTATCTTGGTGTACTTTCAGGAATGCAATTTGGAAATAAACCTCATCTAGTTCTTGATATTGGAGGAGGATCGACAGAATTAATTCTTGCTGATAGCTCTGAGGCACGAGCATTAACAAGTACAAAGATTGGAGCAGTAAGATTACAAAGAGAATTTATTAAAAAAGAGCCAATATCTTCTCAAAATGAATTGTTTTTAAGGTCATTTATTCGAGGCTCTATGGAGTCTGCAATTGATAAAGTATCTAAGAGAATTGAAGTAGGAGAAATTCCAGTTTTAGTAGCAACTAGTGGAACTGCCATGGCTATTGGGTCGTTAATATCTTATAAAGAAAATCATATGCAAGTAAAATTACAAGGATATAAAATAAAAAAAAATAATTTGGATATAATTGTTAATGAGTTAATTAAAATGACACCTTCTGAACGGAGTCAATTATCCTCATTAAGTGAAAGAAGATCTGAGATTATTGTTCCAGGTGCTTTGATTTTGCAAACCATCATGACTATGGTTGATGCTAATGAAATTATTTTAAGTGAAAGAGCTCTTCGCGAAGGATTAGTTGTTGATTGGATGTGTCGAAATAATTATTTAAAAGATCAGTTGAGCTTTCAAGGGTCAATTAGAGAAAGAACAGTTATTCATCAAGCGAAAAGATTTGGTGTTAATTCAAAACGATCAAAAAGTGTATCAGAATTTGCCCTTACTTTTTATGATCAGACTAAAGGGGTTTTGCATAATGATAATGGTGAAGGTAGAGATCTTTTGTGGGCAGCAGCTAAGCTTCACTCATGCGGTAAACATATTAATATAACTGCCTATCACAAACACTCGTGGTATTTAATCAAAAATGGAGAGCTATTAGGTTATTCCCAAATTGAGCATTTAATGGTTGCTGCTATCGCAAGATACCACAGGAAAAGTTTTCCAAAAAAAAGACATGAATCTTGGCAATTATTGATTGATGAAAGTCAAAGAAGTTTAGTAGCTGATATGTCTTTACTTCTTCGACTTTCATGCGCTTTGGATAGAAGACCAGAACCTTTGGTATCCAAATTAGTTATTGAAGCTAATAATAAAAAAGTTAATATAGAGCTAATTCCTAATGACTTAGGCCAAAATTTAGATCTTGAGAAATGGAGTTTGAATAGGGCGATTTTACTAATTAAGAAGATAAAGGATGTTGATATAAATATTCTTTAAGAAGATTTATTTTTGTCTAGTAAAATAATATCATTTGGCTTTGGATTGATCGAATCATTTTGTTCTTTTTGAATATATTTTAATAGCATGATTGAACTAGATAATCCTAAAATACCCGATAAAATTACAATGATAAATGGATTAAAATGTTTAATCTTTTTGGTATTTTTTTTATAAATTACATGGTTAGATTTTGGCTCATTGTTTTTCTTTTCATTAAGTTCTTCAAGAATAAAACTTGTATCTAAGTTTAATTTTTCGGCTATTCTTCGAACCATTGCTCTAATAAAAACTTTTTCAGGAAGTGCACCTTCATCCCCTGATTCAAGTGCAATCAATTGTTCTTTCCCGATTCTGAGTGAGGAAGAAAGATCCTCTACTGAAAGATTTCTACTTTGTCGGGCTTCCCTGAGAAACTCCCCAACAGTTCGTAATGCGGATTTTTTATTTGCGATATAAGAGCTACCGCTTTTTCTTTCTTCACTTTTTTCCAATTAAAAACCTTTTGGGTATTAATATTATTCTAAAGGCTCTGTAAAGTCGTTTGTCTCTAAAAGATAATTTATCTATGACTCTAATAATTAATAAAATATATTCCTTAGTTTTTCTCTTTAATTCGACCTAAATAAATGTGAATGAGAAGGATTATAAAGCTTTGATCTATTATTCCCGAGCTTTAACGTTGGACTGATTATGTATAAAGTTGTTCTGATTAAATTTTGTTCTTGAGATGTTTTTGCCATCTCACTCAAAGGTATGACTTTTATCCATTCGTCTGGCCAAGTCACTCTATATGCAATTGCTACAGGGGTATTAGCCGGATAATATTTTATAAGTATGGATTGCACTTCTTCCACATGTCTTGCACTTAGGTAGAGACATAAAGAAGATTGAATAGATGCTAGCTTTTGAAGACTTTCCTTCTCTGGTTTTCCTGTCCTACCATCAGCTCTGCTAAGTATTATTGTTTGGGTTAAATCTGGAATTGTTAGTTCGAACCCTAAAGTTGCGGCTGTAGCTTGAAAGGCACTTACTCCAGGAACAACTTCTACCTCAATTCCTACATCATTTAATCTACATATTTGTTCTGATATTGCTCCATATAAGCAAGGGTCACCATCATGGAGACGAACTATCTTTTTACCTTCCTTATGCTTTTTAATTAATATTAAAAGAATTTCTTCTAGAGTTAGTGAACTTGTCTTTATCTTTTCACAATCATCTTTAACAAGTTTTGTTATTTGTATAGGTATAAGAGAGTCTGTCCAAACAAGAACATCAGCTTTTTTCAGTCTTTGTTGAGCTCTTATAGTAATTAAATCTAAAGCGCCGGGACCTGCTCCGACAATTGAAATAGGGCTCATTGATTTCTCCCATTAGTTAAGGAAGGATCGGGGAGTGCTTTCTTAGAAATATAAATTCTCCATAGTCCTAATAAACCTGCACTAATTAAAAATAAACTAATTAATTGTGCCATTCGTAGTCCCCCTTCGCAAAAAGGTGGAAAACCACCCAAACATAGAGGATCAATTCTTAAGGCTTCTATCCACAACCTGCCTAAGCTGTAAGTGATTAAATATAAGCAACTTAAACTACCAGGCGGTAGAGTTAGTTCTCCTTTATGTGCCTTCTTAAAAGAAAAATCAGAATGCCAAAAACAAAAATATTCCATAGTGATTCATAAAGAAAAGTAGGGTGAAAATATTCTTGCGTAGAGAATATTTCTGGCCTAAATCTATAAGGTATGAATAATTTCCAGGGTAAATTTGTAGGTATCCCAAAAGCTTCATTATTAAAAAAATTTCCCCATCTACCTATTGCTTGGCCTAATGCAACCGAGGGGACCAAGACATCAACAACATCCCAGAAAGGTTCTTTTCTCCATCGGCAAAAAAATATGATAGAAAATGTACCCATTATCAATGCCCCATGAATTGCAATTCCTCCTCCCCAAATTTCTATCACACTGGGAATAGGAATATTTAAGTTCAGGAAATTAATAGAACTCCAGAAGTTTTTGCCAATGTAATTTCTCCATTCAAATGCAACATAATAAATTCTTGCTCCAAACACAGATGCCAAAATTAAAATAGGAAGTAAATCGTTTATAAGGCTTCTTTTGACCCCTTTTTCTGAGGCCAACTTGCCTGATAAGTTTAGACCTAATAAGACTGAAATAGCTATTAGCAATCCATACCATCTTAATGAAAAAGGCCCCAGTTGAAACAACTCAGGGCCTGGTGATCTAAGCGCTAAAAAAATATTGTCCATCAACTATTTGAATTTATATTCCTTCAGCAGCTTGAACCTTTTCAACTTGTTTCTTTTTGAGAACGAGCATTATTTGTGATAAACCTACCCCTATAAAGAAAATTATCATTCCAATAACTCTTGCTTTGCTTTGCAAAACTATTTCTTTGTCAAGTTGACCAAAGCCTCCAACATTAGGGTCTTCAGTTAATTTTGCACCTTTCTCAATAGTATCTCCTTCTTTTATTAATAATGAAGTACCAGCCGGAAGATTTTCAGTAAAACTTTCCCCTTCTTCATTATTTAAATTAATTATTTTTGTTCCATCATCGTTGGTTTCTATTGAAGTGATTGTCCCAGAATTCGTTGCTGTAAATAAATTGTTATTGCTCTTCTCACCAGTTGGATAAACCTGTCCTCTTCCCCTATTGCCACCTATGTGAATTGAATACTTTCCAAAATTATAATTTTTGTCTTTTCTGGGATCAGGTGATAATACAGGGAATACAATCTCTCTGTTTTGATCACCAGGTAAAGGGCCTACTAAAATAATATTTTCTTGTTCCTCGCTGTATTGAGTGAAGTAAACACCTTGTGTCTCTTCCTTTATTTCATCAGTCCATCTTTCTTGAGGGGCAAGCTTAAATCCATCTGGAAGCATTACAACAGCTCCAACTTGGAGAGGAACTTTACTCCCATCCGCTCCTATCTCTTGTAGATCTTTTTTATAGGGTATTTCTACGACTGTTTTGAAAACACTATCAGCAGCTACTGCCTGAGGTACCTCAGCTCTTGTTGGCATACTTGCTACATGGCAATTAGCACAAACAATTTTCCCTGTTGCCTCTCTCGGATTTTCAAATTTTTGTTGCGCCCAAAATGGGTATGCCCAAGTTGGTTGAGGAATTATAAATATTGAAAATCCAATAAAAATTGAGAAGAGAAAAAGTTTTAGTGAACGACTCATGGTTTTAGAAATTGTATTAAAGTTTTTGTTCATTTATTTATCATCCCCACCAAGGATTAGTACCAGTTCGAAAATCAGTTTCTGTCCACTGACTTACTAGAACTTGATCATCCTCCACGGAGACATGAGCTATCGCTAGAGATAGAGGAGCAGGACCTCTGACTACTTTTCCTGTGGAATCATATTGACTTCCATGACATGGACACATGTATTTGTTTGCTCCGCTATTCCATGGCACTACACAACCAAGGTGAGTGCAAATCGCATTTATTCCGTAACTAGTAATTGCATCTTCCCCTTCAACTATTAGGTAGGTTGGATCACCTTTGAGACCTTGGACCAAACTTCTATCTCCAACTGGATGGGTTGATAACCAACCACTTGCACTTACATTGTTTCCTAACTCATCTTTTGCATTTGTTCCACCACCACCACCACCGGCCCTATATGGAGTGAAGTATTGGGCTACTGGATATAACGCTCCTAAAGCAACTCCTGTAACAGTTCCAAAAGTAAGCAGATTCATGAACTGCCTTCTACCCATTGAGGGCACATCTGCAGTTGTCATTTGTGTCATTACAGACGTTCACCTATAGATAGATATTAGACCAGAATGGACACATAAAGGGTTATTAATCTCTGCCAAGACTAGGTTTTGAAATGAGTTCTGAATTTAATTCGTCAAATTCTGGTCGTTATTCTTCTTCAATCCCATTGAAAGCAGAAGAAGTAATGGAGTGCTTAAGAAGGCGCTGGGGCGTAACATATGATTTGCGATTGTTAATAAAAAGAGACCGGATCTATTTGCAAATGATGTGGGGATTTTTAGAACAACAGTCTTTTCCTATGGATGAAGAGACCTTTAAAGAAAATTTAAATCGAACCTTAGAAATAATTAACCGTTCCGGCTACTCACATTTTGTTAGAAATTGGCTGGAAAATGTCCAGGCCAAACCAAGATTAGGCAAAGCAATTACATTAGCTTTACCTATGGATCAAAGGATGGACGAATTTGTCCTTTGAGATTTGTTGTTAAGGCCACTAAACCAATTCCCACAAAAAATAAAAAAGTTATCGATGTTGACAAAAGAAGCATCGTTATCGGATCAGTTGATGGAGTTAAAACAGCACCTGCAATGGCTGAGGCCATAACTACTAATCTCCATGCAGATAACATCTTTTGCCAAGAAATTATTTCAAAGAAACCTAAAATCAATTGAAGTATTGGTAATTGGAAGGCTAAACCAGTCGAAAGCATAAGTAGAAGGACAAAATCTAAATATTTTTCTATTGACCATAGTGGCTCAACAACATCGGCTCCATAATTTATTAGAAATCCTAAGGCTGCAGGTATCAAAGCCTTCCAGGCAAAGAAAATTCCTAAAAAAAATAAAATTGCTGAACCTGCAACTGATGGTGCTATCAAAAGCTTCTCTTTTTTAGTTAGACCTGGAAGGATGAACCTTAAAAATTGGTAAAGTATGAAAGGAAGAGAGAGAGTAAGTCCTCCGTAACCTGCAACTTTTATTGAAGTAAATAAAAATTCACCAGGTGCTACTTGTAAAAATTGTATTTTTCCTGCTGGCATCTCTAATGCTTGTACAAGCTTTCTAACAAATAACAAGCAAAAACCTGATAAAAGAAGAACTGCAATCAGACTTTTTAGGATCCTTTGTCGAAGTTCTTCAAGATGATCAACTAAAGGCATTTCATTAGATTGAGATGCCTTATATGAATTAGCTTTTCCGTTAACCCTTATAGGAGGAGGAGCTTTTAAAATATTTTCGTTTTTGTTGGAGCTATTCAGGTTGATTTAGCTTAATGGTCTTATTTTAGTAGGAAATTGAGTTTGTAAGTAGTAACTAAGGAATTTTGATAGCTATTTTAGAAGATCTAAATTTATAAATTCTTGTTAATTCGCTTTATAGATAGTTTTTTTTACTTGTTTTTTGTTGGGTCAGGCAAAATAAAAGGAGGGCAATCATTTAGTGAAGATTCTCCATAACTAGCATATTCTTTATATCCACCCATTTTTCCGTTTGTTTTCATTAAAGCGCTTGTAAATGCTAATAAAAGAAAGACTGTTGGAGCACCAATAATTAAAGCAGCACCAAATAAATATCCAATTAAAAACTCTGGGAAAGTGTGATTACCAAGAAACTCATGCGTGCCTAGCAAAAAGTCAATCATTTTAAACTGGTCTAATGAAGCTGATATTAAGTCATTGAAGTTCAATTATGGGGGAAATATTTCGCGGCTCTCTCAGCTTTTCCCCAAAGAACCTTCCCACCCCTATGCCTAACAGTTCCAGGCAAGGATCCTGATATCCTTTGCAGATTCTCAATTGGAACCATAATTATTGGTGTAAGTTTGTTACCTCTAGCACGGCTAAAGAAAGAAGCAATATCAGCAGCTAGTTCAATATCTTTGTCATCAAAAAGTCCATTGGACGATTTAAGTACAACATGGCTTCCAGGTGTTTCTTGAGCATGAAACCAAAGATCTCCTTTTTTACCTTTCCTTAGACTAATAAATTCGTTTTGCCTGTTATTAGAACCTATTTGAATCTTTAGTCCGCTAGGACTTTGTATCTCTTTTATAATCGAGGAGTCTTCCTTCTTTCTATTTGATTTAAACTTGGGTGAGTTCTTTTTAATACAAATATATTCTTCTACTTCTTCTTTAAGTTCAATAATTGAATCTAGTTTGTTTTCATTAGCCTCATTAACCCCATACATTAATGAATCAAGAAATAACTCACAATTTTCAATTTCTGATATTTTCTTCTTGTAAAACTTGACTCTATTTAGAATTGATTCTCGAGATCTTTTTTTTCTTTTTGCTTCTTTAAAGAGTCTTTGAGCCTCAATTATTTGTTTCTTGGTGGGAGATTGTAAAGTGAGAAGATTGTTAGCTTTTTTTTGCATCGTTAGATATTCAGAAATACTTTGAATTAGTAATTCCTGTTCCTCTAGTTTTCTCATTTCATGATCTTTTGAATTCCCTAGATCTTGTTTCAATTTTTCTCTAATAGAATTAATTTTCCTTTCTACAATTTTATTTGAATAATAGATGCTAAGGCTATTTCCTATTTTAGGATTGTTAGCTTTTGATTTTCTTTGACCCCATACTTTAAAATCTGTTGGTCCTTCGAAACTAATAGTGTAGTTGTTATTCTTTAAATCTAATAACCACTCTTTCCATTTTTTATATATTGCTTCCCATGTATCTAATTCAATACTTTTTACTGATTGATTTATTATATTAATTGCATCTTTATAATCATTGCTCGCAATCTGTAATGTTAGAGCAGGACTTATTCCTTGGTAGGTATTTTTGAGGCTATTCTTAAATGATGAAGGAACTAAGCATATATTCTCTTTCCATGAATTGAATGATTCAAAGTAATCAGGAACTAGACCTTTAAGAGGTGGAGGAGATGTATATATATCTCCTGTTCCTATTGGCCTTAATCTTGATTGACTGTTCTTTATTTGTTTCCCAAGAGTAATTATTTTGCCTGTTCTGTTTATAAGTAAAATATTACTATGTCTGCCCATCAATTCGACTATCAATTCTTTCTCTATTTCTTTTCCAGGTCTACTAGATAATTTAAACCTTACTATTCTTTCAAAACCAGTTTGTGCAATTTCTACCAAAGCTAAATTGATCAATAGATTTTTTAATTGTTTCGCTAATGTACTTTTTTCACCATATCTTTTTGGAGGTGGTATGGATACAATTCTTGGAGTTTCAGCAAGCCAGCTTATTTCTATCCATTTAAGTTTTTCCAAGGTTCTAAAACCTAATTGAATTGTATGTGAATCAATTTGCTGTGCATTCTCAAATCGACTTGGAACTATTTCTTGGTTAAGTTCAAATACAACCGCTTTAAGGGTTGTTAAGTCCATTATTTGAATCGGAACTTTGTTCATCTATCATCCTTTTAACTTCAAAAATGATGTAATTAACCTTTGGTAGGTAAATTAGAGAGGATTCAGTCATGTCATCTTTAGGAAATCTTACTGTTCTTACTGGCCCAAGCGGGGTTGGTAAAGGGACAATTGTTAGGAAAATCCTTGATAGTCATAGTGATGTATGGCTTTCTATTTCTGCTACTACTCGCCAGCCAAGATTTGGAGAAATTGATGGAGAGCATTATTTTTTCTTAGAAAAGAAAAATTTTCAGGAAATAATTGATAAAGAAGGTTTTCTTGAGTGGGCTTCATTTTCTAATAATTTTTATGGAACTCCAAAAAAAATAGTTAAAGAAAAAATAGAAAAAGGGACTAATGTTCTTCTTGAAATTGAATTAGAAGGTGCTCGACAGATCCGAAAGTCTTTTCCTCAAGCATTACAAATATTTTTAGCACCGCCAAATTTATCGGAACTTGAAAAAAGGATTAGAGGTAGAGGAACTGAGACTGAAGAAGCTATTAAAGATCGTTTGGAAATAGCGAATAAGGAACTTATTGCGAAAAAGGAGTTTGACGCTGTGGTTATTAATGAAGATATAGAAAAAGCCTTCAAGGAAATTGAAGGCTTAATGGGATTGAAAACTTAAATTTAATCAATAATTTATATTTTTAAAAAGACATTGGGTGGAAAAGCAAGTCAGGAACAAATCTATTGAATTCAACAATAATACCAGCTGTTAAGGTGATCCAGATCGCTGCTACTACTGGCGCTGATCTAAACCATTTGGTACGAAATAATTGAAACATGATTGAGAAAAGTTAAGTGATTTGTTTAATTAGATAAAAAATTTCTTAGCCTCTTGGACCATTAAGAGAAACATTATTGTCTTTTTCCCTGAGTTCACCATTCTTTCCTTCTCTGTTTGCTTGTAGAGGCCAAGCTGCTCCTCTTTTTAAGCATTGCCAAGCAAGATTAGTATCAATAATGATTTCATATTCTGCAGCGTTCTTTTTCCCTCTAACAGCTCTTACATATTCCCTTCCTGACCAACCAATAATACCGGCAATATATATAAACATTACTCCAGGAATAAGTAGATCTCCTTCATGACCTCGGTTGATCCATGCACCCCAAGGCTCAATAGGGGGACCAATTATTAAATGAGGAAGCCCATCATCTCCACATAAGGCTTTGCTATATCTTTCAAATCTTTTTATGGCCTGGTCTGTGGAGGCGGCGCTAGCTCTTTCTTGGAAACGGGGATTATCAGCGCAAGAAACCAATGCGGAAGCAGTGAAATCTGTAGGAGCTCTATCAGCATTTAATGCTGGGCCTGGTCTTGCATTGGCTATTGGAGCTATTCCTAAGAAAAGAAATGCTGAAAGTAGAAGTGATAAAAGACGACGCATGAGTTCTGATTTTTATCTGTTGCCCTGTTTTAATAGGATTTCAATACTAAACTTAGTTGATCACTAGCTATAAATGTCAATAATTTTATCCCTCGAAACAAGTTGTGACGAGTCTGCAGCGGCTTTGGTTTCTGATGAAAAAGGAAAAATTGATTTGATAGCTAATGAAATAGCTTCACAAATTAAAGAACACGCTAATTGGGGTGGCGTTGTTCCGGAAATTGCGTCGAGAAGACATTTGGAAAATCTTCCATTCCTAATTGAAGAGGTTTTTGCAAAATCAAAAATACAGATCAAAGACATAGATGCAGTAGCCGCAACTGTCACTCCAGGATTAGCAGGTTCACTTTTGGTCGGATCAATGACTGCAAGAACTTTAGCAAATTTGCATCAAATTCCATTTTTAGGAATTCATCATTTGGAGGGACATCTTTCATCAATATATTTGTCAGAAAACCATCCCAAGCCTCCTTTTTTAGTCTTATTGGTTAGTGGAGGTCATACTGAATTGATAAAAGTAGATATTCATCATAAGTATCAACGTCTTGGCAGAAGTCATGATGATGCGGCAGGAGAAGCTTTTGATAAGGTCGCAAGATTGCTTGGACTTTCATATCCAGGAGGGCCTGCAATTCAAAGAATTGCTAAATCTGGAGATCCTAAAAAATTTTTATTCCCAAAAGGGAGAGTCTCCAAACCTGAAGGTGGCTTTTATCCATATGACTTTTCTTTTAGTGGCTTAAAAACCGCTGTATTTCGCCAGATAGAAAAAATCAGGTCAGAAAATAAAAAATTACCAATAGAAGATATTGCGGCAAGTTTTGAAAATGTAGTAGCTGAAGTCTTAGTTGAGAGGAGCTTTCGATGTGCTCTTGATCAAGGATTAAACTCTATTGTCTTAGTGGGTGGAGTTGCAGCAAATGTACGATTAAGGGAAATGATGCTTGAGAAAGCATCTGAGAAATCAATTAATATTGCTCTTGCACCAATGGAATTTTGTACTGATAATGCGGCAATGATTGGGGCGGCAGCTTTGTTAAGATTATCATCAAATAATTACCAAAGTTCAATGGAACTTGGTGTTTCCGCTCGTTGGCCTTTAGAAAAATCTGATTTACTTTATGATTCCAATCCTCCTTTTTAATCAATATTTTTAATCTTTTAATTTTTTATTATGTCTTTAAATGAAGTAAATGATAATAATAAATCCACTAGGATTGCAAGCTCAAGTGAACTTAATTCATGGAAAAGGGGATTCACTCCTCAAGCTGAGATATGGAATGGCCGGATGGCCATTGCAGGGTTAGTTATATTACTAACGATTCTTTTATTCTCAAATTTAATTTTTTCTGGCTAAAAAAAATTATTAGTTTTAAAATAATATTTATAATATTTAGTTTTTTTTAGGTTGTCATTTTGCTTGTTTAGTCAATGCAGGTCTTATAGATGGATTCTAAAAAGAGAGTTATTAATTGGTAAAAAGTCGGTAGTTTTTATTGGCTTGAATCCTTCAAAAGGTAATTCATTCCATAACGATAGGACTCTCATAAGGATAATTAATTTTTGTTCTAGATGGAATTATAAAAATATATATATAATAAATCTCTTTGGTTTGATTTCCAAGTCTCCTATTCATCTATCAAAAAGCAATGATCCTATAGGGGTAAATAATGATTTAATTACTTTGAAATCATTAGAATTCTGGAGAGGAAATACAAATTGCGACTTGTGGTTAGGATGGGGTGATAAAGGTCAAATAAATGGACGTGATCGAAAAGTTTTAAAATTAATTAAAAACTTTTCAAATTTGAAATCAAACGAAAATAATGAGTCCAAACGCGTTTTAAGTCTTGGCCTTAGTAAAAAAGGGAACCCTCTCCACCCTCTCTATATGCCTAATCAATCTTTCTTAAGAATATTTGATCTTTGATTTTTAAATTTCTCTTGACATTTATGTTCTTAATAAGAATGTATAAATAATATACGATTGAAAGGGTTGCTACTCTATAAGAATATGTAACTAAAATCAGCTTATTAACTTATTTATTTTCTTAGGTAGATTTAAAGAATACTCGCTTATGTCTTCTTTGCTAGTTATTTATGACTCCTGAGCGACTGGGCTTGCTCTGGGGTATAACAGTTTTTTCTGGGGCTGGAGCAAGATTACTATCAGTGCTAACAGGACTTCCTGGGGTAGTTTTATTGTTGCTATCTGGCCTGTTGATTGGGAGATCAGGTCTTGGATTGGTTGAACCTTTAGATCTAGGTAAAGGTTTGGAGACAATAGTTGGTTTATTGGTAAGCCTTGTTTTGTTTGATGGAGGTTTAAATCTTCGATTTCCTGGTGGGGCAATCAAGTCAATAGTTCTGAGGATTTCCTCAATTAGGTTGATTATTTCATTGGCAGCTGGCTTCATTGCTGCGCATTGGTTAGCAGGACTTGGTTGGTCTGTTGCAGGAGTTTATAGTGCAATTGTTCTTGCTACTGGACCAACTGTTGTAACTCCATTAGTTCGACAAATTAGACTTGCATCACCATTAAGTGATGTGCTTGAAGCTGAAGGTTTGATACTCGAACCTATTGGAGCAGTTCTTGCACTTTCGTTGTTAGAGCTAGTTGTTGGAGATTTGCATGGCTGGAGAGAGCTTTTTCTTGGTTTGTTTTCAAGGCTTGGAGGAGGAGTTCTAATCGGATCACTTGCAGGTCTATTGCTTTCAGAAGGTTTGAAAAGATTACGTTCTGAGCCTTATATCGGGATCAGATTGCAGCTGACTCTTGGAGTGATTTTCTTGCTTTATGGAGTATGCGAATGGTTATTACCTGAATCAGGCCTGCCTGCATCTGTTGCCGCAGGGTTTGTTGTTGGACAAAGACCTTCTACACAGGCTAATGAACTTGACAAATTAATTAGAGAATTAGCTCAGTTAGCAATAACTATGCTTTTCCCATTATTAGCAGCGGATGTTTCATGGGGGGAATTAAGTCCTTTGGGGTGGGGAGGTATAACTTGTGTACTTTTTTTGATGATAATAGTCAGACCGATAGCTGTATTGATAGCAACTTATGGGTTGCCTCTTGATAATAAACAAAAATTGTTTCTTGGTTGGTTGGCTCCCCGTGGAATAGTAACTGCAGCAGTAGCCTCTTTATTCTCTATTAGATTGGAGCAAGCAGGAGTTTTAGGTGCTGGAAAACTTCAGGGATTAGTTTTTTTGACCATATTAATGACAGTAGGTATTCAAGGTTTAACAGCTCAACCATTAGCAAAAATGATGGGTTTATTGGATGAAGATAAAGATCTAGATAAATCGACTAATTCGGGCTCTATCTTTACTGAATCTTGAGAGTAAAATCCAACTTTGAATTAAATCAGGTCCATTAAGAGTTCCAAAAAGCGCAGCTCTTAGGCTTTTCATAACAAGACCTTTTTTTACTTCGCAGTTTTTTGTAGCTTGATTTATTAAATCAAGCGCTTCCTCTTTAGAAAAGGATGTAGCATCTGAACTCTCCAACTTTTTAAGAATAAACTTGAAAACTACTGCTGCTTCTTTTATCTCTAATTGCTTTTTGCCATCATCACATAACTCTGGTTCTTCAAAAAAAGGTTTGGCTTGATCAACTCCATCATTAATAAGAACCATCGATGGTCCAAGTAAACTTACTAGATGGATTCCCCATTGTTTACTTGGAATAAACCATCCATTTTTTTTTAATAAAGGGTCTAAATTTTTTAATAGAGTTTCGGCTGACATTTCATGGATTACTTGGGAATTGAGCCAATTCAATTTGTCCCAATCAAATTTAGCTGACGCTTTATTTACCTTTTTAAAACTGAAAACCTCTGAAATCTCAGAAATTTTGAATTTTTCATTAATTCCTTCTGGAACAGACCAGCCAAGCAGAGTCATATAATTAGCCATTGCTTCGGATGTATAACCCATTTTTTTGAATTCAGAAATGGAAGTAACCCCATCTCTTTTTGAAAGTTTTTTACCGTCAGAATTAAGAATTAAAGGCGTATGCGCAAAAACTGGAATCTTTAGATCAAGAGCTTCGTAAAGAAGAATTTGCTTTGCTGTATTTGCAAGATGATCTTCTCCCCTTATTACGTGAGAGATTTTCATTGCTGAATCATCTGCTACAACAACTAAATTGTATAAGGGGTCACCAATTGAATCTGGTTGTGCTCGTCGTGCAATGACCATATCACCGCCTAAATCCTTTCCACTCCAAGTCATTTTTCCTCGAACCAAGTCATTCCATGAAATTAATTTTTGATCATTGATTTTGAATCTGATAACAGGTTCTCTTCCAGCTTTTATAAATTCTGATTCTTTCTCTGGACTTAAGTTTCTGTGTCTATTGTCATATTTTGGAGCTAAACCATTTCTCTTTTGAGTTTCTCTCATTTCGTTTAGTTCCGCTTCGGATGCATAACACTTGTATGCAAATCCCTTATCGATAAGAGTTTTTATAATCTGTTTGTGTTCATTTACTCTTTCACTTTGAATTGTTGGGGATTCATCCCAGTTAATTCCTAGCCACTGGAGCCCATCATATATATTTTTTATATATTCTTTTTTTGATCGTTCAATATCAGTATCTTCAATTCTTAAGAGAAAAGTTCCACCTTCTTTTTTTGCAAATAGCCAATTAAATAGTGCTGTTCTTGCTGTTCCTATGTGAAGTGTTCCAGTTGGACTTGGTGCCAATCTTACCCTAACTGTCAAAGCTCTAATTCGATTTAGATACGGGACCGACGGGATTCGAACCCGCAACTTCCGCCGTGACAGGGCGGTGCTCTAACCAGTTGAACTACGGTCCCAGTTTTAGGCCTTAAAAAGGATTTAGTCTTTTACTAGAAATCCTTTGTATTGACCCAATGAGTATCATCCGAAAAATGCCTTCTAGTCAACTAAGAATTAATATTGTTGACTTAAGAAAACTATCTTTATAAGTTTTTTTCAATCTAATTCTCTGTTAAGAGAGATGCTCATGAAATAAAACTATATACGTAGATAACTTTTAAGGACGAAAACCTGCAGGCTCTATAAGCCTAACTTGATTACCACGAGCTGTGAACTCGCGGCCTTGGTCGCTTTGCACTACTACACGGCCACCTGATTTTACACGAATAACTCGAGCCCTGACCCAGCCTAATGCGGCTGACTCAAGAACTTTTACGACATCGCCAGGTTGAAGATCCAACTCCATTCTTTAAAAAAGTAACTGCAAAAAAGGTTTGCGAACGCGCCGTGGAGGACTTGAACCCCCGACATCAGGTTTTGGAGACCTGCGTTCTACCAACTGAACTAACGGCGCATTTTATAAACCCTTTAAGTCATTATTTAAATGACTTTTGATTGAGGAGGCCGAAACCTCAGCGGTCGAAGCGCTGCTTTACGCGTGTGGCTTTGCCCACTCGCTCACGCAGATAGAAAAGCTTCGCTCTTCTTACTTTACCTCGGCGTTCAACCTTAATGGATGCAACTTGTGGACTGTGAACCAGAAAAACCCTTTCAACTCCTATTCCTTGGAAAATTCTTCTTACTGTAATTGTTTGATGAATTCCTCCGTGTCTCTTTGCTATTACAACACCTTCATAGGGTTGAACCCTCTCCTTGTTGCCCTCACTTATTCTGACGCCAACACGCACAGTGTCTCCAACGTAAATATCAGGGAGATCTTTGGTTTGTTGCGCATCTTCAAAAGCTTTTATTATTTCTGAAGGAGAGAGCTTTTTTACTGGAGTTTTCTTTCCTTTAGATTTCGTTTCAGAAGAAATTTTTACTTCAGACTCTTCTGAAGCATTTGATTCATCTTCAACTTTGACCTCTTCTGATGAGAGCTCTTTCGAATCAACGGACATCACCAATTACTCTTAATTTGGCCGAGCTTTTATTGTAACCGCTGGTTTCTCAAATTAAAAATTTTTTAAGTATCTGGATCTTTTCATCCCTGTTTGATCACAACTTTCTCATTTAGTTTCTAGCAGTCTTTGATTGGTCGTTAAAAAGAAAAATTAGTTTTCTCTACCTTTTTCTTTAATATAAAAAATTTATTAAAGAAAAGAATTTTTTTAATAAAACTGTCCCTTTCCAATTGATAGTTCACCTATTATTAGCCTGATAAGGAAATGCAAATTTTGAGGTTTTTACTTTTTTCTAAACAATGAATCTTTTCTCTGATCTTCTTTCTTCTTCAAACTCAAAGATCCCTATCAACAATGGTCCTGTTATTAAACAAAGAAGAGGAGTGGAAATTAAGTCCTCTAGAGAGATAGAAATCATGCGTAAATCTAGTAAAATAGTTGCGACTGTATTGAGTGAAATTAGAGACTTAGTTAAACCTGGAATGTCTACTTTGGATCTAGATAAATATGCAGAAAAACGCATAAGAGATCATGATGCAGAACCAAGCTTTAAGGGATATCATGGCTTCCCAGGTAGTATCTGTTCAAGCATAAATAACGAAGTGGTTCATGGAATACCGAGTAAGAAGAAAATTATTAATGATGGAGATTTACTCAAAGTAGATACTGGAGCTTTTTACAATGGTTACCATGGAGATAGTTGTATAACTATATGCGTTGGTAATACATCAGATAAAGCAATTGAATTAAGTAGAGTTGCTAAAGAAGCTTTGATGCTTGGAATAAAACAAATTAAGCCACAGAATAAACTTCTTGATATAGCAGGAGCTATAGAAGATTATGTTAAAGCTAATGGTTTTAGTATCGTAGAAGATTATACGGGACATGGCGTCGGAAGGAATCTTCATGAAGAACCTTCCGTTTTTAATTTTAGAACCAATGATTTGCCAAATGTTACTCTGCGAGAAGGAATGACTATTGCTGTTGAACCTATAATTAATCTTGGCTCAAAATACTGTAAAACACTTCGCGATGGATGGACCGTAATAACAAAAGATGGAAATCTTTCGGCTCAATGGGAGCACACTGTCTTAGTTACTGAAGATGGGTTCGAGATACTTACTGATAGAGGAGATTGATTCCTTCTAAAGATTTTAATTTGAGTAAATTTTCTTTATAAATCTTGAATATAAGATTCTAATTGATTCAACGAATGGCATTAATAAATATGTTATGGGATTAGGAGATACTATAATTAAATAATTCTCTTTTTCTGCTTTTTGTATTATTTTTCTTGCTACAAATTCAGGATGCATTATTCCTTGTGGGTTTAATTTCGATTTAAAAGGACCTAGAATTAATTTCCTGATAAAAAAACAATTTCTTTTTTCCATTAATAATTTACTTTTTTTTAAACTTACAAGCTCACCTATCAGACGTTTTGTTATTTCATATACCGGGCTAAAAGCTATTTGGATTTCGGCTTCAGATGTGTTTACCCAAACTTCCTTTGGACTGTACTTTTTTAAATTAGTAGAAAGTGCTAAATTCTCAAAAATTTCTATTAATTTCCAATGACTAAGTGAATTTATTTCTATTGCCTTATTTATATCATTTGAATCAATCATTTGCTTTGGATTGAATCCATGATTAAGTATTAAAATATCAATATTAGTAAGGCTGCTTGAAAGGAGTTCTTCTTCTCCACAGGACCAAAGAATCCATTCGTCTGGAGTGCTTTTAGAACAGTTACAATTGTTTTTTTTATCATGAGTTAAGCCAACTACATAAGCCCCTTTCTTTTTGAGTACTTCAATGAGTGACTTTCCAAGGCTCCCATTTGCACCAGTTATGGCAACTCTTAAACCTTTAAACCTTGAATTGTCTGATAAGTTTTTGTTCATTGAGTTGGATCCATTGGATTTCTTGCGAAAAAAATTAGGAATTACTAAAGAATATTTGTCTAATTAGAATTTTATACAGATTTAGTGTTGAGAACTTTTATAAAAAGCCTAAACTTATAAAGATATTAATCTCACATTAGATCTTTAATTAATGAGCAAGACCTTTCTAATTGGATCATGTGAACCATTTAGCGGTAAGTCGGCATTAGTTCTTGGCATAGCAAGAAATTTAATTGCTTCAAACCAATTGGTTAGATTTGGTAAACCATTGGCGACAAGCCTTGAATTAAATGTCTCTGAAAGAGGAGACATAAAAGATATGATTGATGATGATGTCAGATTTGTTGGAGAGACATTAAAATTAACTGCGGAAAATTTAATTCCTTCCATTCAATTCTTGGCCGCCTCTACTGCTAACAAGAGGATTCAAGATAATACGTTAGACCCTGGAATTAAATTTAATGAGTTCAAGCTATCTCTAGACTCTTCTGGTGAGGCTATCAATATTCTTGAAGCAGCTGGTAGCTTGCACGAGGGACTCTTGTATGGATTAAGTCTGAGTCAACTAGCAAAAGGTTTAAACGCTAAAGTTTTACTCGCTCATTTTTGGCAAGATAGTAGAAGTGTTGAAGCTTTATTGGAGGCTAAAAATCAATTAGGAGATCATCTCAGTGGTGTTGTCTTAAATGCTGTTAATCCCGATCAAATAAAAGATATTAAAGACAATATAGTTCCATCTCTTAAGTCACTAGGTTTGGATGTGTTTGGAGTAATGCCTAGATCTCCTTTATTGAGGAGTGTCACTGTTGAAGAGTTGGTGAGACGTTTAAATGCTCGAGTTATTTGTTGTTCTGACAGGCTTGAGCTAATGGTCGAGACGTTAAGTATTGGGGCGATGAGTGTTAATTCTGCAATGGAGTTTTTTCGGAGAAGGCGTAATATGGCCGTAGTGACAGGAGCTGATCGAACAGATATCCAATTGGCTGCTTTGGAAGCTTCTACTCAATGTTTGATACTGACAGGTGCTGGCGAACCACTACCTCAATTGATTAATAGATCAGAAGAGCTGGATGTTCCATTGCTAAAAGTTGATAGAGATACTCTCTCAACAGTTGAGGTCATTGAGCAAGCTTTTGGTCATGTTCGTCTTCATGAGACAGTTAAAGCTACTTATGCTTTTCGATTAGTTCAAGAACATTGTGATCTTGAACGAATCTTTAAAACTTTAGGAATTTCTTCTTCAGTTCATTAATAGTGGCTAAGTTTATATTATCTGAATTAGGATGTCCTTGAGTCGATCACTCGATCTTCCTGCATTGGGACGAGTTGATACTCTCGCTCAGGAATTGGCCTTGTTGAAAAACGAGGGAAAAAGAAGAATTGCTTTTTTAGGGAGCAGGCATGTGCCTGTTGTTTCGATTCATATAGTTGAATTAATAGCAAGGTCTCTGGCTCAAGAGGGCCATTCGATAATTACTTCAGGTTCTCAAGGGGTAAATGCCGCAGTAATTAGAGCAGTTTTAGATGTTAACCCCTCTCTCTTAACTGTTTTGTTGCCTCAGTCTCTTGATAGGCAAACTGTCGAAGTGAAGGATCTTCTTAGCAGCGTTTTACATCTAATAGAAAAAGAAGACAATAATGATTTGCCTTTGCCAATGGCAAGTAGTCTTTGTAATCAAGAAATTATTAACAGATGTGATCAATTGATTTGTTTCGCTTTCCATGACAGTGAAACATTATTGAGTAGTTGCCATAGTGCTGAAGATATGGGAAAAATTGTGAGCCTGATGTTTTTTGATTAATTTTCAATCAAAAGATTTTATCTACTTCTAGATATTTTTAACTTACGAAATATCTCATAAGTATATTTATAAGCAATTTGGCTTTTTGTTCATAAGATGGTGGAAACAAAGAGAAATTTTATGCCCTCTTCTTATTCTTTCGATGTGGTTTCAGAATTTGATCAGCAGGAATTAGTAAATGCTATTGATCAATTGAGGAGAGAGGTTGATCAAAGGTATGATCTAAAAGACTCAAAGACAAAAATAGATATTAAAGAAGATGAATTATCAATTGTCTCTTTAAGCGATATGACAATAGAATCCGTAAAAGATATTTTATTACAGAAAGCAACTAAGAGAAATTTATCATTAAAGATATTTGATTTTCAAAAAGTTGAAATAATAGGAGGCAATATGGTAATGCAAATTGTTAAATTAAAGAAAGGTTTGCCTCAAGAAATTTCAAAGAAATTGAGTAAGTTAGTTCGAGATAATATGAAAAAAGTAACTGTTTCAATTCAAGGAGATAGTTTGAGAGTTACAGGTAAAAATAAAGATGATTTGCAATCTGCAATTAATTTAATTAAGAAGCAGGAAGACGATTTAGAAATAGCCCTACAATTTCAAAATTATAGATAGTAAATTTATATATAGAAACCCAATTCATTAAGAATTTTTATTATGGATCCATTAATAAAGAAACTTTCAAGAAAAGCAATTGACTTATCTGGCAAGTCAAAAAAAGAATTAGAAAGAACATGTTGGATGATTGTTCATCAGTATAAGCATGACGTGATGCCAACTGAATATGATATTAGGGAGATTGATGAAGAATTGTATTTGGAGGTTTTACGCGCTGCTAAAGAGATCATTTAGGAGGAAATAAGGATACTTTTACTCATCTAGGATTTCATTTTGCTCAATTCTAATTACCAGTTAATTATCTTTTCTATCTAACAATTTTCGCAATACTCTCTAAACCAACATAAAATCTTTGTAGATAATCTTTTTTATGACAACTCCATTTCGTAATGTGACTCCGAATGGACCAGGTGGAACAACAACTCTTCTACTTGTCCTTTCGTTTACGGGCTTTTTGCTTCTTACACAAGCATTTTTTGTTGTACCTGCTGGACAAGTTTCAGTGGTAACAACATTGGGAAAAGTAAGTGGCGGATCACGCAAGCCTGGCTTGAATTTTAAAGTCCCCTTCGTTCAAAATACTTATCCTTTTAATGTTCAGACTCAAGTTAGACCTGAAAAGTTTGACTCATTAACTAAAGATTTGCAGGTTATTTCTGCTACTGCAACTGTTAAATATGCTCTAAAGCCTAGTGAGGCTGGCAGAGTATTTAAAACTATCTCTTACAACGACAGAGAAATCTATAACAGGATTATTCAACCATCTTTGCTTAAGGCCCTTAAATCAGTCTTCTCAAAATATGAGTTGGTAACCATAGCTAGTTCCTGGAGTGATATTTCTGAATTAGTGGAAGAAACAGTAGCTGATGAACTAAATAAGTTTGATTATGTAGATGTTCAATCTCTTGATTTAACAGGCTTAACAATTGCAGATGAATACAGAGCCGCTATCGAAGAAAAACAGATCGCTGAGCAGAAATTATTAAGAGCTCAGACTGAAGTTAAAATTGCCGAACAAGAGGCTTTGAGATACGACACATTAAATAAAAGTCTTGATGATCAAGTTCTTTTTAAATTGTTCTTAGATAAATGGAATGGTGAGACACAAGTTGTACCTTCTCTACCAGGTAGCCAAGCAGGTAATGTTCCTGTAATTGTTGGTGGCAGAAATAGGTAATATTTAATATTAATTGTAAATAAAACCGACTTTAATTTATTAATTTAAGTCGGTTTTATTTGATTTCAGCAAAGCTTTCTTGAAAAGCTTTTATTGTTGCACTTATATCATCTTCCGAATGAGCTAATGAGGTGAAACCAGCTTCAAATGCACTAGGTGCTAAGTAAACCCCTTTTTGAAGCATCAGTCTATGCAATTTGCTAAAAAGATCTGTGTTAGCAGACTTAGCTTCTTCAAAGTTCCTGACTGGGCCTTCACATAGATAAAAACCAAACATTGCACTAATGCTCTGACCATGTATGGAGATGTTTGATTCTTTAGCGGCATTAATGATTCCATCCAAAAGCTTTTTTGTAATTGCTTCTAGTTTTTCATAAGTTCCTTCTTGCTTAAGAAGTTCAAGAGTTTTTATTCCAGCTGTCATAGCGAGCGGATTGCCGCTCAAAGTACCTGCTTGATACATTGGACCAGCAGGGGAAACCATTGACATAATTTCTTTACGGCCTCCATATGCTCCAACTGGAAGGCCTCCACCTATAACTTTACCCATAGTAGTTAAATCAGGAGTAACGCCAAAGCGCTCTTGAGCTCCTCCGTAGCTGATTCGGAAACCAGTCATTACTTCATCAAAAACTAAAAGAGCTCCGTTTTCTTGAGTTACCTCTCTTAATCCTTCTAAAAAACCTGGTTCAGGTGTTATGAAGCCTGCATTTCCAACCACGGGTTCAAGAATTACGCCAGAAATAGCATCAGGGTTTTCAGCAAATAGCTCTTTAACTGCTTCAAGATCGTTATAAGGAGCAGTTAGAGTATTTGCTGTTGTGCTTCTTGGAACGCCTGGTGAGTCAGGCAGACCAAGGGTCGCTACGCCTGATCCAGCCTTAACCAAAAACATATCTGCATGTCCGTGGTAGCACCCCTCAAACTTGATAACTTTATCCCTTCCAGTAAAAGCTCTCATTAAGCGAAGAACTGCCATGCATGCTTCTGTTCCGCTGTTAACGAAACGAACCATCTCAACGCTTGGAACGGCATCGATAACCATTTCAGCAAGCTGGTTCTCAAGAGCACAAGGCGCTCCAAAGCTAGTTCCTTTCTCAAGTGTTTCTTGAAGGGCTGCTATTACCTCAGGGTGGGCATGCCCGCAAATTGCAGGTCCCCAGCTTCCCACGAAATCAATGTATCTGTTTCCATCTACATCCCAGGCATAAGGACCTTTAACCCTATCAAAAACGATTGGATTGCCTTCAACGGATTTGAAAGCTCTTACAGGCGAACTGACTCCACCAGGCATTAAATCCTTAGCAGAGCCAAAAATCTCTTCAGATCTTTTTGTGTTCAACGCTTCTGTCACGGCACCTCAGCGAATGAGCTCATAAACACAGTCAGCCATAATGGCCTAAAAGTGACTGATTCGTCTAAATTTTTGAATCTGTTCAGCATCTGGTTATTTTTTTTAATCTTTAAAACTCCTGTTTTTCAAATTGACTTTAAGCTTGAAAACAAGTGATAGAAAGACTTTGCTTGAAATCACCCTGTTTAAATCAATGTTTTTTGTTTGATTGTGAATATTTGATTTGTTAATTCTGTGATGATTTGAAAATAGAAAATTACCTGATTTTTTCAAAAGAAAAATTCATTTTCATCTTCTGCATTTTCATCTTCTGCTGGAGGCCAGCTAATGTCGACAACTACAGGTGCGTGGTCACTGGGTTTCTCTCTAGATCTTGGTTCTTTGTCGATCCAACAACTGTTTGCAGAACTAAGAATATCTTCTGTTAAGTAAATATGATCGATTCGCCAACCCTTGTTTCTTTCCCAGGCTGAATGACGATAGTCCCACCAAGACCAGTTTTTCCCTCCAGGCTCAAATATTCTAAAAACATCTTCTAATTGCCCTCCTAAAGCATCTTTAAGTAATTTTCTTTCTTTAGAAGAAGCCATAATGGAATCTATATAATTGCTTGGTGTATGTATATCTCTATCTTCAGGGGCGATATTGAAGTCTCCTAATAAACATATAGGTGTATTGTATGAATTGATTTGTCTGAGATAAATCTGTAGACATTCTATCCATTTTTGTTTGTAAATAAACTTATCTGAATTTATAGAAGATCCATTTGGAACGTAAACATTTATAATTCTAATATTATTTATTTCAGCACTTATAATTCTTTTTTGCTCACTCAATAAAGTTAAATCTTTGTAGTTACCGATTACTTGATTAAAACCAATCTTTATATCATTAATTGGAAATCGACTTATAATTGCTACACCATTATAAGATTTTTGGCCAGAGATTGAAACCTCATATCCAAGGTTAGAAAAAATTTCAACGGGAAAAAATTTATCTTCTGTTTTTGTCTCTTGCAAACAAAGAATGTCAACTTTGTTGGTGACCAGCCATTCTTTGACATGATCTATTCTTGAACGAATAGAGTTGACATTCCAGGTTGCAACAAGCAAGACTCTAAATTTTATTTCTTAAGTTATTATTATGGAAATTCTGAAGAAAGTTTGGTTTTGAATAGAACTGCACTTTTTAATATTGGTCAATTAGTGCGAGCTTTCGTGTGTTTAACACCAATTCTAATTATTTCAGGGCAAGTTATTTCTTCATCAAGAATAACAAAACTTTCGGAATTAAAAAATTATTCAACTGAAGAGCAAAGAGATATCTACAGTACTTTTGATACGGAAGATCAAATTGATCAAGGTTTACCTATAGACCCATTTGATTTAATGAATCGCCTTAAACAAGCAGATGCAATGAATAATGCAACAACTCCATCAGATGCACTCGATGAAGCTCTCAATGCATTTGATAAGTCAGAGTATGAAAACTTCCAAAATGAATAAAATACAAATACTATTTCTAGGATTTTGGTAAATTTAAGATTGGTCACTAATGGCTCATTTATTAAATAGATGAAGAACCATCCGATTCCCTCGGTTACTGATCCTTTGCAATACAGAGCTATTGGATTAGTTAGAGGTATTTACAAGCCTCAAGATGATGAAAACTTTACTCGTGGTGCTCTGATTGACTCTAAAGGTAATGAAATAGATTCAGTTGTGCTTGGTAGAGTCATAACTTTGATTCGTAATCACGTCCCTTTAGAAAAGCCACACCTCTGGGTCGTATATCCAAGATGTAGGAATAATCAAAATCTTCATTTGCAAATTACAGGTATTTGGGAACCCAGCACTTTAAACAAAAAGCTTTCGAATAAAGAAGAATTTAATGAGGCTTCAAATTTGAAAGTTGATTCTGATGATTTATTGGAGGGTGATGATTATTTCTCAATAAGAGGAGAATTGGTTTTTACTAAGCCAGAAGAGAAGGAGTTAGTAATAAAGATCCGTCAAAAGCCAAGAAATCAGCAAAAGAAAGCGTTACCTTTTAAAGTTAATCTTAAAGGTGAACTACCTATTAATTATTTAAAACATTTTATTAGTCTTGATGTTCGTCGTATTGACTATCAACTGTTTGTCGAGGATTTTAAAATAATAGGTCCTGTCTCTCATCAACCATTAAGCTATAAAAATAAAAAAAATCTTAAAAATAAAAATTAGTGTTTTTCCTGCAAATATATTCAGATGTATTCTGTGTATAAAACTGATTATAAATTTAATCTTAAATGAAATCTATTTTTATTGATTGTTCTCTTGGAATATCTGGAGATATGCTTGCATCAGCATTAATAGACTTAGGTGTGCCTCACTCCATTTTATTGGATAATTTAGCAAGGTTAAATATACAGAAAAACTTTAACTTAGAATTTAACGAGGGAGATACTGAAGGAATAAAGGGAATTGTCTGTATGAAAAACCAAATGCAATTTAAGGAATTATTTAGAAGTCTTAATGATGTCAAAAACTTACTTCTAGATTCAAGCTTGAATGAGTATGTGAAAAAAAAATCTATAAGGGTTTTTGAAATTCTTGCCGAAGCAGAGGCAATTGTTCATGGTAAAGAAATTTCAGATGTTCATTTTCATGAACTAGGCTCAATTGATTCCATACTCGATATTGTTAATGTATGCTCCGCAATTGATTTTTTAAATCCAGATAAGATTTATTTTTCAAATCCACCTGCAGGCAAAGGAATTGTGTCGACATTGCATGGCCCTCTTCCGGTCCCAGTACCTACAGTTTTAGAGATAGCAAGACAAAATAGAATCCCATTAGTGGCAATTGAAGACAAGTATTTTGGTGAAATAACAACCCCTACTGGTATCGCATTGATAGCAACTTTTGTAGATAAATTTGATCAACTAGATAATATGAAAATAAAGAAAATTGGTATTGGTCTAGGAACTAAAAATATTTCTAGACCTAATTTTTTACGAGCTCTACTAATAGAAACAAATGACGATCAGAAGGAAAATAATAATAATCCTGTTTGTGAGACTATAATTTCACAGGAAGCTTGGATCGACGATTCCACACCTGAAGATATTGCAATTCTAATCGAGCGATTAAGAGTTGCAGGTGCAATTGATGTGGTTTGTTATTCGGTTGATATGAAAAAAAATAGAAAAGGTATATGTATAAAAGCTCTTGTATCTTTACAAAATCAAACCTTATTGAGGGAAGTTTGGTTTAATTATAGTACAACAATTGGATTAAGAGAAAATAAGATAAATCGCTGGATACTTCCAAGACGAACAATTAGCCATAAAACAAAATTTGGGGAAGTTAATGTTAAACAAGCAATGAGACCAAATGGTACGGTTTCAATAAAAATGGAACATAAAGACTTGACTAAAATAAGTTTAAATACAGGAGTTCCAATAGAAGAGATCCGTCAGGAATTATACATTGAATTATCAGAATTATATGAATTAGATGATTGGTCTTTATGATGTTTAATTTTAATATCCTTCAAAATAAAAGAAAAAATTTTGTTTTTGAAATGATCTCTAAAATTAATATCAAGCTTTTGATAACATTGAGTTGTTTTTTATTTATTGGAACTTCAATTTACATAAATTTTGAGTCTTTATCTAATGAAGAGATTGCTACAGAAGAGATTTTATGGTTATTGCTTGGAATTATATTTAGTTATTTAAGTATAATTATAAATGCCTATGCATGGAAGTATTTAATCAATAATATTGGGTGTCATAGTAATAAGTTTAATATAGTAAAATTATTTTTATCTACAAATATATATAAATATTTCCCAGGAGGAATATGGCATTTTGTATCTAGATATAATACCTTGCGCCTAGAATTTTCAACTGAAAAATCAATTGAATCTATTTTATTAGAGCCATTATTAATGCTGGTTGCAGGATTGATTTTTATACCTTTTGGAAGCCTTAATATATTTGTTTTTATTCTTTGCTGGTCATCAACTTTAGTATTTCTACCAGTATTTAGAAATTTTATAATACAAAAGTTGAAGACCATGAAGGCATCTATATTTACTAATAATGATGAATTGAAAGAAAGAAATTTAGCTCAAAATAACCAAAATATTTCGAGAAGGATGTTTTATCCTTATAAGCCACTATTAGTAGAGATTATATTTGTTTTATTTCGCTTTATGGGCTTTTTATTTTGTATGAATGCATTTGCTATTGGGTCATTAATTTCTCAAGGTGAATTAATTTCTTCTTTTTCCTTAGCATGGATCATTGGTCTGATAGTGCCTGCAGCACCAGGAGGTTTAGGTGTCTTTGAATCTGTAATTCTATTTAGTCTTGGTTCGAATTTGCCAGAAGCACCCCTTTTGGCTTCATTGCTTTGCTATCGACTCGTTTCAACAATCTCTGATATATTTGGAGCTTTGACTTATCCAGTTAAAAAATTATTTAAAGTTTAAACATCTATGTTATTTATTTCTGTTGTTTAAGCTTGGTATTAAGGCTAAGGACGCTATTAATCCTAAACAAATTATTATCAATGAAGGTAAGATAGATTCTGCTACTCTCTCATCTCCTGCATATTGGAAAATTCGTACTGAAAGCGTATCAAAATCAAATGGTCTTAATATAAAAGTTAGTGGTAATTCCTTTATTGTGTCAACAAAAACAAGAAGTATACCTACTAACATAGGCCCTTTGAGAAGTGGTAAATGTATTTTGAAAAGTACCTCTGACCAGTTCTTCCCAAGGTTTATGGCTGCATTATCTATATTTGGTGAAATCCTTTCAAACCCAGCATCAAGTCCACCTTTTGATACAGCTAAAAATCGAATGCTATAACCCCATATTAGTAAGCTTAAGATGTTGATTTGCCAGATATCTCCTTTAAAGGAAAGAAGAGCAAGGGCTAACACAGATCCAGGAATTGCGTAGCCAATACTGGATAAGAAGGTAAATATATTGAGCAATTGATGATTATGCCATCTCTTAGAAATTGATAAAATCAATGATATAAATATCGTTATTAATGAAACAACTAAGGCTAAACTAAAGCTTCTAAGAGTTAATCCAATTAAATCTGTATTGAATCCTTGATTCATTTGATCAATATTTATTATTGCCCATGTAATTGGAATGCCCAATGTAAGAATTGGGGGAGTAAAGGTTATAACTTGAGCAAGGAATAGATTGATACCTTTTAATTCCCATTCTGGTGATTCTCCACTACTTATACCCTCTGTCCATCTTTTACTTCTTTCTCTTGATTTGCGTTCGATTGCAACTAATAGAAAAACTAAAATCAGAGCAAATATGGCAAGAGCAATGGCACCTGAAGGCTCACCTTCCTCCACCCAGCTCTCAAGTATTCCAGCTGAAATACTTGGAATATTTAAAAGTTGAACTGCGCCTAACTCATTTATGATTTCCATTGCCATTAAAGCTAATCCTGCAGTAATTGAGGGAATTGCAATTGGTAGGGATATTCTAAAAAAACTTTTCCAAGGACCTATTCCAAGAGTTCTGCATGCCTCAATTTGTTTTTTACCGCCTTTCTCAAAACTCTCTAAACATAGTAGAAATACATATGGATAGGTTGTAAATGCCATTATTACTACTCCCCAAAACATACCGTTAATTCTGAGGGAATTTATGCTGCCGAGGTCAATCAATGTGGCTGCTAAAAGATAAGCTGGAGTTGCGAAAGGAATTAGTTGGCAGACTCTAAGTATTTTTCTGCCTTTGAAATGGCAATTGGCTAAAATCCAACCATTTGCTATTCCTAAAAATCCTCCGAGAATTAGAGAAAAAATCAATAGTAAAAGTGTGCCTTTTATTTCATTAAGATTGGCTGTCGTAAAATAAATAGAACTTTTTTGAATACCGTATAAACCCTCTCTTAAGAGAGTAAATAACGGCCACAAAATAAAAAATGTTAAAAGAACTACTAAGAATTTTAATATGTTGCGACTATTATTTAATCCCATTAGACTATAGTAAAAATTAATATTTTTTCTTTTGTGAAAGGCTCTGAAGTGGATTTTATGTTATTCAATTTATTCTTATAAGTTGTTATTTTATGATTATTTATCAATACATGCATTTAATTGAGAGAGTATTTTCTCTTTATCTAATTCTTTTCCAATAAAGACAAGTTGATTATTTCTTTCTTCTCCCCATTCACTATCTTCAATAGAAATTCTTTTACCAGCAAGGTGAAAAACATGTCTTCTTTCACTTTCGCTGAACCATAGAATACCCTTTGCTCTGAAAACATTACTTTTTAATTGATTATCTAGAAAGTATTGGAACTTCCTAAGAGAGAAAGGTTCTTTAGTTTGAAAAGAAACAGAAAGAAAATCTTCAATTTTATTATCTTCTTCTGAGTGAACATGAACCGATTCTTTTTCATGTTCATGCTCATGTTCATGTTCATGCGAGTGATCATGAACCGATTCTTTTTCATTTATTAGATCAGTTTCGAATAGCCCTACGCTTAATAATAGATTAAGAGGAATATTCCCTTTAATACTTTTTAAAATTCTCACATCATTTTTTATTTCTTTTAACTTTGATATCGTTTCTTCTAGATTTTTATTAGATACTAAATCACATTTGTTAAGAAGTAAAATATCACCATATATTACTTGAGATCTACCTATTGAACTTTCTATGGCAACATCATTAAAGTTTTCAGCATCAATTAAAGTTATAATAGAGTCTAATCTTGTTTGATCTCTTAACTCGCTTCCAAGTAATGTCATTGCGACTGGAAGAGGGTCAGCTAATCCTGTGGTTTCAATAATAATATAGTCTAACTTCTTGTTGATATTAATTAACTTTTCTATTGCTTCTACTAATTCACCATTTATAGAACAACAAATACATCCATTACTTAGCTCTACCATCTCTTCTTCAGTCTTAATTATTAATTCATTATCAATGCCTATTTCACCAAATTCGTTAACTAATACAGCTGTCTTTATACCTTTCTGATTAGTAAGGATATGATTTAATAAAGTTGTTTTTCCTGATCCTAAAAATCCTGATATGATTGTAATAGGAATATTATTTTCGGGAACTATATTTTCTTGGAAATCAGATTTATTTGTGTTCATTTTAATGGAAGTAAATAATGATACATTAGGTATTGATTAATTTATCAATAGACTCAGCAAGCTTGATGTCATTAGTAGTAATTCCACCTTTATCATGAGTGGTTAGATTGATTTTAACTCTATTATATGTATTCTGCCAATCAGGATGATGATCCATCTTTTCAGATAAAAGAGCGACTTTAGTCATAAAGCCAAAAGCTTCAATAAAATTATAAAATTTAAATTCTTTTTTGATTGTTTTATTATCAATTATCCAAGAAGGATTCTTTTCTATGAAATGATCTAGTTGATGTTGCTCTATTAAGGAGGTCATGAGTTTCTTGTATTTAATTTTAATTTAAACCAAAATCACCAATTGCATGCAATTGTAATGACCTTGATTTATTTGATGTTCTATGTTCCCATATATAAATTCCTTGCCATAAACCTATTTTTAAATCACCATCAACAACACTGAAGCTCAAATTATTTGAAGTAAGCATTGTTCTGATATGAGCAGGCATATCGTCTAATCCTTCTTGTGAATGAAGATATTCTATTTTTCTACTACTTCTGTCAATAGGATAAAATCCCTCTTCTGGGACAATAGCTTTCATGTATGCTGATAGGTCATTTAGAACATTAATATCCGCATTTTCATTTATAATTAAACTACAGCTTGTATGCTTTAGAAAAATAAGAAGTATTCCTTTTTGAAACTTTTTATATTGTATCCAATCATTAATGTCTTTTGTAATATCAGTAAAACCTTGTCCCTTCGTCTCAAAATCTAAAGTTGATAAAATCTGTTCCATTGCTAATAAACTGTTTGACCTGACTATAATAAATACTAAAAGGTTTGTTCTTTTTCTATTAAGTTAAAGTATTGTGAATTTGGTCGTATCAAAAAGATATAATCTTTTTGATTTTTAAATATTGAATAATTTAATAAGAGCTTGTGATTTAAATTATTTTAAATTGATCAAATATGGATCTATTTACATCAATTTGATATTAGAATTAAACAAATATCAAATTGAATACGTTGTCAAAGTCTGCTTGGCAGCTTTTGGGTGATTACCTAAAAGATACGCAGTTGTTGGGATCTATACAAAGTACTCTCTACTGGGATCAAAATACATCTATGCCTATTGCTGGTTCCACTTGGAGAGGTGAGCAATTAAGTCTTTTAGCTAAGCAACTTCATGCAAGACAAAGTTCTGCAAAGTTCGAAATTTTAATAAAAGAAGCAAAATTTGAACTTCAAAATTTAAAAGAAAAAGACGATTCTGAATCAGATTTTTTGAAAGATAGGTTTAAAAATATTGAGTTGCTTGAGCAAGATTTCAATAGACAAAAAAGATTGGATCCTAAATTGGTTGTTGAGCTTGCAACAGCAAAGTCTGAAGGTTATATGTGTTGGCAGGAAGCTAGGAAAAATAATGACTTCAAAAGCTTTTCTCCAGCTCTCAAGAAATTAATTTCACTACGAACAGAACAATCCAATCAGCTCAGTGAAGAAAGAAGTTGCTGGGAGACACTTGCCCAGCCTTTTGAACCGAACTTAACGATTAATCGTGTAAGCGAACTATTTGAACCTTTAAAAAAAGATTGCCAGAATTGATTCAGAAGGCTGCGACAATAACTAATAAAAAGAGTGAAAAATGGGATTTAGCAAATAGCGATCAGGAAAAGCTCTGTCAAATACTTTTAAATGATTGGTCTAGGGATCCTTCTAATACAGCTATAGCTAAGTCCCCTCATCCATTCTCAATAACTTTAGGTCCGGATGATTATCGAATTACGACTCGAATAGTTAAAGGTCAGCCACTTTCTTGCTTATTAGCTACTGCACATGAGTGGGGACATTCTTTGTATGAACAAGGCTTGCCTTCTGAAAGTCACCAATGGTTTGCATGGCCATTAGGTCAAGCAACTTCTATGGCTGTTCATGAGAGTCAATCTCTATTTTGGGAAAATAGAATTGCTAGGAGCTTTTCATTTGCACAGTCTTTTTGGCATCATTTTGAGAATGCAGGTGCTCCAATTCACTCTGGAAAAGATTTATGGATCAATCTAAATCCATTTACCCCCGGGTTGAATCGAGTAGAGGCCGATGAACTTAGTTATGGCTTGCACATAATGATTAGGACTGACTTGGAAATTGATCTTCTAGAGAGAGGGCTTTCTGTAGAAGATCTGCCTAATGAATGGAATAAAAGGTATTTGAACCTTCTAGGTGTTTCGCCTGAAAATGATACTGAAGGATGTTTGCAAGATGTTCACTGGAGTGAGGGGATGTTTGGTTATTTCCCTTCTTATTTGCTTGGTCATCTAATTAGCGCTCAGTTAACAAAAACTCTTGAAGAAGATTTAGGAAAAATTGAAAATATTATTGAATCTAATGAAATCAGTAAAATATTGGGTTGGCTTCGCAAAAATGTTCATCATCATGGGAGAAGTATGGATTCTGAGGAACTTGTAAAGAAGGTCTCTAGAGCAACTTTATCATCAAACTATTTTCTTGAATACTTAGACAATAAACTTGAAAAGCTTTCTAGAATCTCTAATTAAAATATACATTTATTAGGATAAAAATTAATCAAAGCATATTGTTTGTTGAAATTTTTCTAAATTATTTGCTAGAACTTCATTTGCATTTACGGCGTTGATTTACCATATAAGAACATAAAAAAATACTATGGCGAACCTTGACCAAGCACCTAGCAGAACAATGCCTAATCTGCTTCATGTCTTACCTGCGTTTGCTAATGAATCTGAACATAGAGTCAACACAATCGTTGAGTTGAATTCAAACACAATAAATAAATACGAGCTTATTACTGAAACAGGGCATCTAAAGCTTGATCGAGTTGGATATTCGTCCCTCTCCTACCCTTTCGCTTATGGATGTCTTCCACGTACATGGGATGAAGACGGCGATCCATTAGATATCGAAATTGTGAATGTTACAGAGCCCTTAGTACCCGGTTCAATTGTTGAAGCTAGGATTATAGGAATAATGACCTTTGATGATGGAGGTGAAGTTGACGATAAAGTTATTGGCGTAATAGCTGATGATAAGAGGATGGATCACATAAAAAGCTTTGAACAATTAGGCAAGCATTGGATTAAGGAAACAACTTATTATTGGGAGCATTATAAAGATCTTAAAAAACCAGGAACTTGTACTGTAAATGGCTTCTTTGGTGTTGAAAAAGCAGTTGAGATTATCAAATCCTGCGAGAAGCGTTACTTATCTGAAATAGATCCTAATTTAATTAATTAAACTGTTTGAATGATTTAGGCCCTTGCAGACTTGAAAATCTCTTTTAATATTTCTCCTGCACCACGGCCTTTTAATTCATTGGCTAAGTCTATTCCTATTTCCTCTGCAGAGCTTACAGATCCTTTTTTTATATCTCTAATTAATCTTTTACCATCTAAACTTGCGACCATACCTTCAAGAATTAATTCATTGTTGTTAATTTCTGTTCTGACGCCTATTGGAACTTGACATCCTCCTTCAAGCTCTCTGAGGAAAGACCTCTCTGCTAAACATCTTTTAGATGTTGATTCGTGTTCAAGTGTTTTTAAAATATCTAATACCTCTTGTTGTCCACTTACACATTCAATACCAAGAGCTCCCTGTCCCACAGCATGGAGTGAAATATCTGTTGGAATTAACTGATGTATTCGATTAGCAAAACCAAGTCTTTGCAATCCAGCAGCTGCCAAGATAAGACAGTCATATTCTCCTGAGTCAAGCTTCTCTAATCGTGTAATAACATTTCCTCGTACATCTTTGAAAACAAGATGTGGATAATGGTATCGCAATTGAGCAAGCCTTCTTAAGGAACTAGTCCCCACTACAGAACCATCTGGCAGAGTCTCTAGTTTGTGAATTTTATTTTTCTCATTAACGACTAACGCGTCTGAAGGATCCTCCCTTTCTGTTATGCAGCCAAGAATTAATCCCTCTGGAAGATTGGTAGGTAAATCTTTCAAGGAGTGGACCGCAATTTCGGCATGACCAACAAGCATTTGAGCTTCAAGTTCTTTAGTGAAAAGACCTTTATCTCCTATTTTTGCTAATGCCACATCAAGTATTTTGTCACCCTGCGTAGCCATTGCTTCGATAGTGATAGCAAGATCAGGATGGGCTTTTTGTAGTTCATCTCGTACCCAGTTCGTCTGAACCATGGCCAGCTGGCTTCGGCGAGAGGCGATGCGCAGTTGGTCTAGTGTCATTAGCAAATCTTTTCTATTTCTTTACCTTAAGCAGTCAACCATACCTAATTAAAATCCTGGAAAATAATTTAATAAGGTTGATGTGAAATGAAATCTATGATCTAACTAAATATTTGTCTTTGTTACTAGGGAAAGTAAAAATTATTGTTTAATTTTTTTTAATTTAGCTTGATATATTCCTTAAGTACTCCATTCCTATTGGGATGGCGGAGTTTTCTGAGGGCTTTAGCCTCTATTTGTCTAATTCTTTCTCTTGTTACATCAAAAATCTGTCCAATTTCTTCAAGGGTTTTCATCCTTCCATCATCTAAGCCATAACGAAGTCTTAGAACATCCCTTTCTCTGGGACTTAATGTAGCGAGAACCCCTTCCAAATCCTCTCTTAATAACGTTTTTGCTACATCTTGTTCAGGATTTTCTATATCTGCTTCAATAAAGTCACCAAGTCTAGAATCTTCTTCTTTACCAATTGGGGTCTCAAGAGAAATGGGGAGCTGAGCGCTTTTAGCAATAAATCTCAGTTTCTCAATCGTCATTTCCATGCTTTCAGCTATTTCTTCCTCAGTTGGTTTTCTTCCAAACTCTTGACTTAAAACTTTAGTGGTTTTCTTGATCCGTGAAATTGTTTCGTATAAATGCACAGGCAAGCGAATTGTTCTGCTTTGATCTGCAATTGCTCTAGTTATAGCCTGCCTGATCCACCAGGTAGCGTAAGTTGAGAATTTATATCCTTTCTCATGATCAAATTTTTCAGCTGCACGAATGAGACCAAGACTTCCTTCTTGAATAAGATCCTGAAAAGACAACCCTCTATTCATGTATTTCTTAGCAATTGAAACTACTAATCGTAGATTCGATTGCACCATTTTTTCTTTTGCTCGTCTACCAAGCATTAACCTCCTTCGGAAGCGAGTTAATGGCATTTCTGCAAGAACTGCCCATTCTTTGACTGATGGAAAATGTCCATTCTCGCTTTCAAATTGCGCAGCTTCTTCCTCTAATTGAAGAAGATCGGCTATCTTTCTGGCTAATTCAATCTCTTCGTCTGGCCTGAGAAGTCTTATACGGCCAATCTCTTGTAAATAAACCCTAATCGAGTCTTCTGTATAAACACCCTTTGGTCCTATTTTTATACTTGCTAAAGCTTTGGCTGCTGCTTCTTGCGCACTTGAAAGTACAGAGGCATTATCTTCATCTTCATCTAGATCGATATCTGCTTCAGGCACTTTATTTGCTTCAGCAATTAATTTATCAGCCTCTAAATCTAAATCAATTTTTAGATCATTTGAAGATTCTTGAGGAAGAGTTTGGGTTTCTTTAGTCACGTTTACTTTGGCGGCTGTTTTTTTAATTTTTTTTGAATTGTTTATTGTTTCCTGATTAATAGAAATATTTTTAGATGACTGGTTTCCCTTTAACATGATTTCCCCGATGGTTTGTGGTCTGTTGCAGAGCTCAGGTTATTACCCGAAAAATAGTCAGAATCTCCTAGAGATAATATTTCAGGAAAAACTATTTAATTTGTAAAATTTCAACAAAAACACTCTAATTTGAGACTGTCCTTAATCGGGATAAATCTTGCGAAAAATCACATGACATCAATATGGACTTGAAATTATGATGGATGTTTTGTTGAAGAATCGAAATGTGTAAGCAAGGATGTCAGGGGATTTCTCAGACCGGCTTATCTCAGAATGGGATTTTTCCTATTCTTGATAAAGCTTCTAGTCTTCCCTCTGGGTGGAATTTTGCAAGTTCCACAACAGCTTTAAAGCTGTTAACAATCCAATGGTAGAAAAAATTTCTGAAGTCGGCAAGTATTAAAAATGATATGAACCCTTTTATATTTGATATTTGGTTACATGTGGGTCGTGAAGGACGATGTTTCTCTTATCAAGATGGAAATAATTTGGATATTGATTTAGGCGATGTTGTGACTGTTCGTTTGAAAGGAAAACTCATGCAGGGGTTAGTCGTTAAAAAAATGAAAAATAATATTACTAGTTCAAAGGAAAATTTAAAAAATATTTCATTGAATAATGTAGAAAAATTGGTTCAAAAATCAGCTATCAAAAAAGAATGGAGAGAGTGGCTGGAAGAAATCGCTCGTGAATTATATGTAAGTGATTTTCAGATGCTTAAGACTGCATTACCTCCTGGCTGGTTAGGAAGGTCAAAGATATCGAATAGACCAAAAAAACTTTGGTGGGTGAAATTGTCTAGTAATAATTGTGAGGGAAAGATATCTTCACGTGGGGTTGAGTTAAAGAAAAATCTTCTTTTAAATGGAGGCGGGAAATGGCAAAAAGATTTAGAGGCTGAAGGATTTTCTTCATTATTAATAAGAAACTTTGTCTCAGCTGGTTACGGAGAAAGGGAAAAACGTTTTTTATTTTTTAAATCTTTTGATGATGAAGAATCTGTTGATAAAAAAAAGTCAAAGATTGAGGATCCTCAACCTTTGACGTTAGAACAAAAATTAGCCAAAGACAAATATAAGTCTCTTTCAAATGGGTCAGCTCTTTTGCTTTGGGGTATTACTGGATCTGGTAAAACGGAGGTATATCTACAAATAGCAGAACTTGAGTTATCTGCAAGTAGGCATTGTCTTATACTTACACCTGAAATTGGATTAGTACCACAATTGGTTGACCGCTTTCGAAAAAGATTTGGATTAAATGTTTTTGAATATCATAGTAATTGTTCTATTAAAGAGAGAATTGACACATGGAAGAGATCTTTAGACATCACAACACCTAGTGTCTTTATTGGTACTCGATCAGCTATTTTTCTACCATTATCCAATTTAGGATTAATAGTTCTTGATGAAGAACATGATAGCTCTTATAAACAAGAATCCCCAATGCCTTGCTATCATGCAAGAGATTTGGCTATTCATAGAGCAAAGAAAATAGGAGCCAAAGTAATACTAGGAACAGCAACTCCTTCTTTAAATGTTTGGAAAAATATACAACCCAATGGCAATATAGTTGTAGCTAAATTAAATCAAAGGATTTTAAATCGTAAATTGCCAACGGTTAGTATAGTAGATATGCGTGAAGAATTAGCTATTGGAAATAGAAGCTTAATTAGTAGATATCTAAAAAAACAACTTTTGGAGATAAAAGAGACCGGAAACCAAGCTATCATATTAGTCCCTAGGCGGGGATATAGTAGTTTCCTAAGTTGCCGTAGTTGTGGAGAGGTCGTTCAATGTCCAAATTGTGATGTTGCACTAACAGTGCATCGTTCTAAGGAAGGCAATCAATGGTTGCGTTGTCATTGGTGTGACTTTCGTTCGAAAACTAGTGAGAAATGTGGAGAATGTGGTTCAAATGCTTTTAAACCATTTGGAACTGGAACACAAAGAGTTATGGATCATTTAGAGCGAGAACTAGATGGCATAAGTTTATTAAGGTTTGATAGGGATACAACTAGAGGCCGTGATGGCCATAGAGTATTGCTAGAAAGATTCGCTAATGGTGACGCCGATATTTTAGTAGGGACTCAGATGCTCTCTAAGGGTATGGATTTACCAAAAGTAACTCTTGCTGTCGTGCTGGCAGCAGATGGTTTATTGCATCGTCCTGATTTGATGGCTACTGAAGAAACTCTTCAACTTTTTATGCAATTGGCTGGTCGTGCAGGACGTGGCGAGCAGCATGGGAAGGTTGTAGTACAAACTTATTGTCCTGAACATCCTGTTGTTCTCCACTTGATTGATGGGAGGTACGAAGAGTTTCTAAAAAAGAAGAAAAGACCAGAAAAGAAGCTGCGATGGTTCCGTATAGTCGAGCTTGCTTATTAAGGTTCTCAGGAGAATCTTCAGAGTTGACATCTCAAGGAGCATTCAATGTCTCTTCAAAAATCAAGAATGTTTGCAATGCAAAAGATTGGAAATTGGTCGGGCCAGCACCTTCATTAGTTGAGAGGGTCGCAGGTAAAAGTCGTTGGCAACTTCTCGTGTACGGACCTGAATCAAGCCAAATCCCAATTCCTTATGGACCTGAATTATGGAACGATTTACCAAAAGGAGTAAGTCTTTCTATTGATCCTGATCCACTACAATTGTGAGTAGATTCATGCTTATTAGGGTGGCAACTCAGGGAATCCGAATCCCATTAGGAGGCGGAATCTTTGAAGGGATAAGCTCAGCAAAATTAAGGCAATTATCAAGATAATCCCAATTGAAATTTGGTTCCATTTCCAATTTGAAATCTTTAGTTTGTTAATCTGTCCAATTTCAAGAGGAAAGAAAGTTAAACCTTTTTTAAAACTAGGTTCTAGAGGTGTGGCTTCGAAATTATTTTTATTGCCAATGTCATGAATGATTATGTTTATTTTTAATCCAGGAATTTTTGGGATTTCTCTTAAATCAAAATAAATTTTGAAATTTTGACTTGTTCCAATTATCCAGTTTTTGTTGTTTGTAATTATTTCAGGTTTCTTTATAGTAAAACCGCTAGTTTTTGAAGCAACGGAAGCTATTTCTTGAAGTAATGTATTTGCTTCTTCAAAACGAATAGTTGGGGATTCAAAATGTTGCTTATACTCATGAGTTTGAAGTTTTAGGATGCTATGTTCTTCAGTAAGATTATCTTCAAATTCTTTCTGCCATGGAATTGATTTGCCAGAATTACTATCTATATCAAGTGAAATCTTTAGTCGATCTGGACCTGTAACACTCAGGTTTGTTGATATATCAACGCAACCACTCAAAAGGAAGGTTAATAATAAAATAATTAATAAAGTTATTATTGAAAATCCAAAGTCTAGACTTTTCGTCGGACCAGTTGGAGGATGATTGATTTTCTCCTTCTTTTTTTCGTTTTTCTAAATGTTGATTTTAGAGATGGTTCTACCTCTATCTTTGGTATTTCTACAGACCAGTTTGACGGTCTTGGTAAATGTGGAGCATCCAGTATTGATAGGAGTTGTTTAGCTTGTTGACGGACGCTCTCTTTTTTATTACGTATTAATGTTTGGCAAATATTGATTGCTTTTTTTTCATCACCTTTCCCCATGTAGGCTGTAATTAAAAGTAGTCTAAGTTGCCCTCCTATTACTGTCTCTGCTTCGAAATCTACAAGTAAAGGGTCTACTATTTTCGTGCAACCATTGTAGTCACCTTTCTCAAGGGCCGCTTCAGCAGCTTTTATAGCTGAAGCTATTTTTGACATTTAACCTCTACCCATAACCATAGTTCCAATACCAGCATCAGTAAAAACTTCTAATAGAAGGGCATGAGGCGTCCTTCCATCAATGATATGGGCAGCATTCACACCCTGTGCAAGGGAACGAATACAACATTCAACTTTTGGTCTCATACCCGCTTTAACTATCCCTTTATCAATTAATTCTCTAGCTTCGGATAGACGTATCTTTTCTATTAATGAAGAAGTATCATTTTCATTCTTTAAAATACCGGGAGTATCTGTCAAAAGGATTAATTTTTCGGCACCTAGCGCTGCGGCAAGCTCCCCAGCAACGGTATCAGCATTGATATTGTGTGATCTGCCATCAGAAGAATTGGCTACACTTGAAATGACTGGGACGTAACCTTCTTCGAGAAGAGGGCTTAAAATCTTTGTATTTACTTTTGCCACTTCCCCAACAAGACCATGACTTCCACCTCCAAGCGTTCTTGCCTCAATAAGTCTGCCATCTATTCCACATAGTCCAACGGCCAATCTTCCATGATTGTTGATTCCACTCACAATCTGTTTATTTACTCTTCCAGCAAGAACCATTTCTACTACATCCATGGTCTCGGTATCAGTAATACGTAAACCATCAAGGAAAACTGGCTTTATTCCTAATTTTTCCAACCATTGATTTATTTCCGGGCCACCACCATGAACGACTACTATTTGTACGCCAACAGACGAAAGAAGGGCTAGATCTCTAAATACTGCATTCTGAAGTGTTTTGTCAGCCATAGCTGAGCCACCATATTTGATTACAATCCTTTTATTTGCAAAACGTTGTATGTAAGGAAGTGCCTCACTTAAGACAGAAACTCTTATGGAATCTTTATCCGTAAAGGATTTATTAAAATTCTTACTGGAGTTTGCTTTTTGGTTTTCTTTATTCATTTTCTACAGGTTTTTCTTCTTGTTTTTGCGTAAGTATTATTAAATCAATTTCACCGGGTGTGGGACAAAATAATTCAGCGCACAAACCTTTGGCAAAGAATCTTCCTAAACGTTCTTTTTGAGCATTCCATCTTTCTAAAGAAACAGCAGCCATTTCAAATCTCATTCTTAATCCATAATTACCATCTTTAATCAATTCTTCTACTTCTATAAGTTGAGGAGGACTGTCTATGTCCCAAAGCTTTAATACTCTGAGAGATGATTCAAGCTGGCAAGATTGCCCATAGCGCCATCTGGTCACATCTTTAACTAGTTTTCCTAGTTCTTCAGGGGCTTTATCCCTCTCTGAGGCAAAATTAGCTGCCGGAACTACTCTTAAGGCTGGCGGTACTTCGGTCGTTTTCAATGATATGCCTATCAGAAAAATAGGTACTCCATAGAAGAAAGTTGGAACACTGAGATTTGTTGCATCAGTAAAATAGGCTGTTAGGCCAATTAGAGAAAGTGATGCTCCTCCGATAGTGATGAGGCTCGCCGGTGAGAAAAGTTTATTCATGAGTTTGATTTTGGCTAAAATCGGGGGCAGATGGGTTTTCAGGAGACAGTCTCATGGCCTCACACCAAAAAGAATTTTCTGAATTAATTGAACTTGTTGAAAAATTAAACAAGGATAGAGCTTGGATCCTTGAACAATTAGATAGAGGCAGCTGGCCTGAATTTAGACCTGATCTAGCTGCTTTGGAGAGAGAATTAGGTCAACTCTTAACCAGGGCTTCAGAATATATTGAGGAAAATTGTTGATTTTTCAGAATGGAATGTCATCGGTATCTGGAACTAATGGTGAGCTGTCCCATTTCAGACCCTCGTTATTTGAAGAATTTGCTGAATCTTTTTCTAGATTTGACTGATTTTGAGATGGTATTGATGAAATAGCTGTTTTAGAAGAAAAGGGGTGAATTCTAGAAAGAGTAAATTCAGCTTGTTTTTCTTTGGTACCATCCTTTCGAGGAATAGTATTCATTCTTAAGCGACCTTCTATTACTAATTTAGAATTTACTTGAACTGTGTTTTGAAGTTCTTCTGCTAATTTCCCCCAACCAACTACCTTAATTGCGTAAGGAGGGTCATCGGCACGGAGGCTGTCAAATTCAACTTCTATTTCAGCTAATGGAGTTTTGTTGTCTTGGGTAAAACGAACTGTTGGGGCTTTCTTTACCAAAACCTCAAGCATGCAATGATTCATTTTTTTTTTTTTCTTTAGTTATTGTCGTTTATCTTGATGGATATAAGGAAAAAATGCCAGCCACATCTTTGGTTGTTAACAGGAACAGGCGAAGGACATGTCTTTGCTAAGTCTTTATTGAAAGAAGGTTGGAAAATTACTGTTAGTGTTGTATCGAATAGAGCCTCAATTCCATATGAAAAATTAAATTTAGAGAAAATATTAATAGGTGCCTTGATTTCTGAGGAAGAGATCCGGAGCGTCATATTAAATGCAAGAAGTCATGAAAATGGATTTCATTGTGTTATTGATCTGACCCATCCATTTGCTATGAAAATTACAGGGTCAATCACAAAAGTTTGCAAGGAACTCGATCAACCATTAATAAGGTATGAAAGAACTATAGAAAATTTTTCAAATGCATTCTTAATAAAGAAATTTAGCGATTTAAAAAATTATGATCTAAAGAATAAATCTATTTTGCTAGCTTTAGGAGTAAGACATCTTCAGGAGGCCTTACTAGTTGCAAGAAATTCAGGAGCAAATGTTTATGCAAGAGTTTTAGCTAATCCAGAAAGTATAAGAAAAATACTGGCCTCATCAATAAAAAAATCAAATTTTGCGATATTAAATCCTTCAGTCTCTAGTGATGGAAAAATTGAAAAAGCACTTATTAGGAAATGGAATATTGCTGGTGTAGTTTGTAGGCAATCAGGAGGGAGAAATGAAATCTTATGGCACAGAATTTGTTCAAGCATGGGAATTAATCTGTTGATGCTGGAAAGACCTACTAAATTTAAAAATATTAACTCAGTAGATAGTTATGATAAATTAATTAAAAGATTAAAATCTATTTGTTTAGAATAAAAAGCTTTTAAGATCATGAATTTATCTGAATTAAATCAAGAAATATATATAGTTTTAACTACCGAAATTGATAAAGAAACAGCATGTAAATTAGCATATTTACTTTTGAAAGAAAAATTAATACCTTGTGTTACTTTTGAAAATGTTGAATCATATTTTTGGTGGAAAGGAAATATAAATCAATCGAAAGAAATACAATTAAGGATCAAGTGTAAGAAGGAAAATGTAAATAAAGTTTGTAATAAGATTGCTCAGTGGCATAGCTATGAAGTACCAGAAATAATTTATTTTCCCGTTTCAGCTAATAAGAATTATCATCATTGGGTGAATTCTATTTGAGTTTAAAATGTTTAGGGTTTTAAATGTGAACTGACCAAATTTAAAAGGTCAATATTGGATCGAGACCCTAATTGTGTAACTATCTGTCCTGCACAAATAGATCCAATTTTTGCAGATATCTCTGGCTTTAGACCATCTGCAAGCCCTTTTAAAAAACCTCCAGCATACAGATCTCCCGCTCCTGTTGTATCAATAGCCTTTCCAAAAATGAAAGGGTCTATATTTATTTCTTTGCCATTAGAAATTAGAATTGAACCTTTTTTACCAATAGTGATTGCAGCAAGATCACATTTTTTTTTCAATTTTTCAAGTGCTGAATTTAGAGATGAGCTTTTATACAAAGTTGTTATTTCATCTTCATTGGCAAATAATATATCTATATGATCTTCAACTAGTTTTATAAAACTTTCCCTGTGTCTGTTTACACAAAATGAATCAGAAAGTGATAATGCAACTTTTCTACCTGCATTTTTAGCTATTTCTGCCGCTTTAATAAATGCATTTTTAGCAGCTGGGTTGTCCCATAGGTATCCCTCTAAATAAAGTATTTTTGCCTCTCTGACTACTGACAGATCGATATCTTTAGGCTCTAGAAGAACTGAAGCGCCCAAATAAGTGCACATAGTTCTCTGAGCGTCTGGAGTGACAAAGATGAGACATCTTGCTGTCGAGGGGCCAACTAATGACGGTGGAGTTTTAAAAATGGTCCCAGTCGTTGATATCTCTTCTGTAAAAATTTCTCCAAGCTTGTCATCTCTTACTCTTCCAATAAAGGCTGTCTTTCCCCCTAACTTGGCTACACATGCTAATGAATTGGCAACAGAACCTCCTGACCTCTGAACTCTGTTACTTGTCATTTCATAAAGTTCTTCAGCTTTGTTTTCATCAATCAAGGTCATTGAACCTTTGTTGAAAGAAAGATCCTCTAAGAAAGAATCATCTGTTGTTGTTAGTACGTCTACAATTGCATTCCCAACACCTACTATGTCAAGGGTAGGGACGGTCGTTTTATTAATCATCAAATTAATTAAAAATCATAAAATTATAATTCTTTGCTTTTTAAGAATTTAAAAGAGCTCTTTTGGGTCCATGAATAGGATCCTCAATAACAATTGTTTGATCTCTATTGGCTCCCAAGGAAACTATCGCTATGGGAACTTCCATAAGCTCGGCTAGGAACCTCAAGTAACTCATGGCTGCTGGTGGAAGGTCTTCCAAACGACGACAATTTTCTGTAGAGCATCTCCAGCCAGGTAGCTTTTTGAAAATGGGGGTACATTTTTCAAAATCTTCAACGCTACTTGGGAAATAATCAATTCTTTTGCCGTTTAATTCATAAGCGACACATATATCAATTTCTTCCAGTTCATCTAAAACGTCTAATTTAGTAATAGCAAGACAATCCAATCCATTTACCTCAACTGCGTATTTACCTATTACTCCATCAAACCAGCCACATCTCCTTCTTCTTCCAGTAGTTGTTCCAAATTCACCCCCTCTATTACAAAGTTGGTCATTTATACTCCCTTGCAGTTCAGTAGGGAAGGGCCCCTCTCCCACTCTAGTTGTATAGGCTTTAGCAACACCGATAACTCTGTCTATAAGTGTAGGGCCTACTCCTGCACCAATACATGCCCCGCCTGATACTGGATTAGAGGAGGTAACATAAGGATAGGTACCGTGATCAAGATCTAAAAGGGTTCCTTGAGCACCTTCAAATAAGATATTTTTTTTCTTTTTGGCTGCTTGATGAATTGTTCTGTTGCAGTCAACAATATGTTTTTTTAGTTGTTTTCCGTAATCAAGATATTCTTCTACTATTTCATCAATAATTAATGGTTCAATTCCATAAATCTTTTGGAGGAGTCCATTTTTCTCCGCTAACGGAACCTTTAATCTTTCTTGAAGTTTTTCCCTGCTGAGTAGATCAATGATTCGAATCCCATTCCTTTGAGATTTGTCTGCATAAGTTGGTCCAATGCCCCTTCCAGTGGTACCGATTTTTTGTTGACCTCGCTTTTGCTCCATGGCTAAATCCAAGAGCCTGTGATATGGCATCGTCACATGAGCAGTTGAAGCAAGTTTTAGTCCTGAAATATCAATATCATTTTCTTCAAGCATTTTTATTTCTTTAATCATCACTTTAGGGTCAACAACTGTTCCTGACCCAATAAGACAAATCGTATCTGGATACAAGATTCCAGAGGGTATCAAATGTAATTTGAGAACTTTGTCCTCTACAACAATTGTATGACCGGCATTAACGCCGCCTTGATAGCGAACAACTACATCTGCGGAGCGACTGAGCAAATCGGTGATTTTGCCTTTACCTTCATCACCCCACTGAGCGCCTATGACTACAACATTTGCCAAGGAAGAAAATTCGGCTCGAAACCGATTTACTTTAGAAGAAACAAGATTTGCAGATAGCCCTACCCTGAGTCAAAGAAATGAATTAAAGATTATCTTTAATTATCTCTAACTACTGATTTTTCTGCTTTAGAAAGTTCTTCGTTTAATCTCTCTTTGAGATTTTCAGGAACTGGCCTGTTTGCAAAAGTTTTGTAATGACCTGCTAATGCATTTAAGGCAGTTTGCATTGTTGTAAAGGTCGAGGAAGTATTTATTTGAGATCTATTCCTATATCTTGAAATGTAATCACTTATTAGAAAAACAGCCTCTTTTTCTGCCTCTGATAGCCCCTTATCTTCTTTGGGTAAAGTTATGGTTTCTTTTAAAGAAGAAGAGACTGCAATTGTGTCTTTAGCAAAATCCCCAGTCATAAATGTTTTGGCTGCGTTCACTTCAGAAGCGAATTGGAAGAATATGAGGCATAAGCCAAGGCATATAGCCAAAGCTGCCCTCACCAACCTGATGGAGTGCTGATGAAAGGCAGAAATCATTTGTTTTTTGCAATTACATTAGACTCTAGAGTCATTTGGGCTAAATTTATAGTTTTTAGGTATTAAATTCTTCAGAAAGTTTTTTTAAAACAGATCCTACATTTAACGATTCTGTGACTTTTGCTTTTCTATTATGTAATTCAACCAGTCCAGAACTAGCTTCTCTACCAACAACAATTCTCCATGGGATGCCAATAAGGTCTGCATCTTTAAATTTTATTCCAGCTCTCTCGTCCCTATCATCAAGTAGAGCATCAACCCGATTTTCTAATAATTTTTGGTAGATCTCTTCGGCTAAACATGTTTGTTCAACATTTTTTATGTTGGCAATAACTATTATTACTTCAAATGGGGCAATTGATACTGGCCAAATAATACCTAAATCATCGTGATTTTGTTCTACGGCTGCTTGAGCTAATCTGGAAATACCAATTCCATAGCAACCCATCCAAAAGTTCTCTTCTATACCTTTGTCATTGGTGAAAGTAGCATTTAACGATTTTGAATACTTAGTTCCCAACTGAAATATATGCCCTATTTCTATTCCTCTACATTCTTTAAGCTTTTGTGTTTTGTCATGGATACATCTGTCTCCAAGCTGGGCTTTTCTAATATCACATATCAGATGTTCAGTATTAATTAAACTCCAGTTATAGAATATTTTATGTTCATCCTTATTATTGCTTCCACATATAAAACTTTTAAGATCTTTTACAGAATTATCTGCAATTCTTATGAATTTTTTTTCCCATTCCTTTGATTTTGTTATTAAATCATCGCTAAGATCAGGACCTATAAACCCAAATGGAATATTATTAATACCTTGATTCTCTATATCTTCATAAGAAATTTTTCTAATTTCCAGTACATTTTGTTTTAATTTAAATGATATTTCATTTGAAAGTTTAATATCATTTACTTCTTGGTCCCCTCTTATACTTACGAGAATAGGGTATTTTTTATTATTATCACAGGTTGCTAGATAAGCTATAACTTTTACAATTTGACTTGGGTGGAAATTATTGTGGTTACATAATTCATCTATTGTTTTTTGATTAGGAGTCTTGATTATTGAAGGTTCATCAATTTCTAGTAATTCTCCTTCTTCGATAATAGAAACAGCTTTTTCTTGATTGGCTCCATATTTACCATCAGAACTTATTAAAATTAAATCTTCTCCAGATTCGGCGGTAACCATAAATTCTTGAGATGCTGCTCCTCCAATAGCTCCACTGTCTGCTTCGACACAAACAAAATCTAGACCGCATTTTGAAAATATATTTTGATAGGCATTTCTCATCTCTGAATAAGTTGACTGAAGATCATTCTCGTTTGCATGAAAGGAATAAGCATCCTTCATGATGAATTCTCTACTTCTCATTAATCCAAATCTTGGTCTTATTTCATCTCTGAATTTTGTTTGAATTTGGAATATATTTATTGGTAATTGTTTGTAGGAGTGAATAGTCTGAGAAATTATATGAGTAATTACTTCTTCATGAGTTGGCCCCAAACCTAATTCTTTACCTTGTCTATCTTTAAGGCTAAACATAATACCTTCTCCCTCTGTATATGATTTCCACCTCCCACTTTTTTCCCATATATCTGAAGGCTGAAGTTGAGGGAGAAGAGTTTGAAGACATCCTTTCGTTGATAACTCTTCCTCAACAATTAGGGTTATTTTTTTTAAAACCTTCCAAAGTAATGGCATGTAAGCATAAATACCTCCTGTAAGACGTTTGATGAAGCCTCCTCTTACAAGTAATTGATGTGAAATTATGTCGGCTTCCGCAGGGACGTCTCTGAGCGTGTTTAGCATTAGGCGGGAGACGCGCATGAGCCTAAAATTTATATCGTTATGAGATTAGTACTCTAGTGTTGGCCGTAAGAATATCTATATTGTTTGTGCGGGAATCATGTTGTTTTTTTAAAGTGTCCAAATGTACATGGTGTTAATTTGATTCATCTGCTAACTTCTGTCACATGTTTTTCTAGAATCTTTCTTTCGCAATGTTTAACGGCTCAGTAAATTCAGGAACAAATGGAAGATCAGAAGAGTCTTTAGATAAATTATTTAATACAGCTTCTAATTCAAGCGATTCATTATTGACTATTGACGAAGTTCAGAAAACATTAAATAGATCTAGGGCTTCCGTATACAGATATACAAATACTGACACTAGGAATCTAAATCCTCCCTTCAACCCAAGAAAACTAAACACTGAATTTAGAAGTGATCAAAAAGATCAATTACTTTTTCACCCCAATGAAGTTGCAAGATTTGCAAAAGATATACTCAGAATTAAGGAAGTAACAGTAGAAATATTGAATTCTCCCTCATCTGAAACTCAAAGTATTCTAAATGCAATACTTGATGAGTTGAGAATAATAAGAAATAAGCTTGATGGACAGTCTGATAACAATCACTCTATTCCCAGTCATTTAAAAGATACTGATAGAAAGGTTGCCTAGTTATTCTTAAATTCGGGGTAACGTATATATAATTTATAAATAATTGATTGTTTTAATTGATTTTTACACATTCGACTAACGATTTATTTATTTCAAATTTTAAATGGATTTAGAACCACATTTAATTAAGAACCAATCTTCTAAGCTAGATCCACCTTTTCTTAATACAGAAAAAGATCAACTATCTTCTGATGATGAAGATCCTTACAGTTTTAATAGTACCTCTACTTCTTTAATTGGTTTAGCAATAGTATTTGTAATGCTTGGAATACCATTGTTTGCTGTCATTAGCGAAAGGCAAGAAACAACAAACAGAAACAGCCTACCGACTTCAATAAATCAAAATGGACCTGAGTGATCTTCCTCCTTCCCCATCGCCTGGATTAGTAAATCTAGTTGTTGAGATTCCTGCAGGCAGTAGAAATAAATACGAGTATTTTAGCTCTGCAGGAATTATGGCTCTTGATAGAGTTTTGCATTCTTCAGTGAGATATCCATTTGATTATGGATTTATCCCAAACACTCTTGCGGAGGATGGAGCACCACTTGATGCAATGGTCGTTATGGAAGAACCTACTTTTGCCGGTTGCTTGATCAAGGCAAGGCCTATAGGAGTTCTTGATATGCATGATTCAGGGGCCTACGATGGCAAACTTCTATGTGTACCTACGGCAGATCCAAGACAAAGAGAAATTAATACTATTAAGCAAATAGCTCAGAACCAATTGGAGGATGTTGCTGAGTTTTTTAGAACCTATAAAAGCTTGGAAGGAAGAGTTATCGTAATAGACGGATGGAGAGACTATGATGCTGTTGATGAATTATTGAAAACTTGTATAGATGCACATCACACTAATTTGTCACTGAAATAATTAATTTAATCTTATCTTTTTGGATAAAATGATTTTTTCTAGGCATTAAACACTTGAAATTATTTAGTTATTCTTCATGTTCAACTTGTCGCAGGGCGATTAAGTGGCTTGAAAACAATGATATTTCCTTCGAATTAGTTGATATTTTAAAATCCCCTCCTTCCAAGGAAATGTTAATCTCAGCAAGTGAGCTATATGGACATAGAAAATATCTTTTAAATACTAGTGGAGCTATATATCGTTCTATGGGTTCGGATGTTGTCAAAAAAATGACTGATAACGAATTGTTTGAGAAACTTTTTATTGAACCCAGATTAATAAAGAGACCTTTTTTATTTAAGTCTAGTAAATGCTTTTTAGTTGGATTTAAAGAAGAAATGTGGTCTGAAAAATTACTTAGAAATTCAAATTAGGTCTAACATTGACTTGAAACAGTAGTCTTTACAAATAAAGTAAACTACAAACTTATTATTTATAAACAAGTGCAGCAAAAGCAGTCAAACTCGATTAAAGAAACTAAAAATTGTTGGTGGTACTCTTTTTTTGATACGTGGGGACCTATTTCTCTAACTGTTCTATTGTATATAGGCATTCGTCATTATATAGCAGAAGCAAGATATATTCCCTCGGGTTCGATGCTGCCAGGATTGAAAGTAAATGATCGACTAATTGTTGAAAAACTTTCTTTGCGAAATAGGGCTCCTTCTCGTGGGGAAATTGTAGTTTTCAACTCACCATATTCCTTTGATAAGAAATTGATAGCAGATAGAAAAAAACAACTTCCGTCTAAATTTCAATGCTCATTTTTAACTTTTCCATTGATTTCTTGGATACCAACTTTATCTGATCGTGCTTGTGATGCTTATATCAAAAGGATAATAGCTGTAGGAGGAGATCGTATTTTGATTAATGGTAAGGGAGAGATTGTTTTGAACGGTAGGTCAATCAACGAACCATATGTTGAATACTTCTGCCCAAGTCAACCTAGATTTAATCTATGTCGTCCAATGACTACAATTGTTCCAAAAGGACATGTGTTCGTTTTGGGCGATAACCGAGCTAATAGTTGGGATAGTCGTTTCTGGCCAGCAGGGGGATTCTTACCCCAGAAAGAAATAATTGGGAAAGCAAGCTGGCGTTTTTGGCCTGTCAGTCGTTTTGGCAAGCTTGATTAATAAGTCCACAATCTATAACTTTCCCAATTATTTTTTTGTCTTTGATAGGTTGATTAGTTGCTGAAGTTAAATGTTTTTCTTCATTAGATTGGTACCATTCTTTGTCAGGATCAAATAGTAACCAGCGATTACTATTTAAACTTAATTTTTCCTCAGCTTGGTTTAGGAATTTTGATGGACCAAAACTAATTTTTTTCCATAATTTTTCCACTTCCCACCCTGACTTTCTTATTAATTGATCCCAGAGAAGAGGTAGAACAAGGTTATAGCAACTAATCCCTTTTTTTCTTTTATTTGCAGGAAGTTTAGTCTCAGAGTCGTCTATAGGAGTGGAATGAACAGATATTGCTGTTAAAACATCATCCTTTAAACCTTGTATAAGTGAGGCTCTATCTCTGGGGGACCCTAATGAAGGTGTTACGCTCCATCCAATATCAAAAGGGGAAAGACTGGAGTTGTCATTGACTAAATGCCACCATAAGATGGTTGCCATTGGATTAGAGGATGCATTTTTAAGAATTGAGACGCCATCAGCTGTAGAAATATTCATTAACCTTACTGCAATTTCAGGGTATTGCTTATGAAGCTCAAGTAATTGGATTAAAGGAATAATTTCGCTTTCAACTGGATCAGGGGGCCAGCCTGCTCTAAGTGTATAAACACTTTCTCTAGACATTCCTCCAGCTTGTAGTGTTTTATCTCTTGGTGCAAATAATACAGGGTAATTCTTCATTTCTCCAAGTGAAAAACCTTTTTTAAGAAGCTCTATGGGAGGCATGAAATCGTCATCACTTAAACCAATGGCTCCATTTTGTAGTAGTTCAGAATGTTTAGACAGAGCAACTCCCTCCCCACCCAGGCTAAAACCTCCCCATAAGTGTATTAAAACATCACTTTTGATAGTCTTTAAAGCTATAATCGACTCGATTTGATCTCTCCATGAATCAGATCTAGGAAGAATACCTAATTGACCATATCCAGAAAATGTTGCTTTTTCTATTAGTGAATAGATATTCTCTTCCTTACCATTAAAGGGGGATTCCAAAAATGAATGAGGGTCAACAAGGCAAGGTGCAATAAGCATATTTTTAGCTTTTTGAGGCTTGATCCCTAAAAGTTCTGCATTTTGAAGTGCCTTGCGGCCAAATGCTTTAAGCACACCATTTTTGATTAAAACAGTTTCCCTCTTTAAAGATGATCCAGCATTTTCAAGTATTTGAATATTTTCAAACAAATAACTACTAGTCATTTAATTAAAGTGCTCCTGCAGCTGTTGAGTCGATAATTCCTCCCAAATGTGAAGTGATATTTAGACAGATGATTGTATCTGGTTGACCTTCTTTTTCTGAGAGGTCAATGACTGTAATGCCTCCATTACCCTGTTTTATCATCCAAATTTCTGATGGCATTAACCCTAATAGATGGCAAAGAATTGTTTTGTTAACTGCATCATGAGCTACAACCAATGCCGTTTCACCATTTTTTAGATCTTTGCGAATTTCATTCCAACCGGTAATTGATCTCGCGGAGACTTCTTTTATATTTTCTCCTTCTGGCATTTGAACTCTTTCAGGAGAGATTTTCCATGTTTTAAGAAGATCTGGCCAGTCGGACTTGATCTCAGACTCCAACTTTCCTTCCCATTTTCCGTGACCAATCTCTTTGAGGTTATCTTTAACAGAAATTTCGATCCCCGGATGTTCATTTAGAATTATCTGAGCTGTTTCTTTTGGTCTTGATAGAGAACTACTAAAAGCTTTTTTTATAATAGTATTTTTTAAAAATACACTTGCAGCCTTTGCTTGAGCTTTCCCGTTTTTATTTAAGGGAATATCAATTTGTCCTTGGAACCTTCCCTGTTTATTCCAGTCTGTTTCACCATGCCTGACTAAAATAATTCTTTTTTTACTACTTTTTTGGGGAATACTAGGATACAAATGAGCGATATTATTTAGACATTGAATTTGAACTTGTCTATCCCGCCAATCATTAAAAGTAACATTACAAATTGAGATTGAGCTATTGTCTAACTTCAATCTTTTAAATCCTTTTGAAGGCTCATTAATTAATTTCAGTATCAAGCACCTAAGAATTGCATTATGGGCAACTATTACAATCGTTTTATTAGAACCTAAATGAGAATTAAATAAATTTTTTAAGAAAGTTTCGGCTTGATGTAAGAGTTCTTTAATTGGTTGGAATTTTGTACCGTCTTCTCTATTAATGGTTAGTTCCTTAGGGTTTTTTTGCCAAACAGAAAGCTCTTCTGGAAAGCGATCTTTTAGTTCATTTTTTGTTAAACCACTCCAAGGCCCAAGGTCAACCTCTAAGAGCTCATCTGTATAAGTTGCATGAAGGTCGTCCTTAAGTTGTTTGATTATGATTTTTGTTGTTTCTGATGCTCTTTGCAAAGGGGAACTATAGATTGCATCTATTGGAATAGAAGAAATTGTTTTTCCAGCAGCTTCAGCTTGTAATTGTCCTTCTTTAGTTAATGTTGAAAGGTCGTTTCTTCCTTGAATACGACCTTCCTTGTTAAAACTACTCAATCCATGCCGGACAAAAATTAGACGCAATGTCATTAAATAAAGTGTCTTCTAGATAATTATGGTATTAGCCATGAGGGCAATCTAATGTTCTTTTAGTAAAGATAGAAGTCTTTCTCCATGTCAGTCTTCACAAGTTGATTTTATGAGACAAGCCAAAACTAGTTGGAAATGGGCCATAGCTTTATTTTCATTGCTTTTAACTGTTCTGATATGGCGACAAGGCTTACAAGAAAGCTTTGAACGACCCTCAGTGGCTCCAAAGATTTCCTTGATGCAAACTGAGATGGCAGTTTCAGCTTCTTCAGCCATACCTGAATCTTTACAAGATTTATTTTTAGGTTCAGAACCCGAAGAAAAACTATATCAAACTCTTAAAAAGATTCCTTTGGAACAAATTGAGGATAGGCAAAGACTCTTATTAGCAGTTATGGAAGAGTCTGAGGATGAGCAGAAATTAATCTTGAAGACAAATTTTAAGGATAAAAATTTTGAAACGATTAGAGGATATATATTAGATAGACAAAAAGGTAAAAAATTAACTGAATTCCCTAATATTGATGAGATTAAATTAGATCCTTTTCTTTATAAAATTTCATGCTCTAATCTGGGTTTTTCGGATGAAAAGTGTATTAATAAAAAATATAGTTCCCTCTCTGCTTTAAGACTCTTAACCTCACAATTACTACCTTTTTTTGCTTCTTTTATAGGATGTATTTTATTGATTAGGTATGCTTTTATTTTCTTAAGAAAGAAAAATACTCCATGGCCAGAAATGATAGCTCCTCCTTTAACATTAATAGATATGGTTCTACTTATTTCTGGCGGTTTTGTTGTTATTGGTGAAGTTTTTTTTCCCGCGTTAATAATACCCATAACTGATTTATTGTTTAATAATTTATCCTCTCCATTAAAAGAGTCTCTCAGAGTATTTATTGGTTACTGCTCAATGACTATAGCTCCTTTATTTATAATTAGATATCAATTAATGGGTCTGGTTTCTTCGGGAATTGATGGAGGATGGTTGCAATGGAAAATCAAACCAATCCAAGCAGGCATTCTTAAATCAATAAGTGGATGGTTAATGGTTATGCCTTTAGTTCTGCTTAGTGGGTGGCTAATGAATGAAATTTTTGGTGATCAGGGTGGAAGTAATCCTTTGTTGGAATTGGTTTTAGGTAGTGATGAATTTATTCCATTGTCTTTGCTTTTGATTACAACCGTTCTTTTAGCTCCAATCTTTGAAGAGTTAGTCTTTAGAGGTATTCTTTTACCAGTATTGGTATCCAAAGTTGGAAAAATCAGCGGAGTTTTATTGAGTGCCTTGATCTTTGCTTTGGCTCATTTAAGTGTAGGGGAATTACCCCCTCTATTCGTTTTAGGAATTGGTCTTGGTTTAATGAGATTGAGTTCAGGAAGGTTATTTCCTTGTGCTCTTATGCATTCTCTTTGGAATGGAGTGACTTTTATTAGCCTGCTATTGGTAGCTTGATATTAAATAAAAAAAACATCAGTATTCCAGCTCTTGCAGTTGCTTGATCAAGGTGTTTGACTTGAATTACTTTCGAACTTTGATTTGTTTAGTCGCACTCTATATAAAGAAAAAGTAAGACAATTTCAAAAAAAGAAGTTGCCAAAGGGATTATTAAACAGTGTTTTCTCATCAAAACAGGTTCAAAGAAAATTTCCAATTCAGGCTGCGCTTCATATCGTTTTAGATGGTGCATTGGTAGGCATACTCACGACAGTGGCGATAATGTCGTCAGTTGCTTTGCACTCTCAATATTTGTGGACTAAATCTTTTACTAAACTTGAAACCACTAGAGACTTGAACCGAAGGATATTGGAATCAACTTCAATTCTTGAAAGTTACCTATTGAAAAATCAAAAGTTGTCTAGAAATTTAGTCCCGACAAAAGCGGAAGATCTTCTATATTTGGCCAGACCAAAACCAGAAGAAACTAAAATAAAATTAGATATGACATTTAAAAGTAGATTGCTAGAGAGAATATCTTCTTTTCCTTTTAAGTCAGGTTATTAATAATTTTATGAGAAGTATGAATTCTAGAAAGAAGAGAAAGACTTCTAAAGTAAAAACTCCTGCGCCCCTATCACAGTCTAGATTAAGAGTTGTCTTTGTTTTATTATGCCTTGGACTTGGGGGACTTTTTTTAAGAGTAGGTTGGCTTCAACTATTTCGGTCTGATCAATTAAGAGCTCTAGCACGCGAAGTTCAAACAGAACAAAAAAACCCTTTGGGAACACGTCGATCTATTTTAGATAGAAATGGGAAGCTTGTCGCAATAGATGAGAGACGTTTTAAAATCTGGGCTCATCCTAAATATTTTAAGTTTCCTGGTGATTCATCTAGGACAGTGCGTAAACCATATGAAGTAGCAAAACTTCTTTCTACGCCATTATCCAAAAGTGTTGATGAAATTTTGAATAAATTAGGAAATTACTCTTCAGGAGTAAAACTTGCAGACGGGGTAACACCCGAGAAGGCTAATAGAATTAAAAAACTTGGAATCAGTGGTATTGACTTGGAGGCCTATCCTCAAAGGCTTTATCCTCATGGGTCACTTTTTGCAAATGTAGTTGGTTTTTTGGATATAGATAGAAGACCTCAGGCTGGACTGGAATTAAGTTTAGATAGAGATCTAAAGCGTCAAGAGAAAACAAGTGTAATCAGAAGAGGAGCTGATGGAACTCCTTTACCTATAGGTGTTCAACGTGGTGTCTTTGATGAAGATCAACTTAGTCTACAACTAACCTTAGATGTAAGGCTTCAAGAGGTAGCCGTTAAAGAAATAAGTAAGCAAGTAAAGAAGTGGAATGCAAAAAAAGGCGTTGTAATTGTAATGGATATAGAGACCGGAGAACTTTTGGCATTAGCTTCTACACCGACATATGATCCTAATAAATATTGGGATTATTCTCCTTCTCTTTTTAAAGAGTGGTCAGTGCAAGAATTATTTGAACCTGGTTCTACCTTTAAGCCAATTAACTTGGCATTGGCATTGGAGGAGGGAGTTATAAGCCCTAATGGAGAAGTGAATGATGATGGTCTGGTTACAGTAGGAGGATGGCCTCTCTCTAATTGGGATCGAAAACCTAATGGGATATTGACTTTCCCTGAAGTATTACAAGTCTCAAGCAATGTAGGTATGGTTAAGATTATGAATAAATTGAATGCGAGTAATTACTGGCAATGGTTAAGACGCTTGGGCATTGATGAAATACCAGAGACTGACCTTCCTGGAGCAGTCTCTGGCCAAATAAAATCAAAACAGACTTTTGTAAATCAACCCATAGAACCTGCGGTAGCCTCCTTTGGCCAAGGATTTTCTATTACTCCGCTTAAACTAGCTCAATTGCATGCTTTGATTGCGAATGGTGGCAGACTTGTTACGCCTCATATTACTAAAGGCCTGAAAGGTGATTATGAGTCGTATTTCAATACTCCTTCAGAAGCTAAGCAGGTTTTATCTCCTGAGGTTACAAATACTGTTCTTGGATGGATGGAAACTGTTGTCTCCTTTTACGATGAAAGTGGTATTGAGGTAAATGTTCCTGGATATCGAATTGGAGGGAAAACTGGGACGGCACAAAAATCGCAAGATGGTTTGAACTATAATTCAAAAATTTGTAGTTTTGTTGCAAGTCTTCCTATCGATGATCCTCGCTATGTCGTTTTAGCAGTTATTGATGAACCCCAAAAACCAAATGCCTATGGATCAACTGTCGCTCTCCCTGTGGCAAAAAAAATTATTGAGACTTTACTCGTAATAGAAAAAATACCTCCAAGTATTTCTAAAAAAGAACATTTAGCTATCAAAAGCTAAGAGATGGCTAAATTTTCTCAAAAGTTCAAATTAAAGGGTGAAATCCTTAAAAAATATAGCTAGTCTATGGCCTATGAAAGACGTTTTTAATTATGGAATCCCTTCTTAATCAGTTATCTTCGATGACTGTAGTGGTGGCTGATACTGGTGATCTTGAAGCGATCAAAAAATTTCATCCCAGAGATGCTACAACAAATCCTTCTTTAATTCTTGCGGCCGCACAAATTCCTGCTTATCAAAATTTGATTGATCAAGCACTTGCTACTTCAAGAGAAATGCTAGGAGCCAGTGCCTCTAATACTAATGTGGTTAAGGAAGCTTTAGATGAACTTTGTGTGGTCTTTGGTAAAGAGATTTTGAAGTTAATTCCTGGCCGTGTTTCAACAGAAGTTGATGCAAGGCTGAGTTTTGATACTGATGCCACTATTGCAAAAGCAAGAAAAATAATTGCTAAATATAATCAAGATGGTATTTCTAATGACCGGGTTTTAATCAAAATTGCTTCTACATGGGAAGGAATAAAAGCTGCTGAGGTATTAGAAAAAGAGAATATACATTGCAATTTAACTTTATTGTTTAATTTTTATCAAGCAGTTGCTTGTGCTGAGGCAGGTGTAACGCTTATTTCACCCTTTGTTGGAAGGATTTTAGATTGGTATAAATCTGCTACAGGAAGAGATTCTTATCCGGCAACTGAAGATCCAGGTGTGGTTTCTGTTACTAAAATATTTAATTATTTCAAGTCGAATGGTTATAAGACAGAGGTTATGGGAGCAAGTTTCAGAAATATAGAGGAAATAACTGAGCTTGCAGGATGTGATTTATTAACAATTTCTCCTAAATTACTTCAGCAACTTAATCAAACATATTTGGACTTGCCAATTAAGTTAAACGCACAAAAACCTTTATTAGTTGAAGAGACAATTCATCTAGATCAGACATCTTTTGAACTAATGATGGCTGGAGACAAAATGGCTACGGAAAAACTTAATGAAGGAATTAACGGTTTTAGTGAAGCAATTGATAAATTAGAAAATCAATTGAACGAAAGACTTGAGTTTATTGAAAAAGGAATTGCCCTAACTATTTGAACTTCAATTCTGAAAGACTAATCTCTTGATTACTCTTTTTGCAATGTCTTCATAACTCATCTCACCTGAAAGAATTTGTGCAATTCTTTTTGGAGCAGTTGGCCTTTTTATACCTAATTGGTATCCAACTTTGGGAAAACGATAAAACACTTGAGAAATTCTTTTACCCCAAGCCATCGAATTCCCCCAGTTTTTTTGCATTGTTTTTGTATAGGTATCTAAACAGTTGACTTCTCCATCCAGCCAATAAATAAGGCTTTTTGCAGCTTCAAAACCACTCATCAAAGCAGGTCTTAATCCCTCTGCTAAAAAAGGATCACATAATGAGGCAGCATCTCCAACTAAAAGAATTCCTTCTGCGTTTAATTTACACTGGCCATTCCATACCCTTAATTTTTTTTCATGGCCAATTACTTCAGAAGGATCAAAACCTAAATCAGGTAGAAAGGATTTAAGTATTTCATTAACTGGAATTGAATTTTTATTACCTAGAAAAGTTCCTATTCCAATATTTACTTCATTATTTAGTGGAAAGGCCCATGCAAAACCATTCTTTACTAAGCCAAATTCAAATCTAGCGGTTTCACTCCTTAAGTTTCCCCTCTTGCTAATTCTCCCTGAGAAAGTAGAAGCAAATTTTTGTTGATTTGGACCTAAATTAAAAGTTTTAGGCCATGGTGATTGAGATCCATCAGCAATAACAACTGCTTTCGCTTCTAGTTGTCTCCCGTCAAGGGCGGTAATTTGCCAAATATTAGACTTTTTTTTTATATCGACAACATTAAAAGTTGTCAATATATCACAACCGGAATTTAATGCTTGGTTTAATAGGTATGAATCGAGCTTTTCACGTTTAACTATCCAAAAAGGAGAGGATCCAGATAGATTAGCTATCACTTTGTCGGTATTGCACCAACTAAACTCTACTTTTGTTATTACTTCATCAACTATTGGTAAAAGTTTAAAAGGAAACCAATTTTGCACTGCAGCAGACATACCACCACCACAGCTTTTCTCTGGAGAGGAGATATTTTTTTCAAGAATACATACATTTTTACTTTTACTAGCTAGATGAAATGCCGCAGTAGCACCTGATGCTCCCCCTCCAATAATGGCAACATCTATGATGGTCAAACTTTTAAAATCTCAGCTTCTTTTTCTGAAAGTTTTTTTTCAATATCTTTAATAAAATTATCCGTCTCCTTCTGAATTATTTCTTGTTCATCTCTGCTTTGATCTTCAGAAAGATCACCATCCTTCTCAGCTTTCTTGACTCTCTCTATTGCATCACGCCGTATATTCCTTAGGGCAACTTTACCTTCCTCTGCATATTTGGATGCGAGTTTACAAAATTCTTTTCTACGCTCTTCAGTTAAGGGAGGCACATTGATACGAATTATTTTGCCATCATTATTTGGAGTGAAACCTAGATCACTTGTAGCAATCGATTTTTCAATTGAAGCTAATGAGCCCAAGTCGAAGGGTTGAATTGCTATCGTTTGAGAGTCAGGAGTAGTGATAGTCGCAAGTGACTTAAGAGGAGTGTCAGCTCCGTAGTATTCGACTGAAACTCTATCTAATAAAGACGTATTTGCTCTCCCTGTCCTAATAGTATTGAAATTCCTCTGAGCTGCTTCAACAGATTTGCTCATTGTGGTTTTAAGTTCTTGGTTTGACATTTAGATAAAGTTATTGCGAATTGATTATTAAAAAGGTTCAAAAATTTTAGCCTTAACTTGAATTGGATATCCTTGATCCAATTGGTTCGCCAGAAATAGCCTTTGCAATGTTCCCAGGTTGAAAAATATTAAAAACAACTATAGGGATTTTATTATCTTTGCAAAGAGCAATAGCAGTGCTATCCATTACTCCTATCTCGTTGGCCAATACATCTTGAAAGGTGAGATTGTCATATTTGACAGCATCAGAGAACTTTTTTGGATCTCGATCGTAAACCCCATCAACTTTCGTAGCTTTGAAAACAACTTCTGCGTTAATTTCAGCGGCTCTAAGCGCAGCAGTGGTATCAGTTGTAAAAAACGGATTGCCGCACCCACCTCCAAAAACCACTACCCTCCCTTTCTCAAGATGTCTTATTGCTCTTCTTCTTATGTATGGTTCAGCAATCTGTTGCATATCAATAGCAGATTGAACTCTTGTGGGGACTCCAGCTCTTTCTAATCCATCTTGAAGTGTGATTGCATTCATTACGGTTGCAAGCATTCCTACATAGTCAGCAGTAGCTCTATCCATACCTGCCGCAGATCCTTTTAGACCTCTAAAAATATTTCCCCCGCCAACCACAATTGCTATTTGCGTTCCATTTTCAACTACTTTTGAAACATCCTTGGCAATAGATTGAACAATTTCAGGATCAATTCCATAAGGTTTTTCTCCCATAAGAGCTTCACCACTGAGTTTTATAAGTGCTCTAGAGTATTTCATTAAAAATTCATAACAAATTGACAGTAGCAAGTCCTGGGAGAACGTCTTTATATCTGTATTGGATCCCTTGCGATGGAAATATTTTCAAGATTAGGGATTAATATTCAATTCCCTTTTGTGCTTTTACTGCCTGCTCTCTAAACGGATGGTGGATTAATTTCATTTCTGTTACAAGGTCAGCTGATTCGATTAATTTTTTTGAAGCTCCTCTTCCAGTTAATACTACATGTGTTAAATCGGGGCGTAAATTTATGCCATTTATAATTTCATCTTCATCTATATATCCAAGTTTGATTGCAACAATAATCTCATCTAAAATTATAAGTTTATAATTTGGGTCTTTGATATAAAATAATGCTTTTCTCCAACTTGACTTAACTAAATTTATATCTTTATTTCTATCTTGTGTTTCCCATGTGAACCCTTCCCCACAGGCATGGAACTTTACTTTATCCTCAAATATTCTCAAGGCTAATGACTCTCCTGGTTCCCATCCCCCTTTTATAAATTGAATTATTGCAACTTGATGGTTATGACCAAGAGTTCTTAATACCATCCCAAGAGCTGCTGTAGTTTTACCTTTCCCATTACCAGTATTAATTATTATAAGGCCTTTTTCTTTATTTCTTTCTTTTAATCTTTGTTCTTGAACTTCTTTCCTTTTTTTCATCCTTTCGCGATATTTTTCTTCGGTAATATTTTGTATTAAATTACCACCCATCCCTATTTTCTCTGCACTCTTATCTAGGTTATTTAGTCTTGAATCTTCTTTGGAAATCTTATTGTTCATTTCCTTAGATTAAATTATATAAGTTAATAAAAAGAATAATTTATAGAAATGAGATAGCTATGAATATTCATTATTCTTCTTGTTAATACTTGCCTCTAGATAGGGCACTATCAACAGCTAGTTGCTGATCTCTTCTTGTTATCCAATGATGATAAGTTTTTGTATGTATTGAAACTGAGTGTCCCATCATTTTTGCGGCTACAGTATTTGGCAGGCCTATCAAGATGGTCCTAACTGCCCATGCATGTCTTAAATCATATGGGGTAAAAGATATTTTATATCTTTTAAATTGTTCAGAGACTCTTCTTCCGATATGTTGAAGGGTTGTCTGTTTTAGATCTGTTTTAATATCTGGGAGTAAATCAAAAGTATCGGTTTTGTTGTCTAGCTGAAAAAAACCAACCCATTCAGGATGAAATGGCCAAACTTGATGCTCTCCTGTTTTTGTATTTGGGAAAACCCGAAGTATTTTATCCCCACCTTTTTTTAAACAAGATAAGTCACTAAAAAAGACTTCATGATTTCTAAGCCCATATGTTGCCATTAATCCAAAAACAAATCTCCATTTTGGATTTGGTATTAATTGAAAGCTATTAATAATTTCTTCATCACTAGGTAATGCTCTGAAATTAGATTCGTGTATTCCATAACCACTTTGAAGTTGTTTCCAGTTCTCAGGTAGTTCTACTTTAAGATGTTTTGCTAAAGCGCTTAAAACAATTCCACATTGTTGCCTGCTCCTTGAGTTTTCTTTGTAACTTAAAAGGATCTTCACTAGAAGCTCCTCGTTTAATTTATGGGTAGATTTATTACTTACTCCGATCAACCTATTCAAATATGGTTTGTAAGCAGACTGCCAAGTGCTTAACATTCCTGCTTGTGATTTGCTTCTAGAAGTATCAGCAAAAAAATGTTTTTTAAAGCTTTCTATTTCATTGCTGACTACTGAGTTATTAGTTTTTATCGATGAGATGGCTTTTTCTTTAATCCAATGAGACCAAGAAAATTGATTTTTTTTAAGTTGAAAATCAACCAATTCAATTGCTTTTTTAGCCTCTTCTAAGCCTTTAATGTTAAATGGGAGTCTAAGACTTATTCTTTGAATTTTAGAAAGATTATGAAATTTCTTATCCGGCAAAGAGCCTCTAATGTTTAAAACTTTACCCCTTTTCTCAATTCTTAGATTGATTCCCTTCTCTTCAAGCTCATGGTTTATATCTATTAACTTTTGATTCTCGTCCATGATCCTGTAAATTTAGCTAGCTTTACCTTGAGAAGGGTTTGTATAACCCTTTATAAGGAGTTTTTTCTAATATGGCTCGGGTTGGTGTCCTCTTATTAAATCTTGGAGGTCCGGAGAGGATTAAGGATGTTGGACCATTTTTATATAATTTATTTTCGGACCCAGAGATAATTCGTTTACCAGTTCGTGCTTTTCAAAAACCTCTTGCTTGGCTTATAAGCTTATTAAGAAGTAGTAAATCACAAGAGGCTTACAGGTCTATTGGAGGTGGATCACCTTTACGTCGTATCACTGAGCAGCAAGCAAGAGAACTCCAAAGTTATCTTAGAAACATTGGGATAGATGCAACTACATATGTTGCTATGAGGTATTGGCATCCATTTACTGAGTCAGCAGTAGCAGATATGAAGGCTGATGGCGTTAACGAAGTTGTTGTTTTACCTCTTTATCCCCACTTCTCTATAAGTACAAGTGGATCTAGTTTCAGAGAATTAAAAAGGTTAAGAGATAGCGACTCAGAGTTTGAAAAATTATCAATTCGTTGTATTCGAAGTTGGTTTGATCATCCAGCTTATGTATCTTCAATGGCTGAATTAATAAAGAAACAAATCCTTGCTTGTGAATTACCCCAAGAGGCACACGTTTTTTTTACTGCACATGGTGTTCCCAAAAGTTATGTCGAGGAAGCTGGCGATCCTTATCAAGATCAAATACAAAACTGTTCACTTTTGATTATTGATCAACTTGAAAATTCGCTTGGATTCAGTAATTCATTCTCATTAGCTTATCAAAGCAGAGTTGGACCAGAAGAGTGGCTAAAACCATATACTGAGGAAGTCTTAGAAAAATTGGGAAAATCAGGCATCAAGGAACTTGTTGTAGTCCCAATAAGTTTTGTGAGTGAGCATATTGAAACGCTTCAAGAGATTGATATTGAGTACAAAGAAATTGCTAATAAAAATGGAATTGTTAATTTTAAAAGAGTCCCAGCACTAGATACCTATCCTTTGTTTATTGAGGGATTGGCTGATTTGGTTTCTTCTTGCTTAAACGGCCAAGGGATTAGTTTAGAGGAAGCATCAAAATTGCCAGAAAGAGTAAAACTTTATCCTCAAGAGAAATGGCAATGGGGATGGAATAACAGCTCTGAAGTTTGGAATGGAAGAGTTGCAATGATTGTTTTTCTTTGTTTTTTGATGGAATTAATAATTGGAGGAGGACCTTTGCATCAAATAGGATTATTGTAAAAAATTAAAATAACTATATTTCTTGGTTAATTTGATAACAGCTTGTTATGAAAAATCAGAGGATTTAATTAAATCTTTGCTTAATTTATTTTAATTGAAATTAAGCATACTAGGATTTATTGTTAGTCTAGATTTCCTTCTGCCGTGACCCTGACTTCTGCATCTAATCAAATAGGAGATTCAGGAACACAAACTCAATTTGAGATGACAGGAGCTGATGCCTTGATGGATTCTCTTCGTAGGCACGGCGTAGATACTATTTTTGGCTATCCAGGCGGAGCAATCCTTCCAATATATGATGCTGTTTTTAAAGCTGAGCAAGAGGGGTGGTTAAAACATATTCTTGTTCGACATGAGCAAGGGGGAACTCATGCCGCAGATGGTTTCGCTAGAGCAACTGGTAAAGTAGGTGTTTGTTTTGGTACCTCAGGTCCTGGGGCTACGAATCTAGTCACAGGAATAGCAACTGCTCAGATGGATTCTGTGCCTCTTGTCGTCATAACAGGACAAGTTCCCAGACCTGCTATTGGAACCGATGCTTTTCAAGAAACAGATATTTTTGGGATAACACTTCCAATTGTTAAACATTCATGGGTCGTAAGAGATCCATCTGAAATTGCAAAAGTTGTAGCTCAAGCTTTTCTTATTGCCGCATCCGGTAGACCAGGTCCTGTTTTGATTGATATACCAAAAGATGTTGGACAAGAGATGTTTAAATATCTTCCTGTCGAGCCAGGTTCAATAAAGCCCCCAGGCTTTGAACTACCATTCGCACCAGAACATAAAGCTATAAGTGCAGCTTTAGATTTAATTGAAAATGCTGAGCAACCACTCCTTTACGTTGGAGGAGGCGTTATTTCTTCGGGGGCGCATGAGTCGTTAGATGCGATCGCTAATAGATATCAAATACCCGTAACAACAACTTTGATGGGAAAAGGCGCATTTGATGAACGTGATCCTTTATCAGTTGGGATGCTTGGCATGCATGGAACAGCGTATGCAAATTTTGCCGTGACTGAATGTGATTTGTTGATTGCCATTGGAGCAAGATTTGATGACAGAGTCACAGGGAAATTAGATACTTTTGCCCCTAAAGCAAAAGTAATTCATTTTGAGATTGATCCAGCTGAAATAAATAAAAATAGAGTAGTTGAAGTCTCTGTATTAGGTGACGTTGGAATTAGCCTTGTTAAATTATTAGATCTCAGTAAACAAAGAAAAACAAATCCAAGAACTTCTAGCTGGCTTAATAAAATTAAAAACTGGAAAAATAATTTTCCTTTGATTACTCCACCAAAAAAAGGAGAGATTTATCCACAGGAAGTATTAATCGCTTTAAGAGACTTGGCCCAAGATGCTTATATTACAACTGATGTTGGACAACATCAGATGTGGGCTGCTCAATATTTGCTTAATGGGCCAAGACAATGGATTAGTAGTGCAGGACTTGGAACAATGGGTTTTGGAATGCCTGCTGCAATGGGAGTTAAAGTTGCTTTGCCTAATGAGCAAGTCATTTGTATCGCCGGTGATGCAAGTATTCTCATGAACATTCAAGAACTTGGAACTATTGCTCAATACAAGTTAAATTTAAAAGTAATCATTATCAATAATCATTGGCAGGGGATGGTTAGGCAATGGCAAGAAAGTTTTTATGATGAACGATACTCGGCTTCTAACATGTCTGTAGGTGAACCTGACTTTATTTCGTTATCTAATGCTTTTGGGATTAAGGGTATTGTGATTTCAGAAAGAGACCACTTAATACCTCAACTTCAGAAGGCCTTGGTGCATGAAGGACCCGTTCTCGTAAACGTAAATGTAAGAAAAGGTGAAAACTGTTATCCAATGGTTCCACCCGGGAAAAGTAATGCTCAAATGGTTGGTATACCTGATATTAATTAATAATTTAAACAACTTTCTATGAATAATTTTTATATAAAAACTTTAATATTATTTCTTTCATTTTTTTGTTTTTTTTCTCAAGTTTATGCAGCAGAGATTTTGCAAGTTAGTAGTTCATCTGTTTTGTTAATTGGAGACAACAATCGAACTTATACAGTGAAAATAGCATGCACAGAAATCAGCCCTGACTTCGAAGAGAAATCTATTGTCTGGTTAAAAAGACAATTACCAAGACATACAAAGGTAAACTTAAAGCCTAAAGGATCACTAGATGGAATGCTAATAGCGAAAATTATTCCTTTTAACAGTAAAATTGATATAACTGAGAAATATATAAATGAAGGATTGGCAACAAATAACTGTTAAGTAAATCATAAAATTCTAAATATCTATGATTTGAATAAATTCAACTCCATGAGCTAAATAAGTTTTTTATAAGAATTAAATAGCCTTGGATTTAATTTTGGCAAAGTATATTTAGATTAATGAGGCTTTATTTAATGCTTTTCTTGAATGATTTTATCGCCATGTATTTCCTCTAAATAATAAATATTATTTATTGTATAAGTTGATTTTATAATTCTTTTTAATCTTAGTAAAAATTATGTTTTAAGTTTTTATCAAAAAAGATAAAATTGGAAATAAATGAAATTATTAAATCTCTCCAATATCCTTTAGCATCCAAAAACCATCTAAAGAATTTTCTTCAGGACTTTTCTGAACTGAAATAAATTGAAGTCCATCTGCCTCTATTTTTGTATTTATAAAATTATTTTCAATAGCTTCTTTTGCTTCTTTATCGACATCAGTTACTAACCATCTGTCAGATTGCCCTGCTTCTAAAATTATTTGAGTACCTTCTATTAAAAGCTTTGCTGGTTCAAGCCCCCCAAGCCAAGCTGCAAGTGCTAATGATCTTTTTGGACTAAAAAGTCTAATACCAGGAATAGAAATATGTTGATCAATTGAATCTTTTATTGGAATTAAATTAGAGAATTGTATTTCCCATTCATCAGCCTCTCTAAGTGTATTTAGAGAAAGTGAAGCAAAGCTCCAAGAGTCTCCTCTTACTTCTTCTGGTAATGGTATGGCTTGGTTCGCAATTGGGCTTGATGGAGGAGCTAGGTTGACGCCAATATACCCTTTTTGCTTAGGGTAAAAGCTCTTTTCTCTATCATTAATCCACTCTAATAATGAATATGTTCTTCTGCTAGATATAAGTTCAATTCCGATTTGATCTGCAGCACGTTTTATCATTGTTTTCATTGAGGATCTCCAACAACGAATAACAGAAGGCTTCTCCCAGCCTTGTGAGCAAGCTTCATCAATAGCTTCTTCTAATGCATTTTTTAACCAAATAGAATTAACACTATTGGCAGGACATGTTTTTTCCCATTTAAATGTTTTCGTATCTTTGAAATTATTTGTAGAAGTAATTAGTAGTTCCCACCTCTTTTTTCCATTTTCATCAATTATTGGTCGGGAATAAAAATCTAGTTCCCAGTCTGTGTTTTTTAAATCAGATTTTTTTGTAGCGATCACAATCTTTGTTCTTCAATGTAAAGTTAAGAGGATAAGTTGATGTCTTTCTCTTCATTTTGATGCTCAACTTTTTCTTTATTCAAACTATTTCGAGCTTTAACGGCTCGCTCATTCGCTTCTTCCATTACTTTTGCTTTATCAGTAATAAGTTCTCCAGGAGGGCCCTCTAAAAGAGCTGTGTTTAATCCAATTCGTCCGCGAGAAGGATCTAAGTCAGTTATCAAAGCTTTGATAGACTCACCTGCTTGAAAAACTTCTCTAAGGCTTCTCATGCTTCCGTTGGTAACCATTGAATGATGCAATAATCCACTAACACCCTTTAAATCAACAAAAAAGCCATAAGGTTTTATCGTTAGTATTTCACCTTCGATTAATTGTCCGATTTCTAATTCCGAAAATCTTGAAGCAATCGCAGCTTTCTTTTCCGAAAGAACAAGTTTGCGTCTCTCTGGATTTACCTCTAAAAAAGCAGTGTTAATTGTCTTTGAAACTAGAGATTGATGATTTTCTCCGTCTTCAAGTTGAGATCTAGGAATAAAACCTCTTAATCCTTCGAAGTCGCATGTAACACCCCCACGATTAAAGCCGTTTATTTTAACTCGAATAACTTTTCCTTCTTTTGCAAGATTTTGAACTTTGTCCCAGCTTTTTCTTAGCTCTAAAGCTCTACAACTAATAGTTACCATCCCATCTGCGTTTTGTTCTCTAGTAACAAGAACTTCTACTTGCATCCCTTTTGGAAAGCGCTCTTTTAAATTTGTAATTACACCTAAACCACATTCATTTTTAGGCATGAATCCAGGAGCTTTCCCACCTATGTCGACATAAATTCCATCACTTTCAACTGCTATAACTGAACCTTTTGCAATTTCTCCAGTTGTACCTATTGGTTGATTATCTTCTAAGGCTGCTAAAAACTCGTCTTCATCAAAATCAAATTCATCAACTGTTCTACTTTTTTGGTCAAAAATCTTTTGATCATTATTAGGTTCGATGTTTTTATTTTCAGAATTATTTTCGGATCTAAGGAGATCTTCCATTGTTGTTTCTTTAAAACTATCGGTAGAGTCTTCAAGAATTATTTTTTTCTGTTCAGGAGCTTTATTTAGCTCTGAAGGGTTTGTTTTACCTAGAACTTTTTCATCAAGTATTTTATCTTTAGTTTTGTCAGTGACTTCTTTATTAGAGATTTCTTCCTCAGTCTTTCGACTGATGTGCATCACTTGCAATGGCTTGCGAGGTGCATTTATTGCAGGACTTGGGGGAGTAGCTTTTTTAGGCTGAGAATCTGACCCGCCCATAATACCCTTGGTAGTAAGTTAAACATTCTTACAGTCAAGGGTAAGTTGTTTTTTAATTATTAGGAGATTTCTATCATTTTCCAAACTCGTCGATTTGAGCATTTGACCTGGCCTGAGGCCTCTAAAGCCGCTTCAGCTAAAGGATCTACATTGGTTTGGCCCTTTGGTGCATGTGAACAACACGGACCTCATTTACCTTTAATTACTGATACTTTTTTTGCTGAAAATATTTTAATTAAGACACTTGATGGTCTGCCAGAGAAAATGCCGATTTGGATGATTCCATCTCAATCAATTGGCTTCTCTCCTGAACATCAAGCTTTCCCAGGAACTTTATCCTTGTCCGCGGATGTTTTACTTTCGCTAGTAACTGATATTGGTCAGCAAATAGCTTCTATGGGATTTAAAAGATTAGTCTTTTTTAATGCCCATGGAGGACAAATAGGCCTTCTGCAAGCAGTTTCGAGGCAACTAAGAATTCAATGTCCTTCCCTCGCAGTCTTACCTTGTTTCCTTTGGAGTGGTGTCCCAGGCTTAGATGATCTTCTGCCTGAGAAAGAAGTTGAGGAAGGACTTCACGCTGCTTTAGCAGAAACAAGCCTTATGTTGCACATGGGTATAGATTTGGTCCGAAATGATTCTTACTTAAAAAATAAAGGTATAGATAAAGAAATTATTTCTACTCCAAAAGGGTGGAGCCTTGAGGGTGCCTCGCCATGTGCATGGCTTACAGAAGATTTAAGCTCTTCTGGAGTTATTGGGGATGCAAGTTCTTCAAATTCTGAACTGGGTGCCGCTTTAGAAAATGCACTAATAGATCATTGGAAGTCATTATTTACAAGCCTTTTGGAGAGTGATTGGCCGCCAATCATGTCAGAAAGACCTGTTTCTAGCAGTTAAGATGTGGTAACTGAACTACCATTTTGGATTTAATTCTGTAAGATCACTCAGATTGACAAATTTCTAATAGATCTATGCAAGCTTTTGCATCCAACAATTTAACCGTAGAAAAAGAAGAGCTGAATTCTGACTCTCTTCCGGACTTCACCTCGGAATCCTATAAAGATGCCTATAGCAGAATCAATGCAGTTGTAATTGAAGGCGAGCAAGAGGCTTATTCCAATTTTCTCGATCTCGCTAAGTTGATTCCTGAACATGCAGATGAGCTTGTGAGGTTAGGAAAGATGGAGAAAAAGCATATGAATGGTTTTTGTGCTTGTGGTAGAAATCTTGCTGTAAAGCCAGATATGCCCTTTGCGAAAACCTTTTTCTCAAAACTCCATAATAATTTTTTAGATGCTTTTAAAGTTGGAGATACAACAACATGTCTTTTAATTCAATGCATCTTGATTGAATCTTTTGCAATATCTGCTTATCACGTTTACATTCGCGTCGCTGATCCATTTGCGAAAAGGATCACAGAGGGTGTTGTTCAAGATGAATACTTGCACTTGAACTATGGGCAAGAATGGCTCAAGGCTAATCTTCCAACAGTCAAGAAAGATCTAATGAAGGCGAATAAAGAAAATTTGCCTCTTATAAAATCTATGCTTGATGAAGTGTCAAATGACGCGGAAGTTCTTCATATGGATAAGGAAGAGTTAATGGAGGAATTTATGATTGCTTATCAAGATTCACTTATGGAAATTGGTCTTGATAATAGAGAAATTGCTAGAATGGCTCTTGCAGCAGTGATTTAGAGATTTTAAATTTATATTTTTTTTTCTCAGCTATTCCTCAAGAACTTAAAGTTCTTGAGGAATTCTTTTTTTTGTGACCTTGGTGGTCTAACCTTCAATCTTGGATAAATATTTAGTTTTAATTTTGATTTTGCTTGGTGCCAAATGTTTGGGCTAATTGGACATTCAACAAGTTTTGAAGATGCCAAAAGAAAGGCATTGGGCTTGGGGTATGACCATATTGCTGAAGGAGATTTGGACGTATGGTGTACAGCACCCCCTCAGCTTGTAGAGCATGTAAAGGTTGTAAGTGCTATCGGTAAGACTATTGAAGGAGCTTACATAGACTCATGCTTTGTCCCTGAAATGCTAAGTCGCTTCAAAACTGCAAGAAGAAAAGTTTTAAATGCAATGGAGTTAGCTCAAAAGAAAGGGATCAGCATTACAGCTCTAGGTGGATTTACCTCAATAATTTTTGAAAATTTTAATTTGCTTCAAAATCAACAAGTTAGAAATACAACTCTTGATTGGCAAAGGTTTACCACTGGTAATACTCATACAGCTTGGGTGATTTGTAGACAGTTAGAGCAAAATGCACCCCAAGTAGGAATTGATTTGCGCAAATCCAAAGTGGCTGTTGTTGGCGCTACTGGGGATATTGGTAGTGCTGTTTGTAGGTGGCTCTCTAATCGAACTGGTGTTTCTGAACTTCTTTTAGTTGCTAGACAACAAAAGCCTTTACTTGAACTTCAATCGCAACTTGGAGGAGGGAAAATTCTTAGCCTTGATGAGGCTTTACCTGAAGCAGATATCGTGATTTGGGTCGCAAGCATGCCTAAAACTTTAGAAATTGACCCATCTAAAATTAAAAGACCGTGCTTAATGATTGATGGTGGATATCCAAAAAATCTAGGTGAGAAGTTTTCAGGACCCGGAATACACGTCTTAAAGGGTGGAATAGTTCAATTTTTCAAAGATATTGGTTGGAGCATGATGGAATTAGCTGAGATGGAAAATCCTAAAAGAGAAATGTTTGCGTGTTTTGCTGAAGCAATGCTTCTTGAATTCGAGAATTGTCATACCAATTTCAGTTGGGGGAGGAATAATATTACTTTGGAAAAGATGGATTTCATTGGCAAAGCTTCTGAAAGGCATGGGTTTTCTGCTGTTGGTTTGAAATCAAATATTCAGACATCAACCGTCTGATCATTTGGTTACTTTTTTTTATGGCTAGACGTTTTCTTCTCGAATTTGAAAAACCTCTTGTTGAATTGGAGAATCAAATTGATCAAATTAGAGAATTGGCAAGAGATTCAGAGGTTGATGTAAGTCAGCAACTTCTACAATTGGAAACTCTTGCAGCAAGAAGGCGAGAAGAAATATTTAATGCTCTCTCACCAGCTCAAAAGATTCAAGTAGCTAGACATCCTCAAAGACCAAGCACGCTTGATTACATACAGATGTTTTGTGAAGACTGGGTTGAGTTACATGGAGACAGGAATGGAACTGATGATCAAGCTCTAATAGGAGGATTAGCTCGAATAGGTGAGAAATCTGTTCTTCTCATTGGACAACAAAAAGGCAGAGATACAAAAGAGAATGTTGCAAGAAACTTTGGTATGGCAAAGCCAGGAGGTTACAGAAAAGCTCTGAGGCTAATGGATCATGCTGATCGCTTTGGTATTCCAATAATCTCTTTCATAGACACTCCTGGGGCTTATGCAGGCCTTATAGCAGAAGAACAAGGACAGGGAGAGGCAATCGCGGTGAATTTGCGTGAAATGTTTAGGCTTAAAGTCCCCATAATTGCAACTGTAATTGGGGAAGGTGGATCTGGTGGCGCTCTAGGGATAGGCGTCGCAGACAGGTTGCTTATGTTTGAACATAGTGTTTACACAGTTGCAAGCCCTGAAGCTTGTGCATCGATTTTATGGAGAGACGCTGCCAAGGCTCCTGAGGCAGCATCATCATTGAAAATCACTGGACCTGATCTTATGAAGTTAGGAATTGTTGACGAGGTCTTAAAAGAGCCATCTGGGGGGAATAATTGGGCCCCGCTTCAGGCAGGAGATACTTTGAAAAATGCTATAGAGAAGCATTTATCCGAATTATTAGCTTTATCCTCTGATGAATTAAGAGACAACAGATATTCAAAATTTAGAAAAATGGGGAAATTTTTGGAAACTCAGTCTATCGAAAGTGAAATTTCAGTTTAAAGTTTCAATGTTTGCTTCTAACTTTCTTGTCAACAGTATTAATTACGGGTGCTTCTAGAGGAATTGGTAGAGCGGCTGCTAAAGCTTTTGCTTACTCTGGGTGGGATTTATTACTTTTAGCCAGGTCTGAAGATGATCTCAAAACATTAGTTGAAGAAATCGATAATAAAGAAGTTAAGGTCTTCTACAAATCTATTGACCTGAGTAATCCCAAAAATATTTCTAAGGGAATATTTGAATTAATGAATAATGGTCTGATTCCCTCAGTTTTGATAAACAATGCTGGGGTTGCTTGGACTGGAGACCTTTTATCCATGCCACTTGAAAAATGGGAATGGATCATGCAAATGAATCTCACCAGCATCTTTCAGGTTTGCTCTGAGGTGGTTCCTTTGATGAGAAAAAAAGGAGGATTAGTTATCAATGTTAGTAGTCATGCTTCTCGAAATATTTTTCCACAATGGGGAGCCTATTGTGTTTCTAAAGCAGCTTTAGCAAGTTTTACTAAATGCTTAGCAGAAGAAGAACGTAAGAATTTAATACGTGCATGCACACTTACACTTGGGTCGGTAAATTCATCTCTTTGGGATTCTGATACCGTCGGCATGCAATTTGACAGAGATTCGATGCTCTCAGTTGATCAAGTGGCATTTGAACTTTTACATCTTGCTAATCAGCCAATTGATCAAATTATCGAGGATATAACTCTTATGCCTGCTGCAGGAGCATTTTAATTTTGTGCTCTTATTTCGCGAACAAGAGATTCAACTTTCTTAAGATCTTTAATACCTGGAGATATTTCCAGTCGACTAGAGGCATCAATTCCATTAGGTCTAAGTTTAGAAAAGATTTCAGGAATTATTTCTGCAGATATCCCACCAGCTAAGATCCAAGGGACTTTAAAAGTTTTTTCAACTAGTAATTCTATTGGTACTCTTTTTCCAGTACCACCAAGGGATTTATCATCCCATGCATCTAAGAGAATAGCATCAATATTATTCTCATATTGACTTATAACTTTTAAATCATTTATAGATTTTAATCTGAAGGCTTTCCATAATTTAAGTGTTGGAAATTCATTTTTTAATTCACGACAGTAATCAACTGATTCATTCCCATGTAGTTGTATTACTGAAGGTGGAATTGATCTATTATTTATAGACTTAACCGTTTCTAATTTTGCATTTGCAATAACATATACTTTCTCAATGTTTGAAGAAACTTTTTCTATTTCATCAAAAATTTTTATACACTCTTCTTCTGGTACAAAACGAGGAGACTTTTTTACGCCAATAACTCCAATAGCATTAATTTTGAATTGAGCTATGGATTTTGCTTGCGAAGTGTTAGTTATTCCACAAATTTTTATTGCTGTTGATTTTTTAGAAAGAGATTTTCTGATCATTACCAGAATTTTATTAGGATTGATTGAAATAGATTTTATTGAGAATTTGGAGGACTTTAAATTTGGGTAGTTGGGAAGTTATGAAAATCAAAGGGATTCCTTTGAGAATCCATCCTAGTTGGTTTTTGATTTTCTTATATTTTACTTTGTCAGCAAAAGATCAGTTTGAGACTCTTTTTGATGGTCAAGTATCTATTTGGAATGGATGGCTTATAGGTGCTTTTACGTCAATTCTTTTATTTTTATCTGTTTTATTGCATGAATTGGCTCATTCTTTTGTGGCAATTGGAGAGGGTATAAAAGTTAAAGACATAACACTTTTTTTTCTTGGAGGAATGGCAAACCTTGAAAAGGAATGTAAGACATCAAAAGGAAGTTTGAAAATTGCAATTTCAGGACCAATTGTGAGTCTTTTATTAGCTTTCTTAATGATTTTATTAAGTAATAAATTATTAGTATCAAATATTATCATTTCTAATTTATTTAAGCAGGTTGGAAGGCTTAATTTTTTGATAGGAATATTTAACTTGCTTCCGATAATTCCTCTTGATGGTGGTGTTATATTAAAATCTCTAATATGGCACCTCACAGGGAGTAAAAATAAAGGGATTAAAGCTGCAATTGCTTCCGCGAGATTAATTTCTTTTCTTGCTATCTTTATCGGGATTTTTAGTTTACTTAGTGGCAGATTTTATATAGCAGCATGCTTATTTATTATCGGTTTATTTATCTTTACTTCATCTAAGTCACAGAGCCAAATTATTCAAATACAAAAGATATTATCTGAATTACATGTTAATCAAGTTTGTAGTCGTTCATATAGGGTTTTAGAAGATGATTTGCCTGTAAAAGTTTTATCTAAATATAATCAATCTAATAATGATAAATACTCTAATGAAGAATGGATACTTTTGTGCAGAGAAGGTAGATGGGTAGGTTATCTGACTGAAAAGATTTTGAAAGATATTCCTGTACAAAATTGGGATAAAAAGTTTCTTTATGAGTTTTCATCGCCAATAGATGAATTACCATCAATTAGTGAAAAAGAATTATTATGGAAAGCAATAAAAAAAATAGAAAATACAATATATTCAAGACTTCTTGTTCTTTCAGTTTCTGGTCTTCCTATTGGAACTTTGGATAGAGTAGATATAGGGAAAGCAGTACTTAAAAAAATTGGATTAAACCTTCCAGATCAATTAATAAAAGTTGCAAGAAAAGAGAATATATATCCATTAGGCTTGAATTTATCTGATATAGCAAGGTCGATGGTTCCTGATGATTTAGAAGAGTATTAAAAATGATTTATTATTTGGGGATTTTCTATGGCTAGACGTTTTATTTTTTTCATATCCTTGCTATCTAATTTATAATTAGATAGCTTTAAATTGGGCCATATTTTAATTAAGGATTCTTTTAAAAAAAATATAATTTTATCTTTTTCTTTGACTTGATTTTTTATCTTTGGTGGATCAGCATTGAAAACTTTTTTCCATAAATATTTTGAGGGTTCCATTAAGATCTCCCCATGCTGAAGCAAATGTCCTTTTTTCCAGTATTGAGCACTCCCAATATGCTTGTTTTTATCTTTATCAATCAAGTCAGCCAATGTTGAAGATGCAAAACAATTACTATTTGTTATGTCCACTGGTTGATTTCCTAAAAAAAGATCTACTCCAGCTTTTTTAAAACCATCTTTTAGCCATTGAGTTATCTTTGAATATGATTCTTTTTTGTTCCTTGGCGGATATTTCCATATGAGTGCATAAGTAAGACCTCTACTATGAAGAACAGCTTTCCCTCCACTAGGTCTTCTTATAATTTTTAACTCTTCATCTTTTAAAAGTTTAAGCCATGCTTTAGGAAGTTTTTTTTGATTTTTCCCAATAGATAACCAGTCTCCATCCCAAGTATAAAAACGAATTGCCATATTAAAATTATTGTCAGTAAAAGACTTCTCTAAAAGAAAGAGATCGATTGCCATTTGCTCTGGGCCACTTAATTCAAGAGGGTTTAAGTAAAGAATTTCTTCTAGATTGTTCATTTTCGATTTTAGTTGTCTTTTATAAATACTTTTGAAAAAAAAATTCAAATTATCATAAACTTTATTCTAAAGATTGTTAAAGTAATTTAATTGGCATTTAACTAAATTATGATATTTGTAGTTTTACTGAGTTCTTAAAAAATTAATTTTTTATATTCTTCATTATTTATTTTTAATTTATTGATGTATTGCCAGAAGGCAAAGAATTGATTCCATTATTAATTAAGTTACTATTAAAAAAATCGGGACATGTCATTTAATTTTGGGACATCCTCAACGAATTGAAGTGCCATTCAGAAGGAGGCGTTCAAAAAAAATATGCAAGAGCAAACCTCTTGTAAATAAAAAAATTGACGCTTTTACTCAGGTTTCTGAATTTCAGAGAGAAGAAGTCATGAGAGAGCTTTTGTATACCAATGTAGGATTGATTTTGAAGTTTGGATTATTTATTGTATTTGCAACCAGCCTCGTAAACTTAGGCATCGCTTCTCATCAACGTGTTAATAGAAATTTAGAGTTATCGTATTTATTAGATAAGGAATCAAAAAAACTTCATAAGTTAAGACTACGTTTTGATGAAATGTTTACTAATGGTGGAGAACAAAGTTTTTTTAAGGAGCAAGATCAGTGGATTACTCCAAATAGTGTCAGAGTTATTTGGCGATGATTAACTTTGCCTTTCTTCGGTTTAGATTTGTATTTGAAATTGATTAAAAAAAGTTTTTACTAAAGAAGATGGCTCTAGTACAAGCGGCACCAGGAACTGTCTTAATTACTGGAACAACATCAGGAGTTGGGTTGTACGCAACAAAGTCTTTGGTAGAAAGGGGCTGGAGAGTTATTACTGCAAATAGATGTTCTCTTAGAGCCGAGGCTTCAGCCTCAGCTGTTGGTTTACCTATTAACAGCCCGAGACAGCTTAAACATATGCAAATTGATCTTGGCGACTTGGAAAGCGTACGCAATGGGGCTAAAACTCTTTTACAAGATTTGGAACAGCCATTGGATGCTTTGGTTTGTAATGCTGCTGTTTATCTTCCTCGTTTAAAAAAACCTTTGAGATCTCCTCAGGGATATGAAATATCAATGGCAACTAATCATTTTGGACATTTTTTACTAATTCAGTTGCTTTTGGAAAATCTTAGTAAGTCATCAAGACCAGTTTGGAAGGGAAGATCTTGGGGTGTGGAATCATCCAGAGTAGTTATTTTAGGAACTGTTACTGCTAACAATAAAGAACTTGGCGGTAAAATCCCAATCCCAGCTCCTGCTGATCTAGGAAATTTATCTGGATTTGAAGAAGGTTTTCTCGAACCAATATCAATGGCTAGTGGTAAACGTTTTAAACCAGGCAAAGCCTATAAAGACAGTAAGTTATGCAATATGATTACAACCCAAGAATTACACAGAAGATTCAATTCTTCTCCAATTCTTTTTAGCTCTCTATATCCTGGATGTGTAGCCAATACAAGATTATTTAGAAACACTCCTAAAATATTTCAGTGGCTATTCCCATGGTTTCAGAAATTAATAACGGGAGGTTTCGTAAGTGAAGCGCTTGCGGGTGATAGGGTGGCTCAAGTCGTATCAGACCCTCAATTCGCTATATCTGGTGTCCATTGGAGCTGGGGAAATAGACAACGAAAAGACAGACAACAATTTTCACAAGAATTGTCCGATCGAGTGACTGATCCAATTACTTCTAGAAAGGTTTGGGATTTTTCTATGCAACTAGTTGGTCTTAAATAATTTTTCAAATACTTCTTTAATCAAATCCAAGTAGATCAAATATTTCACGGTCTTTTAAAGGTTCAGCCTCTAATGGTTCAACGTTATCTATCATTTTTTGGGCTAATGAAAGATATTCATTTTGAACTTCCACTACGCCTTCTTCTTCTGCATCCATTTCGAAAATTGTGCACTTTTTCAGTCTTGATCTGCGTATAGCATCTACGTTACGGAAATGAGCCATGGTCTTAAGACCTGTTCTTTCATTGAACTTTTCTATCTGATCTAATTCAGCAGAGCGGTTTGCTATTACACCTCCTAGACGAACTTTGTAATTTTTTGCTTTAGCATTTATTGCTGCGACAATGCGGTTCATTGCAAAAATAGAATCAAAATCGTTTGCAGTAACAATTAGACAATAATTTGCATGTTGCAATGGAGCGGCGAAACCACCGCATACAACGTCACCAAGAACATCAAATATAACTACATCAGTATCTTCTAAAAGATGATGCTCTTTTAATAGTTTGACTGTTTGTCCTGTGACATAGCCACCACATCCTGTTCCCGCTGGAGGTCCACCACTCTCAACGCACATGACACCATTGAATCCTTTAAACATAAAGTCTTCAGGCCTTAGTTCTTCACTATGAAAATCGACTTCCTCAAGTATGTCTATGACAGTAGGAACCATCTTATGAGTAAGGGTGAAAGTGCTGTCATGCTTTGGATCACAACCAATTTGAAGAACTTTCTTGCCAAGTTTTGAAAATGCAGCTGATAAATTTGAGGAAGTAGTTGATTTACCAATACCTCCTTTTCCATAAACAGCAATGACAAGTGCTCCTTCTTGGATCTGAGCTGTTGGATCTTGTTTTACCTGAACGCTACCTTCACCATCCTCCTTACGAGTCAAAGTCGAAGTCATTAATTTTTTTTCTCGAAAGTCCTTGTTTATATTCTTGCAGGCAAATATCTCTTTAGGAAATGTTTAGAGAATTCGATACATTTAACATTAAATATATATCTTCAAATGAAAACATATATACATTAAACGCCTTAAATGCGTATTTTTACTCATGTTTGTTGCTCTATTGATGTGTAACAAATTAGCACTTGAATGTATTGTGGGAACTGAGGGTCGTTATTATTGCGAAAAACAAAAGTCACCGTGTTCAGACATTAGGTAACGAAAAAGTAACTAAATGCGAAAGAGATTAAGTGTTTGTTGACGGTTTACCCTTTTTAGATGCAGTTTGAATATATATATGTATTAAATTTCTATGAGCGGTGCAACGCTCCTTAAAGAATCTGGTCCAAAAGAAGTCTTTTGTGGGTTGACCTCTATTGTCTGGCTTCACAGGAGAATGCCTGATGCTTTCTTCCTTGTGGTGGGTTCCAGAACGTGTGCTCATTTAATTCAGAGTGCAGCAGGTGTAATGATTTTTGCTGAACCCCGTTTTGGAACGGCTATTTTAGAAGAAAGAGATCTAGCTGGATTAGCTGATGCTCATGACGAGTTAAACCGAGTAGTTAAAAATCTTTTAGCTAGACGTCCCGAAATTAAAACCCTTTTTCTTGTTGGTTCATGCCCAAGCGAAGTCATAAAAATAGATCTTTCAAGAGTTGCCGAAAATCTGAATATTGAACTTAAAGGTCAAGTAACCGTATTGAATTATTCGGGAAGTGGAATAGAAACAACTTTCACACAAGGCGAAGACGGAGCATTAAAGGCTTTGATTCCATTAATGCCTAAGAGTGATCAAAAGAAATTACTTTTAGTGGGAACGCTTGCTAACGCGGTGGAGGACAGGTTAATAAGTATTTTTAATCGGCTTGGAATAGATAAAGTAGAAAGTTTTCCACCTAGACAGTCAACTGAATTACCCTCAATTGGTCCTGAAACAAAAGTCCTTCTTACTCAGCCTTACTTAACGGATACGGCCAGAGAACTTAAAAATAAAGGTGCTGAAATAATTGATGCTCCTTTCCCTCTTGGTGTCACGGGAAGCACTTTATGGATTCAGGCCGCTGCGAATTCGTTTGGCATCGATAAATCCAAGGTTGATTCAATCTTAAATCCATTGATTTCAAGGGCAAAAGAAGCTTTGGCTCCTCATGTTGAGAAGCTTTCTGGTAAGAAACTGTTTCTTTTGCCCGAATCTCAATTAGAAATCCCTCTCGCCAGATTTCTAAGTAATGAGTGTGGAATGGAGATTGTTGAAATAGGAACGCCTTACTTAAATAGAGATTTAATGAAAGCAGAAATAGACTTGCTACCTCCTGATTGTCGTATCGTAGAAGGACAACATGTAGAGAAACAATTAGACAGAGTAAGAGATAGTTCGCCAGATCTAGTCGTTTGTGGAATGGGTTTAGCTAATCCACTTGAAGCAGAGGGAATATCAACTAAATGGTCAATTGAAATGGTTTTCAGCCCCATTCACGGGATTGATCAAGCTTCTGATCTAGCAGAATTGTTCTCAAGACCACTTCGAAGGCATGACATTTTAAACCCTACTAAAACTCTTACATCAAATTAATCTCATGGAATTAACTCTCTGGACATACGAAGGACCTCCTCATATTGGTGCGATGAGAATAGCTACGTCTATGAAAAAATTACATTATGTTTTACATGCTCCTCAAGGAGATACTTACGCTGACCTTCTTTTCACGATGATTGAACGCCGTGGGAGCAGACCACCTGTAACTTATACGACTTTTCAAGCTAGAGATTTAGGTGGTGACACAGCAGAACTTGTAAAAGGACATATAAAAGAAGCCGTAGACAGATTTAAGCCAGAGACTCTTTTAGTTGGCGAAAGTTGTACTGCTGAATTAATTCAAGATCAGCCTGGATCACTAGCAAAAGGTATGGGGTTTGATATCCCAATTGTCAGCCTCGAATTACCTGCCTATAGCAAAAAGGAAAACTGGGGTGGATCTGAGACCTTTTATCAAATCGTAAGAACTTTACTCAAAGACCACTCTAATGAATCAAAGGATACGTGGCAGGAAGAAAAAAGAAGACCGAGAGTAAATCTACTTGGACCAACTTTGCTTGGCTTTAGATGTCGAGATGATGTTTTGGAAATACAAAAACTACTTGGTCAGTACGGGATAGATGTCAATGTTGTGGCACCCTTAGGAGCATCTCCTGCAGATATAATGCGAATCCCTAATGCTGATGTTAATGTTTGCCTTTATCCAGAAATAGCGGAATCAACTTGTATTTGGCTTGAAAGAAATTTAAATATTCCTTTTACAAAAACAGTTCCTCTTGGCGTCGGGGCTACTCAGGATTTTCTTAAAGAATTACACGAAGTTTTAGAGATGGAAATCCCTCAATCAGTAAATGAATCTAATAATTCCAAATTAACTTGGTACTCGAATTCAGTGGATTCGAATTACTTAACAGGAAAAAGAGTCTTTATCTTTGGGGACGGAACACACGCACTCGCTGCAGCAAGAATTGCTAATGAGGAACTTGGTTTTAAAGTTGTTGGTCTAGGAACTTATAGCCGTGAAATGGCTAGGAAAGTTCGTCCAGCCGCCAAGGCGCTTGGATTGGAGGCATTAATAACCAATGACTACTTGGAAGTAGAAGATGCGATAAAAGAAACATCTCCAGAACTAGTGCTTGGCACGCAAATGGAGAGACATAGCGCAAAAAGACTTGGTATTCCATGCGCTGTAATCAGCACCCCAATGCATGTGCAGGATGTACCTGCTCGATATAGCCCTCAAATGGGATGGGAGGGCGCAAATGTCATTTTTGATGACTGGGTACATCCATTAATGATGGGACTTGAGGAACATCTAATTGGCATGTTTAAGCATGACTTCGAATTTGTTGACGGTCATCAAAGTCATTTAGGCCATTTAGGTGGAAAAGGAACTGAAAATATTAATCAAGGAGTTAAAACTACAATTTCGAATGATTCAACAAATACAAGTTCAGATCCTATATGGACTCATGAAGGTGAAAGGGAGCTTTCTAAAATCCCATTTTTTGTAAGAGGTAAAGTAAGAAGAAATACAGAGAATTATGCCCGCCAAGCAGGATGCAGAGAAATTAATGAAGAAACTCTATATGACGCTAAGGCTCATTATAAAGCCTAAATTTGGTCCTTCTAATTACGCCAATGAGAACTTTCTTGGCTTGATTTGATTAATCTCCAAACATTTCTTGCTAACTTCTTAGCAATGAGACCACCTCTCTCAACTTTTGAAGAGCCTGGTCTGACGCCTAAAAGTTTTGATACTTCTGTTGTGCTTAGTGGGGCTCCTGTTTCTATAGCTAGAGAAGTTAGTTCAAGTCTTTGACGCAGCTCATATGTATCACATTTTTCGTCTTCTTTTAACCAATTCAAGTCAGCAATACCTTTGTCAGACAATTTTTGCATAAGACCTAACGAGACTAAACCTAGCGCTTGCTCCGGATTGATTTCAGCATTTGAGTTATTGTTATTGGGATCCTTTGGCTGAGTTGCAGACATTCTTTCGTAAAATCAATATATCTTGAATTTATCGGCTTACAATCAGCATGCAAGTCTCAATTGCTAGCTAAAAAGACAATCTTTGAGGTAGTATCTCGCGCATGACGAGATTCGCCACATTTAAAAATAATGAGAGGCGACCAGGAGGAAGTCAGAGAGTTACTGGTGCAGAGGTAAATGAATATCTTGCCGATGATCCAAAGAGAGTAATAACAACTGATTCTGAAAAATCGTTAGTTGCTCGTCAAGCAAGTCATGTAAAACAAATTGAATTAAGAACATATGTATTTCTAGATTCTTTGCAACCTCAACTTGCTGCTTATATGGGTACTGCAAGTTCAGGATTTTTACCCATACCCGGTGATGCTTGTCTTTGGATGGAGGTTTCTCCTGGAATGGCTGTGCATAGGGTTACAGATATCGCACTAAAAGCCAGCAACGTTCGATTAGGGCAAATGATCGTTGAAAGGGCATTTGGATCTCTTGCTCTTTATCACCGAGATCAAAGTACAGTATTGCATTCAGGCGATGTCGTTTTAGATGCCATAGGTAGCACAATTGATAGGAGAACGGATCCTCAAGTTACTTGGACTGAGGTTATTCGCTCTATTACTCCGGACCATGCTGTTTTGATCAATCGCCAAAATAGACGTGGCTCAATGATTCAATCTGGAATGAGTATGTTCATCCTTGAGACTGAACCAGCGGGATATGTTTTGATGGCTGCGAACGAAGCAGAGAAGGCATCAAACATCACAATCGTTGATGTGAAAGGAGTTGGTGCTTTTGGAAGACTGACTTTGGCTGGAAAAGAGGGAGATGTTGAAGAGGCTGCGGCTGCGGCGATGAGATCTATTGATCAAATAAATAGAAGTTAATTATTTTTAATTCCTATAGCTTTCAAAAGGTAAGGCGCTAATTCTCTAGCGGCTTTACCTCTACTTCCATGTTTTGATAATTGTGCATTATTTAATTCCCCATAAGTGCAATTAGTTTCACGAACAAAAAATAATGATTCAAATTCACCATTGGGGTAAGCAGGCTCTTTTAAAATTTCGCCCCAGCAAATTCCTATTGTATTTTGGATTATCTCTCCACTGTTAGAGCAGAGAACCATCACGCTGCAAACTTTTGCGCTTCTGTAAGGACTATCTCCGAGAGCAGTTAGAATTTTTTCTATTTTTTTTTCATTTGTTTCGGCAAGTCGTGCAGAAAAGATACCGGGAGCATTACCAAGAGAATCAATTTCAAGTCCAGAATCATCTGCAATAGTCCAACTGTTAGTTAATGCCGCTGCTGCTTTTGCTTTCAATATGGCATTTTCCAGATATGTTTTTCCGGTTTCTTCAACATCTAAAGAACTAGGTTGTTTTTTAACTTCAATTGGTAGCGGCCCAAGCATTGCCTCTATCTCAGCAACCTTCTTGGGATTACCACTAGCAATGGTTATTAGTGGTTTTTTCAAATCGAATCATTTAACTAGTCTTATATAGTCTTACAAGAAGAAGTCAAAAACAATAATAGTTGAATTTTGTAGATGATTTTGAGACAGTTTTTGGGTGAACATTCCAACCCTGACATAGCCAGGAAGCTGTCTCGTGGGTAAAAATAACTACATGAACTTGTTTACGCAATGCAATATGAGTATGTCCTGACTATTGATCGAACAGTGTTACTCAACTGTCGTAGCAAGGGTGATAAGCTCAGCTTATGAATAGGACTAGAAACTGTAATCAGCGCTATTAGAAAATCCCCTTGACTAATTGCTCTTTGGCGGGCCATTGTCCCTCCTGAACATTCCATCCCTTTACAGAAAATAGGACATGGCTAGCGAAACAATGGGTATTGCTCTCGGCATGATCGAGACACGCGGATTAGTACCAGCTATTGAAGCTGCTGACGCTATGACCAAGGCAGCAGAAGTGCGCTTGATTGGTCGTGAGTTTGTTGGTGGTGGTTACGTAACAGTTTTGGTTCGCGGAGAAACTGGTGCTGTAAACGCAGCAGTTCGTGCAGGCGCAGACGCTTGTGAGCGTGTAGGTGACGGACTCGTTGCAGCTCACATCATTGCTCGTCCTCATCGTGAAGTTGAGCCAGCTCTGGGCAACGGTAACTTCTTAGGTCAGAAGGACTGATTTTTGATTAAGTCCTAAGAGGAGAGGACTTTTCAAATTTTCAACCTTCTAACTAATTAACAGGAGCTATCAATGGCTAAAAAGTATGATGCTGGAGTTAAGGAGTATAGAGATACTTACTTCACTCCTGATTACGTCCCCCTAGATACTGATCTACTTGCATGTTTTAAATGCACAGGTCAGGAAGGTGTACCTAAGGAAGAGGTTGCAGCAGCTGTTGCGGCTGAATCATCTACAGGTACATGGTCAACAGTTTGGTCAGAATTACTTGTAGATCTTGAATTCTACAAAGGCCGCTGTTACCGCATTGAAGATGTTCCTGGAGACAAGGACGCCTTCTATGCATTTATTGCCTATCCCTTAGATCTTTTTGAAGAAGGATCTATAACTAACGTTTTGACATCACTTGTTGGAAACGTCTTTGGTTTTAAAGCCCTGCGTCATCTTCGTCTTGAAGATATTCGCTTCCCAATGGCATTTATCAAGACCTGCGGCGGACCACCTAGTGGAATCGTAGTTGAACGTGATCGTCTTAATAAATACGGTCGTCCATTACTTGGTTGTACTATTAAGCCAAAACTTGGTCTTTCAGGTAAAAACTACGGTCGTGTTGTTTATGAATGCCTTCGTGGTGGTCTTGATCTAACTAAAGATGATGAGAATATCAATTCTCAGCCATTCCAGCGTTGGAGAGAGCGTTTTGAATTTGTTGCTGAAGCTGTAAAGCTAGCTCAACAGGAAACTGGTGAAGTTAAAGGTCACTACCTGAATTGCACAGCAACTACTCCTGAAGAGATGTATAAGCGTGCTGAGTTCGCTAAGGAACTTGACATGCCAATCATTATGCATGACTACATCACTGGTGGCTTTACTGCTAATACAGGTCTTGCTAATTGGTGCCGTGAGAATGGCATGCTTCTTCATATTCACCGTGCTATGCATGCGGTTATCGACCGTCATCCTCAGCATGGTATCCACTTCAGAGTTCTTGCTAAGTGTTTGCGTCTATCTGGCGGAGATCAACTTCATACAGGAACAGTTGTTGGAAAACTAGAAGGAGACCGTCAAACAACTCTTGGTTATATCGATAACCTACGTGAATCCTTTGTCCCTGAAGACCGTACTCGCGGTAACTTCTTTGATCAAGATTGGGGTTCTATGCCTGGTGTATTTGCTGTGGCATCTGGTGGTATTCATGTTTGGCATATGCCAGCATTGCTTGCAATCTTTGGAGATGATTCATGTCTCCAGTTTGGAGGTGGTACTCATGGACACCCTTGGGGATCAGCGGCTGGTGCGGCTGCGAACCGAGTAGCTCTAGAAGCATGTGTGAAAGCGCGTAATGCAGGTAGAGAAATCGAAAAAGAAAGTCGCGATATCCTTCTAGAAGCTGCAAAGCATAGCCCTGAATTGGCAATTGCTCTTGAGACATGGAAGGAGATTAAGTTCGAATTCGATACAGTCGATAAACTCGACGTTCAGTAGAAAAGATAAAGAGGTGACATTTAAGTTGCCTCTAACTTTCTTAAATTCATTAGTCGATATTTAAATCGACTTTCACTCATTCACTAACTTAAGTTCACCATGCCTTTCCAGAGCACAGTAGGTGACTATCAAACAGTCGCCACCCTGGAAACATTCGGCTTCTTACCGCCGATGACCCAGGACGAAATCTACGATCAAATCGCTTATATCATTGCTCAGGGTTGGAGCCCAGTTATTGAGCATGTTCAACCAAGTGGTTCAATGCAGACCTATTGGTCTTATTGGAAATTACCTTTCTTTGGTGAGAAAGATTTAAATTTGGTTGTTAGCGAGTTAGAAGCTTGCCATAGAGCATATCCTGACCATCATGTTCGTATCGTTGGATATGACGCATATACACAAAGTCAAGGTACTTGCTTTGTAGTTTTTCAAGGCCGCTAAATATTAGGCTTTGATAAAATTAGCCTCAAAATTTTTTGGGGCTAATCATTCTTTAGAGAATTTTAATTTATTTTTTGTAACCTCTCCATTGGGTTGATATGGCAAAACAAACAAGTCGACAATTAGTTCTTGAACGCCGCCAGGCTCTAAGTCAAGGAGGTAAAAATGCTTCTGTTAAAGGCTCTACGGCTAATAGAGTGCGTTCTTCTGGTGATGCAAGAGCTACGAGGACAAATTCTGGTTTTGTGAAACCCAATAAATCTATGGCTAATTCAAATAATTCTTCCTCTCAACCAAGTACAAGTAGTTTTCAATTAAGTACTTCTGGGAGCACAAGTAGTTCAAGATCATATAGAAGTTCTGTAGCACAACCAAGTCGACAACTTGTTATTGCAAGAAGAGAAGCATTGTCACGTAGAGGAAAATCTGCCGATAACAGTAAAGATATAACTCGAGTTGATGTTGAGAGGAAAAAGGTTCAAAACGCTCCTTCTTATGACGCAAAAAAGGCTGAACATTGTTGTCCAGAATGTGAGCAAAAAGCTTTAGAGGAGACTAGTAATACAATTTCAAAGCCAGAAGTTAGCTTGAAATTAAATAAAAGAACAACTGATCACCGTTCAACTGTTAAAAGAAAAGCAATTACGAATTCAAGTAGAGCTTTTGTGCTGGCTCGAAGAGAAGCATTATCAAAGCACGGTAAATCTGCTGGGAAACAACCAACAACAGCTGCATCTGTTGCGAGGCAAGGTAATCCAGATCTAACAACTAAGGAAATAGCTCAAAGAGTAAGAGAACTTAAAAGTAAAACTGGTGCCACTGGATCAAAACGTACTTCAGTAACTCGACCTTGTGGTCCCAATAAAAATGGTGCAAAGCAAAATGCTAGTGCTCCTGATGCTCATTGGAAAGTAGGAATGAGTGAGACCGCAACTGGTCAGCTTGTTACTGGAACTCAAGCAAATAGATCTATAAAAACTACTGGTAATGAAGCAAGTACTTGCCGTTCAATAACAGGTACTCAGTATCTTGGTTCAGAAGTTATTGATTCTTTCTGTAATGGTTCAAACACTCCTATAAGCCAGCCAGCAAAGGTAGGTGTTACAAATACAACTCATGGAAATTTAGTAACGGGTAACGAGGTTGGTAGATCAGAAAAAGTTACTGGTGATGAGCCTGGTACTTGTAAAAACCTTACTGGTACTGAATATATATCAGCTAATCAATCCAATCATTATTGCGGAGGAGTTAACCCTTCACCCTCAAAAATTGGCTATAGCCAAACTATTGATGGTCAGAAAGTCAGTGGAACTATGACAGGAAGGTCAGCTTTAGTTACAGGAAATGAAGCAGGATCAAATAAAGGTTTAACTGGCGATCAGTATTTAGGTTCTGATCCACTACCTTCTGGTAGACCAGCAGAAAAGGTTGGCTCATTAACTACAATTCGTGGGAACGGAGTAACTGGCACTGATGTCTCTAGAAGAGAAAATGTTACTGGCAATGAGGCTGGTAGTTGTAAGAATGTGACGGGAGATGAGTATGTGGGATCTGGCCAATATGATGCTTTTTGTGGAAGTAAGCCTGCTCCTGATCCCGCAAAAGTTGGTCTGAGTGTTACGAATAAAACTCAACAAGTTAGTGGAACAATGACAGGTAGATCTCCTCTCGTAACAGGAGATGAACCTGGTACTTGTAAAGCAGTTACAGGTACACCCTATGCAGGATTAGATCAAGCAAATCAATGGTGTGATAATTCTGCGTCATCTGAGATAGAGGCTAGAACCCCAAGGCAACTTGGTACTCCTGCAGCAAGATTGACTGGTCAGCAGCCAGGTATAGGTGGGAAAATGACAGGTGCACATAAAGGTGCCTGTGAGCCTTTAACTGGAACTCCATATGTTGGCGGTGATCAATTGGTAGACAATTGTGGTTTATCAAATATTCCCGAAGGTTATGCTCAACAGGAAAATACTGAAAAAGCAGCTGCATGGACAAGTTTCAGCGTAAAATCTCCAGCGAGGCAAGCTCATATTCAAAATGAAATCAATGCAGGTGTCACAGGTACGAGCTACGAAGATAGCTCAAGAATTACTGGCCCATTCGATATGGCTGCAAATAAAGTGACTGGTACTGAACAATTTCGCTTTGACAGAAAACCATCAAATACTCAGAATAATAAAGTTGATCAAATAGTTAATGAAGAAGCTAAGCAACGCCCAACCTCACAAATAACAGGAGAAGGACAATCTGCAGGATTGAATATAACTGGTGATGATTGGGCTAGAGGAGAACATGTCACTGGAACAGAAGGTGCATCTGCTAAGCGTAGAAATCCTTCACGTCCAGGACCAATGAGTGCAATGAAAGCATCTGAATTAAAGAGAAACGAAGAAGTTCCTGAACCAGATTTTCTAATCACTGGTTCTAGTGGTAACACAAGGGATGGTCAACTGGTTACTTTCTCTGGTGGAGCAAGAGGTTAAATAGTCGATGGCCTATCGTAATTTGGCCAAGAAATCTCTTCGTGGGCCAACAGCTCCTATGAAGAGATTTGTCGACCTAGAAAATCAGGGCTTGAATTCTGAAGTAATTAAGACTACTAATTCTTTCTCTGATGAAATAAAAACCATTAGCTCTTTCTCCAAGGATCATCCATTAACCAACTCTCAAGAAAATCAGAAGTTAAATCAATATGAAAAAAAGGTTAAAGGTCGATTTGATAATATTGTCCCTCTTTTAAAAAGAGTCTCTAGTCTTCAAAATGATTTGAATTTTGTAGAAAGAGCTCAAAATTTATGTCTCTCGGAATTAGGTTATGAATTACCACTGCACATACTTGAAAAGGCTTGGGTTGGAAGTGTTGACATAAGTGCCTTGTTTGCATGGTGTGTTTTTCAATCACACCAATTGACGAGTAATGAATTTTTTGATTCAGATCCACTAGAGGGATCTGGAAACAGTCAATATGCTAAATCTTTCCAGTCTTTCCTATATCAATGTGGCTTTCATCTTTTAGATATAACTCCTTGTGCCGATGGTCGATTAGCTCATGCTATTTCTTATGCATTACGTATACCTTTTAGTTCTGTCAGGAGGCGTTCTCATGCAGGTGCATTATTTGATATTGAAAAAACAGTTAACCGTTGGGTTAAAACTGAACATAGTAGATATAGAGAGTCAATTCCTAATGCTGCAACTGAGCCAACAAGATATTTAAAATCAGTAATCTATCATTTTAGTTCTGTTGACCCTACACACCAAGGATGTGCTGCTCATGGTAGTAATGATGAGTTAGCAGCATCAGAGGGCTTACAGAGATTATTAGATTTTAGGGAAGCAGTCGAAAATAGTTTTTGCTGCGGTGCATCCGTTGATTTGCTTTTAATTGGTATTGACACAGATACAGACGCGATAAGAGTTCATACGCCTTCGAAAACTAATGAAGTTGATTTGAAATCATGGGTTTGTACAAATGAAATATACAAAGAGACTCAATTTTTAAAAGCTGAAGAGGCTCTTCAAAAAATTCAAGAAAATATCAAAGGTGTTTGCCCTGGAGAAACAGATCCAAATATGGTTATGTTTATTACCAAACTCATTTCAAATAATATTTCTCAAATTGATTATGTGAAGAATTTTCATTCCGGAAGCTACCAAGATGCAGGGCATGCTGAGAGGTTTATTGGTGTAGGTATTGGTTTTAAAGAAGTTCATTTAAGGAATCTTACTTATTTTGCTCATTTGGAGACTGTTGAACAAGGAGCTCCTGATCTCGACGTCGGAGTGAAAATTTTTACAGGTCTCAATATCTCGAGAAGTTTACCAATCCCTATTGTCATTCGCTTTGATTACTCAGGTAGTGTCCCTCATGCTAGAAATAGAGCATTATCTGATTGTCATAGAATTAATGAGGCTATTAAGTCTCGTTATCGAGATTTAATAGATAATGGTTCACTTCACACATTTCTTACTATTCGAGATCGAGATAAAAAGGCTCCTGCAGAAGTTGTAGGTTCTTCCCTCGATCCAGTCACTCAGGAGGCTCACTAAATGCTCATTTGTAAAGTTCTCAAACCACTTGTCTCAACTAATCGTATTCCAGGCTTTGAACATAAGCATTTACAGGTTGTATTAGACGGTAGCTCAAAAAAAGTTGCTGTTGATGCTGTTGGATGTAAACCAGATGATTGGGTGATATGTGTAGGAAGTTCTGCCGCTCGCGAAGCTGCTGGAAGTAAGTCTTATCCAAGTGATTTAACCATTGTTGGGATTATTGATCATTGGGATCCAGAGACTCAACAACAGATTCCAGGAGGAGCAAAATAATGGAGATCATGCAAGTTATGGGACGGTTGGTATGTTCGCAGAGAGTGGAAGGTTTAGGACATATGCATTTAAGAATATTGTGCAATAACAAAGGTAAAAGACTTGTGGCTGTTGACCCTGTCGGTGCGCGAGAAGGTAATTGGGTTTTTACCGCAACAGGAACCGCTGCGAGGTGGGGATGTCCAAACCCAAATATTCAAACTGATTTAACCATTGGTGGGATTATTGATAATTGGTCACCTGATGATTAGTTTAAGCACTATTCAATAAAGCTTAATTTTATAAATTCTTAAACTATGACTAACTCTTCAAATCGTCGACAAAAAAGTAGTAATAAAACTATTAAGCCTAAAGATCAAGTAGTTGATATTACTCCTATCAATTCAACTACTCAAACAAAAACTTCTTCGAAGATACAGTCTTCCTCAACCGGTAAAACATCTAGTACTAAAAATATTCCTAGCGCTAAAAATCTATCTAATGGCTCTAGAGGTGCTGCTTCAACTAAAAAACCAATCGGAAACGATAAAGGTTTTGAGAGTAATTCAAGCTCTGGTATTGCATTAGGAATGATAGAGACTCGTGGATTGGTACCAGCAATTGAAGCGGCCGATGCAATGACAAAAGCTGCGGAAGTTAATTTGATCGTTAAGGAACTAGTTGGTGGAGGATATGTAACAGTAATGGTTCGTGGTGAGACTGGTGCTGTAAATGCTTCTGTGAGAGCAGGTGCTGATGCTTGTGAGCGAGTCGGGGATGGATTAGTTGCTGCGCACATAATTGCTCGACCTCATATTGAGGTCGAGCCAGCATTGAAGGGAAGTGGAGCGAAAAGGAGAAGCTGATTAATTTTTAATTTACAAAGTATTTCTTCAATCAATTCACGATGTAGTAGCTTTTACAAAAGATAAGTTTTTATCATGGAAGGGTGGAGGCAAAAAAAAAGACCAGAGTGTCTTGAAAAAAGATTTGAATTTCAATCTTATGAAAAAAATAGAGATTTTCTTGATGCGTTAGGTGATTTTTGCGAGAAGGTTAATCGCTTTCCAGATATAAGTTTCGGGAAGACTTATGCAAATATCACTATCAGACCTTTAGAAAATAAGGAGAAAGAGGAAATATCAAAAGATGACCATGATTTCGCAAGTAAAATAGATTTTTTAAATAAACAGGAAGAGAATTAATCATCCTCTTTTGGTTGTTCTAGATCCCTTTTGATTAATGCCATTAGATAGGAGGGGGTTTTATATCTTCCAGGCAAACATCTATTAAGAGTCTCTAAGTGGCTCCAACAAACTGTCCTTTGAATTTGATCAGGGGTACGTCCTTGTTGCAAAAGCCTCCTAAGTGCTTTGCAGTAAAGAGGGTACCCTGCTTCTAGTTCGCCAATAGTCAACTTGGCAGTGGACATTGTTTATTGCGAATCAACTATTAATTTAGACAATAATGGGGTCAATTAGCAAAGTGGCAAGGATCTATTTAGTCACAATGTTGTTTTTACTCTTTGTTTCCTAACCAAGCAATGCAATCTATTTCAATTTTTCCACCTTTGGGAAGATTTGATACTTCAACGCATGCTCTTGCGGGACTTACTGTTTGGCTAAAAGTTTCTGCATAAATTAAATTTACTTTTGCGAAATCATTTAAATCAGTCAAATAAATAGTTGTTCTAATAACGTTTGAACTTTTTCCTCCAGCTGCTTTGATTACAGCCATCAAATTTTTTAGAACTTGTCTGGTTTCTTCTTCTATATTTCCATTCCCGATCATTTCACCAGTTGAGGGGTCTAAAGCAATTTGTCCTGAGCAATACAAAAAGTTCTCTACCAAAACAGCTTGGTTGTAAGGTCCAACGGGTTTGGGTGCAGCTTTTGTTTCGATTGGTTCTATCGCTGTACTTTTCATGAATAATGAGTCTTGAATTAAGGGGTTTGCTACACAAGTTGGAATTTAACATTTCCAGCTATCTTTGTGTCTTCTTAGCATTGTAAATTTATCGATATTTTCTGCTCTTAAAAATAAATTTGTTTTTCTTTCTTCTGAAAGTGTTGATGGGAGACTAGTCATTCCCTTCTGAAGTTTATTTTGAATAAGCTTTAATCTTTCAATAATAGAAAGATTTGTTGGCTCTAATGTTAAGGCCCATTTTAAGTTGTTTTCTGTATACTCATGTGCTGGGTATATTTTAGTGCTTTTTGGAAGGGAATTAAGTTTACATAAACTTTCAAACATCTGAGTTGGAGTACCTTCTAGGAGTCGACCACAACCTCCACTAAATAATGTGTCTCCAGGGAACAATATATTATATTTAGTAGCTTCTTTTGATATGTAAAAAGCTATATGATTAATGGTGTGACCGTTGACTTCTATAACTTTAATTTCACTATCCATTAAATGGAAAACATCATTATCTCCAACTGAGAATGTTTGAAAAGGGATTCTTTTTAGTTCTTTTTTTGATGCAACTACCTTTGCTTGAGGCCATCTTTTGATTAACTTTTGTGTTCCACCAATATGGTCATCATGATGATGAGTTTGAAGGATAGCTTTTAAGGATAGATTTTTTTCTAAAAGCCATTTTTCTACTGGCTCCGATATGGAGGGATCTACTACTACTGCATTGCAATTGTGGACCCATACCCATACGATATTGTCCTGTAAGACAGTAATTGGGTAAATAGTGAATTCGCTTTTTTTCTCTAACATTGTTTATTTAGGTAATGGAATAGTTAGAATCCACTTCAATAGTTTCTGACATGTTTACTGTTGCTTTAGCTAAAGGTGCTTTGTTGCGAGAATCAGTCTCAATGTTTTCTAACGTTGGACTTGATTTCTCTGCCGTTTTAGAAGATAGCAATCGGCAATTAATGGTTCCGTCAGTTTGTGGCCGTGCCAAAGCCCTTTTAGTTCGGAACAGTGATGTTCCTGTATACGTATCTTATGGTCAGGCGCAACTAGGAATAGTGGGTTTTGATGTATTACAAGAGCAGAAATTACAAGTATCGAATTTAGTAGATCTTGGGTTTGGAGAGTGCCATATGTCTGTAGCAGTTAAGTCAAGCAGTGGTTATTTGAGTGCTTCTGACTTGCCACCAAATTGCCGCGTGGCAAGTAAATTCACGAACTGCGCAAAGAATTTTTTTGATCAAATTGATTTGCCCGTTCAATTGGTACATTTGAGTGGATCTGTTGAGCTAGGCCCCATTACAGGTATGGCTGAAGCAATCGTTGATTTAGTCGCAACTGGTCGTACTCTTAGAGATAATGGTCTTGTTGAAATTGAAGAACTTTTTAAATCAAGTGCTCGCCTTGTTGGGCACCCACTATCTCTAAGACTTGATAAAGGGCCCCTTCAAGAAATTATTGACTCAATTCAAATCCAATCTCAGACCAACCTCTTTTCTGATGGCAAAAAATGATCTTCGAAGAGTTAAGAAACTTGGAAAGTATCTAAAAAAAGAAAAAAAACGTTTAGTTCTAATACTTTTAATATTAATACCTGTGGCATTGGCTGGCGCAATTCAACCTCTTCTTGTTGGGCAGGCTATTTCTGTTTTAAGGGGAGAGGATACGATACTTTTTTTTGATAAGTTTACTAATGAATTATCTATTCGTTTTATAATAGTAATACTATTCATCACAGTATTACTTAGACTTGGATTGCAGGGGTTTCAGTCATACAATATACAGGCTGTAGGCCAGAGGCTGACTGCAAGGATTAGGAATGATTTGTTTTCTCATTCCATGTCATTGTCTTTGCGTTTTCATGACAAAATGCCTGTTGGCAAATTACTTACAAGATTAACTAGTGATGTTGATGCATTGTCAGAAGTTTTTGGTAGTGGAGCTGTTGGAGTATTGGCTGATTTTGTGAGTCTTATAGTTATATCAATAACTATGATTTTAATTGAATGGAGATTAGGTGTTCTCCTTTTGGTTGTTCAAATACCTGTTACGTTTTTTATTCTATGGTTACAAAAACGTTATCGAAGACAAAACTATAAAGTTAGAGAAGAACTTTCCCAATTAAATGCAAATTTTCAGGAAAATCTACAAGGTCTTGAAGTTGTTCAAATGTTTAGAAGACAAACATTAAATGGTCAAAACTTTTTTAAAACTGGAAATAATTATAAAAATGCCGTAAACGGTACCATTTTTTATGACAGTAGTATCTCTGCATTTATCGAATGGGTCTCATTAGCTGCAGTTGCTTTAGTTATTTCTCTTGGAGGTTATATGGTTACAGCAGGAGCAATGGGGTTGGGTACTCTTACGACATTTATTCTTTATTCACAAAGACTATTTGAACCTTTAAGACAGTTGGCAGAAAGATTTACACAAATACAGGGAGGGTTAACAGCAGTGGAAAGAATAAGTGAATTGCTTGAGAAAAAAATCGAGATATATGATCAAATTAATCCTAAAGCAGAAAATAAAGAATCGACAAAATCAAGGAAAACTGTTTTTGGGGAAGTTCTATTTGAAAATGTAAGTTTTTTCTATAGAGAAGATGAACCGATAATCAATGATTTAAGTTTTAAAATTAAACCAGGCGAACACGTTGCACTTGTTGGTCCAACTGGTTCAGGGAAGACTACCTTAATAAGATTGTTATGTAGACTTTATGAGCCTCAAAAAGGAAATATATATATTGATGGTCAAAATATTAAAAATATACCTATCGAGTCGTTAAGGAAACAACTTGGAGTTGTGCTTCAAGATACTTTCCTATTTAGCGGAAATGTTGCAGATAATCTGCGTTTAGATTCTGTAATTGATAATCAGCGCTTAAAAGACATATGTAGTGATTTAGGTCTTGATAATTTATTGAGAAAGTTACCTAATGGATTAGATACTTATATTCGAGAAAGAGGAGGGAATCTTTCTTCAGGTGAGAGGCAACTTTTATCTATTGTAAGAGTTGCAATAAGAGATCCAAAAGTATTAATCATGGATGAGGCGACTGCTTTTATGGATCCATCAACTGAGGCAACTTTACAAAGAGATCTTGATAGATTGTTAGAGAAAAGAACTGCACTTGTAATTGCACATAGACTAGCAACAATAGAAGCCTCTGATCGAATCCTCGTCATGAAAAAAGGAAGTCTATTAGAGCAAGGTACACATGAAGAGTTAAGAGCTTTAGGTGGACTTTATTCGCAACTCTCTGAGTTGCAAGAAAAAGGTCTTACAACCATCTAATTTGTATTTACTTATGATTAATATAGGATCAACAAAAATAGGTTTGCCAGGCCGGAGAAATGAAAATATTCTTTCAGATGAAACTTTAAAAAATATTTATGGACAACAAGCTCTTCAATACTTTAATCAAAATAATTCATCTCTATTTGTGTTTAGTAATTCAAAATCTTTTGATTTAATTGAACTAGAGCAACTTCTTCAGGCCGTGGGTTGGGGGAGGAGACCACTGAGGAGAGTTAAAAGAGCACTTGATAATAGTTTGCTCAAGGTTGGTCTATGGCAGCATGATCCAAAATTTCCAAGATTGATTGGATTTGCAAGATGCACTGGGGACGGAATAATTGATGCAACAATATGGGATGTAGCCATTAACCCTGTTTATCAAGGTTATGGATTAGGAAAGCAACTTATGTCATATCTAATGAAGAGTTTAAAAAGAGAAGGTATTAGCAGAGTAACTTTGTTTGCTGATTCTGATGTTATTACTTTTTATAAAAGGCAAGGTTGGACTTTAGAACCAAAAGGTAATAAATGTGCATTTTGGTATTCAAATTGATTGTTGATATTTGTCTTTGAAAATTATGTATTGTATTCTTTTGATATTTTATCTATGTTATAACCACCTCGCCACTTTTTTCTTAATATATAATTCTTTATTGCACGTTTAATGATATTTGAATTGGACCACTTTATATCATCTGTATATATACTTCCTCTAATACGTTTTACTCTAGTTGTTTTAGTAATTCTTGTTATAAAGTCTAGATCTTCCATTATTTTTAATGAAGAAAACCCCCCTGAATTGTAATATAGATCTCTATGTATAAGTAAGCCTTGGTCTCCATAAGGTCGTTGTAAGAAATAACTTCTAAGTGCTACTGCTATCTCTAAAATCCTGAACTCTAGATTTGCTTTTTTAATTTTAAAATCAAAATACCAAGCAAAATTCTTAGACTTTTTATTTTTTATTATTTTGTATAATCTCTTTACCCAACTTGGGCTTAATCTACTATCTGCATGTAGAAATAAAAGCCATTCTCCTTTTGAATTTGAAGCCCCAGTTTTTAATTGATAGCCTCTATTCTTTTTATGGCTTTTAATAACATCTACTCCTTGTATTTGTGCAATTGAAATAGTTAAATCTATACTCCCTCCGTCAACTATGGTTAATTCAAAATCGTGTGGCCATTCATTTAAATCGGCAAGGAGAAGAGGGAGGTGGCTCGACTCATTTAAAGTTGGTATGATGATACTGAGAGTCGGAAACTTTTGTAATCTAGCCATGGTGATAAATCCATAATATTATCCAGATCATTTTTATTTTGAAGAAGTTGATAATTGATTTGATTTAAGGATGCTAATCGAATTGTTTTTTGAAGGACCTTATCGGTTCCCCAACATATACCAGAAAATGGCCACGTACATAAAGGATTTAAAATTTTATTTGAAAGTCCTATAAGCCAATATCCTCCATCACTTGAAGGTCCCAAAACCATGTCTTTATGTTTAAGAATTTGCAAAGCTTGGATTAATTCAAAATGTGAGATTGATGGTAAATCAGTTCCAATTAGCAAGATAGGATTTCGAATCTGGTGAGAAAGATTTTTTCTAGAATGAGTCTCTAAAAACTGTCTTTTCATTTTTGTTCCTAGATTTCCAGGTCCTTGAATATCAACCGTTTTGATTCCATTTAACAGGGCCCATTTTTTTGCAGCTTTTATACCAATTCCATCGATGGCAACTTTTATGTCTGCGAGACCTTCTTTTTGAATTAGCTTGGCCACTTTAATTGTGTGATTAGTTAGTTTCTCCTGGATCTTTGCTGCTTTAAATGCCCCTATATCCTTTGATAAACGACTTTTACATCTATATATCGCGTGCCATCTTGTCATTAAAACTACAGTTGGTTTATTGTTTTGATTAGTTCTTTTTGTATTTGCTGCTTTACTTTTAACAGGATCCATAGTTATTAATCTTAGATTATTCTCTTTCTAAGAAGCTTAAGTTACTAATCATTGCATCTGATTAATTTTTGTTTTGAATAAGAT